>JADGHB010000081.1 GCA_019689635.1 Nevskia sp. | reverse complement strand
CCCTTGGATCTGCGCCCGGCGATGGCCGCCACGACGCGCAAGTCTCAGGGGGATTCCAGAGCGCGCAAGCCGGTGCGATAGCGCTCGGCGTTGTCGAGATAGACGCGGTTGGCGTAGGCGATGTAACGGCGCTCCGCCTCGTCGAGCTCGCGCACCACCTTGGCGGGGCGGCCCATGAGCAGCACGCCGTCGGGGAAACGCTTGCCCTCGGGCACCAGACTGCCGGCGGCGACGATCGACTGGCTGCCGATCACCGCGCGGTTGAGCACCACGCTGCCCATGCCGATCAGCGTGCGGTCGCCGATGGTGCAGCCGTGCAGCATCACCAGGTGGCCGACGGTCACGCCGCGGCCGATGACCAGCTTCAAGCCCGGATCGGTGTGCAGGATCGAACCGTCCTGCACGTTGGATTCCTCGCCCACGATCAGCTCGTCGTTGTCGCCGCGCAGCACGCAGTTGAACCAGACGCTGGCGCGCGACTTCAGGATCACCGAGCCGATCAGGGTCGCGTTGGCCACGACGAAGGCATCCGGCGCGATCTGCGGCCGGCGATCATCCAGGGCGTAGAGCATGGATCTCCTCGGGCGGAGCTTCAGCCGGCCAGCAGCGCGGCGATCTTGCGCGCGCTGGGTTTCTCGATCACCCCGCGCTCGCACACGATCGCGTCGATCAGCTCGGCGGGCGTCACGTCGAACACCGGGTTGTAGGCGTCCTGCCCTTCCGGGGCCACTTTCTCGCCGCGGAACTCGGTCAGCTCGCGCGGTTCGCGCTCCTCGATCGGAATGGCCTCGCCGTAGGGGCAGTCGGGATCGAAGGTCCCGGACGGCGCCACCACCATGAACTTGACGCCGTGCTGCCGGGCGGCCACCGCCAGCATGTAGGTGCCGATCTTGTTGGCGGTGTCGCCGTTGGCGGCGATGCGGTCGGCGCCGACGATGACCCAGTCGATCCGTTGGCGTTTCATCAGATGCGCGGCCGCGCCGTCGGCGACCAGCCGGGCGGGAATGCCCTCGCGCTGCAACTCCCAGGCGGTGAGCCGCGCGCCCTGCAGCCAGGGCCGCGTCTCGGTGTGATAGACCTGCGCCACCCGGCCTTGGGCGTAAGCCGTGCGGATCACGCCCAGCGCGGTGCCGTGGCCGCCGGTGGCGAGCGCGCCGGTATTGCAATGCGTGAGCACGGTCGCCTTCTCGGGAAGCAGCTCGGCGCCCAGCTCGGCCATGTGCAGGTTCTGCGCCAGGTCCTCGGCGTGGATGCGTCTGGCTTCCGCTTCCAGCGCCGCGGCATCGGCACCGCCCATCCATAGGCTGCGCAGCCGCGCCAGGGCCCAGCGCAGGTTGACCGCGGTCGGACGCGAAGCCTCGAGCACGCTCGAAGCCAGTTCGAAGCTGCTGGGACTCTCCCGCACCGCCAGCACCACGCCGTAGGCGGCGACGATGCCGATGGCCGGCGCTCCGCGCACCGCCATGCCGCGGATGGCCGCGGCCACTTCCTCGGCGCTGCGGCAGTCCAGATAGCGCTCCTCCCGCGGCAGGGCGCGCTGGTCGAGCAGGCGCAGGCGGTCGCCGAGCCACTGGATCGGTTGGACCGTGCTGACGGCAGGCGCGCTTGTCATCGGGGGCTGGCGACGGTTCTAATGGCGGCATTCTACCCGCTGCCCGTGCCGTTTACGTCCATGCAGACCATCGAACTGCTGGTGGTTCCGCGCTGGCTGGTCCCTGTCGAGCCCGCCGATCAGGTTTACGAGGATCACGCGCTGGCGGTGGATGGCGGGCGCATCCGGGACGTGCTGCCGCTGCCTTTCGCCAAGCAGCTCTACGCGCCGCGCGAAGTCCTCGAACTGCCGCACCACGCCCTGCTGCCCGGCCTGGTCAACGCCCACACCCACGCCGCCATGACGCTCTTGCGCGGCCTGGCCGACGACCTGCCGCTCATGGACTGGCTGCAGAACCACATCTGGCCGGCCGAGGCGCGCCATGTCGGTTACGCCTTTTGCGCCGACGGCGTGCGCCTGGCCGCGGCCGAGATGATCCGCGGCGGCACCACCTGCTTCAACGACATGTACTTCTTCCCCGACGCCACCGCCGCCGTGGTCGCGGAAATCGGACTGCGCGCGGTGCTGGGCTTGATCGTGCTCGACTTCCCCAGCGCCTGGGCCGCGAACTGGCAGGACTACATCCACCGCGGGCTGGAGCTGCACGACCGTCTGAAAGGAACGCCGGGGGTGCGCACGATCTTCGCGCCGCACGCGCCGTATTCGGTGGGCGACGCGGCGCTGGAACGTCTGCGCGTGCTCGCCGACGAACTCGGCCTGGGCATCCACATGCACGTGCACGAAACCGCCGCCGAAGTCGCCGAGGCGGTCAAGGCCAGCGGCAAACGGCCGTGGCAGCGCCTGCGCGAACTGGAGCTGCTCGGCGAGAACTTCCTCGCGGTGCACATGACGGAGCTCGAGGCCGACGAGATCGCCGAGGCGGCGCGCCTGGGCGTTTCCGTGGCGCATTGCCCGGAGTCCAACCTCAAGCTCGCCAGCGGTTTCTGTCCGGTGGCGCGGCTGCGCGCGGCCGGGGTCAACGTGGCGCTGGGCAGCGACGGCGCGGCCAGCAACAACGACCTCGATCTGTGGGGCGAGATGCGCACCGCGGCCTTGCTCGCCAAGGGCGTATCCGGCTCCGCGGCCGCGCTGCCGGCCGCGGAAGCCCTGCGCATGGCCACGCTGGCCGGCGCCCGGGCGCTGGGACTGGAGGACGAGATCGGCTCGCTCAGCCCAGGCAAGTCCGCCGACTTCATCGCGGTGGACTTGTCGGCGCCGGCCACCCAGCCGGTTTATCACGTGCTCTCGCAACTGGTGTACGCCGCCAGCCGCGAGCAGGTCAGCCATGTCTACGTCGCCGGCCGCGCGCTCATGCGCGAGCGCCGCCTGCTCACGCTGGACGAGGCGGAAACCCTCGCCCGTGCCGCGCAATGGCGCGCCAGGATCGCCACGACCGATCCCTCATAACCAGCGCCGCACGGTGGCGCAATAACGCCGGTATTCCTCGCCGAAGGTCTCGCGCAGGCGCCGCTCCTCGAAGGGAATCACCCAGCCGTTCACCAACGCCAGCGGCACGACGACGAACAGCGCCGACCAGGGCTGGCCGAACCCGGCGGCGGCGCCGAGATAGACCAGGATCAGGCTCAGGTACATCGGGTTGCGCGTGTAACGGTAAGGTCCGGTGCGCAGCAGCCGGCGCGGATGACCGTGCGGGATGACAGTCGTGCGCGCGGCGAGGAACATCGCGCCGCAGGACAGCGCCAGCAGCAGGCCGATGAGAGCCAGCACCGCGCCCATCGAGCGCAGCCCCTCGGGGGCGGCCGCCGGCAGCGGCCAGTACCGCTGCACGCCGACGCCGATGAGGAAGACGAGCGCGAACAGCAGCGGCGGCGGCAGACGCAGGATCGCGGGAACTGGATTTCTGGCGGTCATGGGACTCGCCCGTGAGCTTGCGCGATAATAGCCAATTCATGGACGCCAACGCCGACCGCGACGAGATCGCCCACTTCGACCGCCTCGCTGCCCAGTGGTGGGACCCGCGCGGGCCGATGGCCACGCTCCACGTCATCAACCCGGTACGCATGGCTTACATCGAGCGTTGCGCCGGCGGGCTCGGCAACAAGCGCGTCCTGGACGTGGGCTGCGGCGGCGGGCTGCTGGCCGAGGCGCTGGCGCGCGCGGGCGCCGAGGTGACGGCCATCGACCTGGCGCAAGACGCCCTCGAAGTCGCCCGGCGCCACGCCGCGGAAAACGGCCTGCGCATCGACTACCGTGCGGCGCCGGTCGAAGCGCTCGCACGACAGGAACCCGAGCGCTACGACCTGGTCTGCTGTCTGGAAATGCTGGAGCACGTGCCGGATCCCGCACGCACGGTGGCGGCCTGCGCACGGCTGCTCAAGCCCGGCGGCGACGCGGTGTTTTCCACCATCAATCGCAATCCCAAATCCTACGCGCTGATGATCCTCGCCGCCGAGTACGCGCTGGGCCTGGTGCCGCGCGGCACGCATGAATACGCCAAGTTCATCCGCCCCTCCGAACTCGATCGCTGGGCACGCGCCGCCGGCCTGGAAACCCGCAATCTCTGCGGCCTGCGCTACAACCCGCTCCTGCGCAGCGCCACGCTGCATGCGCGCGACCTCGACGTGAACTACCTCATGCACGCGCGCAAATCGTTCAGTCGCAGTTCACCGCCGAGCTAGAAACTGCCGGCGGCAATGTTCTCCACACAGGCAAAAAACCCTTGAAACTCGCTCCGCACTACGTCTTGTTCGATCTCGACGGCACCCTGGTCGATACCGCGCCCGATCTCGGCTACGCCGCCAACCGCGTGCGCGAGGAACAGGGCCTGCCGCCCCTGCCGCTGGCGCACTACCGTTCCTCCGCGTCCGGCGGCGCGCGCGGCATGCTCAAGGTCGCGCTGGGCATCACGCCCGAGGATCCCGGCTACGGACTGCGCAAGGAACGCTTCCTGCACCACTACCGCGAACACCTGGCAGTGGACTCGCGGCTGTTTCCCGGCGTCGCCGAAATGCTCGCCGCGCTGGAACGCGCGCGCCTGCGCTGGGGCATCGTCACCAACAAAATCGCCGAATTCAGCCTGCCGCTGCTGGAACACCTGGGGCTGGCGCGGCGCAGCGCCTGCCTGATCAGCGGCGACAGCGCGCCGCGTCCCAAGCCGGCGCCGGACCCGCTGCTGCTCGCCGCGCAGCGGCTCGGCGCCGCGGCGCGCGAAGGGCTCTATGTCGGCGACGACGAGCGCGACATTCTGGCCGGCCGCGCCGCCCACATGCGCACCGCCGCCGCCGGTTGGGGCTACCTGGGCGACCGACCCGATCCGCGGACCTGGGCCGCGGACCTGGTGGTGCAGACGCCGGCGGAATTGCTGGAACGGCTCGAACTGCGCCGTGCCGCCTGAAGTCTTGGCGAGAATCCCGAGGGACTACGCGCCCGCGGCGGAGCTGCTGCGCGAGCGCGCGATCCTGGTCACCGGCGCGGGCGACGGCCTCGGTCGTGCCGCCGCGCGCGCGCTCGCCGCGCACGGCGCCACCGTGGTGCTGCTCGGCCGCACGGTGAAAAAGCTGGAGGCGGTTTACGACGAAATCGAGCGCAGCGGCGCGCCGCAGCCGGCGATCTATCCCATGAATCTGGCCGGTGCGACCTGGAACGACTACGCCGAACTCGCCACCAATCTGGAGCGCCATCTCGGCCGGCTCGACGGCCTGTTGCATTGCGCCGCGCACTTTCGCGCTTTCAGCCCGCTGTCCGATCTCGATCCGCGCGACTGGGTGGAGAGCCTGCAGGTCAATCTCACCGCCGCCTACGCGCTCACCCGCCACTGCCTGTCCTTGCTCGCGCGCGCGCCGGAGGCCGCCGTGGTCTTCGTCTCCGACGTTTCCGGGCGCGAGATCAAGCCCTACCGCGGCGCCTACGGCGTGGCCAAATGGGCACTGGAAGGCCTGGTCCGCGCCTGGGCGCTGGAACTCTCCGACATCCACCCGCGCCTGCGCCTCAACACCTACGATCCCGGACCGCTACGCACGGGGCTGCGCCGCCGTGGCTATCCCGGCGAGAACCCGCAAAAGCTGCCGTCGCCGGAAACCGCGGCGAACGATCTGCTCTACCTGCTGGGGCCCGACAGCCGCGGCTTGAGCGGCAAGGCCTGGTCGCGCGGCGCCATCGAACCCTCGCCCTGATCCGGGTTTGCGCGCGGCGC
>JADGHB010000080.1 GCA_019689635.1 Nevskia sp. | reverse complement strand
CCGCACCAAGAAACCGGGGCCGCCGCTCACCGCGCGCGGCGCGCGCACGCGCCGCAAGCTCCTCGCGGCCGCGGAGCGCGAGTTCGGCGAGCGCGGCTTTCACGAGGCCTCGGTCAGCTCCATCACGCGCCGCGCGAAAGTCGCCCAGGGCAGCTTTTACACCTACTTCGCGTCCAAGGGCGACTGTTTTTCGGCGCTGGTGGAATCCGTCGGCCGCGACCTGCGCCGGCAGCTCGCCGTGGCCGCCGGTCGCGCGCCGCACCGGCTGGCCGCCGAGCGTGCCGGATTGGAGGCGTTCCTCGCCTTCGTCGAACGCCATCCGCATCTGTACCGCATCGTCGAGGAATCGCAGTTCGTGGACCCGCAGGCGCACCGCGCCTACTACGAACGCATCGCCGAAGGCTACGCCGCGGCGCTCGAAGCGGCCGCCGCCCGCGGCGAGCTCGCCCCCGGCGACGGACAGGTGCGCGCCTGGGCGCTGATGGGCATCGGCCACTTCCTGGGCCTGCGCTACGGCCTGTGGCGCGGGCGGCGGCCGGATGCAAAAACCCTGGACGAGGTGATGCGCTTCGTCGAACGCGGCATGGGGCCGCGCGCGCGATGAGCCGCATCGTGGGGCTGGGCGTGTACCTGCCCGCGCGCCGGCAGTCGGCCGCCGAGATCGCGCAGCGCAGCGGGCTGCCGGAATGGGTGGTGCGCGAAAAACTGGGGATCGAGGAAAAGCCCGTGCCCGGCCCCGAGGACCACCCCAACGCCATGGGCATTCGCGCGGCGCGTGCCGCGCTCGCCGAGGCCGGGATCGCGCCGGCGGCGGTGGACGTGGTGATCTCCATCACCGAGGAATACAAGGAATATCCGGTGTGGACCGCGGGCATCCACGCCGCGCACGCGCTGGGTGCGCAGCGCGCCTGGGCCTTCGACGTGGGGCAGAAATGCGGCAGCGCCATTCTCGCGCTCAAGCTCGCCGACGACCTGCTGCGCGCCGACCCCGCGCTGGGCCACGTGCTGGTGTGCGGCGGCTACCGCAACGGCGATCTCGTGGATTACCGCGACCCCAGCGTGCGCTTCCTCTACAACCTCGCCTGCGGCGGCGGAGCGGCCCTGGTGGCGCGCGCGGGCGCGGGCTTCGAGCTGCTCGGCAGCGCCTTTGCCACGGACGGAAGTTTTTCCGAGGACGTGATCGTGCCGGTGGGCGGCACGCGCGAACCGCCGCGCCCCGACAACCTCAAGCGCTTCCGCCTGACCGTGCCGGATCCCGAAGGCCTGCGCGCGCGGCTGGAGAAAACGTCGCTCGAGCGCTTCGTCGCGGTGATCGAGCAGGCCTGCGCGCGCTCCGGGATCGAGCCTCGATCGCTGGCCTACGTCGCCATGCTGCACGTCAAGCGCAGCGCGCACGAGGAACTGCTGCGCCGCCTGGGTGTGCCGCCGGAACGCTCGATTTATCTTTCGCGTTACGGCCACCTCGGCCAGATCGATCCGCTGCTGTCGCTCAAGCTCGCGCGCGAGGCCGGGCGCCTGCGGCCCGGCGACACCGCGGTGCTGGTCGCCGCGGGCATCGGCTACGTGTGGAACGCGCTGTGCGTGAGGTACGCGCCGTGATCTTCGACCTCGCCGCCTGGCGCGGCGCGCTCACGCCGCAGCGGCCCGCGGTCTGGCACGAAGGCCGCTGGCTCAGCTACGGCGCGCTCGCGCGACGCGCCGAACGCCTGGCCGCGCGGCTGCACGCGCTGGGCGTGACTCCCGGCGAACGTGTGGGCGTGCTCGCGCCCAATCATCCGGTGCATCTGGAGGCGCTGCTCGCCGCGCCCAAGCTCGGATTCGTCCATACGCCGTTCAATCACCGGCTGGCCGCGCCGGAGCTGGGCGCGCTGCTGCGGGAGATCGCGCCGCGGCTGGTGCTCGCCGCGCGCGAATGCGCACCCCTGCTCGAGGCATGCGCCGCGCCGGTGGTGTTTCTGGATCGCTATGAAGACTGGCTCGCGGACTGCGGCAGCCTGCCGCCGCCGCCCGCATTGAGCGCCGACCATCCGTGGATGCTTTTGTTTACCGGCGGCAGCACGGGCGTGCCCAAAGGCGCCTTGATCCCCTACCGCCAGGTCTTCGCCAACGCGGTGAACACCGTGCTCGCCTGGGAACTCGGCGCCGCCGACTGCGCGATCCAGGCCACGCCGATGTTCCACGCCGCGGTCAACGTGCTCGCCACGCCCCTGCTCTACGCCGGCGGACGCGTCGTGTTGATGAGCGCTTTCGATCCGCAGGAATACCTGCAACTGGCGCGCGCGCACGGCGCGACGCTGTGGTTCATGGTGCCGACCATGTACCAGCGGCTGCTCGGCGCGCTGGAGCGCGAGCTCGCGCCCGCGCCGCGTCTGGCGATCAGCGGCGGCGCGCCCTGCCCGCTGGCGCTGATCGAAGCCTTCCGCGCGCGCGGCCTCCCGCTGCGCCAGGGCTACGGACTCACCGAAGCCGGCGTCAACTGCTTCGCGCTGGACGAGGCGCAGGCCCGCGCCCATCCCGACGCCGTCGGCCTGCCGATGCCGCTGCTGCGCGCGGCGATCCGGCGCGCGGACGGAAGCGAATGCGCGACCGACGAAATCGGCGAGCTGACCCTATCCGGCCCGGCGGTGTTCTCCGGCTATTACGGCAAGCCCGAGGAAACCGCGCAGGCCCTGCGCGGCGGCTGGCTGTGGACCGGCGATCTCGCGCGGCGCGACGCGCAAGGCCTGCATTACCTCGTCGGCCGGCGCAAGGAGATGTACATCAGCGGCGGCGAGAACGTCTATCCCGCCGAGATCGAGGCGGCGCTCGCCGCGCATCCCGCGGTGGCCGAATGCGCGGTGCTGGGCGTGTCCCATCCCGATTGGGGCGAGACGGGGCTGGCCTGTGTGGCGCTCAAGCCCGGCACGTCGGCCGGGACCGAAGCGCTGCGCGCTTTCCTGCGCGAACGCCTGGCCGCCTACAAGCTGCCGCGCGCATTCCTGTTCCTCGACGAACTGCCCAAGACCGCCGCCGGCAAGATCGACAAGCCGGCGCTGCGCAAACGCTATCAAGCCGCAAGCGCGCAGGAGGAGAAAACGCATGGCGCATCCGTTCACCGAGAAGCCTGAACGCAGGCCCCGCCGCCGGCGCCGCGCATGGGCCGCGGCCCTGCTCGCGGCCGCGCTGCCGGCGCAGGCGAGCTTCATCTTTTTCCCCGGCCTGGACGAGTACGCCCCGCTCCCCCGCGGCCCGTACGTGGATTTCACGCTCGATTACACCCACATCGACAAGATCTACGACGAGACGGGCCAGTCGGTGGACCTGGGCGGCGGCCAGGTGCCTCCGGGCGAGTCGCTGGAATCCGTGCTGCTCCTGCCGCGCTTCCTGTGGATCGGCAACGTCTTCCGCGACACCAAGGTTCCGATCCTCAACACGCGCAACCAGGTGTTCCGCCTGATCCAGCCCATCGGCTGGCAGATGGCGAGCGCCAATCTGCGCGCGCTCGACGAGCGCTTCGGGCTCAAATCGCGCGGCGCGGGCCTGGGCGACACGTACTTGTTGTTCGGCCTCTACGGCCACGAGCATCACTGGGGCGTGATGCACTTCAACGGCCTGCTGGCCACGACCTTCAAGCTGCCCTACCTCGGCCAGTACGACGAGCAGTCGTTACTCAACATCGGCACGAACTATCTCACCATCGCGCCGCAGCTCGCCGGTCATGCGGAGTTCTTCGGCCGGCTGTTCGTGGACGCCACCGCCGCCTACCAGGTGAATTACAAGAACGACAAGCCCGCCTTTGGCGGGCTGTACCCTTCCGATCCCGCCGACGTTTACAACCTGGAAGGCAGCTTCGGCTGGAAATGGGCGCCGCGCTTCTACACCACGGTGGGCGCGCTGTTCCGCGCCTCCATCGGCGCCAACCGCTACGCCAATCCCGATCTCAATCTGGTGCAGCAGCCCACGCCCGCCAATCCACCGCTGATCCAGATTCCAGGGCTCGTGTCCGCATTGCTGCCGGTGCCGCTGCCAGCGCCGCCCAACCCCGCGGTCTTCTTCATCTCGCCCCATCCGGGGATTTATCAGGACCAGGGCGTGCGCGCGACGATGCTCTCCTTCGGTTTCAACTACGTGCACCGCGACTCGCTGGTGTTCGACTTCCGCGTGCTGTGGCCGGTGGAAGGCAAGGGCAGTTTCTTCAAGCTGCCTTACGACACCTATCTCGCCGTGCCCTCGCTCACCCAGCCAGGCGCCTATGAGCGGGGGCCTTTCCTGACGACCGTGAACACACGCGTTTCCGGCGTTGGCGAAGCGGCGGCGATTCCGGCCTCACCCCAGTTCCTGTTCCGCATCGTGTGGCTGCCATGGGCTCCGTGAAAACCTCATCGTTTCTACTGCTCGCGAGCCTGGCGTTGTCGGCCTGCCTGCCGCGCCAGACGCTGCTTCCCGCGCTGGGCATCGAAGTCCCCGTTCAGCGCGATTTCCCGGCCGATTTCAAAGTGCCGGTGTCCAGCGAGACGGGGCAGCCGGTCACCGGCTTCGGCGGCGGCGGCGGCGGCGTGCACCGCACGCCGATCATCCTGGTGCACGGCAACACCGAGGCGCCGCGTTTCTGGAACGAGGCGCGCGACTGGTTCCTCGCCCACGGCTACACGCACGACGAAGTGTGGGCGGTCGGCTACGGCTACGACTGCACCTGCCACTTCGACAGCAACGACGGCGCGGTGCCCACCATCGAGGCCTTCGTCACCGCCGTGCAGGACTATCTGCGCCGCAAATCCGGCCTACCGGTGGCGCAGGTCAACATCGTCGCGCATTCGCTGGGCGTGACCCTGGTGCGCCAGTGGATGAAGCAGGACAACGCCTGGCATCGCGTGCGCAACTTCGTGGCCGTGGCCGGCGCCAACCACGGCACCTGGGTGTCGCCGCCGGACGCGCATGGCATCAGCCGCGCCGGGCCGCTGGAACTCTACCCGGACAGTCCCTGGCTGGCGCAGCTCAACCGCGGCGGCGAGACGCCGGGCGCCACGCGCGTCCTCGCGCTCTACGACGGCACTGGCTGGTACGACGTCTTCTTCGCGCCCTGGCAGAAGGACAGCCCGCATCTGGCGGGCGCCACCAATCTCGCCTATAACGTCGAGCATCCCGGCGCGGGACTGGGCCATCTCGAGCTGCCGCGCGAACCGCAGACGCTGGACGTCATCGCCGACTTCATCGCCGCGGGCGGCGAGCCGCTGCCGGTGGACCCGCCGCGCCTGGAGCGCGACGGCGACGTGGTGCGCGCCCAACCCGCGGGCGCGCTGGCGCGCTGCGCGGAGGACGGCGAATATCCCGATGCACGCGGCGCGGGCGCTCCGCAGGTGGACCTGCAGCGCGGTCGTCTCTATACCTGCTTCGCCGACGATCCCGAAAGCGGGCTGTCGAGCCCGATGGTGCGTTATCTCCTCGCGGAGACAGGAAAAACAAAAACGGCTGCGGCGCTCGAAGTGCACGCCGCGCCGGCCGGCGGCGCGTTCCGCGATCCGCAGCGCATCGTCCTGACGAGCAACGAGCCGGATGCCTACATCGTTTACACCACCTCCGGCATCAGGCCGGAGTCCGGCTCGCCGCTGTACCGCGCGCCGATCGTGATCAACACCGGCGTGACGCTCAAAGCGCTGGCCATCGCCGCCGACGGACGGCGCTCGGCCGTGCTGCGACAGGATTACCGCATCGGCGCCGACCGGGAGGGGCGGCCATGATCCGCGCGGGACGCATCGCCTACGTCACCGGCGGCACCGGCGCCATCGGCACGGCGATCTGCGC
>JADGHB010000035.1 GCA_019689635.1 Nevskia sp. | reverse complement strand
CATGACCGCGCGGTATTCGGCAGCGGCTTCGGCATAGCGCTTGCGGCCGTAGAGCAGCTCACCGGCGCGAAAGCGCGCATCCGCCATCAGCGGGGAGGTCGGGGCGACGCGCACCAAACGCTGCAGTGTCGAGATCGCCCGGTCGGTATCGCCGCTGTTCTGGTAGGCGCGAGCGAGTTGGTAGAGCAGGCGATCGTTATCCGCAGCCTGCGGGTGCTCCTGGAGCAGTTGGGTGTAGTTCCCGATCGCTTCCTTGAGGCCGCTGGTGTTGCCGCTGGTGTCGGACAGCTGCACCTGCAAATCGGCGATGCGCTTGAGCGCTTCCATGCGAGTTTCAGGACTCGGGTTGAGCGCCAGCACCTTGCGATATTGTTCCAGAGCCTTCTCGGGATTGGCGGTGACTGGTGCGGAGGGCACGATCGCCAGTTGGGTCGGTGCGGGCTGCTTTTCCTTGGCCAGGGTGCGAATCGGCGGCGCGGCGTTTTTCACCGCGACCGGCGTGCAGGCCGCGAGCGCCAGTAAGCCGGCGAGCAGTGCCGCGCAAGCTCTCATGGGGTTTTGCCGCTGTCGGGCCGCTGATCGTAGATCCGCGCCAGCGCCAGGCGCGCGTCGGCGAGGTATTTTTCCGCGATCTGGTCCTGCGCCTTAAGATCGGCCAGGGCGAGCGCCTGCAAGGCCTCGCCCTGCGCGCGTTCCGCCTCGGAGAGCTTGGGCAGCAGCTGATCGATGAGCGCTTGCAGCTTGAGCATGCGCTCATAGGGACCGTCGAACTTCTGCGGGGCTGGCGCAGGAGCCAGCCGCAGTTGCACCGGCGCGGGCGCGGCAAGCCGAGGCGCGAGTTCTCCGCCAGGGATGGTCAGGCGCTGGTCCAGTTGCAGCTTGGGCGGAGCGGTAGGCATGTCCTGCACCGCGCCCCCCGTCGGCAGCGTCGGCAAAAGTGGAGTGGATTCTGCGGCTTCGAGTTTGGGATTGCGACTGATGTAGCGGTGCTGGAGATCGAGCAGGCGGTCCTTCCAGTCGTGCAACTCGTTCTGTAGCAAACGCAGGTCGCGAAAGTTTTTCAGGCCTTCCTGGAAACGGTTTTCCGACAGCAGGATCTGAAGATAAAAGGTTTCCGGCGCGTCGGGCAGGTCCTTGAGTTTCCAGGTCCAGCCGGTCTCGGCGGCTTCGTCGCGCTTGATCATGGTAGCGACCATGCGGCCGGTCTTGACGTCCTGCATCGCCGTCTGCAGGCGACTGCGCGTCTGTTCCAGCGCGGCGATCGCCCGCTCGTAGAACTGCTGCGCCTGCAGATGGGCGCCGAGCTGATCCAGCGCGTAGGGGATGGCCAGCATGCCCTCCTGCACCGCAGGATCCATCGGATCGCGGTTGATCAAATCGACCCAAGGAACCAGCGCGCGTTTGAATGCGGCTTCTTTCTGAGCGTTCACCTCGTTGCGTCGGAAGGGCTGCAGGCCGGCGCGCTTGTAGATGTCCGTGTCGATGAAGCCGGGACGAAACAGCACGCCCAAGGTCGAAAACGACAAGTGGGGATCGGCCGGCGGCCCCTCATCCCCGACCTCGACCTTTTTCTGCGTGCTGCCCCCCGGCGCCAGGAAGGCCCAGCCCAGCCCGAGCAGCGCGCGAGTGGAATAAGGACCCTGGGTGCGTACGCGTTCGAAGATGGGAATCGCGGTGCCGCCTTGCTGGGTACGCAAGAAATAATAGGCCAGCGTGAGATTGGCCTTGTCACGCAGCGCCCAGGTGTCGGAATCGGTCGGGACCAACTGGCCGACGCGGTCCAGCACGTTCAGGCCCTGGCCGACGCGGCCCTGCTTGATGAGCGCCACCGCGTAGTTGTAGCGCATGTACGGCGTTTGCCGCTCGGCGTCGTCGAACAACTCGAGCACGGCGGCGGCTTCGCCATAGCGTCCTTGGGCGAGCAGCACGCGCGACATCAGGTCCTGCCAGTCCACCTGCACGGTCTTGGGCAGACCCTGACGCAGGGCCTTGAGTTCGGAGGCGGCGTCTTCGTAGTACCCGCGCTGATAGTAGAAATCGGCCAGCCGCAGCCGCGCCCGGGCCAGTTCGACGGGGTCCTGCGCATGGGCGATCTGTTCGCGATAGATCAGTTCGGCGCGCTGCGGCATGCCGAAGTTCAGCGTGACGTCGGCCAGCACGCGGTAAAACGCGGCTCCAAGGCGCTGCTGCGGCGTTTCCGCCTGTACCCGCTCGAGCAGCGTGGCCGCGCTGAGATAGCGGCCGTTGCCGGCGAGAAACTGCGCGGCGCGCACGCGGGGGTCGTTTTCGCTGCCGGGCTTGAAGACGCCGGCCGCGGCGCTGGCCATGCCGAACAGAGCGGCCAGCCAGAGGACCGCGCGCTTCATCGTGCGGCCCTCCAGTCGATGAAACGCAAGGTCGGCTTGGCGAGCACGCCCTCGCGCACGATGTCGAACTCCAGCTCGGCCGGCTCGCGGCCCTTGTTGAAATAACCCTCGTAGTAGCCGCGGAACGGCGGATCGCTCGGCCGCGCATCGGCATACTGCGCGGTGAACCACACGCGGATGCGGTGCGCTCCGGGCGCGACGTTCTCCTTCAGCACGCGGTGGAGTCCGCCGTCCTGTAGCGTGATCGCTTCGATCTCGCTGTATTGGTGACGGTCGGAATCCCCGCCGTCGATCGAGACCGCGACGTCGCGGACCAAAAGCCCCGGCACCTGCACGCCGAGGTACACCGACAGGCGCTTGTATGGCGGGTAGAGGTAATCGTCTTCCAGAGACTGCGCGTCGCGTTCGATCGTCAATACCTGGTTTTTGAGCTGCTGAACGTCCTGATCGAGCGCGGTTGCGGCGACCGGCGGCGGGGTCGCGGCGCCGGCGAGCAGGGGCAGGGCGCACAGCGCGGCACAGGCCACAGCCCGTCTACCGGCGACTGAAAGTCCGCTCATGAGGTCATGCAATGTCGGTTCGCGCGAGTCTAGCAAAATGCTCGGGCCGCCGTGAGAACGAACTGCGACGCCGTTCATGTCACTGCGGGTCGATAGACGTCCTTCCAGCGGCGCAGCGCGGCGAAAGCCTGCACGGGGTCGGAGCGCGCGGCGCTCTCGCCTTCGTGGGCGGCGGCCGCGGCGGCCACGGCCGGCTCCGCACAGCGCAGGAAGGGATTCAGCCGGCGCTCGCGTTCCATCGTGGAAGGCAAACTCGGCCGGCCCGCGGCGCGCAGCCCCCGCACCCGCGCGATCTCCGCGGCGATCGCCGCGTTGGAAGGTTCCACGGCCTGGGCGAAGGCGAGGTTGGCCAGCGTGTATTCGTGGGCGCAGTACACCGCCGTGTCGTCCGGCAGGGCGGCCAATCGCGTCAGCGAAGCGTGCATCTGCTGCGGCGTTCCCTCGAACAGCCGCCCGCAGCCCGCCGCGAACAGCGTGTCGCCGCAGAACAGCAGGCGTTCCCGGGGCGAGTAATAGGCGATGTGTCCGAGCGTATGTCCGGGCACGGCCAACACCTCGAATTCGATCCCCAGTTCGGCCAGCCGCACGCGGTCGCCGTCTTCGAGGGCGTGCGTGAGCTGCGGGATGCGGGCGGCTTCCGCGCGCGGTCCGTAGATCGGCCCCGCGTACTCCATGCATAGTCGCGGCAGACCGCCGATGTGGTCGGGATGCCAGTGCGTGATCAGGATCGCGGTCAGCCGCGCTCCGCGTGCGCGCAACGCGGCCAGCGCCACTTCGCCGTCGCCGGGATCGACCAGCGCGGCGCATCGCTCCCGTTGCAGCAGCCAAAGATAATTGTCGGTGAACGCGGGCAGCGGCGACACGGTTATCATGGAACGATGGTGGAACTCCGCGACCGAGCCGTCAACCGTGTTTAGGCGCAGGCATGCGCGCGGCGGCCGTCCGCTGACGCGCTACACCCTGAGTCTGTGGCTGCGCAGCCCGCGCGGACGCCGCGTTCTGGCCCTCGAAGAACGCGAGCTGCGCCGCGTCCTGCCGGATTTGTTTGGACGTCACATCTTGCAGATCGGCACCTGGGGACGCGGCCAGCGCTTGCTCGCGGCGGCCGAGCTGCCCCACCGCGCGGTGCTCGGCACGGTGGACCAGTTCGATGCGCAATCGCTGGCGGAACCGGAGCGGCTGCCGATCCTCTCCAAGAGCGTGGACGCGGTGCTGCTGCCGCATACCTTGGAATTCACTCGCCAGCCGCACTCGGTATTGCGCGAGACCAGCCGCATCCTCACCGACCGAGGCTGGCTGCTGATCCTCGGATTCAATCCCTGGAGTCTGTGGGGACTGCGCAGCCGCCTGGGTTTGCGCTACCGCGCGTTCCCCGCTTGCGCGCGTTTCATCAGTTCCGCGCGGCTGTGCGACTGGCTGGAACTGCTGGACTTCGAGGTGGTGCAAGTGCGGCGTTTCGGCATCGGCTTCCCCTGGGCCGCGCCGCGCGCCGAAGACGAGCCTTTCGGTCTGCACAGCCTGCTCAATCCGATCCTCGAAAGCTATCTGATCGTGGCCAAGAAGCGCGTCATCCCGATGTCGCTGGTGGCGCGGCTGCCGCGTGCGCAAGTGCGTCCGCTGCTGCCGGCGGGCGTGGTGGGAGGAGCGGTGTCCAGCCTGCCGGACGTGGGTTTGCGGGACGCGGGCGCGCGCAACGGATGTCCGCAGCCGCAATGAAGGCGCTTTCGAACTCCACCGTGCACCAGGAAGGGCGCGGTCAATCGGCGCTCAAGTCCGTGGTGATCTATACCGACGGCGCCTGTCGCGGCAATCCCGGACCGGGCGGCTGGGGCGCGCTCCTGCGCTGGAATGGCCACGAAAAGCGCCTGCACGGCGGGGAACCGCAGACCACCAACAACCGCATGGAACTGATGGCCGCCATCGCCGCGCTGGAAGCGCTGCGCGAGCCTTGCGCGGTGACGCTCTACACCGATTCTGGCTATCTCAAGCAGGGCCTGACCGAATGGCTCCCGCGCTGGAAGGCGAGCGGCTGGCGCACCGCCGACCGCAAGCCGGTCAAGAACCAGGATCTGTGGCAGCGACTCGACGCGGCGGCAGCGCCGCATCGCATCGTCTGGCACTGGGTCAAGGGCCACGCCGGCAACCCGGGCAACGAGGCGGCCGATCGCCTCGCCAACCAGGGCCTGGAGGCGGCACTGCCTGCGCGCCGGCCGCGAGGTCGGCCGGATTCCGAGGTGCCGTGATGGAACGCCAGATCGTGCTGGACACCGAAACCACGGGCCTGGAGGTGGAGCTGGGTCACCGTATCATCGAGATCGGCTGCGTGGAATTGCGCAACCGCCGCCCGACCGGATCCAACGTGCATCACTACTTCAATCCCGAACGCGCCATCGATCTCGGCGCCCAGAACGTGCACGGCATCAGCGAGGCCGAGCTGGCCGCCAAACCGCGCTTCGCCGAACTGGCGAAGGCGCTATGGGATTATCTGCACGGCGCCGAACTCGTCATCCACAACGCCGCCTTCGATCTCGGCTTCCTCAACGCCGAATTCCGCCGCGCGGGCATGACGCAGCGTCTCGAGGAAGTGTGCACGATCATCGACACGCTGGCGCTCGCGCGGCGTCTGCATCCCGGACAGAAAGCGAACCTCGACGCCCTGTGCCGGCGCTACGGCATCGACAACTCGCGACGCGAGTTCCACGGCGCCCTGCTGGATGCGCAACTGCTCGCCGAGGTCTATCTGGCCATGACCGGCGGCCAGGTCGGCCTGGCGCTCGAGCGAGCCCCGACGCCCAGTGCGCAGATCGTCGCGACGACCTCCGGCGCCGCTCGGGCAGCGGGGGATTCTTGCCAACCGCTGCGCGTGATTCGGGCAAATGCCGAGGAGCTCGCGGCGCACCGCGCGAGGCTTGAGGCCATCGCCAAGAAATCCGGCCGCTTGCGCTGGTCCGGCGAGCTCGAATAATTCACGAGGATCGCGCCGACGCTCGCCGCTGTGCGACCCGCCGCTCCAGTGCCAGCGCAGCGAACAGGAGCGCGGCGCAGGCGAGAGCCCAGCCCGAAAGCCAGCCCGCGTCGATCAGCGCGCCAGCCAGCAAGGGCCCGACCATCATGGCGAGGGACTGCAGCGCCTGGGTGAGGCCGTTGATCGCGCCTTGGCGCTGCGGCGCGACTTCGAAGGAAATCAGCGCCAGCAGGCTGGGTCGCAGCGCGCTGTTGGCCACGGCGCTCGCGGCGAGGCACACGAGCAGCCAGGGAAGCTCGTGGGCCAGGGAGAGCCCGGCGTAACCGGCCGCGGCGATCACGAACGCCTGGCGCACCAGTCCCGATTCGCCCGCGCGCGCCACCCAATGGCGCAGGAACACGAGCTGGGTCACTAGCCCCAGCAGGCCGACGTAGGCCAGCACCAGACCGACTTCCTGCGCGCCGTAGGCGGCGCCGCCCCAGCGCAGGCGTCGTTCGCAGTACAAGGCGAAGCCGCCGGTGAAGCAGCTGAACGCCAGCAGAAAGCCGAACAGTTGCATCAGCCGCAGTCGAAGTTCGCGCGTGTCGCCGGAAAGCCGCGGCGGAACCGTCGAAGCGGCATCGGCACGCAGCGGCGTCGGCGCGGCCGAGGGGAGCAGCCAGAGCGTGCATAAGCCGCTCGCCGCGGACAATCCTGCGGCGGCCCACAGCGGTACCGCGGCCCCGTAGCGGGCGAGCAGGCCCGCCGCGGCCGGTCCGATCAGATAGCCGAAGCCAAAAGCCGCGGCGATCAGCCCGAAAGCGCGGGCCCGCTGTTCGCGCGGCGTGGTGTCCGCGAGGTAAGCGCGGGCGGTCGCCACATTGCCGGCGGTGAGCCCATCGAGCAGGCGCGCGGCGAACAGCCAGGCCAGCGACGGCGCCAGCGCCAGCATGACGAAGCTGGCACAGCTTCCCGCCTGCGACAGCAGCAGCACCGGCTTGCGCCCGATGCGATCCGACCAGCGCCCCAGGAGCGGCGCCGCGATCAGGCTGCCGACGGCGTAGATCGCCAGCAGCGCGCCCACCGTCGCGGGCCGCGCGCCGTAGCGCTCGGCGTACAAGGGAAGCAGCGGAATGACGACGGTGAAGCCGAGCACGTCGATGAACACGATCAGCACGATCGGCCATAGTTGAGAGGCTTTCACCGCTTCGCTGCCCTTTTCAGTCTCGACATGGAAATTACCCCTAAGGTTTGCACCCGCATGCGCTGCCGGACCCAGCCCTGCCGCTGTGTCAGAAATGCGACAGTCAGATATAGAAAGCGTCAATTCGCAGCATAGGCAAGAATCAATTGCAGCGCCGGGACGTGCGTGGTAGAAGAAATGCGCACGATCAAAAGTGCAAGAGGAGGAGGTGACGATGAGCTGGAAAACCCCTACGGTGATCGAAATCGCGCTGGGCGCAGAAATCAACAGCTACGCCTGCGCGGATCTTTAATCACACTTCGCAACACCGGCTGCCCGCCGTGATGGATGTGCTCACGGCGGGCAGTTTTTTGGGCCCTGCCCCGACATGAAAGCCGTGGTGCTCGGAGCCGCCGCCGGCGGCGGTTTCCCGCAATGGAATTCCCACGCGCCCGCCTGCCTGCGTGCGCGGCGGGGGGACCCCGCGGCCCGGCCGCGCACCCAGGCCGGGCTGGCGGTGAGCCGCGATGGCGAGCACTGGTTTCTGCTCAATGCCGCTCCGGATCTGCGCCAACAGATCGAGAACACCCCGGTGCTGCACCCGCGCACCGGTCTGCGTTCCTCACCCATCGCCGGCGTCGTGCTGTGCGGCGCCGACGTGGACGCGATCGCCGGTT
Source organism: Nevskia sp. (assembly GCA_019689635.1). Lineage (GTDB taxonomy): Bacteria > Pseudomonadota > Gammaproteobacteria > Nevskiales > Nevskiaceae > Nevskia. The sequence continues at coordinate 18,256 of JADGHB010000035.1, read as the reverse complement.
TGCTGACGCTACGCGAGCGTCAGGCCTTCGTGATCTACGCCACCGCCGAGGTGTTGCGCGTCCTGGACTTGAACCCGATCTTCGAGGTCTTGGCCCGCGACGTGGTGGAGCGGCGCGCCGTGCCGCTGGAACGGCCACTGCCCTTGACCACGCCCACGGGCGAGAACAGCGGTCTGACGCTGGAGCTTTTCCCGGTGCCGGGCAAGCTGCCCTTGTATCTCGAATCCGCGGATCGCCCGCCGCCCATCGTGCTGGGCGAAGGCACCGTGGGCGCCGCGATCCGGGAAGGGACACGCTGTCTGTATTTCATCCCGGGCTGCGCGGAGATGACACCGGCCTTGGCCAGCCGCCTGCGCGGCGCGGAGCTGGTGTTCTTCGACGGCACGCTGTGGCGCGACGACGAGATGATTCGCGCCGATCTCGGCAACAAAACCGGCAAGCGCATGGGACACATGAGCTTGAGCGGACCCGACGGTACGCTCGCCGCCTTTGCCCCCCTCGGCGTGCAGCGCAAGATCCTCATCCACATCAACAACTCGAACCCGGTGCTGTTGGACGATTCCCCCGAGCGCGCGCAGGCCGAAGCCGCGGGTTGGGAAGTGGCCTGGGACGGCATGGAGGTGACGTTATGAGCGACGGTGCAATGGCCCCGCAGGACCTGGAAGCCGCGCTACGCCGGATCGGTGCCGAGCGTTATCACCATCTGCATCCGTTTCACAAGCTGTTGCATGCCGGAAAACTCAAACGCGGTCAGGTGCAAGCCTGGGCGCTCAACCGCTACTACTACCAGAGCCGTATTCCGGCCAAGGACGCGAGTCTGCTGGCGCGACTGCCGACGCCGGAGCTGCGGCGCGCCTGGCGCAAGCGCCTGGAAGACCACGACGGCACCGAGCCCGGCACCGGCGGCATCGCGCGCTGGCTCAAACTGGTCGAGGGCGTCGGTCTCGACCGCGACTACGTCGTCTCCACCGCCGGCCTGCTGCCCGCCACCCGTTTCGCGGTCGATGCCTACGTGAACTTCGTGCGCGAACGCAGCGTGCTGGAGGCCATCGCCTCCTCGCTGACCGAGCTGTTCTCGCCCGGCATCATCGCCGAGCGGGTGTCCGGCATGCTCGCGAACTACGATTTCATCACCGACGAAACCCTGGCCTATTTCAAGCCGCGCCTGACGCAGGCGCCGCGCGACTCCGACTTCGCCCTGGCCTACGTCAAGGAGCACGCGCGTACCGCAGAGCAGCAGGAAGCGGTGCAGGCGGCGCTGCGCTTCAAGTGCGACGTGCTGTGGAGCCAGCTCGACGCCTTGTATTACGCCTACGTCGATCCGGGTCACGTGCCGCCCGGCGCTTTCGTGCCGGCGGATCATGTGCGGCGGTCATGAACCAAGCGAGGTCTGCGGTCCTGGATTCGACGGCGGTGCCGCGTTTCGGCGTCGGGGTCAGGTTCCGCTATGACCAGACGCGCGCGGCCTGGGTGTTGCTAGCTCCCGAGCGCATGTTCGTGCCCGACGCCCAGGCGGTCGAGGTGCTGAAGCTGGTGGATGGCAGCCGTAGCCTGGCCGCCATCGTCGACTCCCTGGCCGCGCGCTACGCGGCGCCGGCCGAGGTCATCGCCGCGGACGTCGCCGCGCTGCTGCAGAACTTGAGCGAGAAAGGAGCGATCCGCTGGTGAGCCCCATGAATGCGCAAAGCCAGATCGAGCCGCCGCTGGGACTGATCCTGGAGCTGACCCACCGCTGTCCCCTGCAGTGCCCCTATTGCTCCAATCCGCTGGCCCTGGAGCGCGCGCACGACGAGCTTCCGGCCGCCATCTGGCTCGACGTGCTGGATCAAGCGGCGGCGCTGGGCGTCATGCAGGTGCATTTCTCCGGCGGCGAACCGACCGCGTACCAGGCACTGCCGCGGCTGGTCGCGCGCGCGGCGGATCGCGGCATATACACCAATCTCATCACCTCCGGCGTCACCCTGGATCGAGCGCGGCTGGCGCGGCTGGCCGAGGCGGGGCTGGATCACGTGCAGATCAGTTTTCAGGACGTGCAGCCGGATTCCGCCGACCGCATCGCCGGTTACGCGGGCGCGCATGCGCGCAAGCTCGCCGCGGCGGCGCGCGTGCGCGAGGCGGGACTGGCGCTGACGCTCAACTTCGTCGTCCACCGTCACAATGCGCAGCGCGTGCCGCGCATGATCGAGCTGGGCGAGGAACTCGGCGCCGGACGCGTCGAGATCGCGCACGTGCAGTACTACGGCTGGGGCCTGATCAATCGCGCCGCCTTGCTGCCGACCCGCGCCCAGCTCGACGCCGTCACCGCCGCCGTGGAGGCGGGACGGGCGCGGCTCAAAGGCAAGCTGGTCATCGACTACGTGGTGCCGGATTACTACGCGCGGCGGCCGAAAGCCTGCATGGGCGGCTGGGCGCGGCGTTTCATCAACGTCTCGCCGGCCGGCCGCGCCTTGCCCTGCCAGGCCGCGGAAACCCTGCCGGGTTTCGAATTCCCTTCGGTGCGGGACCGCAGCCTCGCCGAGATCTGGCAGCGCGATCCCGCCTTCGCGCGCTTCCGCGGCACCGAGTGGATGCCGGAACCCTGCCGTTCCTGCGAGCGCCGCGAGATCGACTGGGGCGGCTGCCGCTGCCAGGCTTTCGCGCTGACCGGCGATGCCGCGCGCACCGATCCGGCCTGCGCCCTGGCGCCGGACCACGAGCTGATCCTGGCGGCGGTGGCGGAACGTCCGGCCACGCCGCCGGCCTTCGTCTATCGACGCATGGAAGGCACTCAACCCTCGCGCACCGCCAGCGCGGTGATCACCTCGAAGTAAGGCGGACGCCGCTCGCGTGAAGTCACGCGGCATTGCACGAGCCGCAGGCCGCAAGCCTTCAGCCATTTTCCCAAGGTGTCCGGGGCCACGCCGAGGTTGACGTGGTCGTAGGCTTCCATCGCCGCCCGATGGCGGTGAGCGTTGAGGGCGGCGACCACCAGCCGCCCGCCGCGGCGCAATTGGCGGGCGGCTTCGGCCACGGCGGTTTTCGGGTCTCTTGCATAGGACAGCGCATGCATGAGGAAGACCTGGTCGAAGCCGCCGTCGGCGAAGGGCAGGGCGTGCATGTCGGCCTGGCAGAAGGCGACGTTGGCGGCGCCGCGCAAGCGCTTGCGCGCGGCGGCCAGCAGTTTGGCGCTGAGATCGACGCCGACCACGCTGCGCGCACGCTCGGCGATCAACTCGACCAGCACGCCGTCGCCGCAGGCGATGTCCAGCACCTCGCCGAGATCCAGCAGGCCGATCAAAGCGTGCGCCGTCGCCTCCCAGCCGCGGCCGGGCGAGTAATACAGTTCCATGCGGCCGGCGACCGATTCCGCCCAGCTCAGCCCGCGCTTGCGCGCGCGGACCACTTCGGCCGCGCGCTCCTGATCCAGCCGGATCTGCGCGTCGTCGAGCTGCTCGCGCAGCAGCGTCCACAGCTCCTGGCCGCGCCCTGCGCCGGAAGCCGCGGCGTACATCGCCGCGGTGCCGCTGCGCCGATGCTGCACCAGGCCGGCGCGCTTGAGTCGTGCGAGATGGGTGGAAACGCGGCTTTGCGCCAGGCCGGTGATCTCGGTCAGCTCCGCCACCGACAGCTCTTGCGCTTCCAGGAGCAAGAGCAGGCGCAGGCGGCTCGGATCGGACAGCAGCCGGCAGAGTTCGGTGCTCTGGGCGATGCTGAATTTCATTCCGGGCGGCCGGCGGTCCGCCCGGATTGCGCAGATTCGACCGAGGAAGAATGCATCGCTTGATCCACGCGGTCGGAAATTTTTATTTCAGCCTTGCGCGGCGCCGGCTTGGCGCAACCTTTCCAGCTTGCGCTTGAGCAGCTTCAGTCGCCGTTTCGTCGCCATCGCCATCTCCGGAATCGCTCGGGTGCCGGGATTGTAGAAGCGGGGTGGTCGCCACGCAAAGCGAATGCCGGCGACCGCCGACACCCGCTCAAGCGGCCTTCATTGTTCTTGCCATACGGGAGCGTATATCATGGCGGCGCTCGTTTCAGACCCCCGCGCAGCGCGCAAGCTGCGGGGCGGCATCGCTGACATCCAAGAACCCATCGAGGACGCGAAACGCTCATGTACCAAGGACTTTCGATTCAAGTGCGCCTGCTCGAAGGCGGCATCGCCGAGCTGTGCTTCGACCGCAAGGAAGACGCCATCAACAAGTTCGACGCGCGCACGATCAACGAGCTGCGCGAGGCAACCGCCAAGATCGCGGCCACGCCGGGCATCCAGGGCTTGCTGGTGACCAGCGCCAAGGAGACTTTCATCGTCGGCGCCGACATCACCGAATTCGGCAAGAATTTCAGCCAGCCCGAAGAAGAGATCGCCAAGTGGGCGATCGAGGCGAACAAGATTTTCAGCGCCGTCGAGGATCTGCCGTTTCCCAGCGTGACGGCGATCAATGGCCTGGCGCTGGGCGGCGGTTTCGAAATGGCGCTGTCCACCGATTACCGGGTGATGAGCACCAAGGCGCAAGTCGGATTCCCGGAAGTGAAGCTCGGCATCTTCCCCGGTTTCGGCGGCACGGTGCGCTTCCCGCGCCTGGTCGGCGCCGACAACGCCATCGAATGGATCGCCGGCGGCGAGCAGCAGAAAGCGGATGCGGCGCTGAAAATCCACGCCGTGGACGCGGTGGTCGCGCCGGAGAAACTGCGCGCGGCGGCGCTGCGCATCCTCGAACTCGCCCACCGCGGCGCTTACGACTGGCAGGCGCGGCGTGCCCAGAAGAAGGGTCCGCTCAAGCTGCCGCCGATCGAGGCCACGATGGTGTTCGAAACCGCCAAAGGCTACATCGCAGGCAAAGCCGGCAAGCATTTCCCCGCGCCGCTGGCGGCGGTGGGCGTGATCCAGAAGGCGGCGGGTAAATCCCGCGACGAGGCGTTGGTGATCGAGGGCCAGGGTTTCGCCAAGATCGCCAAGACCCAGACGGCCGACTGCTTGATCGGCCTGTTCCTCAACGATCAGCTCATCAAGAAGAAGGGTAAGCAATACGCCAAGATCGCGCGCCCGGTGAAGCAGGCGGCGGTGCTGGGCGCCGGCATCATGGGCGGCGGCATCGCCTACCAGTCGGCGCTGCGCGGCACGCCGATCATCATGAAGGACATCGCCGACAAGCAGCTCGACCTCGGCATGAGCGAGGCCAACAAGCTGCTCGCCAAGCAGGTCGAGCGCAAGAAGCTGACGCCGGAACAAGCCGGCGCCATCCTCGCCAAGATCCGGCCGACGCTGAACTACGGCGACTTCGGTCACGCCGACGTGGTGGTCGAAGCCGTGGTGGAGAATCCCAAGATCAAGAAGGCCGTGCTCGCCGAAGTCGAGGGCCTGGTGCGACCCGACACCGTGATCGCTTCCAACACCTCCTCCATCTCGATCGACGAACTGGCCTCGGTGCTCAAGCGCCCGGAGAACTTCCTCGGCATGCATTTCTTCAACCCGGTGCACCGCATGCCCTTGGTGGAAGTCATCAAGGGCGCCAAGACCAGCCCGGAGGCGGTGGCCACCATCGTCGGTTACGCCTCGGCCATGGGCAAGACGCCGATCGTGGTCAATAACTGCCCCGGGTTCCTGGTCAACCGGATTCTGTTTCCGTATTTCGGCGGCTGGTCGGCGCTGCTGCGCGACGGCGCCGATTTCGTCAAGATCGACAAGGTCGCGGAAAGCTTCGGCTGGCCCATGGGCCCGGCCTATCTGCAGGACGTGGTGGGCATCGACACCAGCCATCACGTCGGCGACGTGCTCGCCGAGGGTTACCCGGACCGCATGGGCAAGGACTTCAAGACCGCGCTGGACGTGATGTACGAGAACCAGCGCTACGGCCAGAAAAACGGCATCGGTTTCTACAAGTACGAGACCGATCCCAAGGGCAAACCGAAGAAGATCGTGACCGAAGACACCTACCGGCTGATCGCCACGGTGCAGCCCAAGGGCCAGAAGGATTTCAGCGAGGAGGAAATCATCGACCGCCTGATGATCCCCATGGTGATCGAGACCGCGCGCTGTCTCGAGGAAAAGATCGTGGAGACCGCCAACGAGGCCGACATGGGCCTGATCCTGGGCATCGGCTTTCCGCCGCATCTGGGCGGTGCGCTCAAGTACGCCGACCTCGTCGGCCTCAAGAACCTGGTCGAGAAGTGCGCGGGCAAGTACGCCAGTCTCGGCAAGCTCTACGAGCCGACCGCTCACATGAAGGAAATGGCCGCCAAGGGCGAGACTTACTACTCCAAGTAATGGCTTCCGGAGAACAGCAATGACTGATGTGGTGATTGTCGACGCGGTTCGCACCCCGATGGGGCGCTCCAAGGGCGGCGTGTTCCGCAACGTGCGCGCGGAGAACCTCTCCGCCGAGCTGGTGAAAGCCTTGCTCAAGCGCAACCCGGCGGTGAATCCCAAGGAAATCGAGGACGTGATCTGGGGCTGCGTGCAGCAGACCCTGGAACAGGGCTTCAACATCGCGCGCCAGGTCGCGCTGCTCGCCGGCCTGCCGCAGGAAGTCTCGGGCCAGACCGTGAACCGCCTGTGCGGTTCCTCCATGACCGCGATCCACGCGGCGGCCGCGGCGATCAAGGCCGGCATTGGCGACCTCTATCTCTGCGGCGGCGTCGAGCACATGGGTCACGTGCCGATGGATTACAACTTCGACGGCAATCCGGAGCTGTCGCTCTATACCGCCAAGGCTGCGGCGATGATGGGCCTGACCGCGGAGATGCTGGCCACCATGTTCCAGATCAGCCGCCAGCGGCAGGACGAATTCGCGCTCGCCTCGCACCAGCGGGCCTACAAGGCTCACCAGGATGGCAGCTACAAAAACGAGCTCGTTCCCATCGCCGGACACGACGCCGACGGCTTGCCGCTGCTGGTGGACTACGACGAAGTGGTCAGACCCAACGCCAACCTGGAGGATCTGGGCAAGCTCAAGCCCGCGTTCAACCCCAAAGGCTCAGTCACCGCGGGCAACAGCTCGGCGATTTCCGACGGCGCCGCCGCCGTCCTGGTCATGTCGGCCGACAAGGCGAAAAGCCTGGGCCTCAAACCGCTGGCCAAAATCCGCGCGATGGCCTCGGCCGGCTGCGAGCCGGCGATCATGGGCCGCGGCCCGGTGCCGGCGACGAAAAAAGCCCTGGAACGGGCCGGTCTGTCGCTCAAGGACATCGACTACATCGAGCTGAACGAGGCCTTCGCCGCCCAGTCGCTGGCCGTGCTCACCGAACTCAAGCTGCTGGACCGCATGGACCGCATCAACGTCAAGGGCGGCGCCATCGCGCTGGGCCATCCGCTGGGCTGCTCCGGCGCGCGCATCACCGGCACGCTGGCGCATACGCTCAAGCAGAAAGACGCGCAGTTCGGGCTTGCCACCATGTGCATCGGCATGGGCCAGGGCGTGGCCACCGTGCTGGAACGCGTGCACTGATCGCGTTGCAGTGACAACGACGAGGCCACCCTGGCGGTGGCCTTGTTTTTTTTAGCGGGTGCCGACCCGCCGGCGGATGAAATCCGCGATCTCGGCCAGCGCCTGGTCCGAATCGCGCAACCAGCCGGCATACATCTGGAAGTCGTGCCACAGGCCCGGATGTTCGCGCAGCGCGACCGCGACGCCAGCCTGCTCGGCGCGTTCGCGCAGGCGGATGGCGTCGGCGTGCAGGATCTCTTCCGAACCGGTCTGGATCAGCATCGGCGGCAGGCCGGACAGATCCGCGTACAACGGCGAACCGGCCGGATCCTCCGCAGGACGATCGCCGAGGTAGTCTTTGGCCCAACGGCGCAGACCGGCGGTGGTCAGCAGCGGATCGCGCCTGCCGACCGAAGCGTGCGTTTCCCCGCTGCAGGCGAGATCCACCCAAGGGGATATCAAGACCAGCGCCGCCGGCAGGGGTAATTTTGCATCGCGCAGCGCCACCGCCGTCGCCACGGCCAGACCGCCGCCCGCCGAATCGCCGGCGATGACCAACCGGCTCGGCGGGATTCCTTGCGCCAGCAGGGCGCGATAGCCGGCAAGCGCGTCTTCGAGCGCCGCGGGGTGCCGGTGTTCGGGCGCGAGCCGGTAATCCAGCGCGTACACCTTCGCGCCACAAGTCTTGGCGAGATGGCCAGTGATCGATCGGCAAGTGCGCGGCGAGCCGATACAGTAGCCGCCGCCGTGCAGATAGAGGACGGTCGGTCCGGACGCAGACGCAAGGGCCGGTGTGGTGCACTCGGCGGGCACGCCGCCCAGCGCCAGCCGCCGGCGTTCGGTGCCGCGCGGCGCTCGCAAGGCCGCGGCGATGCCGATGAACCAGGTGCGCTGCAGACCCACCGGGCAGCCCGGCCCCATGACCGGCTTGACGGCGGCGCGCATCAAAGCCTCGAGAAACCCGCGCAGCACGACCGCGCTCAGGCAGGCACGAGGCGGTAGGCCTCGGGGCGCGGCCGCCACAGGCGCCAGCCGTACTCGCTCATGTAGCCGACCCAGTTGTTGGTATTGCGGCCGTTGGTCAGATACCAGCTATGGCAGCCGCCGAGGTACACCAGTTTCTTGTTGCGCCGCTCCAGTTCTTCGTTGAACGCGCGCTCGGCCTCGGCACGCACTTCGAGATAGCGCAAGCCGCGGTCGCGCAGCAGTGTCACGCATCGCACGATGTAGCGCTGCTGGCGCTCCAGCATGTAGATGATGGTGCCGATGCCGAGATTGGTGTTGGGACCGTAGAGCATGAAGAAATTCGGAAAACCCGAGACCGCGACGCCGAGATAGGCTTGCGCGCCGTTCTTCCAGCGTTCGCGCAAGGACATCCCACCCAGGCCTTTGAGATCCATCGGCGCCAGAAACTGCGTGGCGGTGAAGCCGGTTCCGTAAACGATCGCGTCCACTTCGCGCCGCTGGCCGTCGGCGGTGATCACTCCGGTCTCGGTGATGCGCGTGATGGGCGCGGTGACCAGTTCGACATGAGCTTGCGTCAGGGTACGGAACCAGTCGTTGGAGAACAGCAGGCGCTTGCAGCCCACGGGGAAATCGGGCGTGAGCTTGCGGCGCAATTCGGGGTCTTTGACTTGCAGACGCAGTAGCAGCTTGGCCAGACCATAGACGAAGGGTTTGGACAGCCACTGGAGCACGGAATTCCTCTGGATGACCGAAGCGACGAATTCGGCATACCAGAAGATGCGGATGCGATCGAGCGTGTGGGTCCAGGGCCAGTGCGTGAGCAGCCAGCGTTCCAGGCGCGTGTACTGGCGGTCGAACTTGGGCACGCACCATGCCGGCGAGCGCTGGAACACGTAGAGTTTCTTCACGCGCTTGGCGAGTTCGGGCACGTACTGGATCGCGCTCGGGCCGGTGCCGATGCTCGCCACGACCTTGCCGGTGAAATCGTAGTCGTGTTCCCAACGCGCCGAATGGAAGGCGCGACCTTTGAAGCTTTCGCGTCCGGGGATCTCGGGGAAAGCAGGGCGATGGAGCTGGCCGACGCCACTGATCAACACTTGCGCCTCGGCGGTCTCGCCGTCGCTGAAGCGCAGCTTCCACAAACCGCGCGCTTCGTCGAATTCCGCACCCGCCACTTCGCGCCCGAAGCGGATGTGGCGCATCAGCTCGTACTTGCGCGCGACCCGATGGAGGTAATCCAGGATGTCGCTCTGGGGACCGTAGGCGCGCGACCAGGGATAGTGCGGCTCGAACGAGAACGAATACAGGTGCGAAGGCACGTCGCAAGCCGCGCCGGGATAGGTGTTGTCCCGCCAGACTCCGCCCAGATCGGCGGCTTTCTCGTAAATGGTGAACGAGTCGATACCGGCCTTCTTCAGGTAATAACCCTGGCCCAGGCCGGCGAAGCCCGCGCCGATGATCGCGATGCTTGGATTGGAGGCCATGCTGAGTTCTTGATCGCAGCGCGTGTGACGAGGAGTTTAATAACCGCGCTTGTGGGACTGCTCCTTCAGTCGAATTTGGAGAAGTCCGGCTTGCGCTTCTGCATGAAGGCGGTCAGCGCTTCCAGCGCTTCTGCCTGGCGCAGCATGGGGCCGAAATGTTCGGCCTCGATTTTGATGGCGTCCATCACGGTCTGACTCGTCCAGCGTTTGAGCAGCTTCTTGGTCACGCGCAGGGCATTGGGCGGCTGCTGGGCCAGACGCTGTGCGCGCTCCAGCGCATGCGCTTCGACCTCGGCCTCCGGCAGCACGGCATTGACCAGGCCATACTCGCGTGCGGTCTGCGCGGTAAACGGTTCGCCGAAGAAAGTCAGTTCCGCCGCACGCACGTGGCCCATGATCCGCGGCAGCAGGTAAGTCGAAGCGTATTCCGGGCAGATCCCGATGTTGACGAAGGGAAACTGAAAACGGGCGGATTGCCCGGCATAGACCAGATCGCTGTGCAGCAACAGGGTACTGCCGATGCCGATGGCCACGCCATTGACCGCCGCGACCACGGGTTTGGGACATTCGCACAGCGCGCGCATGAAGCGCAGCACCGGCGCGTCGGGATCGGCCAGCGGCGCGTTGAGAAAATCCTGGATGTCGTTGCCGGCGGAGAACGCGCCCGGCACGCCCGCGATCAGCAGCACGCGCACCTGCTTATCCTGCGTCGCGTGCTGGATCGCCTCGGCGGCCGCCGCGTACATCGCCTGGGTGAAAGCGTTCTTCTTGTCGGGCCGGTCGATTCTCAGGACGAGGACGCGGCCGTGCGATTCGGTCTTGATGTGTTCGGTCATGGCGGATGCGGGGCGATCAGGCAGACCTCTATGATGTCCGAACTTGAGGGTAATCGGTTTTACGCGCCCCCCGATCGTGGCTATGATCGGAGCCACGGCGCAAAGCCGGAACCGGGGGAGGGGACACCATGAGCAATACCACCAAGATGCTGGGCGGCTGGGGCTGGGTGGCTGCGCTGGTGCTGGCGCTGATTCCGGGTCTGCACATCCTGTCGCTGGCCGGTGCCGTGTGCGTGTTCATCGCCATGTTCCGTGCCGGTCGCGAATTGAACCGGCCCCAGGTCAACCAGCCGCTCATCCTCACGCTGGTGCTCTCGCTGGTCGCCGGCGTGGTGTTCATGTTTTTCGTCGGCGCGTCCTTGATCGGTCTGATGCTGCATCACGACAGCGCCGCCGGCGCGGTCGGGTTCGGCGCCGGCATGATGGTCGGCGGGTTGGTCGCCTGGGCCTGTTACATCGCGGGCGCCTGGTTCTGGTATCAGGCGTGCACGACGATCGCCGAAGCCGGTAACGCGCCGCTGCTCAAGACCGGCGGCCTGCTCGGCTTCATCGGCGCCATCACCGTCATCGTCTTTGGCCTCGGCGGGCTGGTGGCGCTGGTGGGCAGCGTGCTGCAGGCCATCGCCTTCTTCAACGCGCCGGAGGGTCGGGCGGGGGCACCGCCGACCACCGCCTGAGCGCTGCGGTCAGAACATCTCGCTGCTGTCGATTTCCCGCGAGGATGGCGGGTCGCGCGACGGGATCCACTCGCCGGTGATCATCTCGGTGTAGGGCAGGCCGGGGCCGACCATCGGGTACACGCCGGCGTCGGGGTCGATGATGACTTCGAGGAAGGCCGGCCCGTCGAACGCCAGGAATTCGGCGATGGTGGAAGCGAGTTCGGCCTTGCGCTCCAGCCGGCGCGCCCATTCGAAGCCGTCCGCCTGGGCGGCACGCACGAAATCCTTCTTGTGCAGGCTCTTGTCGCTGGCGGAATAGCGCCCCTTGAAGAACAATTTCTGCCACTGGCGCACCATGCCATCCCCGAAATTGTTGAGCACCACCACCTTGATCGGGAGACCGTAGGTGGTGACGGTTTCCAGCTCGCCGAGGTTCATGCGGATGCTGGCGTCGCCGTCGATGTCGATCACCAGCCGGTCGCGGCGGGCGAACTGCGCGCCGATCGCCGCGGGCAGGCCGAAACCCATGGTGCCCATCGATCCCGAGGTCAGCCACAGGCGCGGCTGGCGGAAGTCGAAGTATTGCGCCGCCCACATCTGATGCTGGCCCACGCCCGTGGCGATGATCGCCTCGCCGCGCGTGTGCCGGTTGATCTCCTCGATCACCGCATAAGGCTGGATCAGGGTGGATTGGCGGTCGTAGTTCATCGCGTAGGTTTTCTTCAGCTCCGCGATGTGCCGGTGCCAGTCCTGGTAATCCGGTTTGAAGCCCTGCGCCTGGAGGTAGGCGCGTAGCGCATCCAGGGCCTGGGTGAGGTCGCCGACGTGGTGCCAGTGCACGCGCTTGACCTTGTTGATCTCGGCCGAGTCCACGTCGAGATGGGCGATGAACTTGGCGCCGCGCGCGAATTGGGCCGGCACGCCGGCCACGCGATCGTCGAAGCGGCTGCCCACCGCGATCAGGAAATCGCAGTCGTCGGTGGCGTAGTTGGCATAGGCGGTGCCGTGCATGCCCAGCATGTGCAGGGACAGCGGCTCGGTGGTGTCGTAGACGCCCAGGCCCATCAGCGTGGTCGCCACCGGGATGCCGAAGGCGTGGGCAAACTCGCGCAAGGCGCGCGCGGCCTCGGCGTGGACCACGCCGCCGCCGGCGTAGATCATCGGCCGCCGCGCCTGCCGGAAACGCTCGAAAAACGCCGCGCAGGCCGCCGGATCCAGCTTGCTGCGCTCGATCTCCCGCAGCCGTGCGCGGTAGCCGGGGATCGGCAGCAGGCCCGCGCCGCGGAAGGTCCCGTTCCAGTTCTGCACATCCTTGGGGATGTCGATCACCACCGGCCCGGGGCGGCCGCTGCGGGCGATCTCGAAGGCGGTCCGCACCGTCGCTTCCAGCCGGGTCGGGTCGGTGACCAGGAACACGTGCTTGGCGCAGGCGCCCATGATGTTGGACACCGGCGCTTCCTGGAAGGCGTCGGAACCGATCGCCGCGGTCCCGACCTGGCCGCAGATCACCACGATGGGGATCGAGTCGGCCATGCAGTCGCGCACCGGCGTCACGGTGTTGGTGGCGCCGGGGCCGGAGGTCACCATGCATACGCCCACCCTGCCCGAAGCGCGCGCATAGCCGGCGGCCATGAAACCCGCGCCTTGCTCGTTGGCCGGCACGATCAAGGGCATGCGGTCGCCGTGCGCGCGGTTGTAACGGAACATCGCGTCGTAGGTGGGCAGGATGGCGCCGCCGGAATAGCCGAAGACGACGTCCACGCCCTCGTCGGCCAGCACCTGGACGATGATGTCGGCCCCGGTCATGGAGGAGCCGGCGAGGGGATGGGACTGCGGCTGTGCGTTCACGGCTGTGCTTCCGTCGGTTCGAATCGAAGGCTGCGGGTCGCTCTTATATCACGCAGCGCCTTGCGGCGCAGCCCGCTTTCGACTTCGAGCGGCTTGCACCCCGGCGGGAAGCTGATTATCGTGCGCGCCTCACATGCGCCACATCATCTCCATTCTGCTGCAGAACGAGGCCGGCGCGCTGGCGCGCGTGGCCGGCATGTTCGCCGCGCGCGGCTACAACATCGAATCGCTGACCGTGGCGCCCACGCACGACCCCACGGTTTCGCGTTTGACCCTGGTGACCAACGGTTCGGATGCCGTGATCGACCAGATCATCAAGCAGTCGCGCAAGCTCATCGACGTGGTCGAAATCGCCGATCTCACGCGCCGCGAACACCTGGAAGCCGAGCTGCTGATGCTGAAGATCGCGGTCGACCCCGGCCGCGCGAAGCAGGTGGTGGAGTGCGTGCGCCGCCATCGCGGCCAGATCCTCGACGAGACCGAAACCACGCGCACCGTGCAGCTCACCGGCAACGGCGCCGAGGTCAACGAGTTTCTCGCCGAGATTTCGCGCATCGCGCCGGTGCTGGAGCTGGTGCGCAGCGGCACCGCAGCGCTGGAATCCGGCGCCGCGGTACTCGCGCCGCCGGCGTGAGCGCCCTATCGCAGTAGGATTTTTATCGAGCCCGCCCAGCGGGAAAGCCATCGGAGCACGACGTGAGCATCAAGGCCTATTACGACAAAGACGCCGATCTGTCCCTCATCCAGGCGCGCAAGGTCGCCATTCTCGGCTACGGCTCGCAGGGTCATGCCCACGCGCAGAACCTCAAGGATTCCGGCGTGGACGTGACCGTGGCCCTGCGTCCGGGTTCCAAATCCTGGCCCAAGGCCGAGGCCGCCGGCCTCAAGGTCAAGGAAGTCGCCGAGGCCGTGAAAGGCGCCGATCTGGTGATGCTCCTCGCCCCGGATCAGGATCAGAAGCGCATCTACGAGGAATCGATCGCGGGCCACTTGAAAAAGGGCGGGGTGCTGGCTTTCGCCCACGGTTTCAACATCCATTTCCAGTTGATCGAGCCGCGTCCGGACCTCGACGTCATCATGGTGGCGCCCAAAGGACCGGGGCACCTGGTCCGCAGCACCTACACCCAGGGCGGTGGCGTGCCGAGCCTGATCTGCGTGCATCAGAACCCTTCCGGTCAGGCGCGCGAAATCGCCTTGTCCTACGCCGCGGCCATCGGCGCCGGTCGCGCCGGCATGATCGAAACCACCTTCCGCGAGGAGACCGAAACCGATTTGTTCGGCGAGCAGACCGTGCTGTGCGGCGGCGTCTCGGCGCTGATCCAGGCCGGTTTCGAGACGCTGGTCGAGGCGGGCTACGCGCCGGAAATGGCGTATTTCGAGTGCCTGCACGAGGTCAAGCTGATCGTGGACCTGATCTACGAGGGCGGCATCGCCAACATGCGCTACTCGATCTCCAACACGGCCGAGTACGGCGACTACACCCGCGGGCCGCGCATCGTGACGGAGGCGACCAAGCAGGAGATGAAGAAAATCCTGCACGAAATCCAGACCGGGGCCTTCGCCCGCGAGTTCGTCAGCGAAACCCAAGCCGGCGCGCCCACCCTCAAAGCCATGCGCCGCTTGTCCGCCGCGCATCCGATCGAGCAGGTGGGCGCCCGGTTGCGCGCGATGATGCCCTGGATCTCGAAAAACAAGCTGGTGGACAAAACCAAGAACTGAATCTGCGCAACGCGGTCGGGGCGCTGCGACGCCCCGATTTCTTTTGCGGCATCGGCTAGACTTCCCGCCCGTGAGCCGGCCGTCTTTCTGGGAAGAACTCAAGCGCCGCAACGTCCTGCGCGCGGCCGCGCTTTATGCCGGCGCGTCCTGGCTGCTGGTGCAGATTGCCACCCAGGTCTTTCCGTTCTTCGACGTACCGAACTGGGCGGTGCGCTGGATCGTGATCGCCGCCATTCTCGGTTTCCCGCCGGTGCTGTTTTTTTCGTGGTTCTACGAGCTCACGCCACAGGGCTTGAAACGCGAAAGCGAGATCGCGTCCGATGCACCGCTGCGGCGCGCGAGCCAACGGCGTTTCGATCGCTGGATCATCGCCGTTCTCGGACTTGCGGTCGTCGTGTTGCTGGCGAATCTGTTGGTCTTGCGCCGATCGGAGCGGACCACGGAGGCGGCAGCCGACCGGTCGATCGCGGTACTGCCGTTCGAGAACTTGTCCGACGACAAGGCCAACGCCTATTTTGCCGAGGGCATCCAGGACGAAATCCTCACCCGTCTGGCCAAGATCGGTTCGCTGCGCGTGATCTCGCGTACGTCGACCGAACATTACGCCAGCACGCCCGGCAATCTGCCGGAGATCGCCCAACGCCTGGGCGTGAGCAACGTGCTGGAAGGCCGAGTGCAGAAAGCCGGCGATCGGGTGCGCATCAATGTGCAGCTCATTCGCGCCGCGACACAGGAGCAGGTCTGGGCCGAGACCTATGACCGCA
Source organism: Nevskia sp. (assembly GCA_019689635.1). Classification (GTDB taxonomy): domain Bacteria; phylum Pseudomonadota; class Gammaproteobacteria; order Nevskiales; family Nevskiaceae; genus Nevskia. The sequence continues at coordinate 2,580 of JADGHB010000035.1, read as the reverse complement.
AGCTCGACGATGTTTTCGGCGTGGAAGGCGAGGTCGCGCAAGCCATCGCCGAGGCGCTCGACGCGCGCCTGACCGGCGCCGAGCACACGGCCATCGCACAGGCCCCGACGCACAACGCCGAAGCCTACGACGCTTATTTGCGCGGCCTGGCCTCCGAACTGCGTGTGGCCCACTACCTGGATTGGTACCAGGCCGTGCGCTATTACCAGCAAGCGGTGCAAGCGGATCCCGACTTCGCGCTGGCCTGGGCGCGCTTGTCGATGGTGCATAGCTACATCTATCTCAATGGCTACGACCACAGCGCGCAACGCCTGGCCGATATGCGCGAGGCCGCGGAGCGGGCGATGAAACTGCAGCCCGATCTGGGCGAAGCCTGGCTGGCGCGCGGCTATTACGACTATCGCGGTCTGAACGATTATCCGGCTGCGCGGGAAGCGTTCGAGCAGGCGGCGCAACGTCTGCCTAACAGCGCCGAGGCCACCGCCGCGATCGCCTACGTGGAACGCCGCCAGGGGCAGTGGGGCGACGCCTTGGCGCATCTGCAGGCCGCGATCCGAAGCGATCCGCAGAACGTCAGCCATTGGATCGGCAGCGCCGAATCCGAAGCCGCGCTGCGTCACTACGCCGCGGCCCAGACCACCCTGGAGCGAGCCCTCGAACTCGGTCTCGGGCGCGAATTGCTGCTCGCCCACCAGGCCCAGTTCTATCTGTGGCAGGGCGATCTGGAGGCTGCCGAACGCATTCTGGCGACACTGCCCGCCGATCCCGCCAACCTCAACGTCGCGCCGATTCGAGCCCAGCAACTCTGGTATCGGCATCGGTACGCTGCCGTGGCCGACCTCGTGCGACGTCTCGTGGCCTCACTCGATCTCAAACTCGGCGACCAATTGCCGAACCTGTACGCCTTCATGGGCGGCGCTTACTTCTTCGGCGGCGACCGCAAGGCGGCGCGGGCCGCGTTTGCCGAGGGCAAACAGAAAGCCCTCGCGCTGCGCCAGCAAGGCATCGATTCCGCCAACCTGGCGAGCAGCCTGGCCGTGATCGAGGCAGCCCTCGGTGAGTCGAAGGCTGCGCTGGAGGAAGCGCGTCGTGGCGTCGCCCTCACCGGGATGGATCTCTGGGCGCGCGCCCAGGCTCGAGTAGCTCAGGCCCAGGCCGAAGCTTTGTGCGGAGCATCCGAGGCTGCGCTGGCCACGCTGACGGAGTCGGTCAAAGAACCGGGCGGCATCACTCCAGGGGATCTGCGCTACGACCCGATCTGGGATGCGCTGCGCAGCGATCCGCGCTTCCAGGCGCTGGTCGCCGCGGCCGATGCTCCGCTTGCTACCACTAGCCAGCGTTGAGCGGCCCTTGCCGAGCTGTGCGAAAAGCTAAACTGCGTCCGTGGAAGGCACGCGCATGAACGAAGAATCCGCTCGACCCCGGCCGCGACGCAAGGGCATTTACCTCTTGCCCAACCTGCTCACCACCGGCACCCTGTTCGGCGGTTTCTATGCCATCGTCTCGGCCATGGCCTGGCGCTTCGACCACGCGGCGCTGGGCATCCTCTTCGCCATGCTCGCCGACGCCCTGGACGGACGCATCGCCCGCCTGACGGGGACTACCAGCGACTTCGGCAAGGAGTACGACTCGCTGTGCGACATGGTCGCTTTCGGCATCGCGGCGAGCATCGTGATCTACGCCTTTAGCCTGCGTTACATCGAATACCACTGGCTCGGGGTGCGCATGGGCGGCGTCGTCGCGCTGGCCTATGCCGCCTGTGCCGCGCTGCGGCTGGCGCGGTTCAACGTGCTCGCCGCGATCGCCGGCAGCGACAAGGACTTTTTCGGCCTGCCGAGTCCCGCCGCCGCCGCGGTGGTGGTGTTCTTCGTGTGGAGCGCCTACGACCTGGGCATCGATGGCCAGCAACTGCCGATCCCGGCGGCCGCGTTGACCATGGTCATCGCCGGGCTGATGGTCAGCAACATCCGCTATGCGAGTTTCAAGAAGCTCAGGCTGACCCAGCGCATTCGCTTTCTGCCGTTCGTCGCGGTGCTGGGCGGATTGTGGCTGCTGGTAGTGATCGCCGGGCGCAAGCCGCCGTTGATTCTGTTCCTGCTGTTCTTCGGCTACGCGGCATCCGGGCCCTGTCTGCTGCTCTGGCGCCGTCTGGCGCGGCGCGCGGCGGTGCCGCGCTGATTGGCAGCCGTGCGCCGATGGTCTATAGTTCCAGCATCATGCGGATTCACGACAGCCAGTCCGGGTGTTCTTCTGCGGCGTCTCCACGCCGCCCGCTGCTGCTCGCGCTTCGACTTCTGCCCTGAAAGGGCGGAAACACTCACCACGGCCGCACGGGGCCTCACGCCGTGCAATGAATGACACCGTCATTCCCGCCCAGCGGGAATCCAGGTCCACCCCGTGACCGGCTTCCCCGTATTTCGGGTGAGGAATGACAGGCCCACTTCTCTGCAGGACAGCGGACGCATGAAAAACCAATTGATTGTTTTCGACACCACCTTGCGCGACGGCGAACAGTCGCCGGGCGCGGCCATGAACCAGGACGAGAAGCTGCGCATCGCCCAGGCGCTCCAGCGCCTGCGC
>JADGHB010000079.1 GCA_019689635.1 Nevskia sp. | reverse complement strand
GGCGTGGGGGGGCGGGGCGGCGGGGGGCCCCGGGGGGGCGGGGGGCGCGGGGGGGGGGGGGGCCGCGCGCGCGCGCCCGCCAGTCTGGCCGCGACCCTGCTGCTGGGATCGGCGGTCGGGTTCTGGCTGCGCACGCCACGCCCGGCTCCCTTGCCGGCGACGGCCCAGTTTGCCGAGCTCGAGCGCGGCGCGGCCAGGCTGCACCCGGAAACTCGCGCCCTGGTCAAGGTCAACCTCAAGATCGTCGACGACGCGCAGGCGCAGATCCGGCGTGCGCTGAAGGAAGATCCCGACGCCGCCTATCTCAAGAGCCTGCTCGCCGCCACCCAGCGCCAGAAGCAGGAACTGCACGTGGTGCTGGCGGACGCTCAATGAACGTGCGCGTTTTCTTCCTGTGCGGCGCGGCGCTGTGGGCAGCCGCCGCAGTCGCGCAGGAGGCCGGTGCGACGCGCGCTCGCCATTTCTCCGCCGGGGACGACGGCGGCGGGACCCCGGTCAACGAAATTCGACCGCTTGATCCCGACGGGCGCTTGTCGGTCAAGACGGTCGCCGGCACGCTGGCGGTCACCGGGTGGGAGCGCAACCAGGTCCAGATCACCGGCACGCTGGGCGCCGGCACGGAACGTCTGGAGATTTCGGGCGGGCCGTCCGAACTGACCGTGGCGGTCAAGTTGCCGCACCCCACGCGGACCGGAGGCGAGTCCGATCTGCGGCTGATGGTGCCCGCCACCGCGCGGCTGGAACTGGAGACGGTGAGCGCCAACATCGCGGTGCGAGGCGCTCGCGGGCCGCTCAAGGTCAACACCATCAGCGGCGACATGCTGCTGACGGTGGACACGCCGCGGCTCGCCGTGCAGACCGTCAGCGGCGATCTCACCGTGCGCGGCGCGGCGGCCGAGGCGCAGATCGATAGCGTCAGCGGCGATCTGCACTTGAGCGGCCTCAAAGGACGCGTGGCGGCACAGACCGTCTCGGGCAACCTCGAGCTCGCCGGCGGACCGTTCTCCGACTTGCGGCTCAAGACGATTTCCGGCGACATGCGCCTGCAGCCGACGTTCCAGCATCCCGCCGTGCTCGATGGTGAGTCGCTGTCCGGCGACATCTTCCTGCACCTGCCGGCGGACGTGGTTGGCACGGCACTGCTCAAGAGCTTTTCCGGAGTCGCGCAGTGCGACCATACCCTCCCGGTCCGTGAACTGCCCGGCAAGAAACGCGAGTACGTGTGGGGCGACGGTCAAGGCGTGACCGTTCAGTTGTCCAGCTTTTCCGGCGACATCCGCATCGAGCGCAAATAGTCGCTACGGCTACCCGGGAATTTGACCGGGCGTCGTGCGCCGCCGTGCAGCCGGCGGTTGTTCGTGATATAAAAATGTATATAACGAAATCCGGGTCAGCCATGAACAACACAGCGGGCCGTTGGGTTGCCGTCGCGTCGCTGGTCGCGGCCTTGGGAGCCGGCAGCGCACAGGCCGCCGAGGCGCCCGACCTGCTCGACACCCTGCACGCGAACCGCGTGCTCAGCGACGCGCAGTACGAGGCGCTAAAACAGCAGCGGACGGCCACGCCGCATTGGCCCGGGATCGACGGTTATATCCAGTTCGACGCACCGCTTGCCGTCGGCAACGACACCCGCCTCGGCAGCCGCACCAACCTGCGGCGCTTCTACGTTCACGTTCACGACGGCATCGCCCCAGGCTGGTCGTATACCACGACCTTCGGTTATTTCGACGGCAAGCCCTATTTCACGGATGGCAGTGTGACGTATGCCGGATTCGGCGGGCTGGCGGTCACCGGCGGCTACTTCAAGGAACCGTTTTCGCTGTCCTATCTCACCTCGCCGAAGGATTTGTTGTTTCCGGAGCGGCCGCTGCCGGTGATGGCGCTGGTGCCGGGCAAGAAAATCGGCCTGCAATTGGCGACCCACGGCGCACGCTGGAGTCTGGCCGCTGGCGTGTTCGGCGGCGCTTACGACCAAACGGCGGACGCCGCTCCCGGCGTGGCGGGGCGCTGGGGCGAGAGTCTGCGCGCCACGATCACGCCGTGGCTGCGGCCGGCGGGCTTGTGGGAAGTCGGCGCGAGCTATGCCTGGCGCGAAGCCGACAGCGATCACAAGCTGAGTTTCGGCTATCTGCCGGAGTCGTTCACGGTGGGCACCAAGCTCGCGAATACGCCCACCATCACCGGCGTTTCCTGGTTTTCCACCGCCGGGGTCGAAACCCGGTTGCAGGTCGGCGCGTTCTCGTTGCAATCCGAATATCTCATGGCGCATGTCGAGCGCGACGGGGCACCGGCGCTGAGCCTGCCCGGTTGGTACGCTGAGGCTTCCTGGTCGCTCACCGGCGAGTCGCGCCGCTACGATCCCACGACCGGAACGGTGGGTGGTCTAACGCCACGACGCACGCTATCGGCCGGCGGCGCCGGCGCCTGGGAATTGGCGGCGCGCTACAGCGCATTGGACTTGAACAGCGGCGGCGTCAGCGGCGGCTTCGAACGCAACGCCAGCGCCGGCGTGAACTGGTATCCGGAAAAGCCGCTGAAATTCATGCTCGACGCGATCCGCGTGCTGCCGGTGCGCGGCGGGATCGATGCCGGCGTGGCAAGCACGATCGTGATGCTGCGTCTGCAAGCCGCCTACTGAGCAGCGGCGGTCGCGCGGGCGCCCTCGACCGGTGTCGGTGGTCGCCAGCGCAAAGCGCACGCACGCGAGCGCGGCCAAGCGCTGCCGCACGATCGTGGCGGTCTTAAGGATGAAGGAGACGACGATGTTTTCGAATTCGCTGGTCCGACGGATGGTGCGCTTGGCGGCGGGGTTCGGCATGGGCTGCGCCGCCGCGGCGGTCGCCGCTGCCGATGTGCCGGTCCTGCGCGTGGCCTACGCCGGTTCGATGGGCGCGGTGATGGACCAGGGCTTGGGTCCGAGCTTCGACAAGAACCACGGGACGCGCTTCGAGGGCATCGGCCAGGGCGCCTACGGCCTGGCCCGCTTGCTCGCTTCCAAACAAATGCGCGCCGACGTGTTCGTTTCGATCACTTCCGGCCCGGTCGACATTCTCCGCCAGGCCGGCTTGCTGGACCGGGTCGTGCCGGTGGCCAGCACGCGGATGGTGATCGTTTACAGCGATCGGAGTCGGTTCGCGGCGCAATTCCAGGCCGCCGCGGCCGGCAAGATACCGTGGTACACGGTGCTCGAACAGGAGGGCGTGCGCTTCGGTCGCACCGATCCTGCCACCGATCCGCAGGGCCGCAACATCGTCTTCACCCTGCGTCTGGCGGAGCGCTATTACCGGCAGCCCGGTTTGGCGGAGAAGATTCTCGGGCCGATCCGGAATCCGCAGCAGATTTTCACCGAGCCGTCGCTGCTTTCGCGGCTGGAAGCCGGCCAGATCGACGCCGCCTCGGGATACCGCTCGGCGGCGCTGTCGCACCACCTGCCTTTCATCGAGTTGCCGGACGAGATCAACCTGTCCAACCCAGCGCTGATGGAGCGCTGGTATCGGCAGGCCGAATTTTCCCTCAGCTTGCCCAACGGCAAGACCGAAACCCTGCAAACGCAGCCCTTGGTGTTCTATGCCGGCGTGCTGAGCAACGCCGAAAACCCCACGGCGGCGCAGGCCTTCGTCGATTTCCTGGCCAGCCCCGACGGGCAGCGTATCTTCGCCCAGTTCGGTTATGACCCGCCCAAGGGCGGGGCGCCTTGAGCCGCGCGCCGCAGTGAGCTCGCGCCCGGTCCGCGTTCCATGAACTCGCAGCGTACCCTTGCCTTTGCCGGCGGCCTGGTGACTGTCGCCCTGGCGCTGCCTTTCGCCGGCTTGCTGTGGAGCACGCCCTGGACGCGGCTTAAGTATGCGCAAGGGGATATCGCTGCGCTGTGCGTGTCGGTGGGCTACACGCTGATCGCCTTGCTGATCGTAATGGTGCTCGGCACGCCGCTCGCCTGGTGGCTGGCGCGGCATCGCTTTCGCGGCAAGTGGCTGGTGGATGCTCTGGTGTTGCTGCCGCTGCTGACGCCGCCGTTGGCGATGGGTTTGCTGTTGGCGATTTCCTTCGGTCCCTACGGCTGGGCCGGGCAGCCGCTGCAAACGCTGGGGCTGATGCTGACCAACACGCCCGCCGCGTTCGTCCTGGCGCAAGTGTACGCGGCGGCACCGTATTACATCGTCAGCGCGCGCGCCGCCTTCGAGAACGTGCCGCGCGAACTCGAGCAGATCGGCTTGTCGCTCGGGCGCACGCCCTGGCAGGTGTTCTGGCGCGTGACCGTTCCGCTGTCGGCGCTGGGGCTGGCCGCCGGCGTCGCCCTGGCCTGGGTCCGCGCCTTGGGCGAGTTTGGCGTGGTGCTCATCATCGCCTACTTCCCGCAGGGCATCCCGGTCAAGCTGTGGGTGAACCTGCAGGACCTCGGGCTCGACGCAGTCTATCCGCTGTTGTGGACTTTCTTTGTCGTGGCCTTGCCGTTGCCGCTGATGCTGGGACTGGCCTCGCGCCGGCAGCCCGTGTACTGATGCGGCTGCATTGCCTTCTGCACACGCCGGTCGCGCTCGAGGTGGCGCTGCCGCTGGAGGGATTCACCGTGCTGCTGGGACGTTCGGGCGCGGGCAAAACCTGCCTGCTCAAAGCCATCGCCGGCCTGCTTCCCGCGCGCACCGAACCCTGGAACGGCTGGCCGCCGCAGCGGCGGCCGGTCGGTTACCTGCCGCAGGGTTATGGGCTGTTTCCGCACTTGCGCGCCTGGCAGAACGTGGCCTTCGCCTTGAACGGCGCCCGGGCCGAACGCCGCCGGCGCGCCGCCGCCTTGCTCGAGCGCGTGGGCTTGCGGGAGTTCGCCGAGCGTTACCCGCGGGAACTCTCGGGCGGTCAGCAGCAGCGCGTGGCGCTGGCCCGGGCGCTGGCCCACGAGCCCGAGTTGCTGCTGCTCGACGAACCCACCTCGGCCCAAGATGTCGTCACGCGCGATGCCCTGCTCGCCGAACTGGTGGACCTGGTACGCGCGGCGGGCGTGCCGGCCCTGGCCGCCACCCACGATTTCCACGTCGCGGCCCTGGCCGATCGCCTGGCGGTGCTGGTGGACGGACGCATCGTTCAACAGGGAAGCCCCGGCGCAGTCTTCGCGCGGCCCGCGGATCGCATGGCCGCGCGACTCGTCGGGGTGAGCAACGTGTACCGCGGCCGGGTGGTCGAGACGGATGCGACGCGCAGCCTCGTCGAGATCGCCGCACTGCGGCTGGCCGCAGAATCCTGCGCCGGCATCGCCCCGGGGGCCGAAGTGGATGTGGCGATCCGCGCCGAGGCGGTGACGCTGTGCACCGACGGCAAGGGGTGGCCCGCACGGGTCGCGGCCGTTCGCGCCGAAGGACTCCAGCACCGCGTGGTCCTGGACAGTGCGGGCCTGCGCGTCGAGGCCCTGCTCGCGGCGTCCCTGGGCGCGCCACGGCTGGGCGCGGTCCTGAGGTTCGACGTGGCGCCGGGCCACGTCCACCTCATGCCGGCACGGCCGGAATCCTGAGCGAGGCTTCGGACGCGGCAACCGCTGCGCACGGTGCCGCTCGCCAAGCATGCAAGTTCTGGCGGCAGGCGTCTCTATGGGGCGCAAGGCGGCGCGGCCGCTCGGCGTGCTTCGTACCAGCGCCGGCTGCGGCGGATGAGGCCGACCAGCGAAAGCATCACCGGCACTTCGATCAGCACGCCGACCACCGTGGCGAGCGCGGCGCCGGAATCCACGCCGAACAGGCTCACCGCAGCGGCCACCGCCAGCTCGAAGAAATTGCTCGCGCCGATCAATGCGGACGGCCCGGCGATGCAATGCGCCTCGCCGCTGGTGCGGTTGAGCCCGTAGGCGAGCGCCGCATTGAAATAGACCTGGATCAGAATCGGCACGGCCAGCAGCGC
>JADGHB010000034.1 GCA_019689635.1 Nevskia sp. | reverse complement strand
GGCGATAATAGGCGCTCGAGCCGCGAGCGCCCGTCATGTCCGGCAACACGATCGGAAAACTGTTCTGCCTCACCAGCTTCGGGGAATCCCACGGTCCGGCCATCGGCGGGGTGGTGGATGGCTGTCCGCCAGGTCTGCCGCTCTCGGAAGCCGACCTCCAGCCCGATCTCGACCGGCGCAAGCCGGGCCAGTCGCGCCACGTCACCCAGCGCCGCGAAGCGGACGCGGTGAAAATCCTCTCCGGCGTGTATCAGGGCCATACCACCGGCACGCCCATCGCGTTTGTCATCGAGAACACCGACTCGCGTTCCTACGATTACGACAAGATCAAGGACCTGTTCCGCCCCAACCACGCCGACTACGCTTACCAGCAGAAATACGGCTTGCGCGATCCGCGCGGCGGCGGTCGCGCCTCGGCGCGCGAAACCGCGGTGCGTGTGGCCGCCGGCGCCATCGCCAAGAAATACCTGCGCGAGAAACTCGGCACCACGATCCGCGGCTGGTGCGCGCAAATCGGACCGTACCGCTTCGAGCACGCCCTGGACGAGACGAGCTGGGCGGCGGTGGAGAGCAATCCTTTCTTCTGCCCGCAGCCCGAACGAGTTCCGGAGCTGGAGGCATTCCTCACCCAGTTGCGGCGCGACGGCGACTCGATCGGCGCGCGCGTGAACGTGATCGCCAGCCGTGTGCCGGCCGGTCTCGGCGAACCGGTGTACGACCGCCTCGATGCCGATCTCGCCCGCGCGCTGATGAGCATCAACGCGGTCAAGGCGGTGGAAATCGGCGACGGCGTGGCGGTGATCGAGCAGCGCGGCAGCCAGGCCCGCGACGAGCTGACGCCGCAGGGTTTCACCGCCAACCATGCGGGCGGCATCCTCGGCGGCATCAGCACCGGGCAGGATATTTTCTGCTCGATCGCGCTCAAGCCCACCTCCAGCATTCCCACGCCCGCGCGCACCATCGACGTCCACGGGCAAGCGGCGGAGATTCGCACCACCGGACGCCACGACCCCTGCGTGGGCCTGCGCGCCACGCCCATCGCCGAAGCCATGGTGGCGCTGGTGTTGATGGACCACTACTTGAGAAACCGCGCGCAGTGCGGCGACGCGCGTTCGCCGACGCCGCAGATTCCCGCGCTTGCGCCGCGTTGAGTCGGCCTGCGCGGAGGGTCTTGTGCAACGAGGTCCGGAATTTCACGTGAATTTTTCCCCAACTGCAGCCAAGGTCCCGACGCTGGCCGTCGTGATCGCCCTGCTCACGGTTTACGTCGTCTGGGGCTCGACCTATCTGGCGATCCGCTTCGCTTTGCAAGGCTATCCGCCGCTGTTCTTTCCGGCGCTACGCTTCCTCGTCGCTGGCGGCGCGCTGTACGCGGCGCTGCGCCTGCGCGGCGTGCCCGCGCCGAGCCTGCGCCAATGGGGATACGCGGCCCTGATCGGCGTGCTGCTGCTGAACGTGGGCAACGGCGGCGTGGTGCTGGCGGAACGCGATGTCGGCTCGGCACTGGCAGCCACCGCGGTGGCGACGGTGCCGCTCTGGGCGGCGCTGTTCGCCGGATTCTGGGGTCATTGGCCGGCGCGCGCCCAATGGCTGGGGCTGGCGATCGGATTCGCGGGCGTTGTGGTGCTCAATCTGGGCGGTGACTTCGCCGCCCAACCGCAGGCGGCGCTGGCGCTCATGATTTCTGCCGCGACCTGGGCCTTCGGCTCCATCTGGAGCAAGCGGCTGGACCTGCCGCAGGGCCTGATGAGCAGCGCCTGCCAGATGCTCGCCGCCGGCGCGGTATTCCTCGGCGCCAGCCGCGCCACCGGCGAGCCGTGGACGTTCTATCCGAACGCGCACGCCTTCGGTGCCTTGCTGTATCTGATCGCCTTCGGCAGCCTGCTCGGCTTCACCGCCTACATCTTCCTGATCCAGAACGTGAGCCCGGCGCTGGCCACCAGTTATGCCTATGTCAACCCGGTGGTCGCGCTGTTCTTCGGCGTGGCGCTCGGCGGCGAACGCTTCACGCTGGCCGACGACCTCGCCATCGCGCTGGTGCTGCTCGGGGTGGCGCTGATCGTCGCTTACCATCCCGCCGCGCCGCGTCCGGCCGCCGAAAAAACGCCATCCTGCGATCAGGCCTGCTGAGCGAGCAGCGTCAACAACGCCTGTGCCGCCGCCGACAGGCTGCGGCGCCGGTGCCAGACCGCGCCGAGCTCGCGTTGCAGCGAAACTTGCGGCAGGCGCAGTGCGTGGAGGCTGCCATCCAGCATGGAACGCGGCAGCACGCTCCAGCCCAGACCGATGGCGACCAGCATCTTCAAGGTTTCCAGGTAATTGGTGGCCAGCCGCACGCGCGGCGTCAGGTGCAGGCGCGCGAATGCGCGGCGCACGATGCGGTGCGTGTAAGTGCGCTCGTCGGGCAGCACGGCGGGATGCGCGGCGAGATCGGCCGGCCGCAGTCGGCGCTGGCGCGCCAGTGGGTGATCGGGCGCGACGACCACGGCCAGGGGATCGGGCCAGACCCGCCGGGTTTCCAGGTTGGGCAGCGGTTGCAAGGGCAGGGTGACGATGCCCAGCTCCAATTCGCCGCGCAGCACCGCTTCGCAGGCGTCCTCGGAATCCATGAAGCGGAGATCCAGATCCACGCGCGGATAGCGCTGCGTGTAGGCGCGCAGCACGGGCGGCAGGCGGTGCAGGCCGATGTGGTGGCTGGTGCCGATCGTCAGCTGGCCGGCGACCACGCCGGAGCGCTGCGACAAGGCGCGGCGCCCGTCCTCGATCCGTTCCAGGGCCTGCTGCGCGTAGGGCTGCAAGCTGCGCCCCGCGTCGGTCAGGCGCACGCGCCGCCCCACGCGATCGAACAGCGCCTGTCCCAGTTGTGCCTCCAGCGCCGCGACGCGCTTGCTCACCGCCGGCTGCGACAGATGCAGACGTTCCGCCGCTCTCGAGAACGAACCGCTGGCGGCGACTTCGAGGAATGCAGCCAGGTTCTGGGTATCCATACGCGGAACGGGCGCGGGGATTGTGATTCTATTGCGGAATACTAAAAATGAAAACGATTCATTTGAGTTATCAAATCCGAGTGTCTAAGATGCCCGCGCTGAGCAAAATCGCGCCGCAGCCGCGCGGCCGTGCCTCGCCCATGCCCCGGGCGCGGACGACGACTGGCCGATGACACTGCGAAGGCGCGCGTGCGGAGAACGGACATGGCTGGCAAGACGCTGTACGACAAGCTGTGGGACGCCCACGTCGTGACCGACCTGGGCGGCGGTTCCGCGCTGATCTACGTCGACCGCCACCTGCTGCACGAAGTCACCAGTCCGCAGGCTTTCGAAGGTCTGCGCCTGGCCGGGCGCAAGCCCTGGCGGCTCGCGGCGAATCTCGCCGTGGCCGACCACAACGTGCCGACCACCGACCGCTCGCGGGGCATCGCCGATCCGATCTCGCGTGCCCAGATCGAAGCGCTCGACGCGAACTGCGCCGAATTCGGTATCACCGAATTCCGCATGGACGATGCGCGCCAGGGCATCGTGCACGTGATCGGGCCGGAGCAGGGCGCGACCCTGCCGGGCATGACGGTGGTGTGCGGCGACTCGCACACCTCCACCCACGGCGCTTTCGGCGCGCTGGCTTTCGGTATCGGCACCAGCGAGGTCGAGCACGTGCTCGCCACCCAGACCCTGGTGCAGAAGAAGGCGAAGAACATGCGCGTGACGGTGCAAGGCGAGGTCGCGCCCGGCATCACCGCCAAGGACATCGCGCTCGCCGTCATCGGCCGCATCGGCACGGCGGGCGGCACCGGCTGCGCGATCGAATTCGCCGGCGAGGCGATCGAGCGGCTGTCGATGGAGGGGCGCATGACGGTGTGCAACATGGCGATCGAGGCCGGCGCGCGCGCCGGTTTGATCGCCGTGGATCAGACCACCCTCGACTACCTGCGCGGCCGCCCGTTCGCGCCCCACGGCGCGCTGTGGGAGAAGGCCGTCGCCGCCTGGCGCGAGCTGCGTAGCGATGCGGACGCGTCCTTCGACCGCGAAGTCGTGATCGAGGCGCGCGCCATCAAGCCGCAGGTCACCTGGGGCACTTCGCCGGAGATGGTCGTGCCGGTGGACGCCCGCGTGCCGGATCCCGCCGCCGAGACCGATGCGGTCAAGCGCGCAGGCCTGCAGCGCGCGCTGGCCTACATGGGCCTGGCCGCGAACACCCCGATCGTGGACATCGCCATCGACAAGGTGTTCATCGGTTCGTGCACCAACTCGCGCATCGAGGACCTGCGCGCCGCGGCCGCGGTGGTGCGCGGCCGCCGTTTGGCGCCGAACATCAAACAGGCCCTGGTGGTGCCCGGCTCGGGCCTGATCAAGCGTCAGGCGGAAGCCGAAGGGCTGCACCGCATCTTCCTCGAGGCCGGCTTCGAGTGGCGCGAGCCGGGATGTTCGATGTGCCTGGGCATGAATGCCGATCGTCTGGCCCCTGGCGAGCGCTGCGCGAGCACCTCCAATCGCAACTTCGAGGGCCGGCAAGGGGCGGGCGGGCGCACCCATCTGGTTTCGCCGGCCATGGCCGCGGCGGCCGCCGTGGCGGGGCACTTCGTGGACGTGAGGGACTTCCAGTGAGACCGTTCACCGTGGTGACGGGCAAGGTCGCGCCCCTGGATCGGGCCAATGTGGACACCGATGCCATCATCCCCAAGCAGTACCTGAAATCCATCAAGCGCACCGGGTTCGGTCCGTTTCTGTTCGACGACTGGCGTTATCTCGATCCGGGCGATCTGGACGTCGATCCCGCCACGCGCCGTCCCAACCCGGACTTCGTGCTCAACCAGCCGCGCTATGCCGGCGCGACGATCCTGCTGGCGCGGGAGAACTTCGGCTGCGGATCTTCGCGGGAGCACGCGGTGTGGGCCTTGTCCGACTACGGCTTTCGCGCCGTCATCGCGACGAGCTTCGCCGACATCTTCTTCAACAACAGTTTCAAGAACGGATTGCTGCCGATCGCGCTGGGCCGGGACGTGATGGACCGGCTGTTCGCGCAGGCGCAGGCCTGCGAAGGCTACGCGCTGACCGTCGATTTGCCGGCGCAGCGCGTGCGCGCGCCCGACGGGGCCGAGTACGCCTTCGAGATCGACGCCTTCCGCAAGGATTGCCTGGTCAAGGGACTGGACGAGATCGGCCTGACGCTCAAGCATGCCGATGCGATCCGCGCCTACGAGGCGCGCCGTCGCGAGACTGCGCCGTGGCTGCCGTGAACCTTGCCGCGATCGCGCGCCCGGCCGCGGGGCAGAGCTGGGACGCGCAGGCCTATGCGCGCAACGGGCGCTTCGTCGCCGATTTCGGCGAGCCGGTGGTCGCGTGGCTGGCGCCGCAGGCCGGCGAGCGCGTGCTCGATCTGGGCTGCGGCGATGGCGCGCTCACGCAGAAGCTGGTCGAAGCCGGGTGCGCGGTGCTCGGCGCCGACGCGAGCGTGGAGCTGGTCGCGGCGGCGCGCGAGCGCGGCATCGAAGCGCGCCTGTTCGATGCGCATGCCCTGCCATTCGTGAGCGAATTCGACGCGGTGTTCTCCAACGCCGCGCTGCACTGGATGAAGCGCGATCCGGACGCGGTGATCGCCGGCGTGTTCCGCGCGCTCAAGCCGAGCGGCCGCTTCGTCGCCGAGATGGGCGCAGCCGGCAACGTCGCCACCATCCGCGGCGCGATCTACGAAGCGCTGAGCCGCCGCGGCGTCGACGCCAGCGCGCTCGATCCCTGGTATTTCCCGACCGCCGCGGAGTATCGCGCGCGCCTCGAAGCCGCAGGCTTCGCCGTGCGCCGCATCGAAAGCTTCGCGCGGCCCACGCCGCTGCCGGGCGATGTCAGCGCCTGGCTGCGCACCTTCGCGCGCGCTTTCCTCGACGCGCTGCCGCAGCCCGAGCAGGACGAGGTGCTGCGTGAAGTGCAGGACGAGGTGCGCGCGCACTTGGCGCCGCACGGCGTGTGGATCGCCGACTACGTGCGCCTGCGCTTCATCGCCGACAAGAAGAACATCCTATGACCGCGAAGATTCTTATCCTGCCCGGCGACGGCATCGGGCCCGAGATCATGGAGCAGGCCGAGCGCGTGCTGGAAGCGCTGCGCGCGCGCCACGGCTTCGACGCGCGCTGGTCGCACGCTCTCATTGGCGGCGCCGCGGTGGACGCGAGCGGCGAACCGCTGCCCGCGGCGACGCTGGAAGCCGCACGCCAGGCCGACGCGGTGCTGCTGGCCGCGGTCGGCGGGCCGAAGTACGACGGCCTGCCGCGCGAGCGGCGTCCGGAGCGCGGGCTGCTCGGGATTCGCAAGGCGCTGGGGCTGTTCGCCAATCTGCGGCCGGCGATTTTGTATCCGGAGCTGGCCAGCGCGTCCTCGCTCAAGCCGGAGCTGGTGGAGAATCTCGACCTGTTGATCGTGCGCGAGCTGACCGGCGGCATCTACTTCGGCCAACCGCGCGGCATCGAGATCCGTGATGGCGAGCGCGTCGGCGTCAACACCGAGGTGTATTCCGAATCCGAGATCGAGCGCATCGCGCGCAGCGCCTTCGAGGCGGCGCGCCTGCGCGGCAAGCGTCTGTGCTCGGTGGACAAGGAGAACGTGCTCGAAGCCTCCGTGCTGTGGCGCGAGGTGGTGGTGCGCGTGTCCAAGGATTACCCGGACGTGCAGCTCAGCCACCTGCTGGTCGACAACGCCGCGATGCAGCTGGTGCGCGCGCCCAAGCAGTTCGACGTGATCGTGACCAGCAACCTGTTCGGCGACATCCTGTCGGACATCGCCGCGCAGCTCACCGGCTCGATCGGCATGCTGCCCTCGGCCTCGCTCAACGAGCGCGGGCAGGGTCTGTACGAACCCATCCACGGCTCGGCGCCGGACCTCGCCGGACTCGGCGTGGCCAATCCGTTGGCGATGATCCTGTCGGTGGCGATGATGCTGCGCTATTCGCTCAAGCGCGGCGATCTCGCCGACCGGGTGGAGAGCGCGGTGAAGGGCGCGCTCGCGGCAGGCTTGCGGACGCGCGATATCGCGCGCCCGGGCGAGAAGGTCGTCGGCACCCGCGAGATGGGCGAGGCGGTGGCCGGATTGTTGTGAATCTTTTCCCAAGGTGAGGCCATGAAGACGTTCGATGTCGCGGTGGTCGGCGCGACGGGTGCCGTCGGCGAGGAAATGCTGAAAGTGCTGCTCGAGCGCCGGTTCCCAGTCGGCAAGGTCTACGCCGTGGCCAGCCACCGCTCGGCCGGCGAGCGCGTCGACTTCGGCGACGAGGCCTTGGAAGTGCAGGACCTCGAGAAATTCGACTTCTCGAAGGTGAAGATCGGCCTGTTTTCGCCGGGCGCCGAAGTGTCCAAGATCTATGCGCCGAAAGCCGCGGCCGCGGGCTGTGTGGTGATCGACAACACCAGCCAGTTCCGCCGCGATGCGGATGTTCCGCTGGTGGTGCCGGAGGTCAATCCGCACGCCATCGGGCAATACAAAAACCGCGGCATCATCGCCAATCCGAACTGCTCGACCATCCAGATGGTGGTGGCGCTCAAGCCGATTTACGACGCGGTCGGCATCGAACGCATCAACGTCGCCACTTACCAGTCGGTTTCCGGCACCGGCAAGCCGGCCATCGAGGAGCTGGCGCGCCAGTCGGCGCAGGCCCTGAACGGGCAGGGCATCGACGATTTCAAGGTCTATCCGAAACCGATCGCCTTCAACGTGCTGCCGCACATCGACGTCTTCATGGACAACGGCTACACCAAGGAAGAAATGAAGATGGTGTGGGAGACGCGCAAGATCATGGAGGACGAATCGATCCAGGTGAACCCGACCTGCGTGCGCGTGCCGGTGTTCTATGGCCACTCCGAGGCCGTGCATATCGAAACGCGCGAGAAAATCACCGCCGACCAGGCGCGCGAGCTTCTGCGCCGCGCTCCGGGTGTCGTCGTGATGGATGAGCGCCGCGATGGCGGCTATCCCACTGCTGTGACCGAGGCCGCGCACCGGGATGCGGTGTTCGTCGGCCGCATCCGCGAGGACCTCTCGCATGCGCGCGGGCTCGACCTGTGGATCGTGTCGGACAACATCCGCAAGGGCGCGGCGCTCAACAGCGTGCAGATCGCCGAACGGCTGGTCCGCGATTACCTCTAGCGACCGCTCGATCCGAGACTCCTGGCAGGGTATTGCTTGTCCCGGAAAGGAGTTACACTCCACTCTTAATGCGGAATGCGGACCCGGTCGAAGTACCGCCGCATGGGGTGGGAGTGCGTCCACAAGGGAGACAACGATGATGCGCAAATGGGCCTGGTTTACGGTCGCGCTGGGCGCGCTCGCGGCCTGCCCGGTGCTGGCCCTCGGACTGGGCGAGATCAGCGTGCATTCGCGCCTGGACCAGCCATTCGCGGCGAGCATACCGGTGCTGAACGCCACGCCGGCGCAGCTCGACAGTCTGACGGTGCGACTCGCCAGCCCGGAAGAATTCAACAAAGCGGGGATCGAACGCTCCGACTACCTCTCCACCCTGCAATTCGAACTGGAGAAATCCGACGCCGGTGCGAGCATCCGGATCAGCAGCCCGAAGATCGCGCGCGAACCTTTCCTCAACTTCATCGTCGAGGCACGCCTGCCGCAAAGCCGCTTGCTGCGTGAATACACCGTGTTGCTGGATCCGCCGGAGCTGACCCAGGCGCCGGCTCCCGCGACCGCGCCTGCAGAGCAAGCAGAACAATCCGCCGCTGAGCCGGAAACCCCAGTCAGCACGCCGGCTGAAGCGCGCCCGTCCTCGGCGGCTCCTGCGCCGGCCACTCCCTCGAGCGCCCCGGTCGTCGAGGCTTCTCCCGCCCCAGCCGCTGCGCCGCCCGCGGCGGCGCAAACGGCGGCGACCACCTACGGCCCCATCCAAGCCGGCGAGACGCTGTGGAGTATTGCGACCAAGTTGCGGCCGGATCCCTCGATCAGCATGGACCAGGTGCTGCTGGCGCTCTATCGCGCGAATCCCTCCGCGTTCGAAAATGGCCGCCTCGACGGCTTGCTGAAGGGCGCGACGCTGCGCGTGCCCTCGGCCGCCGAGATGCGTTCCGTCTCCGCGGCGGCAGCCAAGTCCGAAGTGGATGCGCTGCGTGGCGGCGTGGCGAGCGTGACTCCCCCGAAGCCGCCGGCTCAAAAAAAACCGTCCCCAGAGATGGCTGGGGCGACCATGGCATCGCCCTCCGCGCCGGCGAGCGGAGAACCGGGTACCTTGCCGCAGCCGCAACCCGCGCCGGAAAAACCACCCGCGGAGTCGGCTCCAAGCGCGGCCGCCGCCGGCGGTGAACCGGCGCCCAGCGCACCGGCGGCATCCGCCAATCCCCCCGCCACATCCGAGCAGCCGAGTCACGAAACCCCCGCTCCGACGGCCGCTGCGACCCAGGCCCAGCCGCCGAGCCCCGCGGGCAGCCCGACGACGGCGACCACCGGCGCTCCCGCCAGTAACACGACACAAGTACCGCCGGCCCACGCAGCCCAGCCCGCCGTGCCGAAACCGGCGGCCAAACCGGGTCTGGCCCTCGATCAGTACGCCAGGCCGCTCGTTGCCGCGCTGGTGGTGCTGATCGTGGGCTTCTTCGGCTGGCGGCTGGTCCGCGGCCGCCACGGCGTAGTGCCTGATTTGGGTTCGGCCCCGGTGCCACCCGCCACGGGGAAGAAAGCCGCCGCGGCTTCGCCGCCGACGCCGGCTTCTCCAAGCCCGGCCGCGCCCGCCGCGCGTCCTGGAGCCCCGACCGCTGCGTTTGCCGACACCGGCACGCTGAATCCGGTGGCGCAGAAACCCGCGCCCTTCGAGGCGACCCGCACGGCGGCGATCGAGCCTGCCTTGGCGACGGCGGAGTTGGCGCAGTCGCAGAAATCGCAAAAGTCGCTAGATCCGATCGGCAAGCCGGATTTCGATCTCACCTCGCAGTTCGAGGCGCAGACGGTGGCGATCGATCTGGGGGCCAACGATCCGCTATCGGAGGCGGACTTCCATCTTGCCTACGGTCTCTACGACGAGGCGGCGACCCTGCTCAAGCAAGCGCTGGCCAAGGAACCGCAGCGCACGGATCTGCGCCAGAAACTCGCGGAAACCTATTTCGCCGCCGGCAAGCCAGTGGAATTCCAGGAAACCGCCGAAGCCCTGCACGGCCAGCTTCCCGCGCCGGATTGGGAGAAGCTCGCGATCATGGGACGGCAGCTCTGTCCGGACGCGGCGCTGTTCAAAAGCACCGCGGGCGAAGCCGCGCCCCAGGTCGATTTGCAACTCGGCGAAAGCCTCACCGCGCTGGCCGCGGAAACCGGCGGCAAACCCGAGCCCGCCGCCGCCGCGCCGGCTCCGCCCAGCCCGGCCACGGGCAATGTCATCGATTTCGACCTCGATGCCGAGCTGCTGAAGAACGAAACCGCCTCCGCGCCCAAAGTTGCCGCGCTAGAGCCGGCCCAAGGCGTGCCCGAGATCGATCTGTCCCAGTTCGATCTGACCCACGAACCCGCCCCGCCGCCCGACGACGGCAGGCTCGAGTTCAAGCTCGACGAACTGACGCTCGACAAACCGACTCCGGCCGAACCCATCGCCGCGCCGAGCGACGAGATCGCCACCAAGCTCGACTTGGCGCGCGCCTACGCCGACATGGGCGACAACGAGGCGGCACGTGGCCTGCTCCAGGAAGTGCTGGAGACCGGCAACGCGGCGCAGAAGTCGGAAGCCGAGGCGCTGAGCAAGCGGCTGTCGGCTTAAGCCGAGGCGACGATCGCCGCGGCGCGGAATCGGCGGGCGAGGATTCTTCGATACCCCGGTGCCTCGGGCGCGCTTGAACTCTTGGCGATGACACGCTGGGCCGCCGGCCTCGAATATCTCGGTACCGCTTACTCGGGCTGGCAGGCCCAGACCGACCGGCCGAGCGTGCAAGCGCAAGTGGAAGCGGCGCTGTCCGCGGTGGCCGATCATCCGGTCAGAACGCAAGCGGCGGGGCGCACCGATGCAGGCGTGCACGCCGCCGGCCAGGTGGTGCACTTCGACTCCGCCGCGCCCCGCAGCGCTTACGCCTGGGTGCTGGGCGCGAACTCGCGGCTGCCGCGCGACATCGGCCTGCGCTGGATCCGCGAGGTGCCCGCTCGCTTCGACGCCCGGCGCAGCGCCGTCGCGCGGCGCTACCGCTACCTGATCCACAACCACCGCAGCCGCTCGGCGCTGGCCATGAATCGCGCCGCCTGGATCACTCACGAGCTGGACGCCGGGGCCATGCACCGCGCCGCGCAGGTCCTGATCGGCGAGCACGACTTTTCCGCTTTTCGCGCCGCCGAATGCCAGTCCTCCACGCCGATGCGCGAAGTGCAGGAGGTGTCGGTCAAACGACACGGCGAATACGTGGTGCTCGACATCCGCGCCAACGCCTTCTTGCACCACATGGTGCGCAACATCGCCGGCGCGCTGATCGCCGTCGGGCAGGGCCGGCAGCGGGAAGCCTGGATCGCGGAACTGCTCGCCGCGCGCGACCGCACGCGGGCCGCAGCGACGGCGCCCGCTTGCGGGCTATACTTCCTCGGTCCGGTTTATCCGGCAGCGTTCGGACTGCCGCCGCCGGTCGAATCCTGGCTCCCGTGAATTTCACTCGCCTCGACGGGATGCGTACGCGCATCAAGTTCTGCGGCATCACCCGCGCCGAAGACGCGCGCGCGGCGGTGGCCTGTGGCGCCGATGCGCTGGGCTTCGTGCTGGTGCCGGAAAGCCGGCGCTGCGTGTCCTTGCAGACGGCCGCGAGTCTGCGCGCGGCGCTGCCGCCTTTCGTGGCCGCCGTGGTCCTGCTGCGCAATCCGGGCGCGGATCAGGTGCGCGAGGTGATCGAGACCGTGCGACCCGATCTCCTGCAGTTCCATGGCGAGGAACAAGAAGGCTTCTGCGCCGGTTTTGGCGTGCCATACCTAAAGGCGGTGGCGATGGGCGATCTGCGCCAGCCGCTGGAGGCGGTCGCCAGGACCTACGCCAGCGCCGCCGCGCTGCTGCTCGACGGTCATGTGTCCGGTGAGTTGGGCGGACGGGGCGCGCGCTTCGACTGGACGCGGGTGCGCGATCTCGGCCGGCCGCTGATCCTCGCCGGCGGACTTGACGCGGAGAACGTCACCGAGGCCATCCGTCTGGCACGGCCCTATGCCGTGGACGTGAGCAGCGGCATCGAAAAAGACCCGAGCGCGGCGCCCGGAATCAAGGATTCGGGCAAAATGGCGGCCTTCGCGCGCGCGGTCGCGCGAGCGGATGCGATGCCGAATCGATGAACGACCAGAATTTCCCCGACGCCCGCGGCCACTTCGGCCCATACGGCGGGCGCTTCGTCGCCGAAACCTTGATGGAACCGCTGCGCCGGCTGGAGGAGGCGTACCTTAAGCTCAAGGACGATCCCGCGTTCCGCGCCGAGCTGGAAAAGGATCTCAAGCACTACGTCGGCCGCCCGAGCCCGCTATACCCGGCGGAACGGCTGACGGCGAAATGGGGTGGGGCGCAGATTTATCTCAAGCGCGAGGATCTCAACCACACCGGCGCGCACAAAATCAACAACACCGTCGGCCAGGCCTTGCTGGCCAAATACCTGGGCAAAACGCGCATCATCGCCGAGACCGGCGCCGGCCAGCACGGCGTGGCTTCCGCCACCGTCGCCGCGCGGCTAGGCCTGAAGTGCGTGGTGTACATGGGCGAGGAGGACGTGCAGCGCCAGTCGCCCAACGTCTATCGCATGAAGTTGCTCGGTGCCGAGGTGGTGCCGGTGAAAAGCGGCACTCGGACGCTCAAGGACGCGCTCAACGAGGCGCTGCGCGACTGGGTGACGAACGTGGACGACACCTTCTACATCATCGGCACCGTCGCCGGCCCGCATCCGTATCCGATGCTGGTGCGCGACTTCAACGCCGTGGTCGGCCGCGAAGTGCGCGCGCAGGCCCAGGAGCTGTTCGGGCGGCTGCCGGACGCGCTGGTGGCCTGTGTGGGCGGCGGTTCCAATGCCATCGGCCTGTTCCATCCCTTCCTCGCCGACGAAGCGGTGAAGATGTACGGCGTGGAAGCCGGCGGCCTGGGTCTGGCCAGCGGTCAGCATGCCGCGCCCCTGTCCGCCGGCCGCCCCGGCGTGCTGCACGGCAATCGCACCTATGTGATGGCCGACGAAAACGGCCAGATCCTGGGCACGCACTCGATTTCCGCCGGTCTCGACTATCCGGGCGTCGGACCCGAGCATTCCTGGCTGAAGGATCTGGGCCGCGTGCGCTACGTGGCGGTGACCGACGACCAGGCGCTCGCCGCCTTTCACGAGCTCACCCGCGTGGAAGGCATCATTCCCGCGCTGGAATCCGCCCACGCCGTGGCCTATGCCAAGACACTCGCGCGCGAGCTGCCGCGCGATGCGGCCATCGTGGTGAATCTCTCCGGGCGCGGCGACAAGGACATCTTCACGGTGGCGAAGCTGGACGGGATTTCGCTGGCGTGAATACGAGACTCGGAGGAGACTCCCGCCGCATCGCGCGCGTGCTCGAACATTTGCGGCGCGCCAAGCGCAAGGCGCTGATCCCTTACATCACCGCCGGCGATCCGCATCCCGACCATACCGCGGCGCTGATGCACGCCCTGGTCCAAGCCGGGGCGGACGCCATCGAGCTGGGCGTGCCGTTCTCCGATCCGATGGCCGACGGCCCGGTGATCCAGCTCGCCTGCGAACGGGCGCTGGCGGCGGGCACCAGCCTCAAGCGCGTCCTGGCGATCGTGGCTCAGTTCCGCGAGCAGGATGCGCATACGCCCGTCGTGTTGATGGGCTATCTCAACCCGGTCGAGACCTTGGGCCTGGAGGCCTTCGCCACGCAGGCGAAAGCCGCCGGCGTGGACGGCGTGCTGCTGGTCGATCTGGCCGTCGAAGAGGCCGCGGAGGTCGCGCCCAAACTTAGGGCCGCGGGTCTGGACTGCATCTTCCTGCTGGCGCCGACCACCACGCCGGCGCGCATCGCGCTCATTGCCCGCGAAGCTTCCGGCTATCTCTACTATGTCTCGCTCAAGGGCGTGACCGGCGCCGCCCATCTCGATGCGCGGGAGGTCGCCGCCAAACTCGCCGAAGTGCGTCGGCATACGGAGTTGCCGGTGATGGTCGGTTTCGGCGTCAAGGACGCGGCGACCGCCACGGCGGTCGGGCGCATCGCCGATGGCGTGATCGTCGGCAGCGCGCTGGTGGCGACCATTGCGGCCGGGGCGGCCCGGCCGGAAACCTTGCCGGCGAAGCTGATCGAGCAACTGCGACCCATCCGTCAGGCGCTGGATGCGCTGTCCGGCTAAAATCGTCCCATGAGCTGGCTCGAAAAAATCTCCGGTTCCAAGCTGCTGACCGCCGGCGTGCGCAAGAAGAGCGTGCCGGAAGGTCTGTGGATGAAGTGCGAAAGCTGCCAGTCGGTGCTCTACCGCGCCGAGCTGGAACGCACGCTGGAGGTCTGCCCCAAGTGCGGCGCGCACCGGGTGATCGGCGCGCGCGCGCGGCTCGACCACTTCCTCGACAAGGAGCCGCGCGCGGAGATCGCACCGCACCTGCGCTCCACCGATCCGCTCAAGTTCAAGGACAGCCGCAAGTACACCGAGCGGCTCGCTGAGGCGCACGAAGACACCGACGAGAACGAGGCGCTGATCGTGATGCGCGGCCAGTTGATGGGCCTGCCGCTGGTGGCGGCGGCCTTCGAGTTCGGCTTCATGGGAGGGTCGATGGGCAGCGTGGTCGGCGAGAAGTTCGTGCGCGGCGTCAACGCCTGCCTGGAGCACGGCGTACCGCTGGTGTGCTTCTCCGCCAGCGGCGGGGCGCGCATGCAGGAATCGCTGTTCTCGCTGATGCAGATGGCCAAAACCGCGGCGGCGCTGGCCAAGCTGGCCGAGCGCGGTCTGCCGTTCGTCTCGGTGCTGACGCATCCGACCATGGGCGGGGTGTCCGCCAGCCTCGCCATGCTCGGCGACGTGCACATCGCCGAACCCAAGGCGCTGATCGGTTTCGCCGGCCCGCGCGTGATCGAGCAAACCGTGCGGCAGAAACTGCCGGAAGGCTTCCAGCGGGCCGAATTCCTGCTGGAAAAGGGCGCCATCGACATGATCGTCGACCGTCGCGAGCTGCGCGACAAAATCTACCGCCTGCTCGCCATGCTCACCCACTTCTCGCCCAACGCCGCCGCCGCCCACTAACCGCGCCGGGCCGTTCGCCCCCGGCAGTCCCAAGAATGGCCGCGCCCGACAAGCCCGCGCATCGTTCGCTCGATCAGTGGCTGGCCTATCAGGAAAAGCTACATCCGCGCGCCATCGAGCTGGGTTTGGAGCGCGTGCGCACCGTGGCGCAAGGGCTCGGCCTGTTGCCAGCGCATTGCCCGACGCTGACGGTCGCGGGCACCAACGGCAAGGGCTCCTGCGTGGCGCTGGCGGCGGAGATTTTCCGCGCGGCCGGTTACCGCACCGGCCGCTATAGTTCGCCCCATCTGTTGCGCTACAACGAACGCGTGGTCATCGACGGCCGCGAGGCCACGGATGACGAGCTGTGTGCCGCATTCGAAGCGGTCGAGCGCGGACGGGCGGGAGTGCCGTTGACTTATTTCGAGTTCGGCACGCTCGCCGCCCTGTGGTTGTTTCGCCAGGCACAGGTCGAGGTGCAGGTCTTGGAAGTCGGCCTCGGCGGTCGGCTCGACGCGGTCAACATCGTCGACGCCGATTGCGCCTTGATCGCCAGCATCGGCATCGATCACGTGGACTGGCTGGGCAACGACCGCGAACGCATCGGTTTCGAGAAGGCCGGCGTGCTGCGCGCCGGTAAACCGGCGATCTACGCCGAGCGCGACCTGCCGCGCAGCGTGCTGGATCACGCCGCGAAAATCGGCGCGCCGCTGCTTTGGGTCGGACGCGACTACCGCTACGCGCTTCATGCGGACGGAAGCTGGGACTGGCAGGGCCCCGGCCGTGCCTACGCGCGTTTGCCCGCGCCTGGGCTGAGCGGCGCGGTGCAGTACCAGAACGCCGCGGGCGTACTGGCCGCGACGCAGGCCTTGCAGCCCTTGGTGCCGGTGGCTGAATCCGCGATCCGTGCCGCCTTGCCGCGCTTGAAGCTGCCGGGCCGTTTCCAGCGCCTCGGCCCGCTGCGGCTGGACGTGGCGCACAACGTCGAGGCCGCCCGCGTGCTGGCCGACAATCTGCGCGCCGAGACGGCCGCGGGTCGCGTGTGGCTGGTGCTCGGCATGTACGCGGACAAGCCGGTGGAAGAATTCTGTGCGACGCTGGCGCCCTTGATCGCCGGCGCTTATTTCGCCGGCCTGCCGCCGCCGCGCGGGCTGGACGCCGAGACGCTCGCGCGCCGCGCGGCGGCGGGCGGCTTGCGCGGCATCGTTGCGGGCAGCGTCCAAGAGGCTTTGCGCCGTGCGCGGTTGAACGCGGCGCCGGAGGATCGCATCCTAGTCTGCGGCTCCTTCCTCACCGTTGCCGCCGCCGCCGAAGGATTGCATGACTGAAAGCGAGACTGCCGAGACTGCTGATTCCCCAGCGACGGAAGCGGCGCGCCGCCTGCGCCTCAAACGCCGGCTGATCGGACTCGCCGTGCTGTTCTTCGCGGCTTTTCTCCTGTCTTGGCTGCTGCCGC
Organism: Nevskia sp.; assembly: GCA_019689635.1. GTDB lineage: Bacteria > Pseudomonadota > Gammaproteobacteria > Nevskiales > Nevskiaceae > Nevskia. Next base: position 9,555 of record JADGHB010000034.1, on the reverse strand, counting down.
GCTCGCCGTCCTCGGAGCCGGCGGTGCCCAGCGTCACCGTTCCGCTGGACGGCACCGTAGCCAGCCCGGCGAACACCGCACCCGTCGGCGCTTCCGCCGGTCAAGCGCCGGCCGCCAACGTGGCAAACCCCGCGACGCCGGCACAGTCGAGCACGACACCACCATCGGCATCGGTCATCTCACCTCCGCCGCCGGCCAAGCCTGAATCGACGGTGCAGCCATCGGCGCCGTCGCCTGCCGAACCCCAAGCGCCTGCGCCTGCCCATTCGCTGGCGCTGCCGACGCCGTCGTCGCCACGCCCTTCGGCATCGCCGCAAAGCCTGTGGTATGTGCAGATCGGCAGTTTTTCTCAACGCAGCAACGCGCAGACCGTAGTGGACCTGTTACGCAAGGCGGGCTATCGCGTGGAATCCGCCACCGTGACCGCGGGCGGAAAAACCTATGATCGGGTGCGGCTCGGACCTTTCTCCGACGAAACGACCGCACGACAAGCGCTCGACCGGGTGAAGCGCCAAGGCTATCCGCAATCGCGTTTGACCTCCGAAACCAAAAACACCGATCCGCGCTAGCATTCACGTCAAAAGCCGCGGAGGAGCGATGAACAACACCCGGCACGGTCCGTCGCAGCCGATCCGGGCGCCGCGCGGGACGGCGCTTTCCGCACGCAGCTGGCTGACCGAGGCGCCGCTGCGCATGCTGATGAACAATCTCGATCCCGAGGTGGCGGAAAAGCCCGATGAACTGATCGTCTATGGCGGCATCGGTCGTGCCGCACGGGATTGGCGCTGTTACGAACGCATCGTCGAGTCGCTCAGGAAACTCGCGGACGACGAGACCCTGTTGATCCAGTCCGGCAAACCGGTCGGCGTGTTTCGCACTCAGGCCGACGCGCCGCGCGTGCTAATCGCCAATTCCAACCTGGTCGCGCGCTGGGCGACCTGGGAGCATTTCCAGGAACTGGACCGCAAGGGCTTGATGATGTTCGGGCAGATGACCGCCGGCTCGTGGATCTATATCGGCAGCCAGGGCATCGTGCAGGGCACGCACGAGACCTTCGTCGAGGCGGGCCGCCGCCATTATGGTGGCGATCTCGCCGGGCGCTGGATTCTCACCGCGGGTCTTGGCGGGATGGGCGGCGCCCAGCCGCTGGCCGCGACCATGGCCGGCGCCTGCCTGCTCGCCGTGGAATGCGATCCGGCGCGCATCGAAATGCGGCTCAAGACGCGCTATCTCGATCGCCGCGCAGACAGCCTGGACGAGGCCTTGGCCATCGTCCGCCAGGCCTGCGCGCGGCGCGAGGCCGTTTCCGTCGGCTTGCTGGGCAATGCCGCCGAAGTGGTACCCGAGCTGGCGCGCCGCGCCCAGCGCGATCCCGCGGCCCGTCCGGATCTGGTCACGGACCAGACCTCGGCCCACGATCCGGTGCACGGTTACCTGCCGCTCGGCTGGACGCTGGAACGATGGCGCGACTGGCAGGTTTCGGAACCGCACCTCGTGGCCGAGGCGGCCAAGCGCTCCATGGCGGTCCACGTCGAGGGCATGCTCGCCTTCCAGCGTCTGGGCGTGCCGGTGTTCGACTACGGCAACAACATCCGCGCCATGGCCAGGGATGCCGGCGTCGCCAACGCGTTCGACTTTCCCGGCTTCGTGCCGGCCTATATCCGGCCGCTGTTCTGTCGCGGGATCGGGCCGTTCCGCTGGGTGGCGCTGTCCGGCGATCCCGAGGACATCCTGCGCACCGACGCGAAAGTCAAGGAATTGTTCCCGCAGGATCGGCATCTGCACCGCTGGCTGGACATGGCCCAAAAGCGCATCGCCTTCCAGGGCTTGCCGGCGCGCATCTGCTGGCTGGGGCTGGGGGCGCGCGCCAGGGCAGGGCTGGCCTTCAATGACATGGTCGCAAGCGGCGAGCTGAAGGCGCCGATCGTGATCGGCCGCGATCATCTGGACTCCGGTTCCGTGGCCAGCCCCTATCGCGAAACCGAAAACATGCGCGACGGCTCCGACGCGGTGGCCGACTGGCCGCTGCTGAACGCCTTGCTCAACTGCGCCTCCGGCGCGACCTGGGTCTCGATCCACCACGGCGGCGGCGTGGGCATCGGTTACTCCCAGCACGCCGGGCAGGTGATCGTGTGCGATGGCAGCCCGGCGGCGGCCCGGCGCATCGCGCGCGTCCTCACCAATGATCCGGCCAGCGGTGTCATGCGTCATGCCGATGCCGGTTACGAGGAAGCGATCGCCTGCGCCCGTGAGCATGGGCTCCAACTGCCGATGCTCGATGACTAGGACTGAAGGCGCCGGACTGGCGCTCGCTCCCGGAGCGCTCACCCTTGGCGACTGCCGGCGCATCGCGGCCGCGCAACTCCGGTTGACGCTCCCGCGCTCGGCGAAAAGCGCGGTGCGGGCGGCCGTGCGCACGGTGCAGAACGTCGTCGCCGCCGGCGTACCGGCTTACGGCATCAACACCGGCTTCGGCAAACTGGCCAGAACCCACATCCCCGATGCGCGGCTCGAACAATTGCAAACCAATCTGGTGCGCTCGCATGCGGTCGGAACCGGCCCACTGCTCGACGACGCGGTCGTGCGGCTGGTGCTGGCGCTCAAGGCGGCGAGTCTGGCGCGCGGTTACTCCGGCGTGCGCTGGGAGGTGATCGAAGCCTTGATCGCGCTCCACAACGCCGGCGTGCTGCCGTGCATCCCCGCGAAAGGTTCGGTGGGCGCCTCCGGGGATCTCGCGCCGCTGGCTCATCTGGCGCTGGTGCTGATGGGCGAGGGCGAGGCGCGGGTCGAAGGCGTGGTCGTCCCCGCCTGCGTCGGTCTCGCGCGCGCGGGTTTGAAGCCGCTCAAGCTGCGCGCCAAAGAAGGGCTGGCGCTGCTCAACGGCACGCAGGTTTCCACGGCGCTCGCGCTGTGCGCTTTGTTCGAGATCGAGGATTTGTTCGCCGCGGCGGTGGCGATCGGCGCGCTGTCGGTGGACGCCGCGCGCGGCTCCGATACGCCCTTCGATCCGCGCATCCACGCGCTGCGCGGCCAGCCCGGCCAGAGCGAAGTCGCGGAAAGCTACCGGCGCTTGCTCGCCGGCAGCGCGATCCGCCGTTCGCATCGGGTCAACGACGAGCGCGTGCAGGACCCCTACAGCCTGCGCTGTCAGCCGCAGGTGATGGGCGCCTGCCTTGATCTGATCCGCAGCGCGGCGGCGATGCTCGCCAACGAGGCCAATGCGGTGACCGACAATCCCTTGGTGTTCGGCGACAGCGGCGAAATCCTCTCCGGCGGAAATTTCCACGCCGAGCCCGTGGCGCTGGCCGCCGACACCCTGGCCCTGGCGATCGCGGAGATCGGCGCGCTGTCGGAGCGGCGCATCGCGCTTCTGATCGACGCCACGCTCTCCGGACTGCCGCCGTTCCTGGTCCGCGAGGCGGGGTTGAACTCCGGCTTCATGCTGGCCCACGTCACCGCCGCCGCGCTCGCTTCGGAGAACAAATCGCTGGCGCATCCGGCCAGCGTGGACAGCCTGCCGACCTCCGCCAATCAGGAAGATCACGTCAGCATGGCCACCTTCGCCGCCCGCCGGCTGCGGGAAATGTGCGCCAACGTGCGCACCATCCTCGCCATCGAATGGCTGGCGGCCGCGCAGGGCATCGACTTCCACGCGCCGCTGAAAACCTCGCGCCCCTTGCAGGCTTTGCACGCGCGGCTGCGCCAGCAGGTGCCGTTCTATGCCGAAGACCGTTATCTTGCACCCGACATCGCCGCCGCCGAACGCTTGCTGCTGGGCGAACGGTTGACCCCATACGTCCATCACCTGCTGCCCTCATCCCCATGAACGCCATGCATGCCGACGTCCGCCGTTTTCACGCCCCCGCTGCCTGGTTGCCCGAGGGTTGGGCGCGGGACGTGCTGTTCGAACTCGATGGGGCAGGGAGCCTGGTGCGGGTCACGCCGGGCGCGCAGCCGGATGGCGCCGAGCGCCTCGACGGGCCCGTCATTCCCGGCATGCCCAATGTGCACTCGCACGCGTTCCAGCGCGCCATGACGGGACTCACCGAGAAAGGCGGACCGCAGGGCGATAGCTTCTGGTCCTGGCGCCAGCTGATGTACCGCTTTCTCGAAGGCTTGACGCCCGACGACGTGGAGATCATCGCCACCCAGCTTTATTGCGAAATGCTGTGTGCCGGCTATACCGCGGTGGCCGAATTCCATTATCTGCATCACGATCCGAACGGCATGCCCTACGCCAACCGCGCCGAGATCGGCGAGCGGTTGATCGCCGCGGCCGAGCGCGCGGGCATCGCGCTCACCCTGCTGCCCGTGTTCTACGCCCACGGTCACTTTGGCGGCGCGCCACCCAACCCCGGCCAGCGCCGCTTCATCAACGACCGCGAGGGCTACGCGCGCATCGTGGAGCGTCTCGCGCAGCGGCTCAAGGACCGGCCGACCCTGCGGCTGGGCGCGGCGCCACACTCCTTGCGCGCCGTGACGCCGGAAGAATTGCGCGCCACCGTGGAGTGCGTCGAATCCATCGACCGCGAGGCGCCGATCCACATCCATGCCGCCGAACAGCAGCAGGAAGTGGACGACTGCCTGGTCTGGAGCGGCAAGCGCCCGGTCGCTTGGCTGCTGGATCACGCACCGCTCGGTTCGCGCTGGACGGTGGTCCATGCCACCCACATGGATGCCGACGAGACCGTGCGCCTGGCGCGCAGCGGCGCGGTGGCCGGCATCTGCGCGACGACCGAGGGCGATCTCGGCGACGGCTTTTTCAACGCCGCGCCCTTTCTGCGCGCCGGCGGACGATTGGGGATCGGCGGCGACAGCCACGTCGGCGTCGATCCGTTCCTCGAATTGCGGCTGTTCGAATACGGCCAGCGGCTCAAGCTGGAACGGCGCAACGTATTGGCATTCGCGGTGCGCGAATCGCTCGGCGCGCGCCTGTACCGCACCGCGTGCGCCGGCGGTGCGCAGGCGCTGGGCCAGAAGATCGGTCGCCTCGAAGCGGGATACCGCGCCGACTGGATCGTGCTGAACACCGACGATCCCGCGCTGGCCGAGCACGAAGGCGATGGCTTGCTCGACGCGGCGATCTTCGGCCCGGCTCGCGCGCCGGTGCGGGACGTGATGGTGGCCGGCCGCTGGTGCGTGCGTGGCGGCCGCCATCCGCTGGCGCAGGAAAGCCTGGCCCGCTACCGCACGGTCATGCGCCGCTTGCTCGGCTGAGCGCGATGCACGCCGGCGAGCCTTGGGACGCGCTCTGGCTCAACCTCCATCTCGCGACGCTGGAGCTCGAGCGCGGCTATGGCGAGATCCGCGACGCCGCGCTCGCCGTCCGCGACGGGCGCATCGCCTGGCTCGGCCCGCGCCAGGAATTACCCGGCGGTGAGCGCGCGCAAATCGTCTACGATGGCCGCGGCGGCTGGCTGACGCCCGGGCTGATCGACTGCCACACGCATCTGGTTTACGCCGGCAACCGCGCGGAGGAATTCGAGCGCCGGCTCGCGGGCGAAGCCTACGAAGACATCGCGCGCTCCGGCGGCGGAATCATGGCGACCGTCCGCGCCACGCGCGAGGCGAGCGAGGACGAGTTGCTGCGGCAAAGCGCCGTGCGCCTGCGCCATTTGGCCGGCGAGGGTGTCACCACGGTCGAGATCAAATCCGGCTACGGTCTGACCATCGAATCCGAACGCAAGATGTTGCGCGTGGCGCGCCGGCTCGGCGAAGTCTGTGATCTGCGCGTATGCACCAGCTTTCTCGGCGCGCATGCGTTGCCCTCCGAGTACGCCGGTCGCGGCGACGACTATATCGAGCGCTTATGCGCAGAAATGCTGCCGGCCTTGGCAGCCGAAGGACTCGTCGACGCGGTGGACGCTTACTGCGAGCGCATCGCTTTTTCGCCCAAGCAGGTCGAGCGCTTGTTCGCCCGGGCGCGCGAACTCGGGTTGCCGGTCAGGCTGCATGCGGATCAGCTTTCGGACTGTGGCGGTGGCGCGCTCGCGGCGCGCCACGCGGCGCTGTCCGCCGACCATCTCGAATACAGCAGCGAGGACTCGATCCGGGCCATGGCGCGATCGGGCACCGTGGCGGTGCTGCTGCCCGGCGCGTTTTATTTCCTGCGCGAGGCGCGCCGGCCGCCGCTCCCGGCGCTGCGTGCCCATCGAGTCCCGATCGCCATGGCCAGCGACTGCAATCCCGGCACTTCGCCCTGCACCTCGCTGCTGCTGATGCTGAACATGGCTTGCACGCTGTTCGGGCTCACGCCCGCCGAAGCCTTGGCTGGCGTCACCCGCAACGCCGCCCGCGCTCTGGGATTGCAGCGTGAAGCGGGCCGGCTCGCGGCAGGTCTACAGGCCGACCTCGCCCTGTGGGACGTCCGGCATCCCGCCGAACTGGCCTACGCCTTCGGGGCGAACCCTTGCAGCGGCCGCTGGCGCGCCGGCCGCCTCGCTTCGTCCGGCCGATGAGCGACAGGCGCTGGTTCGATTTCGTTGACGGAGGCACACCGCTGTTGATCGACGTGCCGCACGCGGGCACCGAAGTGCCCGGGTGGCTCAATGCGCGCTTGACACCGGCGGCGCGGTCGCTTCCGGACACCGACTGGCACGTGGACAAGCTCTACGCGTTCGCCACCGAGCTGGGCGCGAGCCTCATGCTCGCGAAGCACACACGCTATCTGATCGACCTCAACCGCGATCCGCACGATCTCGCGTTGTATCCCGGCGCCGACAACACCGAACTGGTGCCTACGCGCACCTTCGCCAACCAACCGATCTACCGCGATGGCGCGCGACCCGACGCCGCGGAAATCGGCGAGCGGCGGATGCGCTACTGGCAGCCTTATCACGACGCGCTGGCCCAACGGCTGGCCGCGATCCGTGCAAGGCACGGGTACGCCGTGCTGCTCGATGCGCATTCGATTCGCTCCGTCGTGCCGCGTTTTTTTGCCGGGCGCCTGCCGGACTTGAATCTCGGCACCGTCGACGGCGCGAGCTGCGTACCCGAGCTGCAAGAACGCGCCTTGCGGGTGCTGCGGGCGGCGGAAAACTTCAGCGCCGTGTGCAACGGCCGTTTCAAGGGCGGCTACGTCACGCGCCATTACGGGCGGCCGGGCGAGGGGATTCACGCCTTGCAACTGGAGATCGCCCAATCCTGCTACATGGACGAAAGCCCGCCATACGCCTGGGACGCCGCACGTGCCGCAGCCCTGCAAACGGTGCTCAGGCGTCTGGTGATTGCCTTGCTCGAGTGGCGACCGGGTAGCCCGCATCCGTCATGAGGGGATCGAGCGCTCACCCGTCGGTCGAGGCGGTCGCCGGCGCCGGGCTGGAACGAAACCGATGGTGGTTCCATCGGTTGAGTGAAGCCCAAGCCGGCGGCCCCGCAGACAGGCCAGAGCCGATCAGCCCGAAAATCCGGGGAAACAGGTTGTTCCAGGGTGAACCCGCCAGGCAGTGCAGAGTCCATCAAGCTCGGCATCGGATTTTCGGGCGACCTCGTGACGGATGCGGGCTAGAATGCGCGTGCCGGAGAGGTGGCAGAGCGGTTGAATGCACCGGTCTTGAAAACCGGCATCGAGGCAACTCGATCGTGGGTTCGAATCCCACCCTCTCCGCCACGCGCCCGTAGCTCAGCCGGATAGAGCACCAGCCTTCTAAGTTGGGGGTCGCAGGTTCGAATCCTGCCGGGCGCGCCAGCCATTCACGGTCCGTTCCGGATGCGCAGATCGATGCCGCGTCTTCACCCGGAACACGGCGGCAGGCTAAAATGACGTTCTTTGGTGGACGTAGCTCAGTTGGTTAGAGCTTCGGATTGTGATTCCGGAGGTCGTGGGTTCGAGTCCCATCGTCCACCCCATTTTTCCGCGCTGGGCCGTTAGCTCAATGGTAGAGCAGCTGACTCTTAATCAGTAGGTTCGGGGTTCGAGTCCCTGACGGCCCACCAACTGCAACTTCCTTCGCGTCTGTGCAACCGGCGGGAATCGCGAAGGTCAAAGCCGGCGTAGCTCAGTCGGTAGAGCAACGCATTCGTAATGCGTGGGTCGGGGGTTCGAATCCCTCCGCCGGCACCAAGTGCCGCCGGTCGCATGCCGGGGCTTGTCTGCCTCAAGTGATGAAAGATCTGCATTTCATGCGCGGACTGACATTCGCCGTGGCGGCGGGCTGTGGCGCGGCCTGCGCCAATCCTGCGACGGCACCGGCCCTGCATCCCGAATCGCAGCAGAGGCCCGCTGCGCAACGCGATCTGATCGGCATGCCGCTGTCCTACGTCACGCGCTACGAAGACACCTTGCTCGACATCGCGCGCTTGTACGACGTGGGCTTCGTCGCCATCCGCGCCGCGAACCCCGGCGTCGATCCCTGGCTGCCGGGCGCGGACACGCATATCGTCGTCCCTTACCAGCACATTCTGCCGCCGGTGCGGCAGGGCATCGTCATCAACCTGGCCGAGCTGCGGCTGTATTACTTTCCTCCGCACGGCGCGCCGGAGAGCTTTCCGATCGGCATCGGCGACGAAGGCAAGGCCACGCCGGTCGGTCGCACCGAGGTGGTGCGCAAACGCGCGCATCCAAGCTGGACGCCCACGCGCTCCGAACGCGAGGAAGACCCGGATCTGCCCGCCGTCTTCCCGCCGGGACCGGATAATCCGATGGGGGAATACGCGCTGTATCTCGGCTGGCCCGCCTACGCGATCCACGGAACCGATAATCCCTATAGCATCGGCCGGCGCGACAGCCACGGCTGCATTCGCCTGTATCCGGAGGACATCAAGACGCTTTACGCCCAGGTGCCGATCGGCACGCCGGTGACCGTGATCGATCAGCCCGCCAAAGTGGGCTGGCTCGACGGCGAACTGTATCTGGAAGTGCATCCGGGACAAGACGAGGCCAATGCGATCGAACAGCATGGCCAGCCGCGATCCGACCGCCCGATCGACGCCGATGCGCTGGTACGCAAGGCCGCGGGCAAGCAGCTCGGACGCATCGACTGGGATCGGGTCCACGCCGCGGAATGGGAGCGTAGCGGCGTTCCGGTCCAGATCACGGTCTCGCCAGTGAACTTTTCGACCGCGGCGGCGTCGGATGGCGGCCAAGATGATGGAGCCAAAGCTGCGAAAAAATCGCAAGACGAGTAAGCTTTACCTGGAGATCGTCCGTGCGCCCCGTGGCTCACGAACCGGACGGTCGATCGCTTCGTTTAACTTAACCAATAACCGGAAAAAGGAGCTTCTTATGCGTTCAGCACGCTATCTGATGATCGCCGCTCTGCCATTGTTTGCCTTGGGTGCCTGCGCCAGCCTGAGCGATGAAGATCGGGCCACGCTCAACGCGGCCGCCGAGAACGCCAAAGCCGCCAAGGACGAGGCGGCGCAGGCCAACTCGACCGCGCAGCAGGCGCTACAGGCCGCGCAGGCGGCGCAGAGTGCCGCCAACAATGCGGCGCAGCAAGCGGCACAGGCGGAAGCCGACGCCAAGGCTGCCAACGAAAAAGCCGACCGCATGTTCCAGAAGTCGCTGCGCAAGAAGTAAGCGCACGAGTAGGCTCGATCAGCGCGCCGGATGGA
>JADGHB010000078.1 GCA_019689635.1 Nevskia sp. | reverse complement strand
ACGCGCGCGCCGGCCTGGTGGTGGAGGCGATGGACCAGGCGCGGCTGGCGGGCATTTCCGACGTGGCGCTCGCCGCCACGCCGGTCGCGGGTCCAGGGCAGTGACGCGATGAACGTCCGCGCCGCGCCTGCGGTTTCGCCCCCCATGCGCGAACGCGCGCGCTGGTGGCTCGCGCCGCCGCTCGCCCTGCTGCTGACCTTGCTGATGGTGTGGGTCATGCGGCTCATGATCCGCACCCCGCAAGGCGCGGGGCTGGCCGAGCCGCCGAGCGTCGATGCGGTGCGCGTGGTGGATATCGCCAGGACGCCGCCGGCCTCGCCGCCGGAGCTGGCCGCGGCCGCGCCGCCGCCCCCGCCCGCGGCTCCGCCGGCGCTGGCACGTGCCGATCTACCGGCGATTCCCGCACCAGCCGTTTCGCTGACGCCCAGCAACGTCCAGATTCCGCTCGGCGGCGGCACGAGCGCGCTCGGTCAGGGTCTGGGGCTGGGCAGTTCCGGCGTGTTCGGCGGTTTTGCCGGCGGTCTGGGCGGCAGCGGAGGCGGCGGCGGGGCGGGGTATGCCCGCGGCGAAGGTTTCAAAGGCAAGGAGTTGATCCCGCTGTCCACCGCGCGGCCGCAGATGCCGGACTGGGCCTGCAAACAGAAGATCAAGGGCTGGGTCACGGCGGTGTTCACGGTCATGCCGGACGGTCACGTGCAGAACGTGCGCATCGTGGATGCCCAACCGCGCGGCGTGTACGAAGCGGCCGCGATCGAGAGCATCTCGCACTGGATCTACGAGCAGTCCTCGCATCCGCGCGAAGTCCTGCAGAAAGTGGAGATGGACCCGGCGGACTGCCAGTACAACTGGCGTTGATCCGCCATGCCGATGCATGACGGATTCACTGCGCCGATTCGAGCGCCCGCTGACGCGCCGTTCCATCGGCGCAGACGCCGGGCGTTCGCGTTGCTGTTGTCGGTCGCACTGTGCGCAGCCCAAGCGCACGCCGACCAGTATCACAGCGAGGAGCGCGTGCTGCCCAACGCGCCGCAAGCCGCGACGCCCAGCCCGCAGCAGCAGCTCGCCACGACGCGCGATCCCTATGCCCGGGCCATGCTGTTGCGGGAGCTGGCCGCGCAAGCGGCCCGGCAAAAGAATTACCCGGCGGCGGCGAATTACTTGCAGCAGGCGCTGGCGCTCAACGCCTTGTCCGCACCGGCGCAGGAGCAGATGCGCAAGGACTTGCTCGCCTTGCGCATCGGCAGCGGCGCCGACCCCCAGGCCGTGGTCGCGGCATTGGAACCCTCGTACCGGGCCCATCCCGAGCTTCCCCCGGACCAGCTCGCCGCGCTGGGCGGCGCCTATCTGCAGCTCAAGCGCCCGCGCGATGCGCTGGCGCCCTTGCAACGCGCGGTGGCGGCGGTGCGCAGTGCCCCGCTCGCCTGGCGCCGTGCGCTGTATGCGGCTTATCTCGAAACCGGCGCCGAGCGCGACGCGGTCAACGTGCTGGAGACCGTGGTGCGCGACGATCCCGCCGCGCGCGAGGACTGGCTGCGGCTGGCGGCGCTGCATCTGAAGCTCGGCGACGAGTCGCGGGCGCAGGCGGTGATGGCGGTGATGGCGCGGCTCGGATATCTGGCGCAAGCCGAACAGCGCCTGCAACTGGTGGAACTGACCGCCAGGATCGGCGCGCCGTTCGAGGCCGGTTCGCTGCTCAAGGACTGGATGGCCCGCGGCGAGGTGCCGCGCAATCCGGAAACGCTGCGCTTGCAGGCCACGCTGTGGGTGCGCGCGCGCGAGTCGGCGCTGGCGATTCCGGCGCTGGAGGACGCGCTCAAGGCCATGCCGGCCGACAAGGCCTCCGCGCCGCTGTGGTTGCAGCTCGGCCAGCTCGAGATGGACCGCGAGGACTACGCGCGCGCCGCGCAGGCTCTGGAAAAAGCCCTCGCCGCCGGCGCGCGATCGGGCGCGGTGTGGATGGCGCTGGGCATGGCGCGTTACCAGCAGGCCGACATCGAAGGCGCGATCAAGGCCTTCGCCGCGGCCCAGAACGATGCCGCCAACCGCAAGCTCGCCGGGCAGTGGCTGCAATACCTGCAAAGCGGCAAGGCGCGCGAACAGGCGTTGGCCGCCGCCGAGCAGACGCGCGTGCGCGAGCCAGGGGCGCCGCAGCTCGCCGGCCTTCTTTCGGGGCCCACCGTGTCGCTCGAGGGCGCGCCGGATAGCGGGGTTTTGCCGGCGGTGGCGCCGGAAGTCGCCGCCAGCCGCGGCGGACTGACGCCGGTGGGCGCGGAGCAGGCCGGCAATCGCGAGGGCACGATCCCGCCCTGGACCGGAGGGCTGACGCGCGCGCAATGGCCCGCGGATTACCGGCCCGGCGGCCGTCTGCGCGATCCGTTTCCCGGCGACCGGCCGCTGTTCGTCATCACCGCAGCCAACGCGGCGCAGTACGCCGCGCACTTGGCCGACGGCTACAAAGCGCTGTTCCGCCGCTTTCCGGACTACCAGATGAAGGTCTATGCGACGCGCCGCACCGTGGCCTATCCACCGGCGATCGACGCAGCCACTCAGGCGAACGTCGGCAAAGCGCACACGCTGGCGGCGGATTCCATCGCCGGCGCGCGTTTGGGGTTTCCTTTTCCCGAACCGCGCAGCGGGGTCGAGATCCTGTGGAATCACCGGCTGCGTTATCGCGGCGATACGGTGCAGTCGCAATCCACCCAGGCGGTGGTGGGCGAGCAAGGCGTGCTCGAAACCTACAAGCAAACCGAGAAGGTGTATTTCCGCTACGGCAACATCGCCGATCCGGTGGATCTCTCCAAACAAAACATCCTGCTCTACTACCTCACCTGGTTCGGCAAGGGGGCGCACGACATCGACTTCGTCGCCCTGGTGCACGAAACCGCCAACCAGCTCGAGGACGCGCGCGGGGTGTGGGTGATTCCGCCGCACATCCCGCGCCTGTTCCGCATTCCGCCGGTGGGTTACGACCAGCCGTTTCCCGATTCCGGAGGGCTGTATTTCATCGACATGGTGGACATGTACAACGGTCCGTTCGACCGCTACGTGTGGAAGCTGGTCGGCAAGCGCGAGCTGTACATCCCCTACAACGACTACCGCGTCAGCGACGGGCGCTACAGGTACGCGCAATTGCTGACGCCGAACCACTTCAACCAGGACCCGGTGCGCTACGAGCTGCATCGCGTGTGGGTGGTGGAAGCCACGCTGCGCCCGGGCAATCACCACAGCTTCGGCAAGCGCGTGTTCTACGTGGACGAGGATTCCTGGAACGTGGTGCTGGTGGAAAACTACGATCCGCAGGGAAACCTGTGGCGCTTCCAGGAAGGGCACCTGCTGCCGGACTACGGCATCCAGGCCGCCAACTGCGCGCCGGTGGTGACCTACGATTTCAAGAAGAACGAATATTTCGCCAACCGGCTCTACGCCGAAGACCCGCCGCCTATTTACGACCAGCCGATGCAGGCACGCGATTTCATGCCCGCCACGGTGCGGGCGCGCTACGTGCGCTGATCCCTACTTCGGGGCCGACGGCGCGCGCACTTCGAGCTTGAAATCCAGCGACTGGCTGCCCTGCGCGTCGCGCAAGGTCAGCGAGCAGGGCAGGCGCTCGCCGGCGGTGAGAGTGTGGTTGGGCTGGTAGAGCTGCAGATGCAGGCCGCCGGGTGCGAGTCGCACGCTGGCGTGTGGCGCCACCGGCACTTCGCTCACGCTCGGCGCGTCGATCGGCGTATCGCTGTTGCTGAGGTAAGTGGTCAGGAAGCTGTAGCAGCTCACGCCCACGATGCTGACCGCGCGATCGCCGGGGTTGCGAAAGCTGAAGTAACCCTGCGCATAGCCGGCGTCCGACACCGGCAGGTTCAGCCAGGCATCGGCGACCTGCGGCGCGCTGCCATGACAGGCGGCGAGCGCCGGCACTACGAGCGCGGCAGCGGCGAAGCGGCAAGCGGTCGAGGCCATATCAAAACTGATACTTGACGAAGGCCTGGGCGAAATCGCGGTCGGAGAGCACGTTCTGGTCGCCGCCGCCCCAGTACCAAGTGTAGCCGAGGTTGAGCGACAGGGAAGCCTTGTAGCGGATTTCGTAGAGCATGTCGACCTCCTTGCGTCCGCCGACGAATTCGAACGCGGGTCCCGGCGAGATGCCCTGCACGTCGTGCGCCAGGAGGAGGAACGGATGGATGCCGATGTTGGGCAGCACGTTTTCGTAACTGGCGAGGATCACGAAGCGATAGCCCCAGGAGAACGGGTGCACGAAGTCGCCGATCGGCTGCTGATGGGGGTTGAAGCGTAAGCCGTCGGGACCGTAGGAGCAGTCCGGGATGTTGGAGCAGGCCAGGCGCGAGCGGTCGGCGCCCGAGCCGTCGGCGCCGGCGGTGGCCGACAGCGGCGTGTTGGGCCCGTCGATCTGCAGCACGTCGCGCGGCGGCAAGTCCGGGATGTAGTCGGCGCCGACTTCGCCCAGCACGATGATCTGATCGGCGCCGAAGGGATTGTCGGAGGCGCCGAGCACGCGCGTGATGCCGAGATCGAACTTGAGGAGCTGGAAGCGTTCGTAGCCGCGGATGTAGCCGGGGTTGCTGCGGTCGAGCGGTTTGCTGAAATCGGTGGGCGGGTTCTCGCCGACCACGCCACCGCGATAGGGAATGACGAAGTTGGGGAAGGAACGCGCCGAGCCGTCGATGTGACCCAGGCCGAAGATGGTGAACGTGTCGTTGTAGCCGCCCGGCGTCTGGTTGGCGTTCACCACGAAATCGCTGCTGCCGTAGGTCGTGGCGCCGCCGTTGGGCGCGTTGCCGAGGTCCAGGCCCAGCCCGTTGGTGATTCCGGTGCCGAAGCAGTGCAGGCTTTCTTCGTGGCAGCGGGTGAGCGTGGGACCGGCGGCGGCGAACTCGAGATCGCCGATCGACACCTGCATGGGCAGGTTGGGGCGATAGGCGATCTCTCCTTGCACCGAGTAGTCGCCGAAGGTGGTGCTGAAACTCGTGCCGATGAGATCGATGTCCTCGGGGTATTCGAGGAACACCCGGCCGGAATCCAGCGGCACCGCGTCGTCCATGCGCGCCGTGATGAGACCCTGCGCGCCGGGAATCCCCGGGCAATCGAGGGCGAAACTGAGCAAGTCGTGGGCGTCGTCGCCGCGCGCGTTGCCTTCGCGCCGCGCGCAGCTGGCCTTGGTGGCGAAGAAGCCGACGTACGGCAGGCGCGAGTGGTAGTGCATGTAGTACAGCGCCAGGTCGGTGCCGTTGTTGAGCCAGTCCGCGTAATAGTCGAACTTGACCCCGAACTGACCGCTGGTGCGCGGGTTCATGTCGGGCGACCGGGTGGAATGCGCCGTGGTATAGGTGATCTGGCCCAGCGGATTGTCCAAGGGATGGCCGATCTGGGCGGGATCGTCGGCCGTGCTGCCGAAACCGAGGTTGGCGTAGCGCCCCGCGTTGTCGGTTCCAAGGTCGGCGCTCGAGAAATAGCTGCCCGGCGCGGGCGCTTCCAGCGGTTTCCATTCGAGCTGATAGAAGCCCTCCACCGTGGCGTTCTCGAAAGGATCGAAGGACAGGTCGATCATGTTGAGCGGGATGAAATCCTCTTCGAGCTGGTTGCCGATGCGGTAGAAATTGTTGGCGTTGATCGGGTTCGCCTGGTTGATGCTGTTGAACACCAGCACCGTGGACTCGCCCCAGTTCACCACTTGACGGCCGAGCTTGAAGGACAGGTGTTTGCCGCCGGTGAAGGGCAGCGGCAGCTTGCCGTACACGTAGCTGTCGAGGTACTGCAGGTTGGTGCCGACCTGCTCCAGTACGGCGGGATCGGTGCGCTTGATGCGTTCGTAGGCGCCGGGGCCGTAGAGCCGCTGCGAGATCAGCGGGATCGATCCGCCGCCGAGCTGCGGCGGGAGCTGGATCGCGGACAGGCCGGGCACCGGCGAGCCGACGCGTCCCACTTGGCCGGCGTTCTGCGGCGTGATGATGT
>JADGHB010000077.1 GCA_019689635.1 Nevskia sp. | reverse complement strand
CCCAAACGCTGGCTGAGCAGGAGCGCCAGAAACTACGCAAACTCCTCATGGCCGGCGCGGCCTCGGCTCCGGCAGCGGCAGCGGACGCCAGCTACTTCGACGGACTGCGCAATCGAATGCGCAAGGCTGATCGCGCCAGGGCGTGAAGCACAAGCCCATCATCCCGCGTGAGGTTGCCGGAGATCATCTCACGACGACGCCCGCCACTCCGCATTTACAACGGCAGATCGTGGATATGCACGCCGGATGCGCCCTGCAGGGCGAGCTGCCGCAGCGCGGCGGCGACGTCGGCCGCAGCGATCGGCCGGTACTTGCGCAGCCGCCCGACGAACAGCGGCGAGAGCAGCGGGGACAGTTTCTGCGCCAAACGCTCGGCCGGCCTGCGCTCGGCACGCGCGCCGAGCAGCAGCGAGGGCCGCACGATGTGCACGGCGTCGAAGCCGACTGCCGCTACGTCGCGTTCCATGCGCGCCTTGACCCGGCTGTAGAACGAGGGCGAATGCGGGCTGGCGCCGATCGCCGAGACCACGACGAAGCGGCGCACCCCGGCCGCGTGCACGGCGCGCGCGAAGTCGAGCACCATGCCGTGATCCACGCGTTCCAGCCCGGCGCGGCCGGCCTTGCCTTGCGTGGTGCCGAGGCAGCAGTAAGCGTCGTCTGCGCCGAGCTTCGGCACGAGCCGGTCGAGATCGTCGAACGCGGTGACGAGGGTCGTGAGCTTCGGCGAGGTCTGCGGCAGCGCGCGGCGCGCCAGCACGATCACGCGCGAATATTCGCGGCTGTCGAGCAGATCCTGCACGAGGAGGCGGCCGATCAGGCCGGTGCCGCCGGCGACCACTGCGGTGCGGGCCATGAATCCTCTCCGCAAGACGGGCTCGCAGTGTAGCGGAGCGCCAGCTCAGGCGAAGCGATCGTTTCCCGGCACCGGAGAGCGGCCCAGCGCGCGCCGTCGTTGCCTCCGCAGCGCCAGCCGGAGATCGTCTCGATTCAACCGAACCACTGCGCCAGCTTCATCTTGAGCAGCACCCAGAGGAAATGCACGGCGCTTTCGAGCTGCGCCCATGCCGATGGTTTGGTCCGCGCGCGTTCGCGGATATAGTGTTGCAACGCGCTCAGGTCTTGATCGGAGAACTCCGGGAACGGCGGCATGCCGCGCGCCAGCAGCCCGCCGTCGCGCACGATGGCCGCGAAGGCGGCGTGGTCCAGCGGCACGCCGGAGGCGCGCAGATCCGGCGCATAACCGCCGGCGACCACGGCCACGCCATGGCAAATCGTGCAGTACTGGGCGTAGATCCTCTGCCCGCGCGCGGCCAGTGCAGGATCGACCTTGAAAACGGGATCGTCGAGCGGCTGCGGCAGGGCCGGTGGCGGAGTCGGCGGCAACCTGGCGTCCCCGTCCAGCGCAAAAGTCAGCAGACGACGCGGATGCCCGCGCCCCACCCAGCCGAACTGCGCCGAGGCGGAGCCCATCAGCATCGGCCCGCCGGCCCAGCCAGCGAGGATGGAGACGTATTGCTTGCCGTCGACTTGGTACGTGATCGGCGGCGCCTGGGTGCCCACGCCCAGATCGTAGGTCCACAAGGTCTCTCCGGTCGCGGCGTCATGGGCGAGGAACTTGCCGTCGATCTGACCCTGAAAGACGAGCCCCCCGGCGGTGGCCATGAGTCCGCCATCGCTGATGCCCGGCGTGGGCACTTCCCAGACTTTGCGCTGCTTGAGCGGATCCCAGGCGAGCAGGCTGCTGTGACCGGCGTTCTTGGGAATGTCGTCGAAGAAAGCGTGGATGCCCAGCGGACCGTCCCGATCCATGCTCCAGGTCGCGGGCGTGTAGCCGCGGTCGTCGTAGTAACCGGGCAGGACCTGGACGGGAACGTAAGCCAGGCCGGTTGCGGGACTGTAGGCCATCGGCTGCCAGTTGTGGCCGCCGCCGGCGCCGGGCCAGATCAAGGCTTCGCCGTGTTCGTAGCGCACGCCGGGATATTCCACCGGCCGCCCCGTTTTCAGGTCGACGTGATCGGCCCAGGTGACCTTGGTGAACTTTTCGGCCGACAGCAGCTTGCCGGTGGCGCGGTCGATCACGTAGAAAAAACCGTTTTTGGGCGCCTGTAAAAGCAGCTTGCGCGGCTGGCCGTCGAGCGGCGCATCGATCAGCACCATGTCCATCGCCGAGCTGTAGTCCCAGGTCTCGCCGGGCGTGGTCTGGTAGTGCCAGACGTACCGCCCGGTGTCGGCGTCGAGGGCGATGATCGAGGAGACGAACAGATTGTCGCCGCCGCCGGGCGAGCGCAGCTTGCGGTTCCAGGGAAGACCGTTGTCGGTCCCGATGTATACGCGGTTGAACGCCGGATCGTAGGTCAGGGCATTCCACGCCGCTGCGCCGCCGCCGTACTTCCACCACTCTCCGGTCCAGGTCTTGGCCGCCATCGCCAGCGCCGGGTTCTCGAAGCCGTCCGCCGGATTGCCGGGCACGGTGTAGAAGCGCCAGACGAGATGACCGTCGTCGGCGTCGTAGGCGCTGACGTAACCGCGCACGTGCGGATAGTCCCCACCGCCGTGGCCGATCAATACCTTGGGCCCGCTGTGCGTTTCGAACACGCGCGGCGCGCCGGTGATGTAGCGGTGATCGCCCGGTTCGGTGGTCTGCGTCTGCCACAGCAGTTGCCCGCTTTTGGCGTCCAGCGCGAGCAGGCGTCCGTCTTGCACGCCCACGTAAAGCCGGCCTTTCCAGAACGCCAGGCCGCGGATGCCCCAGGCCAGGCGCATTTTGGCGGGAGCGCAATGCGGGTCGTAGCTCCACAGCAACTTGCCGGTGGCGGCATCCACCGCTTTGACCACGCTGAACCCCACGGCCAGATAGATCACGCCATCGACCTCGACCGGCGCCGAAGACACGTTCCACACGTCCGGCAGATCGAGCGACCAGACCAGACCGAGGCGCTTGACGTTGGTGCGGTTGATCTGGTCGAGCGGGCTGTAACGTTGCTCGTCGAAGAGGCGACCGTATTCCGGCCAGTTGGTGCCGTCGGTTTCGTTCGCCAGGGCGGCGTTGTCGATCACGGTCTGCGCCCGTGCCGAGGCCGCCGCCAGCAGCACGAGCGCGAGCGTAACAGCGGCGCCGCAGGCGCGGCGTATCCCGGTCCCGAACTGCATGATCTCCTCCGAGCGGGTGGTTCTGCTGCGCGCAGTGTGCGCGAAGTGCGCGCCGCACCCTTCAGCCGATTGCAGTAGAAATCGAAGTCGCCGACGTGCGTCAGTCCTGGCCCTTGAGGATGGCGACCGCCTGGTCCAGCCCCGCGCGATAGTCGTCCAGCCGCTGGGCGACGATGACCGCGTAGCGCTGCGCCACGTCCCACTGCCGCTGCTCGATGGCCTCGCGCACGCCGGGCAAGGTCTTGACGCCGTAGCCGGTGTACAAACCCGGCGCATAGATCATGTGCTGGAACCAGGAGCGACCAGGCAGGCCGCGGGCATCCATCAGCCGGTGTTCCTGGCCGGCGAGCAAACGATCGAGCGCGGCGCGCCGCGCCTCGGAAAGCGCCAGCGCGTTCGCGGCGACCGCGTCGTAGGCCTGCGCACTGCGCTTGAGCCGCACCACGGCGTTGTCCAAGGGCGCGAAATCGAGATAGGGGACTTCGTCTTCTTGCGCCGGCGGGCGTAGCGGATTGAGCGGATCGGCGGCGAGCGTGAAGGCGCGCGTCTCGAGCAGCTGGCGCAAGGTCTCGGTACGGCTGCGCTTGTCGTCGGCGAGCTGATGCAGTTGCCGGACGTAGTCGGCGACGGTCTCGGCGAAGCCGCCGAACTGCAGGGGCAGCACCGGGGCGTCGGCCATGCGCAGCACGGTGCGGCCGACCGTCTGCGCCAGCGCGATGCCGTAGGCGAACTGCGGATCGCCGAAGCGCACGTAGTGGTCGAAGGAATCGTAGGCCGAGTGATAAATCCCGGCGTCGGCGTCCTCGCCGCCGTATTCCAGGCTCAGCGTGGCGATGCCCTGATTCTGGAGAAAGGCGCTATAGTCCGAGCCCGAGCCGAGGGCCGCGATCGGCAGATCCCCGCCGGCTTGCGCGCGCCGGGCCAGTTCTTTTTTCTCCGCATCCGCGTGCGCATCGAAGCCGTCCACTTCGAGCTTGGCGCGCAGCCGTTCGCGCACGGGCACGCCGGTTTCCGGATCGCGCACCCCGGCGGCGACCTGGTTGACCAGAACCTGCAGCGCATGACTGCCGCCGGCCTGCAAAAATCCGCGCGCGTTGGTGTCGGAATTGACGTAGAGCACCGCGTGCTCGGCCAGTTCCGGCGCGTGCGCCTCGACCCATTCCGTCGAGCCGATGAGGCCCGGCTCCTCGGCGTCCCAGCTCGCATAGATCAGCGTGCGCGCCGGACGCCAGCCGCTTTTGACCAGCTTGCCGATGGCCTTGGCCTCGGCCATCAGCGCCACGGTGCCCGCGAGCGGGTCCCAGGCGCCGAACACCCAGGCGTCGTGATGATTGCCCCGGATCACCCACTGGTCCGGCTGGCTGCGGCCGGCGATGCGCGCGATCACGTCATAGACGGGCTTGAGCGTCCAGTCCGAGCTCACCGCCAGGTGCACTTTGGCCGGACCGGCACCGACGTGATACGTCAGGGGCAGTGCGCCGCGCCAGGCTTCCGGCGCCACCGGCCCGCCCAGCGCGGCGAGCAGCGGCTGGGCGTCTTGCGCGGAAATCGGCAGCACCGGGATGTGCAGCAGCACGCGCGCTCGATCCAGCGGCAGGCGCTGTGCGTCTTGCGTGGCCGGCACGCCCGGCGTGAGCGGATCGCCGGGATATTCCTGCATGCGCTCCACCGAGCCGCGCTGCACGCCGAACGGCGGCCGCCAGCCGCCTTGTGGCCAGACGTCGCCCTGCCAGTAGCCGTCGTCGCGCGGATCGGAGTAGATGATGCACCCCACGGCGCCGTGCTGCTCGGCGAGGTCGGGTTTCAAGCCGCGCCAGCCGCCGCCGTAACGCGCGAGCACGATCCTGCCCTTGACGCTGATGCCCAGCCGCTCGAGTTCCTGGTAGTCGTCCGGCATGCCGTAGTTGACATAGACCAGCTCGGCGGTCACGTCGCCGTCGCCGCCGTACACGTTGTAGGGCGGCAGTTGACCGGCGGCGCCGGAGCTGCGGTCTTCGGGCAGCGCCGGCTCGGGCAGCGCCGGCTCGTGCAGCGCGGCGCGATACGCGGTTGGCGCCACCAGTTCCAGCGTCTCCGACTTGGGCGTGGGATACAGCGCATAGAACGTCTCCAGATGCGCATCCCAGCCCCATTCGCGGAACTTGGCGAGCAGCCATTCGGCGTTTTCCTTGTCGTGCCTGGATCCGACCTGGTTGGGCTCGGCGGACAAGCGCTTCAACCAATCGCGCAGCTCGCCGGGGTCGAGCTGCGCGTCGAAGCGCGACTCCAGCTTCGCCTGTGCGGCAGCGTCGCGCGCGTCGAAGCCGAGCATCGACGGCGCCGGCTCGTCGGCAGCAGCGACCGCGACGGCGGCCAGCAGGCCGGCGCACAGCAAGGCGATGACATCGCGCATGGACTCCCCCTCCCGATTCGAGTTTCGCGCATGATAGCCGCCCGCTGCCCCGACCAAAAAAAGCGGGGCGGTTTCCCGCCCCGTTCTCGTCTTGCGTTTTCGAAGGCCGGCTCAATTCATCGGTCGGCCGGGGCCGTGTTCGGCGTGGGGCTGCGGCCGACCCACTGGCTCGTTGCGCGGCTGCGCCCTCGGGAATTGCGGGACGGGCTGCGGCCGGAATTGAGCCTGCGAGAGGGGCGCACGCAGCTCGCTGGGCGCAGGCGCGCGCGTGGGCGGCGTCTGCCAAGGATGCGCCTGCGGCCCGGCCTGCGGATGCACCGCGTGGGGCGGCATCTCCTGGGGCATGGCGGGGGGCATGGCGGGGCGCTCGACGATCCGCGGTGGGTCGGCTTGGGGCGGACGTTCGCCGCGGTCTTCACGCGGCTGGGG
>JADGHB010000033.1 GCA_019689635.1 Nevskia sp. | reverse complement strand
GGTCAGCGCCGCCGTCGTCGTGGTCTTGCCATGATCTACATGCCCAATCGTCCCTACGTTAACGTGCGGCTTGCTCCGCTCGAACTTTTCTTTGGCCATGTCTGGACACCCGTGCTTGGTGGTTGGTGGCTAGTCACTCACGCTGAGCAATCGGAAGCGCGGTGCCGGCCTAGCCACTCCATACCAGCCGCCGCGTTTTAATGGTGCCCACCACTGGAATCGAACCAGCGACCTCACCCTTACCAAGGGTGTGCTCTACCGACTGAGCTAGGTGGGCAAGTTTTCAAACCAACCCAAAACAAAATCCAAAAGCGATTCCGCATCTCTGCGGAAAGACGCCCGCCTCGTCTGGAGCGGGTGAAGGGAATCGAACCCTCGTCAGTAGCTTGGAAGGCTACGGCTCTACCATTGAGCTACACCCGCGCGATCTGGTGGAGGGGGTAGGATTCGAACCTACGTAGGCGTTAAGCCAGCAGATTTACAGTCTGCCCTCGTTGGCCGCTTGAGTACCCCTCCGGAAGCGACGCGCATCGCGCGAAGCTGCGTATTGTTTTGGAGCGCGCGCAGCCTTGTCAAGGAAATCGGGCGCCGGACGACGCGCGCGAACGAATCCAGCGCAACGCGAGGTTCACGGTTTTTGTTTACGCTTGATGGATTCCGCTCATCGGGAGGTTCTCAATGCTGCGTCCGTGCCTCGCCTTGGGCCTTGCCCTGGCCACTGCATCGCTTGGCGCCTGCGGCGGCAGCGCACCCGTCAACGGCGGCGCCGTCCCCGCGCAGCCCGCCTCCAGCCGCGTCGGGCACGTGTTCGTGATCGTGCTGGAGAACAAGGACTACGACACGACCTTCGGCAATGGCTCGCCGGCACCTTATCTGGCTCAAACCCTGCCGGCCCAGGGCGCATTGCTGCAGAACTACTACGGCATCGGCCATGAAAGCCTGGACAATTACATCGCGATGGTCAGCGGTCAGGGTCCCAATCTGCAGACCCAGAGCGACTGTCAGATCTATACCGACTTCATCGGCACCGGGCCCCTGGTGCCTCCCCAGCAGGCGGTCGGGACCGGCTGCGTCTATCCGACGACCGTAGCGAGTTTGCCCGATCAGCTTGAAAAGGCGGGCTTGAGCTGGAAGGGCTACATGGAAGACATGGGCCAAGACCCCAGCCGCGAATCCGCCACTTGCGGTCACCCGCCGCTCAATCGTACCGACAACACTCAAAAGGCCACGGCCGGCGACCAGTACGCCACGCGCCACAACCCGTTCGTGTATTTCCACGCCATCATCGACGACCCGGCGCGCTGCGACGCGCACGTGGTGAATCTCGCGGCGCTGCCGGCGGACCTGGCTTCCGCCGGCGCCACGCCCAACTTCGTCTTCATCACCCCGAACCTGTGCAATGACGGTCACGACGCGCCCTGCGCCAACGGCGATCCGGGCGGCCTGATTTCGGCCAATGCCTTTCTGCAGAAATGGGTGCCGCAAATCCTCGCCGCGCCGGCCTTCCGCAAGGACGGTCTACTGATCGTCACCTTCGACGAATCCGACGGCCCGCAATCCGACGCTTCCGCCTGCTGCGGCGAAGGGCCCGGACCCAATACGCCGCTGCCCGGCATTACCGGGCTGGGCGGCGGCCGCATCGGGGCGGTTCTGCTGTCGCCGTTCATCAAGCCCGGCACCGTGAGCGCGACGGCCTACAACCATTATTCGCTGCTGCGCACGGTGGAAGACCTGTTCGGCCTCGCCTACCTGGGCTACGCCGGCGCCTCCGGCCAGGCGTCCTTCGGCGCCGACGTCTTCACCAACGTGATGCCGGAGCTGCCGCCCAAGCAGTGATCGACAGCGCCCGCGAAGTCCGTTAACCGCGAGCCTTGCCGACGACGCGCGCCGTCGGTACGGCGGTCAGCGGATCGTCCGGCCAGGGGTGCTTGGGATAACGCCCTTTCAGCTCCCGCTTGACCTCGGGATAGGTGCGCGCCCAGAACGAGGCGAGGTCCTGCGTCACCTGGATCGGCCGGCGCGCGGGCGACAGCAGGTGCAGCGCCACGCGCGTGCGTCCTTCGTTGACGGTCGGCGTCTGCCTCAGCCCGAACAGTTCCTGCAGCTTCACCGCCAAGACCGGCGGCGCGCCGTCGGGAAAATATTCCAGTGCCACGCGCGAGCCGCTGGGCACGCGCAGATGCGTCGGTGCGAGCTGCGCCAGCGCCCGGCGCTGCGCGGGTTCCAGGCCGGCGTCGAGAATCGAGGCCAGTTCCAGTCGCGCCAGATGCTCGCGGCGGCGCAGGCCATCCAGATGGGGCGCGAGCCAGCGTTCCAGCGTGGCCGACAGCGCGGCGTCGGAAACGTCCGGCCAGTCCTCCTGCGGCCGCCAGACCCGCAAGGACAGCACGCGCGCCTGCCACTGCCGCGCCTCCGGCGTCCACGGCAGCGCGGCGAGACCCAGGACGCGCACGCCCTCCAGCATCGCCGCACGGATCGCCGGCTCGGCGCCGTCTTGCAGCGGCGCGCTCTCCAGCACGATGGCGCCGAGCGTCCGCTGCCTCACGGCGACGACCGCTTCGCTCTGAACGTCCCAGCGCACGACCTCGCGCGTCGCGAGGCGCTGTGCCTGGCCGGCCAGGACCTCGTGTTCCTCGATGGCGGCGGCCAGACGGATCCGGCGGGTCGCGCCCGGTTCCCAGTGGGCGATGGCCAGCCAGGGCGACTGGGCCAGAGGATCGTCCGCGGGCAGCCGCGCCTCGCCGCCGTCGGCGCAGAGGTAAGCGATCTCCTTGTCGCTGCGCGCCGCCTCGCGCCGGCGCGCGAGCCGCTCGGGAAACGCCTGAGCGATCAGCGCGCCGATCCGTTCTTGGTCGGGGCTCCGCACGGAGCGCTCGCCGATCAGCCGCAGAAGCTGGCGCACGGTGTCTTGCGCCCGCGCCGCGGCAACCGGGTCGCCGCGGCCGGCGGCCAATGCCGCGATGAAATGCGTCAGATCGCGCACCTCGGCGCGTGCATCCAAGGCCGCGGCGATCCAGGCCGCCGTGACGCCATGCCCCGCACGCTGCGCCGAAAGCAGAAGCTGTGCCTGGCGCGGCGGCAGCGGCAGACGGGCCAGCTCGCGACCATGCGCCGTGACGCGGCCCTGGGCGTCGATGGCACCCAAGGCGCGCAACAGTTCCACGGCATAGTCCCAGGCCACGGGCGGCGGCGCGTCGAGCAAGGCCAGCCGCGCGGGATCGGACACGCCCCAACAGGCCAGTTCCAGGACGAAGCGGGACAAATCCGCGACCAGGATTTCCGGCGTGTCCTGGGCCGGCAGTTGCCCGTGCTGTTCGCGGCTCCACAGGCGCCAGGCGATCCCCGGCCCCAGGCGGCCGGCGCGACCGGCGCGTTGCTCGGCGGCGGCCCGCGAGATGCGCTGAGTCGAAAGCACGTCGGCGCCGGCGCCGAGATCGAAGCGCGCCACGCGCACCAGCCCCGAATCCACCACCGCGTCCACGCCTTCGATCGTCAGGCTGGTCTGAGCGAGGTTGGTGGCCAGGATGATTTTTCGTCGCCCGTCGCGCATGGGCGCGAGCGCGGCGTCCTGCTCGGCGCTCGACAGCTCGCCGTACAGTGGGAACACCGCCGCCGCCGTGCCGCGTCGTTCGAGCCATTGGCGCGTCATGTGGATCTCCCGGGCGCCGGGCAGAAAGGCCAGGATGTCTGCGCGCGCTTCTTCGAGCGCGCGCAGCACGCCCTCGCCCACCGCCGCCGGCAGCGACGTGCCCGGCCGCGGTGCGATATGGCGGACGTCCACGGCAAACCGCCGGCCACCGCCTTCGATGACCGGCGCGCCATCGAGTAATTGCGCGACGCGCGCGGTGTCCAGCGTCGCGGACATCACCAGTACTCGCAGCTCCGGCCGCAAATGGGCGCGTGCGTCCAGCGTCAAGGCCAGGGCGAGATCGGCGTGCAGGCTGCGCTCGTGGAATTCGTCGAAGATCACCAGGCCCACGCCGGGCAGCTCGGGCTCGCTTTGCAGGCGGCGCGTCAGCAAGCCTTCGGTGAGCACCTCGACGCGCGTACGCGGGCCGACCCGCCGCTCGAAGCGGACCTGGTAGCCGATCGTTTCCCCGACGCGCTCGCCCAGCAGCGCGGCCATGCGCGCGGCGGCGGCGCGCGCCGCGACCCGCCGCGGCTCGAGCATCACGATGTTCTTGCCGGCCAGCCACGGCGCCTCCAGCAAGGCGAGCGGCACCAGCGTGGTCTTGCCCGATCCCGGCGGGGCGGCGAGCACGGCCTTGCCGGCCTGCGCGAGCGCCTGTTCGAGCGCGGGCAAAACAGCGACGATCGGAAGTTCGACCGACTCCCGTTTCATGGAAGAGCCTGCGGATGCGCGCCGTTCAACTGGGGTCCGGCCGCGCGCTTGTGGTCGTCTCGCGCCGCAGCCAGGCGGCGCGGTTACGCAGGCGCTCGACCCAGGGCGCCGCCAGACCCGGCGTGGCGGCGAGCGCGTCCAGTTCCTCGGGATCGGGACGCAACTCGTGGCCCAAGGCCCACATCCGGGCCAAGGTAAAGGGCTGCGCATTGCGCTCGATGAGCCGCAGCGTGTCGCCGACCTCGATTTCGCCCGCTTGCAGCACGCGGTAGTACCAGCCGGCGATGCCGGCGACGGCGATCGCCTGCGCCAGGCCCTCGGCGTGGAATTTCTTGTCGATCTTCCAGCACGGCGTGCGCGGTTGCGAAAGCTGCACCCGCGCGCTGCCGAGCTGGTAAACGTCGCCGATGCAGGCCTCGGTTTCGGTCAACCCGTAGCTCGACAGGTTCTCGCCGATCGCGCCGGGCACGAATTCGGACGCCAGCTCCGGCACCGCGGCGGCGAGCCGGCGGTAATGATCGGCCGGAAAGTGGTGCAGCGCTTTGTCCGGCCCGCCATGCACGCGCCGGTCGGCCTGCGCATCGCCTTCCAGCCCCGCGGACGTGACGCGCACGCGGCCGGCGAGCGGACGCTTGAAGATGGCCGAAGCGCGGCCGTCGCCGGGCAAGGGCGCCGGCCGGCCGGCGTAGATCCCGATGATCGCGACTCGCATGCCGCTATTATGTGCGTCGCCTTCTTCCCTGCCCAATCGATCCATGCACCGACGCCAACTGTTGCAAGCGAGCGCCGCGCTCGCGGCCGCCGGCCTGCCGTGGCCGGCATTGATGCTCCCCACGCCCGCGCGTGCGGACGCCAAGCCGCGGCCTTTCGACTATGCCTGGCTCAAGGGTCAGGCGCGCGCGCTGGCCAACGGCATCTACCATCCGCCCGCCAACACGCTGCCGGAAGCCTTGCGCGACCTGACCTGGGATCAATACCAGTCGATCCAGTTCCGCAAGGATCATCAGCTCTGGGCCCGCGACGATCTGGAGTTCCGCGCCGCGTTTTTCCACCTGGGGCTGTTCTTCAAAACCCCGGTGCGCATGTACCAAGTGATCGACGGTCAGGCGCACGAGCTCGCCTACGATCCTGCCATGTTCGATCTGAGCAAGAGCGGGCTGTCGCCGCGCCGCCTGCCGCGCGACCTCGGCTTCGCCGGCTTCCGCCTGCTGTTCCACACCGACTGGAACGCCGACGTCGCCGCCTTCCTCGGCGCGAGCTATTTCCGCGCGGTGGGCGGCGACAAGCAGTACGGGATGTCGGCACGCGGGCTGGCCATCGACACCGGCATGGACCGCGCCGAGGAATTTCCGATGTTCACCGCTTTCTGGCTGGAACGCCCGGCGGCGGGGTCCGGCAAGCTCACCGTTTATGCGCTGCTGGACTCGCCCAGCGTGGCCGGCGCCTACCGCTTCGACATCTACCCCGGCGGCACCCTGGTGATGGACATCGACGCCGCGCTGTATCCGCGCCAGCCGATCGAACGCATCGGCATCGCGCCGCTGACCAGCATGTACCAGTGCGGCGAGAACGACCGCCGCATGGCCAACGACTGGCGGCCCGAGATCCACGACTCCGACGGGCTGTCGCTGTGGACCGGCGCCGGAGAATGGATCTGGCGCCCGCTGGTGAATCCTGCGACGACGCGGGTGAACTCGTTCCTCGACCAGGATCCGCGCGGCTTCGGCCTGCTGCAGCGCGACCGCCACTTCGACCACTACCAGGACGACGGCGTGTACTACGACAAGCGTCCGAGCGTGTGGGTCGAGCCCAAGCCGATCGCCGGCAAAGGCTGGGGCAAAGGCGCGGTGATGCTGGTGGAGCTGCCCACCGCCGACGAAACCTTCGACAACATCGTGGCGTTCTGGAACCCGGCGCAACCGCCGCAGCCCGGCCAGGAACTGCTGTTCGGCTATCGGCTCTACTGGGGCGCGCAGCCGCCGGCGCAACCGCCGCTGGCCACGGTGCGCGCCACGCGCGACGGCATCGGCGGCGTGGTCGGCCAGAAACGCAAATATTTCTCATGGCGCTTCGCGGTCGATTTCGCTGGCGGCGACCTCGCGCTGCTCGGCAAGGACGCCAAGGTCGAGCCGGTGATCAGCGCCTCGCGCGGCCGCGTCGAGATCACCTCGGCGCGGCCGATCGCGGTACCCGGCCTGGGCCACCACTGGCGCGCGATGTTCGATCTCAAGCTCGACGACGATTCCGTCCAGCCGGTCGATCTGCGCCTGTACCTGCGCCTGGGCACCCAGGCGCTGACCGAGACCTGGATCTATCAATGGACGCCGCCGCCGCCGGCCGAGCGCAAGTTTTGACCATGACGCCACGCCAATTGTTGCAGGACCTGGTCAGTCTCCTCGACCTGGAGACGCTGGAGGAAAACCTGTTCCGCGGCGCCTCGCGCGACTTGGGCGGCAAGAGCGTGTTCGGCGGCCAGGTCATCGGTCAGGCCCTGGTCGCCGCCAGCCGCACGGTGGAAGGCCGCGCGCCGCATTCGCTGCACGCCTATTTCCTGCGGCCCGGCGACATGACCCGACCGATCGTCTACGAGGTCGACCGCGTGCGCGACGGCAACAGCTTCACCGCGCGTCGCGTGCAGGCGATCCAGCACGGCGCCGCGATCCTGACCATGATCGTCTCCTTCCAGAAGCCCGAGACCGGCGACGAGCACCAGATGCCGATGCCGGACACGCCCCCGCCGGAATCGCTGCGTCCCCTCGACGCGCTGTACCGCGAATGGCTGGCGGCGCGCGAACGGCACGGCGACCCCGTGCCCGCGCGCGTGCGCGAAGCGCTGCTGCGGGAGCTGGCCATCGAGTTCCGTCCGGTGGCGCCCTGGAATCCCTTGGAGGCGTCGAGCGCGCCGCCGCGGCAAAGCATCTGGTTCCGCACCGCCGGCGCCCTGCCCGACGCGGCGCTGCTGCACCGCTGCGTGCTGGCCTACGCCTCCGACTTCAACCTGCTGTCCACCGCCCTGCGACCGCATGGCTTGAGCTACTTTTCCGGACGGGCAGCGGTGGCGAGCATCGACCACGCGCTGTGGTTCCACCGGGAGGCGCGCGTCGACGACTGGCTGCTGTACGTGATGGACTCGCCCTCCGCCCAGGGCGCGCGCGGACTGTCGCGCGGCCTGATCTACGACCGCAGCGGCCGGCTGATCGCCAGCGTGGCGCAGGAAAACCTCATGCGCCGCGCGAGCGCGTCTGCTTGAGTCCGCGTCGGCGTGGCGCCGGCTCCGGGCTCGCCGCAGGGACGTGGCGGCTGCATTCCTGCCTCACCTGTTCCCGGATCAGCTCTGCTAGCCGTCGCGCCCCGGGGCCCGCATAGTCCGGATCGGCGAACACCAGGTAAAGCTCGGCATAGCGCTCCGCGCCCTCGCGCAGCGGCAGCACCTGCAACTCCCCGCGCTCCAGTTCGCCGCGGATCGCGTCCTCCGGAAACCAGGCGAACCCCCAGCCCTCGCAAGCCGCGCGGATGGAAGTCGCTTTGTGGCTCACGGTCCAGCGCTGCGCGGCGGACAACCAGCTGCGGCTGTCACGCCGGCTACCGGTGTCACGGATCACCAGATGACGGTGCTTGCGCAGGTCCTGCAAGGTCAGCTTGCGCCCCAGACGGTGCAGTGGATGTTGGGGGTGAGCCACCGGCACGAAACGCAGACGCATCAGCGGATCGCCGAGAAAGCCCGGCGGGATGCTCGAGCAGATCGCGAGATCCGCTTGGCGCTGGGTCAGCATTTCCGTGGTGCCGCCGAGCACCGTCTCGTACAGCTCGATGTGCGTGTGCGCATACTCCTGCCCGAAGCGCGCCAGCGCGCGCAGCAGCAGCCAGGTCGGGAAGACGATCTCCACCGCGAGCCTGAGTTCCGACTCGCAACCGGCGCCCAGGCGCTGCGCCGCGGTCTCCAACGCCTGTGCCTCGTCGAGCAGCGCCTGCGCGCGCCGATACAGCACTTCGCCCGCAGGCGTGAGCACCGCTTTGCGACCCGCTCGCTGGAAGGCTTTCACGCCCAGCAGCGACTCCAGTTTCTGCACCGCGTAGGTGACGGTGGACTGCGTCTTGTGCAGGCGCTCGGCCGCCTGCGCATAGCCGCCGGCTTCGACCACGGCGGCCAGCGCGCGCCACTGCTCCAGAGAAATCTTGAGAGTCATCGAAGCTTTCGATGGATTACTGCGATATTTTTGGCTTTTTTATCGAAATGGACAAGACTTTAATAGCGGTCGTCCACATCTGGATCCCAACCCGAACCTGATCCCATCGGAGACCGCGATGAAGAACGTTCTGCAGATCAACACCAGCCTGTTCGGCGAAAACGGCGAGTCGAGCAAGCTCGCCGACCGTTTCGTCGAAAAGCTGCTCAAGCAGTACCCAGAAGCCCGGCACATCAAGCGCGACTTGGCCAGCGATCCCGTGCCGCATCTGGACGCCGAACGCTTCGGCGCCTTCCTCGCCCCACCGGAACGGCGCAGCCCGGCGCAGCAGGCCGCGGTGAAATATTCCGATACGTTGATCGCCGAGCTGAAAGCCGCCGACGTGATCGTGCTGGGCCTGCCGATGTACAACTTCGGCGTGCCGAGTACGCTGAAAGCCTATTTCGATCACGTCGCACGCGCGGGCCACACCTTCCGCTACACTGCGAACGGCCCGGTCGGCCTGCTCACCGGCAAGAAGGCCTACGTCTTCTCCGCCCGTGGTGGGCTCTACACAGGCACGCCGTGGGACACCGAGACGGACTACGTGCGCATGTTCCTGCGCTTCCTTGGCATCGAGGACGTGGAATTCGTTTACGCTGAGGGCCTGGCCATCAGCCCGCAAAGCAAGGAAACGAGCTTGAATAAAGCCGCCGCCGCACTCGAGCGCCTGGCCGCTTAAGCCGCGCACATGCGCAAGAGAATTCCATGACCGAGCGCTTGGGACGCCACCCAGCCCCGCACCGAGCTGTTCGGGCGGCTGAGCGCCGATCACCGGATCGGGCGCAAATAAAATCCGTCGCCCGCCCAAGCCGCGGAAAACTTCCGCAGGAGTGGCCATGAACGCTTCACGCACCCTCGTCCGCGTCATCGAATCGCTACCCACCTCCGACGGCGCCGGCGTCAAGCTGCGCCGCAGCCTGGGCAGCCAGCGCGGCCTTTACCTCGATCCGTTCCTGATGCTGGACGAGTTCTATTCCGACGACCCGGACGACTACCTCGCCGGCTTCCCGCCGCATCCCCACCGCGGCTTCGAGACCGTCACCTACATGCTCGACGGCCACCTGCGTCACGAGGATCATCTCGGCCATCGCGGCGACCTCGGTCCCGGTGGCGTGCAGTGGATGACCGCGGGACGCGGCATCATCCATTCCGAGATGCCGCAGCAAACCCAAGGCCGCATGCGCGGTTTCCAGCTCTGGATCAACCTGCCGGCGCGCGAAAAGATGAAGCCGGCCGCCTACCGCGACATCCCCGCCGGGCAGATCCCGACGGTCCCGCTGCCCGGCGGCGGCGAAGCCAGAGTCATCGCCGGACGGTTCGGCGAGACGCGCGGGCCGGTCAATGGCCGCGGCGAGCTCTCCACCGATCCGCTTTATCTGGACGTGCATCTGCCCGCCGGCGCGGCATTCGAAGCGCCCTTGCCGTCCGGCTACAACGCTTTCGCCTATCTCTACGAGGGGAGCCTGTCGATCGACGGCAAGGCACTGCCCTTGCGCGCCGCCGGCGTCCTGTCGGCGGACGGCGAGCTGCGCGCCCGCGCCGGCGAAACGGGCGCCCGCTTCCTGCTGCTCGCGGCCAGGCCGCTGCGCGAACCGGTGGTGCAGTACGGCCCTTTCGTGATGAACACCCGCGAGGAGATCGAGCAGGCGCTGGCCGACTACCGCGACGGGCGGTTCACGCAGGCGGCCTGAGTTTCAGCGCGCAGGCGCGCTGGCTTCAACCCAGGCCGCCCAGGAGCCAGCGCCAGACGAAAGCCGCCAGCACGCCCAGCGTGAGCGTGGCGCGCAAGCTGAGATAACCGCTCAGGGGATCGAGCACCCGCTGGCGCCAGAACTCGGCCAGCACCAGCAGGAGAAACACCACGCCCAAAGCCGGCAGGGCCCAGCGCAGCGGCAGCAGTGAGGCGGCCCAGGCGAGCACCATCAGCGCGCCGGACATCGCCATGCCGAGCTGGCCGCTGGGTCCTTCCACCACCTGCAGCGCCATGCCCCAGAAGCTGCCGGCCATGAAGGCGGCGATCAGCGCCGCCCAAGCCAGCCACCAGCGGTCCAACGCCGCCGGCGCGGTCGCGGGCGCGAGCGTCAGCCACAGCGGGCCGGCGAGGAAAGGGATCAGGCCGGCATAGCCCAGCAGATAGACCAATGGCGGCAGTTTCATGACCACTCCCGGAAAGCGCGCCGACAGGGTACACTGCCCCGACGCCGCCGAAAAACGATGGCTTGCGAAGACTGCTCGCCGGCGGAAGTCACGGCATCAGGGGCTCACTCAGGGAGCGTGTCATGGCAGGTTCTGACTTGCGGATCGCATCGTGTGCCGCGCTGCTCGCGGCGTTCAGTGCCTTGAGCGCCTGCGGCGGCGGGAATGGCAGCACCGCTGGTACCGTCGGCAGCGTCGATACCTCGAAAAGCTGCAAGCAGCAGTTCAATCCGGATAAAGCCGCGGCCGGTGACGACTGCTCGCCGACTTATGGCCAGTACTGTACCAATACCGCGGGCACGCCCATCATCAATGCGCAAACGGTAACGGCTTGCGACGGCGTGACGGTCAACTCCGGTTCGGTCACTGCAGGCAGTCTCACTTCGAATTACGTCGTCGCGGCACCGACGAATGCGGCAGCCGACTCGCCGATCTATATCGCCCTGCATTGGTCGGAGGGTAACGGACCGACCCTGATCAATCGCATGCGCTTGACCGAACTGGCCAAGGGTCGCGGCGTGACCGTGGTCGCGCCGACCGCGCCCGGACCGGTGCAATCCTGGGGCGGTACCGGCAGCTTGGTTCCGACCACCAGCGTCGCCGACCGCGTGGCGTTGATCGATGCCCTGGTCACTCAACTCACCAGCGCCGGCGGTAAAGCGGCGAGCGGCCGTCCGGTGATCGTGGCCGGAGATTCCGGTGGCGGCGAAATGGCATTCGAGTACGCATGTGCCCACGCTGACCGCATTTCCGGAGCCTTGTTCGTGGCGGCTTCGATCACGCCTTCTGATCTGTCTTCGTGCAAACCGAGCGCGCCGTTCGCCAGCGTGCAGGTGCACGGCACGAGCGACCTGGTCGCGCCTTATAGCCCCACGCCGGGTCTGTCTGCCGGCTCGGTGGAAACCTTCCAGGCCCTGTACGCCAACAACGGCTGCGACGCGAGCAAGATCAAGTCGGCGACCTTGCCGCCAGCGTCGAGCGATGCGGGCATCAGTGGGTACCAGGTACAGTGGGTCACGGGCTGCACTTCTGGTTTCGGAAACGCCTTGGTCACGGTGCAGGGAGGTGGCCACAACTGGCCGGGTTTCGACGATGCCTTGGGATTGCCCATCGACATCTACGGCCCCATCGGCGAAGGTTTCGACGCCACCCTGCAGGGCTACGACCTGCTGCGTTATCTGGGCGGCTGAGCGTTCCCCCGCCATCCACCGGACGGGGCGCGCGAGCGCCCCGTTTTCGTTGCGGCGCGTTCAACCCGGCGTCAGCGGGTGCATCTGCACCTTGACCGGCGCTTCCACGTACAGGCTGCGCGTGGGATAGGCAAACCCGATGCCCTCGGCGGCGAAGGCGCGCACCAGCGCGAGATTGATCGCCTGCTGAGTGTCCATGTAGCGGTTGTAGTCGGGGTCCAGCATCCAGTAGACCACCTCGAAATCGAGCGAGGAGGCGCCGAAGCCCTTGAAGTGCGCACGGTCGAAGCGCGTCAGTGGCTGGGCTTGCACGATCGTGCGCACCATCTGCGGAATACGCTCCAGCTGGTCCGCCGGGGTCGAATACAGCACGCCGAAGCCGAACAACACGCGGCGCTCGCGCATGCGCTTGTAGTTGCGCAGCCGCGTCTTGATCAGATCGCCGTTGGCGAACACGATCTGTTCGCCGTCGAGGCTGCGCAGGCGCGTGGTCTTGAGGCCGACGTGCTCGACCGTGCCCATGTAGCTATCGACGATGATGAAGTCGCCCAGCACGAAGGGCTTGTCGATGACGATGGACAGCGAGGCCAGCAGATCCCCCAGCACGTTTTGCACGGCCAGCGCGATCGCCACGCCGCCGATGCCCAGGCTCGCCACCAGGGCGGTGACGTTGACGCCGAGATTGGACAGCGCCACGAGCAGGACCACGGCCCACAGCAGCACGCGGCCGATGAAGGACAGCGCGCCCAGGCTGGTGGCGGCGCCGGGATCGCTCTCCAGCGCGCGCGTGCGCGAGCGGTTGATCCAGAACTCCAGCAGCGCGCCGAGCCACAGCCCCGCCTGCAGGAAGACCGCCACCGTCAGCAGGCGCTCCAGGGTCACCGTCGCCTTGGCCGGCAAACTCAGATGCTGACAGCCGAAGTACAGCGCGACGACCGCCACCAGCCACAGCTTGGTCGCCTGCACGGCCTTGACCACGGCATCGTCGAGCGGCGTGCTGGTGCGGCGGGCGATGATCGACAAGCGCCGCACCGCGATCCCGCGCGCCAGCCTCACCACCAGCACGATCAGCACGGTCACGCCCAGGGCGATCAGCCAGTCGCGCAGCGAATTGCGCAGTAGCACGCGGTCCAGGCGCGCGAGTTCGTGCCAGTTCATGCCAAGCTCCGAGCGGATTATGCTGAGACGAGTCTTATTGTCGTCGACTGCGACGGTCGGCGAAACCGCGGCGGCCACCGATGAAAAGTTATCGCAAGGAACTGTGGTTTGAAACGCCCACCCGTCTGGCGTTCATCAACATCACGCCGCAGGTGGAAGCGGCGCTGGCAGAATCCGGCGTCCGCGAGGGCCTGTGCCTGGTCAACGCCATGCACATCTCGGCTTCCGTATTCATCAACGACGACGAGCGCGGACTGCATCAGGATTTCGCGCGCTGGCTGGAAGAACTCGCGCCGCACGAGCCGCTGCGCCAATGGCGCCACAACGATACCGGCGAGGACAACGCCGACGCGCATTTGAAGCGCCAGGTCATGGGCCGCGAGGTGGTGGTGGCCGTCACGAAGGGCAAGCTCGATTTCGGTCCCTGGGAACAGATTTTCTACGGCGAGTTCGACGGCCGGCGGCGCAAGCGGGTGCTGATCAAGATCATCGGCGAATGAGTCCCTTCCGCCGCCGCGCGGCCGGTCTTCATGGCGCGCGCACACGCCGTCGCGCGTAGGGACGATCGGACTTCTTGAGGTTGCGTTCCACGCTGATGCGCTGATTGGTGTGACCGAGCAGGCGCCGCTGCCAGCGACGCTCGGCAGCCGCGGCGCGGGATGGGTCCGCCGACCAGGCTTCCTGCAAGAGAAACTTGGCGGCAGCCACCGCATCCGGCGAGTGCGCGGCGAACTCCGCGGCCAGCTCGCGCGCCTTGGCCAGCGGATCGTCGGCGACGTGCGTCACCAGACCCAGCCGCTGCGCCTCGGTCCCGCTCACGACACGGCCGCTCATCGTGAGTTCCTTGGCCACGTCGATCGGCAGCAGCTCACGCAGCAGCGCCGCGCCGCCCATGTCGGGGATCAGACCCCACTTCACCTCCATGACCGACAGCTTCGCGTCTGGCGTGGCGACGCGCAGGTCGGCTCCGAGCGCCAGCTGCAAACCGCCGCCGTAGCAATGACCGTGCACGACCGCGATCACCGGCACGCCGATCTCGCGCCAGGCCAGGCTCCAGCGCTGGAACTTGTTCACGTAGGGTTTCCACAGCTCCAGATAAACCGTCGCCGCCTTGGCGGGCCTGGCCAGCACGCTCTTGAAGTCCAGACCCGCGCAGAACGAAGACCCCTCGCCCGAAACGATCACCGCGCGCAGAGCGCGGTCCTTTTTCAAGGACTCGGCGGCGGCGATCACACCGTCCAGGAGCTCGAAGTCGATGCCGTTGTGCTTGTCCGGCCGGTTGAGGCGGACATGGGCGACGCGGTCCCGGGTTTCGATCAGCACCACCTTGGATTTCACCGCGGCCTCCTTGGGAATTTTCGGCGTCTCAGCATAGCGCCGAACGCGAACCCATCCGGCCGCTGGACGGAAGGCAGACGCGGTTCAACCGCGGAGGAGCTCCAGCACCGCTTCGGGCGGACGCCCCAGGCGCGCCGCGCGCCCTTTCACCGCGATCGGCCGCTCGATCAACACCGGATGCTCGGCGAGCAGTCGCAGCCATGCGGCGCGCGGACGTTCGTCCGTGGGCTTGAGGCCCAGGTTGCGGGCGACGTCTTCCTTGAAGCGCACCAGTCGCTGCGGCGGCATGCCGAGCCTGGTGCAGATCGCGTCGAGCTCCGCCGCCGTGGGCGGCGTCTTCAGGTATTCGACGATTTCCGGCTCCACGCCGGCGTCGCGCAGCAGTTGCAGCGCCGCGCGGCTCTTGCTGCAGCGGGGATTGTGATAGAGGCGAACGTTCATGCTTTGCGGTACACCTCGGCACCGCCGGCGCGAAACTCCGCGGACTTCTCCGCCATGCCGCGCGCCAGCGCGGTGTGCGCGTCGGCACCGATGCGCGCGGCGTACTCGCGCACGTCCTGGGTGATCTTCATCGAGCAGAAGTGCGGTCCGCACATGGAGCAGAAATGCGCGAGCTTGGCGCCTTCCTGCGGCAGCGTCTGGTCGTGGAACGCGCGCGCCTTGTCGGGATCGAGCGCCAGGTTGAACTGGTCCTCCCAGCGGAACTCGAAACGCGCCTTGGACAAGGCGTTGTCGCGCACTTGCGCGCCGGGATGACCCTTGGCGAGATCGGCGGCGTGCGCGGCGAGCTTGTAGGCCACGATGCCCTCGCGCACGTCGTTTTTGTCCGGCAAGCCCAGGTGCTCCTTGGGCGTGACGTAGCACAGCATGGCCGTGCCGTACCAGCCGATCTGCGCCGCGCCGATGGCGCTGGTGATGTGGTCGTAGCCCGGGGCGATGTCGGTGACGAGCGGCCCCAGCGTGTAGAACGGCGCCTCGAAGCAGTGCTCGAGTTCCTGATCCATGTTCTCCCGGATGAGCTGCATCGGCACGTGACCGGGCCCCTCGATCATCACCTGGACGTCGTGCTGCCAGGCGATGCTCGTCAATTCGCCCAGGGTGCGCAGCTCGGCGAACTGGGCCTCGTCGTTGGCGTCGGCGATGCAACCGGGGCGCAGACCGTCGCCGAGCGAGAAGGCCACGTCATAGGCCTTCATGATCTCGCAGATCTCCTCGAAGTGCGTGTACAGGAAGTTTTCCTGGTGATGCGCCAGACACCACTTGGCCATGATGGAACCGCCGCGCGAGACGATGCCGGTGACGCGATCGGCGGTGAGCGGGATGTAGGCCAGCCGCACGCCGGCGTGGATGGTGAAATAGTCCACGCCCTGCTCGGCCTGCTCGATCAGCGTGTCGCGGAAGATCTCCCAGGTGAGCTCCTCGGCTTTTCCGTTGACTTTCTCCAGCGCCTGATAGATCGGCACCGTGCCGATGGGCACCGGCGAGTTGCGCAGGATCCACTCGCGCGTCTCGTGGATGTGGCGGCCGGTGGACAGATCCATCACCGTGTCCGCGCCCCAGCGGATCGCCCACACCATCTTCTCCACTTCCTCGACGATTCCGCTCGTCACCGCGGAGTTGCCGATGTTGGCGTTGATCTTCACCCGGAAGTTGCGGCCGATGATCATCGGCTCGAGTTCCGGGTGGTTGATGTTGGCGGGAATGATGGCGCGGCCGCGCGCGACTTCCTCGCGCACGAACTCCGGCGTGACGACCTCCGGCAGCCGCGCGCCGAACGCCTGGCCCCGGTGCAGGCGCCGGAGGTAGCCGGCTTTTTCGTATGCGGCGCGCAGTTCCTGCAGCCGGCAGTTCTCGCGGATGGCGACGAATTCCATCTCCGGCGTGATGATCCCGCGGCGCGCGTAATGCATCTGGCTGACGTTGGCGCCGGGCCTGGCTCTGCGCGGCGCGCGCCGGTGCGCAAAGCGCAGCGGTGCCATCTGCGCGTCCGCCGCGCGGATCCGGCCGAACACCGAGCTGGGACCGGGCAGCCGCTCGCTGTCGCCGCGCGCCTCGATCCACGCCGCGCGCAACGGCGGCAGCCCGCGGGTGAGATCGATGTGCGCGTCCGGATCGGTATAGGGCCCGCTGGTGTCGTAAACGGTCAGCGGCGGATTCGGCTCCAGCCCGTCGGCGGTGCGCGTGGGCGCAAGCAGGATTTCGCGCATCGGCACGCGCGAGCCCTGCGGTCCTTCGACGTGGATCTTGCGGCTGGCGGGAAAAGGCGTGCGCACGGCGGCGCTCAATTCCACCAACCGCGGCAACAATGCTTCGGCGACGGCGCTCACTTCACTTCGCTCCTCGCGCGGCGGGAAAAGCACGGACGGGGAGCGCCGCCAGCCTTCCCTCACCGCGCGTCACGGTCAGGTTCCAAGGGTCTGTTCTCAGCCCGACGCCACCTGGCTCGGGCACCCCCGGCCCGCGACTACGATACGGCTTTGCCGCGCGCGCGGCAATGCGTCAGTCCTCCGGCCAGGCCTCGGGATGCTCGGCAAACCACAACCCCGCGTAGATGCGCGGATCGAGCAGCGCGCCGCGACTGGCCTGGGCACGCAAGAAGTCGTGCACCGCGACGAGCGGCACGACATGGACGGTGATGTCCTCGCCCTCGTGCACGGCGCCCCCGCCCGGCCCCACGCGGCGCGCGGCGCGCACGCCGTACAGTTCCAGTTGCTCGGTGCTCATGCCCGGACTGGCCGGACCGCCGGTGAGCCGTACCGCGCGCGTTCCGGTGTAACCGGTCTCCTCCTCGAGCTCGCGCAGCGCGGTGGCGGCGGCGGATTCGTCGCGGCCGGCATCGTCGCCGACCAGTCCGGCCGGCAGCTCGACCACGCGCGCGCGCATCGGCACGCGCCACTGCTCGACCAGCACGATTTCCCGCGCCGCCGTCAGCGCCAGCACCATGGCCGCGCCGCGCGCGTTCACGCGCGCCGCGTACTCCCAGCGGCCCTGGCGGCGCAGTTCCAGGAAACGGCCGCGGCCGAGGATTTCGATTGCGCCGGTGTCTTCTTTCATCGGACGTCCCTCTCGTTCACGTCGAAGCCGGCGCGCGGCCCTTGCGCCAGCCGCGGCGCCAGCCAGGCGAGGAGCGCTCGCGCTTGCGCCGGGTAGCCATACGGCGGGTTGAGCACCATGAAGCCGCAGCGACACATGCGCCCGGCGCCCGGCGCGCCGGTGTCCAGCCGCAGGTCGAGCACCGGCCTGCCGGTCCGCCGCGCAGCCGCGCGCACCAGGCGGTCGGCGGCGTGCGCGTTCTTGAGCGGATACCACGCCGCATAGACGCCGCCGGCGAAGCGTCTGGCCGCTGCGGCGAGAAAGTCCGCCAGCGCGTCGAACTCGTCGGCGCGTTCGAAGGGCGGATCCACCAACACCAGCCCGCGCTTCTCGCGCGGCGGCAGCAGGCTCGCCGCCTCGTAGCCATCGCGCACATGGACGGCGACGCGTTCATCGCCGCCCAGGGTTCGCTTGAGCACTTGGGCGACTTCCGGCACCCGTTCGCACAAGATCAACCGGTCTTGCGCCCGCGCCAGGCGCAAGGCCAGCCACGGCGAGCCGGGATAACGGTGCAATTCGCCGCCACCGTTGTACTCGCGCACCGCGCGCAGATAAGCGGCGGCCGGCGCGTCGGCGGCGTCATGGACGCGCGCGATGCCGGTCCGCCATTCGCCCGTGGCCTGCGCGCCCTCGTCGTCCAGTTCGTAAGCGCCCGCGCCGGCGTGGGTCTCCAGGTAGCACCACGGCGCCTCCTTGCGGCTTAAGGCTTCGAGCAGGGCGCAGAGCAGCGTATGCTTGAATACGTCGGCGAAGTTGCCGGCGTGATAGCGGTGACGGTAATGCACGCGATCGCGCCCTACACTTAGCCGCTAGCTGCCGTACGCTGCCGCACCAGCGCCATCCAGGCTCGCTGGCCTCGCTCGCGGGATCCGCTGCGCGAGCTCCGGCGCCGCCGCGCGCGTGCCCAAGAGTTCCTCGGCCGCCGCGAGCAGCGCTTGGGGATCGACGCCTTCCAGCCCGTCTGCGGCGTGACGCGCGAAGACGAAGGCGCGGTGCGGCGGCGATGGCAAGTATTCCAGCGTATCGAAGCGCGAAAGAAACCAGCTCACCGTGGGCACGCCGAACATCCAGGCGAGGTGCAGCGGCCCGGTGTCGGGCGAAAGATGCAAGGCCGCGCCGCGGATCACGGCGCACAGCCGTACGACGTCGAGAGTGCCGCGATACACGCGCCACGGCACGAAACTCAGCCGCGCCAGGATCGCGTCGATCTGGGCGAGTTCGCGCGGGCTGTCCGACACGCTGAGCA
This sequence comes from Nevskia sp., assembly GCA_019689635.1. GTDB lineage: Bacteria > Pseudomonadota > Gammaproteobacteria > Nevskiales > Nevskiaceae > Nevskia. The sequence continues at coordinate 7,549 of JADGHB010000033.1, read as the reverse complement.
CGAGCCGATACTGCGGCCAGCGCGCGTGCAAGCCTTCGAGCAACTCCACCATGTGCACCGGCTTGAGCTGGCCGGCGTCGAAGGACTTGCACGGGCTGACGTGCACATAGCTTCCGGCATCGGCCGCCGTCACGCCCGTGCCCGCCAGCGCCTGCGCCGGCAACTCCAAGGGAAACTCCGCGGTACCCGAAAAGCCGGCCTGCGCCAGGCATTCCAGCCATTGTCGATACATGGGTTCGCGTTCGTAGCGGAAATCCATGACCTCGGTCTGCAGCCAGCGCCAGCCTATCTTGCGATCGTAGTAAGCCCGCCGGCCGAGCCGCCACCGCGCGCCGCTCGCCCAGGCGAGCAGGCAACCGTGATTGTTGCCGGTCAGGTTGATGGTCAGCTCGTAGCCGGCACGGCGCAAGCGGTGCAGGAGTTGCCATTCGCTCCACGTCAGGCCGGCCTGGCGCGTGTGGTAGGCGAGATGGCCGTCGATCCAGGGCAGCAACTCGAAGAACGCCGTGTAGCGGCCGTTCGCCAGCACTTCCAGCCGCGCCTGCGGATAGGCGCGACGGATCGACCACAGCGCCGGCACGCCGTGCACGAGATCGCCCAGACCGCCGTACAAGATCACCAGCACCTTGCGCGCCGCCTGCGTGCGCTGGACGAAATCCGGCGTGACGCGACGATAACGAAACACGGGCCGCAGCGACTCGGCTTGCGTCATGCCGAGCTCCGGAAGGAAGCAAAGACCGATGCGCCGCCGTGGAGGATCGGTACGCGTTCGGGTTCGATCGTCGCAAGGCTCCGGTTGGACTGCCGCTCCGTCACGGCAAGATTCCCAAAACCCCAAAGTCAAGGGCATCGGCTGCAGCCCTGGATTAAAGTATGGCCGGTATCCGAAGCTCGATTCCAGAGGCGGTGAACGCTTCGACCAACCCAAGGCGCTCGAGAGAGGCAGCGGCGAAGCCGACCGTGGCGGGCATCGTCCTCGCGGCTGGCGGCTCCACGCGCCTAGCGCCAGCGTACAAGTTGCTGATCGAGATCGACGGCGAGCCAATGGTGCGGCGGTCGGCCCGCCTTGCCTTGGAGGCCGCGCTGGCGCCGGTCGTGGTAGTCGTTGGTCATCAAGCGCAAGCGGTACGCGCGACGCTGACCGGACTGCCGCTGACTTTCGCCGAAAACGCGGAATGGCGCGCGGGTATCGCCGGTTCCATCCGCACCGGCCTCGCGGCTTTGCCGAAGGACTGCGCCGGCGCGCTCATCCTGCTCGCCGACATGCCGCGCCTGACTCCCGAGCCTCTGCATCGGCTGTGCGCCGCCTTCGCGGCCAACGGCCCCGATAGCGTCTGCGTCCCGAGCTTCCGCGGCCAGCGCGGCAATCCAGTGCTGTGGGGCCGCACGCACTTTCCCGCGTTGGCGGCGCTGACCGGCGACCGCGGCGGGCGCGTGCTGTTCGAGGGAGTGCGCCGGAGCCTGATCGAAGTACCCATGGACGACGAAGCCGTGCTCTGCGACGTGGACACACCCGAAGCGCTGGCCGCTTTGTCAGGCACCCCTGAACGCGACATGAAGCGGTAAAGATTTTCCGGCGCGTCGCGCAGGTGCATAATTTGCCCGTTTTCTCCTATCGCATTCCCCCATCCGCCAGGGAGGCCACATGGTCAAGCTCGAAATCAACGGCAAACCCCTGCAACTCGACGCGCCGCCTGACATGCCGCTGCTATGGGTGCTACGCGACGTCGCGGGTTTGACCGGCACCAAGTACGGCTGCGGCATGGCCTTGTGCGGCGCCTGCACCGTGCATCTCGAGGGCAAGGCGATCCGTTCCTGTGTGACGCCAGTGGCCGCCGCCGCCGGCAAGAAGATCGTCACCATTGAGGGCATCGACGCCGAGCGTGTCGGCCGCGCGGTGCAGCAGGCCTGGCGAGAGCTGGACGTGGTTCAATGCGGTTATTGCCAATCCGGACAGATCATGTCGGCCACGGCACTGCTCGCCGCCAACCGCCAGCCCAGCGATGCCGACATCGACGCCGCCATGAACGGTAATGTCTGCCGCTGTGCGACCTATGTGCGCATCCGCGCCGCCATCCACCGCGCCGCTGAATTGCTGGCAGTCTGAGGAAAACATATGGGAATCATCCAACGCATACCGTCTGGCACGGCACTGTCCGCTCGTATCGAAAACGTCTCGCGTCGAAACTTCCTCAAACAAGTCGGCGGCCTCGCGCTGGGCCTGTACTTGGCACCGGTAGGGGCCGATTCCGGCACCGCGGCGCCGGGCAGCGCCGGTGGCGGCCCGGCGGCCGCCGTCGACCTGGAACCCGACGCCTTCGTGCGCATCGGTGCCGACGACCGCGTAACCGTGATCGCCAAACACCTGGAAATGGGTCAGGGCACGTACACGGGCCTGGCGACATTGATCGCGGAGGAACTCGATGCGGACTGGGCGCAAGTGACGGTCGAAGGTGCGCCGGCCGACACGGTGCGTTACAAGAACCTGCTGATGGGCATCCAGGGCACGGGCGGCAGCACCGCCATCGCCGAGTCCTTCGAGCAGATGCGCAAAGCCGGCGCCGCCGCGCGCGCTATGCTCGTCGCTGCCGCGGCGCAGCGCTGGAACGTGCCGGCGAGCGAGATCACCGTCGAACGCGGCGTCGTAGAACACCGCGCCTCGAAACGCAAGGCGCGCTTCGGCGAGCTCGCCGCAGCGGCGGCCGCACAGCCGGTGCCCAAGGAAGTGCGCCTGAAATCGCCGCAAGCGTTCAAGCTCATCGGCCGGCAAAGGCTGCCGCGCAAGGACAGTCCGGCCAAGACCGACGGCAGCGCAATCTACACTCAGGACTTCAAACTGCCCGAGATGCTGGTCGCAGTGGTCGCGCACCCGCCGCGCTTCTGGGGCGGGATCAAGCGCGTGGACGCCAGCGCGGCCAAGGCGTTGCCGGGCGTGGTCGCGGTGATTCCATACGCCGGCAAACCTGGTGCGTTTCAAAACGGCGTGGCGGTGCTATCGCACAACACTTGGCACGCCTGGAAAGGCCGTGACGCGCTCAAAATCGAATGGGACGATTCCGGCTTTAAGCTCGGTAGCGAAGAAATCTTCGCGCGCTATCGCGAGCTGGCCGCCAAGCCGGGTCTGATCGCACGCCGCGATGGCGACGCGCAAAGTGCGCTGGCCAGCGACACGGCGGCGAAAGTCATCGAAGCCGAGTACGAGTTTCCTTTCCTCGCGCATTCTTCGATGGAGCCGATGAACTGCCTGGTGCGGCTCGGCGACGGGACTTGCGAGATCTGGAACGGCGAGCAACTCCAGACCGCCGATCAAGCGGCGGTCGCGGCACTGCTGGGCATACCGGCCGAAAAAGTGACCATCCACCAGCTTTACGCCGGCGGCAGCTTCGGCCGCCGCGCCAATCCGCAGGCCGACTACGTGCTGGAAGCGGTCGCCATTGCCCAAGCGGCGCGCGCGCATGGGATCGAGGCACCGATCAAGCTGGTGTGGACACGGGAGGACGACACGCGCGGCGGCTGGTACCGCCCGGCGTATCTGCACCGCGTGCGCGCGGCACTCGACGTGCATGGCGCACCGCTGGCCTGGCATCAGCGCATCGTCGGCCAGTCGATCCTCAAGGGTTCGCCCTTCGAGAAGGTGCTGATCAGGAACGGCATCGACGAAACTTCGGTGGAAGGCGCGGCCGATCTGCCCTACGACATTCCCAACCTGCAAGTCGAACTCGCCACGCCGGAGGACATCGCCGTACCGGTGCAGTGGTGGCGTTCGGTGGGCCATACTCACACCGCCTACGTCACCGAGACCCTGATCGACGAACTCGCGATTGCCGCGGGCAAAGATCCCTACGCATTTCGCCGCACATTGCTCGCCCGGCAGCCGCGTCACCGCGGCGTGTTGGAGCTTGCCGCCGCGAAAGCCGACTGGCACCGTCCACTCGCGCCTGGCGCGGCGGGCGCGCGGCGCGGACGCGGCATCGCCGTGCACAAGTCGTTCAACTCCTATGTCGCCCAGGTGGCGGAGGTCACGATCGCGCGCGACGGACAATTCAAAGTGGATCGCGTGGTGTGCGCGGTGGACTGCGGTCTGGCGATCAACCCGGACGTGGTGCGCGCGCAGATGGAAGGCGGCATCGGCTACGGTTTGGCCGCGGCACTGCACAGCGCCATCACGCTCAAGGACGGCGTGGTGGAGCAGGCCAATTTCAACACTTATCCGCCGCTGCGCATCGACGAAATGCCAGCGGTGGAGGTGCACATCGTGTCCTCCGCCGAGCACCCGACCGGCGTGGGTGAGCCGGGCGTACCGCCGCTCGCACCCGCGGTGGCCAACGCACTTTATGCCGCCACCGGTAAACGCCTGCGCAAGCTGCCCTTCGATCCGAGCGAACTTAAAGTGTGAGGAGCGGATTTCGCCGACCGCATGCGCACGCACCGCGACGTCTTCGAACTGCTTGCCGCGGCGGATCGCGACGGCGAGCGGCTGTTCGCGCCGCGCGCGGCGCTGGCGACGATCACGCGCACCGTCGGCGCTACTTTCCGTCGCCCTGGTAGCCGCATGCTGGTCGGCGGAGACGGCAGCCGCGTACGCGGGCTTTCCGGCGGCTGCCCGGAAGCGGACATCGCCACCCGCGCCCGGCGCGTGATCGAGACCGGTGTCGCCGATCTCGTGCGCTATGACCGCGAGTATGGCCTCGACGCACTGCTCGAGCTGGGCTGCGGCGGCGAACTCGAAGTGCTGATCGAGCCGGTGGCGGACCGCGACAGTCTCGGCTTCCTCGACCTCGCCACGCAGTGCTGGTGGCAGCGCCGCGAGGGCTGGCTTGCCACCGTATACGCGCGCGACGGCGCCTGCCTGCCGCAGCCGCGTCGCGCGCTGTGGCAGGACGGCTGGAAACTGGATCAGCTCGGCGCCCCTGCCGTGCTCGCGCAACTCGTCGCGCAGGCCAAGCAGAAGCTGGGAACGGCGCTGTGTGCCCACGTGCAACTAGACACCCCGCAAGGCCGGCTGGATGCGTTGCTCGAAGCGATCCGCCCGCCGGTGCGGCTCCTGATCGCCGGCATCAATCCAGTGGCCGTGACGCTGGCGAATCTGGCCGAGCGCTTTGGCTGGAACGCGACGCTGGTGCATCACGCAGACGAAATTCCGGCCGCTGCCGCGGACCAGCCGTTGCTGCACGCACCGCCGGAAACGGTGGCCACGCGTGCCGCCTGCGATGCCCGTACCTACTGCGCGGTGATGACCCACAACCTGGAGCGCGATATCGCCTACGCCGGCGCTCTGCTGGCCACGCCCGCGCCTTACATCGGCGTGCTCGGTTCGCGCCGGCGTTCGGCCGCACTACTCGCACGCCTACGTGAGGAAGGTCACGAGCCCGACGGCCGCGTGTTTGCGCCGGCCGGGCTGGACATCGGCTCCGAGGATCCGGACGAGATCGCGCTGTCCTTGCTGGCCCAGATGAAGGCTTTCGAGTCCCGCAAGTCCGGCGCGCCGCTGGCGGCGATCGATACGCCGATCCATTGAGGCTACAAACTGTCAGAATCGCGCAACACTCGACCGCGCCTCGCGGTCGCGATTTACCGCGCGGCCTCGAGCTCCGTATCATCCGCTTTCGGGCATGGAACCCAAGCCGCGCGGCTCCGCAGGCGCGGCGCAGCTGGAGGAGAGCGGGATGAGCAACGACCTTCGCATTTCATCGATGCTGCAGGAAAAGCGGCTGTTCCCGCCGCCTGCGCGATTCGCGGCCCAGGCGCGCATCGATGCGACCCAGGCGGCCGCGCTACGCGCCGCGGCGGAAAAAGACTACGTCGGGTTCTGGGCCGCCCGCGCGCGCGAAGCGCTGAGCTGGAAAACGCCGTTCACGCAGACGCTGGACGATACGCGCGCGCCGAACTATCGCTGGTTCGCCGACGGCGTGCTCAACGTCTCGTACAACTGTCTCGACCGCCATCTCGCAACGCGCGGCGACAAGATCGCCATCCGCTTCGAGGGCGAGCCGGGCGACGTGGCCACGCTCACCTACCGGCAGCTCCACGCCGAAGTGTGCCGCCTCGCCAACGCGCTCAAGGCGCTGGGCATCGGCAAAGGCGATCGCGTGGTGATCTACCTGCCGATGACCCCGCAGGCGGTGATCGCCATGCAGGCCTGCGCGCGCATCGGCGCGACGCATTCGGTGGTGTTCGGCGGCTTCTCCTCGTCCTCGCTGCGCGACCGCATCGAGGACGCCGGCGCGCGGCTGCTGATCACCGCCGACGGCGGCCACCGCGGCGGCCATCTCGTCGAACTCAAGAAGGCGGCGGACGAGGCGCTCGCTTACGGCTGCAAGACGATCGAGAAAGTGCTGGTCTATCGCCGCACCGGCCACGACGTGCCGATGCAGCCCGGCCGCGATCTGTGGTGGCACGAGCAGGCTTCCGCGCAGAGCAGCGCCTGCGAGCCGGAATGGGTGGACGCGGAGCACCCGCTGTTCCTGCTCTACACCTCTGGCTCCACCGGCAAGCCCAAAGGCATCCAGCACGCGAGCGCCGGTTATCTGCTCGGCGCCCAGCTCACCTGCCAGTGGTGCTTCGACCTCAAGGAAACCGACGTGTTCTGGTGCACGGCCGACGTGGGCTGGGTCACCGGTCACACCTACGTGGCTTACGGCCCGCTGGCCTGCGGCGCCACCATCGTGATGTACGAAGGCGGGCCGATGACGCCGGACGCCGGTCGCTTCTGGAAGATCTGCCAGGACCACGGCGTGACCGTGTTCTACACCGCGCCCACGGCGATTCGCGCCTTGATGAAGATGGGCGAGGCGTTCCCGCGGCGCTACGACTTATCGAAACTGCGCCTGCTCGGCAGCGTGGGCGAGCCGATCAACCCCGAGGCCTGGATGTGGTACCACCGCGTCATCGGACGGGAGCAGCTGCCGATCGTGGACACCTGGTGGCAGACCGAAACCGGCGCGGCCCTGATCGCGCCCCTGCCCGGCGCCACCGCGCTCAAGCCGGGCTCGGCCACGCTGCCTTTGCCCGGCATCTTCGCCGACATCTGGGACGAAGCCGGAGCGCCGGTCACCGACCCCGCGCAGGGCGGCTATCTGGTCATCACCAAACCCTGGCCGTTCATGCTGCGCACCATCTGGGGCGACAACGAACGCTTCATCCAGACTTACTACGGCCGCTACGGCAAGGGCGTGTACGTGGCTGGCGATTCCGCCCATCGCGACGCCGACGGCTACTACTGGATCATGGGCCGCGTGGACGACGTGCTCAAAGTCGCCGGCCACCGCCTGGGAACCGCGGAGATCGAAAGCGCCCTGGTCGCGCACCCGCGCGTGGCCGAGGCCGCCGTGGTCGGCAAGCCCGACGAGATCAAGGGCGAATCCATCGTCGCCTACGTCATCTGCAAGGGCGCGCGCCCGGTGGGCGACGAGGCGCAGGCGCTGGTCAAGGAACTGCGCGACTTCGTCGCCCACCACATGGGCCCCATCGCCAAGCCCGACGAGATCCGCTTCGCCGACAACCTGCCCAAGACCCGCAGCGGCAAGATCATGCGCCGCCTGCTGCGCGC
>JADGHB010000002.1 GCA_019689635.1 Nevskia sp. | reverse complement strand
GCCGCGCGCATCAAGTTCTCCCGACCAGCGAACGCGCGATCACTTCCTTCATGATTTCCGAAGTGCCGCCGTAGATGCGCTGGATGCGCGCGTCGGCGAAGAAACGGGAAATCGGATATTCGGTCATGTAGCCGTAGCCGCCGAAGAGCTGCAGGCAGGCGTCTGTGACGCGGCCTTCCATCTCGGTGGTGGCGAGCTTGACCATCGCCGCGGTCGGCACGTCCAGCCGTCCCTCGGCGTAAAGGCGTGTGCATTTCTCCATGAAGGCGCGGTGCACTTCGAGATCGGTCTTGAGTCGGGCCAGTTCGAAGCGCGTGTTCTGGAAGCTGGCGAGCGGCTGGCCGAAGGCCTTGCGGCTGGTGACGTACTCGAGGGTTTTCTCCAGCGCGCCCTGGGCGTGGCCGACGGCGCCGACGGCGAGCACCAAGCGCTCGCGCGGCAACTCGTCGATCAAATGCCCGAAGCCGCCGCCGACGCGGCCGAGCACCTCGGACGCCGGCACGCGCACGTTGTCGAAAAACAGCTCCGAGGTGTCCGCCGCGTGCAGGCCAATTTTGTCGAGATTGCGGCCGCGCTTGAAGCCGGGCAGGGTCGTGTCGAGGGTGAACAGCGTGGTGCCCTTGGCGCCGGCCTTGGGGTCGGTCTTGGTGGCGACCACCACCACCCCGGCGTTCTGGCCGTTGGTGATGAAGGTCTTGGAGCCGTTGATGAGGTAGTGGTCGCCTGCGCGCAGCGCCGTGGTCTTGATGCCCTGCAGGTCGGAGCCGGCGCCGGGTTCGGTCATGGCGATGGCGCCGATGCACTCGCCGCGCGCCATGCTCGGAAGATATTTTTGTTTTTGCTGTTCGGTGCCCAAGTGCAGGATATAAGGCGCCACGATGTCGGAGTGCACGGTGAGGTTGGAAGCCAGCGCAAGAAAGCCCATGCGCGCGGCCTCCTCCACCACCACGCAGGAGAACTCGAACGGCGCGCCGACGCCGCCGTAGTCCTCGGGCGTGTCCACGCACAACAAGCCCGCTTCGCCCATCTTGCGGTACAGCGTCTTGGGGATGATGCCGTCTTTCTCCCAGCGCTCGTAGTGCGGTTCGACCTCGGCGGCGAAGAAGCGGCGCACGGTGTCGCGCCAGGCGGTCAGCTCGGATTCGTGGTCGGCGGCGGGCGCGGCAGCGCGGGCGACGGTGGGCATGGGCAGTGAAGCTCCGTAGGGATCGACGGGCGAAAAGCATAGCGCAGCGTATCGCCCGTTGCGGACAGCGCCCACCGCGTCGCTTCGTAATCCTGTATAGTGCGCTTCCGTTTGTCGGGAATGCGCTTCCGGTTCGCATCCCCTGGCGCCGCCGTGGCGCGCGCTCACAAACGATCCGCACGCTCGCCGAGCGTAGCGGCACCACCACCCAAAGACGCTGCCTGAACCGGTGGCCGTGCCAGCACGGCGCTGGCGCTTTTTCAGGAGCCGTATCCCATGTCGTTTTCCGCTCTCGGCCTCGCCGAAGGCTTGTTGCGCGCCGTCGCCGGCGAGGGCTATCCCCAGCCCACGCCCATCCAGGCGCAGGCGATTCCCGTCGTGCTTTCCGGCCGCGATCTGCTCGCCGCCGCACCGACCGGCACCGGCAAGACCGCCGCTTTCGTGCTGCCGGTTTTGCAGAGACTGTCCGCGCCACCCGTGCCGCACGGCGGCTCGCGCCCGGTGCGCGCCCTGGTGCTGGTGCCCACGCGCGAGCTGGCCGCGCAGATCGCCGAATCCGTGCGCGTCTACGGGCGGCATACCCCGGTGCGCAGCGCGGCGGTGTTCGGTGGCGTGAGCCTCCATCCGCAGATCGACGCGCTGCGCCGCGGCGTCGACCTGCTGATCGCCACGCCCGGCCGGCTGCTGGATCATCTGGAGCAGCGCACCGTGAACCTGTCTGCGCTGCAGGTCCTGGTGCTGGACGAGGCCGACCGCATGCTGGACATGGGCTTCATCCACAGCCTCCGCCGCATTCTCGGCGCGCTCCCCAAAGCGCGGCAGAACCTGCTGTTCTCGGCGACCTTCTCCGACGAGATCCGCAGGCTGGCCGCCGGCTTCCTGCGCGATCCCGCGACGGTGGAAGTGGCGCCGCGCAACGCCACGGTCGAGCTCATCGCGCAGCGCGTGCATCCGGTGGACAAGTCGCGCAAGCCGGCGCTGCTGTCGTACCTGATCGGCGCGGGAAACTGGCAGCAGGTGCTGGTGTTCTGCCGCACCAAGCACGGCGCCAACCGCCTGGCGCAACAACTGGAACGCGACGGCATCGTCGCGGCCGCGATTCACGGCAACAAGTCGCAGGGCGCGCGCACCCGCGCGCTGGCCGACTTCAAGGCCAGCCGGGTCCGCGTGCTGGTCGCCACCGACATCGCCGCGCGCGGCCTGGACATCGACCAGTTGCCGCACGTGGTGAATTTCGAGCTGCCGAACGTGCCCGAGGACTACGTGCACCGCATCGGCCGCACCGGCCGTGCCGGCGCCCGCGGCGAGGCGGTGTCGCTGGTCAGCGCGGACGAGCGCGATCAACTGCGCGACATCCAGCGTCTGATCAAGCGGCAGATTCCGTCGGTGACGATCGAGGGCTTCGCGCCCGGCAGCCCGGCCCCGGCCTCCGAGCCGAGGCCAGCGCAGCACCGGCCCTCGCAGCCGCCGCACGCCCGCGTTCAGCCGCAAACGCAGCGCAACCGCCACGCGCGGCCGGGGCGGTCGCAGCATTCCGCCGCCCCTCGACAGGGCCAGTCCCGCAAGGTGCGCTCATGAAAAAGATCTACGCCGGCAATCTGCCCAGCGACATGACCGAAGCCGAGCTCGGCGAGCTGTTCGCCGCCCACGGCCGGGTGCGTTCGATCAAGCTGGCGCAGGACCTCTTCTCCGGCAAATGCCGCGGCTTCGGCTTCGTCGAGATGGAAGGGCACGAGGCGCGCGCGGCGATCGCGGCGCTCAACGGCAAGGAGTTGCGCGGACATCCGCTGCGGGTCAACGAAGAGCGGCCGCAGGCCGGCCGAAGAACGGGCGCGCGGCGATGGAGATGATTTCGTTTCCTCAAGCGCGCAGCCGCACGCCGCCGACCAGCAGCCGCGCGCGGTCGGCGCAGGGACCGACCAGGATTTCGACCGCGCCGGGCTCGAACACCGGGACGAGATCCGGGCCGGGATAGCGCAGCTCGGCGGCGGGCAGCGACAACTGCGCGGTGCCGCGCGCGCCGGGTTCGAGCGCGATCCGGGCGTAGCCTTTCAGCTCTAAGAGCGGCCGCGCGACGCGCGCCACCTCGTGGCGCACGAACAGGAACACGGTTTCCTCGGCCGCGTGCGCTCCGGTGTTGGCGAGGTCCACGCACACGCGGATCGTGTCGCGCGCGCCGACGATCGCCGGCGTGACGCGCAGGTTCGAGTACTCGAAGCGCCCGTAGCCGAGGCCGTGGCCGAAAGGGAACAAGGGTTCGTTCGGCACGTCGAGATAGCGGCTGGTGTAACGGTCGTTCGCGTCGGCCGGCCGGCCGCTCGGGCGCTGGCCGAAGAAGATCGGGATCTGGCCTACCGCGCGCGGCCAGGTGACCGGCGTGCGGCCGCTCGGCGAAACGCGGCCGGTGAGGAGGTCGGCCAGCGCATGGCCCGCCTCGGTCCCCGGGAACCAGGCGGCGAGCAGGGCGTCGGCGCGCTCGGCGAGCCAGGGCACGATCAGCGGGCGGCCGGAAAACAGGATGGCGATGACCGGCGTGTCGTTCGCGCGGGCCTGTTCGAGCACCGCCTCGGCGAGCGCGCGCTGCTCGCCCGGCAGCTCGGGGCAGGCGCGGCTGGCGGCTTCGCCGCTCATCTCCGCCGCCTCGCCCAGACACAGCAGGATCGCGTCCGCGCCCGCGCACAGAGCAACCGCCGCGGCGATCCCGCGGCGATCGTCGCCGTCGATGGCCACTCCGGCCGCATGACGCAGTTCCGCTTGCGGCAGCGCGGCGCGCAGGCCTTCGAGCAGGCTGACGCTCGCTTCCCGTCGGCCCGCCGCCGCCCAGCAGCCGCCCATCTCGGCCGCCGCGTCGGCGAGCGGACCCAGCACGCACAGGCGCCGCACCGCCGCGCCGAGCGGCAGCGCGGCGCGCGCGTTCTTGAGCAGCACCACGCTGCGCGTCGCGATCTCGCGCGCCAGGCGCCGGCGCCGCGCGATCGCACCCGCGTCTTCGGGCGCCGCGCCGCGGCGGTAGGGATCGTCGAACAGGCCCAGGCGCTCCTTGAGCGTGAGCACGCGCCGCACGGCGGCGTCGATCTCGTCCATCGTGACGTGACCGCGTTCCAGCGCGACCGGCAGGCCCTCGCGGTAGGCGGGCGACATCATGTCGATGTCCACGCCGGCCTTGAGCGCGAGCGTCGCGGCGGCGGCGAGATCGGCGGCGACGCCGTGACGCAGCAGCTCGGCGATGGCGTGGTAATCGCTGATCAGCACGCCGTCGAAACCCTGCTCGTCGCGCAGCCAGCCGCGCAGCAGCCGGCGGTGCGCGGTCATCGGCACGCCGGCGACATCGACGAAGGCCGGCATGATGCTCGCCACGCCGGCTTCGACCGCCGCGGCGAAAGCGGGCAGGTGCACTTCGTGCAGCGTGCGTTCGGAAACGTCCACCGGCGCGTAGTCGCGCCCGGCGCAGACCGCGCCGTAGGCGCAGAAATGCTTGGCGCAGGCGGCGATCGCATCCGCGGCGGCGAGCTCCGCGCCCTGGAAGCCGCGCACCTTGGCGCGCGCGTAACGCGCGGCGAGCCAGGGATCTTCGCCGGGGCTTTCGGCGATGCGTCCCCAGCGCGGATCGCGCGCCACGTCGAGCATGGGCGCGAAGGTGAGCGCGATGCCGTCGGCCGCGGCTTCGATCGCGGCTTCGCGCGCCGTGCGTTCCCAGAGGGCTTCGTCGAACGCCCCCGCCTCGGCCAGCGGAATGGGGAACAGCGTGCGATAGCCGTGGAGCACGTCCAGGCCGATCAACAACGGGATGCGCAGCCGCGATTCCTCCACCGCCAGGCGCTGCAGCGCGCGCGTGCGTTCGCGCCCCGTCAGGTTCAGCAGGCTGCCGACCGTGCCTTGGCGCACCGCTTGGGCGAGATCGTGCGCCTCCGTGGGGCCCGTGATCGCGTCGTGCGCGGCGCTCATGCTGAGCTGGCCGAGCTTTTCGGCCAGCGTCATGCGCTTCAACAAGGCCTCGATTCTCGCGCTCATGGTTCGGTCTTCGGCACCGTGCCGGGCATGATACGGTGTGCCGTCGCGCGGCGGCGATGGCGCGGGAGCGCGGCTTTGGCCGGGCGCAAGAGGCATTAACATCGCGACAGGCCGCAGGGGATCGCGCCGATGGGCGATGCGTCGAACGACAACACGGGGACCTCGGCCGAAGTCGGCCAGGCCCGGCTCGGGTCGCAGCTCGGGCTGATGCTGCAGGCGCTGCGCGCGTCCAGCCTCGGCCGGGTGCTGCTGGGGCTGGCGTGCGCCATCGTGCTCGTGGTCGGCGCCACCGCCTACGGCCAGATCCGTCTCAACGCCTGGAACAAAAGTTTCTTCGACGCCCTGGCGCGGCGCGACTTCCACGCCTTCCTGGTGCAGCTCGGCGTGTTTGCCGTCATCGCCGGCGTGCTGCTGGTGCTCAACGTCGCGCAGCGCTGGCTGGTGGAGACGCTCAAATTGCGGCTGCGCGAGGCGCTGGTGCGGGACCTGGTCGGCCGCTGGCTGCGGCCGCGCCGCGCGTACTGGCTGGCGCACGCGGGCGCGATGGGCGTCAATCCCGATCAGCGCATGCACGACGACACGCGCATGCTGTGCGAGATGTCGGCCGATCTCGGCGTGGGGCTGTTGCAGGCCGCGATCCTGTTCGTTTCCTTCGCCGGCATCCTGTGGCAGCTTTCGGCCGATTTCAGCATCCGCATCGGCGGCGTCGACCATCCGCTGCCGGGCTTCATGCTGTGGGCCGCGATCGGATATGCCCTGGCCGGTTCGGTGGCCAGCTACGGAGTGGGGCGCAAGCTGATCCAGCGCAACGCCGAACGCTACGCGCGCGAGGGCGAGCTGCGTTTCGCGCTGGTGCACATCAACGAACACCTCGACGGCATCACGCTCGCCGGCGGCGAACCCGACGAGGAACGGCGCGTGTATGTGAATCTGCAGGACGTACTCGCCGCGACCGCGCGCCTCATCGTGGGCCATGTCAACCTCACCTGGGTCACGGCCGGCTTCGGCTGGGTCATGGTGGTGGCGCCGATCCTGGTGGCGGCGCCGTTGTTCTTCGCCGGCAAGATTTCCTTCGGCGGCGTGATGATGGCGGCCGCCGCCTTCACCCAGGCGCAATCCTCGTTGCGCTGGTTCGTGGATAACTTTAGCGCGCTGGCCGACTGGCGCGCGATCCTGCTGCGCGTGGCCGGCTTCCGCCAGGCGCTCGGCGCCGAGCCCGCCACCGCTTCCGGCGAGTCGCGCATCGAGTACCGCGAAGGCGAGCCCGGCCGCCTGACCGTCGAAAACCTGCAGGTGGATACGCCCAACGGCCGCTACGGCCTGCGCGAGCGCGAGTGGGGCGTGCGTCCGGGCGAGCGCGTGCTGATCGTCGGCGCGCCCGGCACCGCGACCACGCCGTTGTTCCGCGCGCTGGCCGGCTTGTGGCCCTGGGGCGCGGGCCGCATCACGCATCCCAAGGGGGAGGCGGTCTTTTACCTGCCGCGCGGCACGCCGTATCTGCCGCGCGGCAGCTTGCGCGAGGTGCTGGCCTATCCGCGCTCGAGCGCGGACTTCGCGGATCCCGCGTACGCGCAGGCGCTCGCGCGCATGGGTCTCGGTCATCTCAGCTCGTGGCTCGACGAACCTCGGCGCTGGGAGCGCGAGCTGTCGCTCGACGAACAGCTCAACCTCGCCTTCGCCCGCCTGGCCTTGCAGGCGCCGCCCTGGGTGCTGATCGACGACGCCTTCGGCGCACTGACCGACGACGCCTTCCGGCGCGTGATCGCGATGTTCGCGGTCGAACTCAAGCACAGCGGCATCGTCCACATCGGGCGCATGGTCGAGGGGCGCGACCCGATGTTCTCGCGCGTGCTGCACCTGGTGAAGCTGGACGAGGCGGCGCCCGGCACAGCGTCGAACCCCTCGCGTCGCGATTCGGCGACCGTCCGATGAACGCCTGGCGCGCGCGACTGAAGCGGTGGCTGCTCGCCGGGCTGCTGGCGCTCGCGCCGGTCGCGGCGGCCGATGGACCTCCGGACTTCGAGTTCCACGCGCCCGCGAGCGCCGCCGATCCGGGCGTGCCCGCGGCGCTGCGCGACCTGGCCGAACGCATCCTGCCGGTGTACGAGGACCAGGATCCCGGGCGTTACCTGGCAAACCTGCTCGCGCTGCAACTGGCGGTCGGCGACGACGCGGCCGCGGCCGATACGCAGCGCGCGCTGCGGGAACGCAAGCGCGGAGCGCCCGCTGCCACGCTGCCCCTGGCGCTCTACGCGCAGGCGCGCGCCGCCGCGGCGCGCGGCGGCATTTCCCGCTCCCGGGCCCTGGCGCAGGCGCTGCGCGAGGCACTGGCGGGCTTGGACGACCGCGCTGCCTATGCGCTGGGCCAGGCGCTCGCAGCGCCGCCGTCCCGATTCCAGGACGCGCTGCAGGAAGCCCTCGACCGCGTGCGCGGCCGCGCACGCATCGGTGAGCGCGAGGCGCTGGACCTGATCCAGGCCTGGCTCGCGCTCGAGCTGCACCGCGAATGCGCGCCGCTCGCGCCGGCGCTTTTGGCCGAGGACGAGCGCCGGCGCTATCGCCTCGAAACGCTGCGGATCGAGACGCCGGCGGGCGTGATCCACGCGAAGCTGGTGCGGCCGAAAACCGGCGCCCGGCTGACCACGCTGCTGGAGTTCACGCTCTATACCGCGCAGGCGGACCTGGCCGAGGGCGCCGCCGCCCACGGCTACGCGGGGCTGGTGGCCTACACGCGCGGCAAGAATCCACAGGCGTCGGACGCCGGCCGCGTGCGCATCGTTCCCTTCGAACACGACGGCGAGGACGCGCGCGCGGTGATCCGCTGGATCGCGCGCCAGCCGTGGAGCGACGGTCGCGTGGGCATGTCTGGCGAGGGCTACGCGGGCTTCGCCGCCTGGGCCGCGGCCCGTCTCGCGCCGGAGCCGCTCAAGGCCATCGCCACCGTCGACGCCATGGCGCCGGGCATCGATTTTCCGGCCGAAGGCCGCATCTTCCGCAACGACGCGTACCGCTGGGCGACGGATTACACGCATGCCGTCGATCAGCGCGCGTGGGACGACGAAACCTGGCGCGCGCTGGAGCAGCGCTGGTATGAAAGCGGCCGGCCGTACCGCGATCTCGACCGGATCGCCGGGCAACCGAACCGCGTCTTCCGCCGCTGGCTGGGCCATCCCAGCTACGACCGCTACTGGCAGAAGCTGATCCCGTTCGGCGCGCAGTTCGCCGCGGTGCGCATACCGGTGCTTTCGATCGCGGGTTACTACGCGCGCGGCGGCGAGCTGTACTACTTCGCCCGGCACACGCATGAGCGGCCCGAGGCCGATCACCGGCTGCTGATCGGTCCCTACGACGATCTCGGCGAAGTGCCCCAGGGTTACGCGGCCGACGCCGCCGCGCGGCTGGATCTCGACGAGCTGCGCTTCCAGTGGTTCGACCACGTGTTCAAGAACGCCGCGCGGCCCGCGGTGCTCGCCGATCGAGTCAACTACGAAGTGATGGGCGCCGACCAGTGGCGGCACGCGCCGACGCTCGCGGCGCTGGCGCCGGAAACGCGGCGCTACTACCTCGTCGCCGCGCCCGGTGGCGAGAGCGGCCGGCTCGTGACCGCCGAGCCGGCGCGCGCGCCGCCCGTGCAGCAGCTCGTGGATTTCGCCGATCGCAGCGACGCGAGCCTTCCTCCCCCACCCGAGATCCTCGCCAGCGGTCTGCCGCTGCGCAACGCCGTGAGCTTCGTCGGCGATGCGCTGCCCCAGCCCACGGAACTCGCCGGGACCGTCTCCGGCCGGCTCGATTTCGTGATCAACAAGATGGACGTGGACCTGTCCCTCGCGTTGTACGCCAGGCTGCCGGGCGGCCAGTACTGGTTGCTCGCCAAGCCTTACGAGTTCCGCGCGAGCTACGCCGCCGACCGCATCCATCGCCGCCTGCTCAAAGCCGGCGAACGCCAGCGGCTGGCGTTCACCGCCGAGCGCTTGATCGCGTGCCGGCTGCCGGCCGGCAGCCGCCTGGTGCTGGTGCTGGGCGTCAACGACCGGCCCGACCGCGAAATCAACTACGGCAGCGGCAAGGACGTGAGCGCGGAATCCATCGCCGACGCCAGGCCGCCGCTGAAAATCCGCTGGTTCAACCGCAGCTATATCGAGCTGCCGCTCAAGAGATAAGACGCACGAGACTGGCGTCAGTCGGCCGCCGCGGCCGGCGCGGCGCCGGCGGGACGGTGGGTGAAGAAGATCAGCGGGATCAGCGCCAGCGACAGCCAGCCGGAGATCCAAAAGTAGTCCAGCGCCGACATCAAGTAAGACTGGCCGACGATGGTGTGCAGCAGCAGGCCGAACCCCTGCGCCTGTGGCAGGCCGTGCTGCTGCATCTGCGCCAGCGTCTGCTGCATGGCCGGGTCGTAGGGCGTCAGCGCCTCGACCAGGCGGGTCTGGTGCAGGGCCTCGTGGCGATCCCAGAACGTGGTGGTGATGGACACGGCGAAGCTGCCGGCGGTGATGCGCAGGAAGTTGGACAGGCCGGAGCCGGCCGGAATCTGCGCCGGCGTGAGATCGGCCAGCGAGATCGCCACCAGCGAGATGAAGAAGGTGCCCATGCCGATGCCGAACACCAAAAGCGGCGCCACCAGCACACCGAAGCTGGAATCGGGCGTGTAACGGGCGCGCATGAAATAGGACAGGCCGAAGGCGACGAAAGAGGCCACCGCGATCAGGCGCGCGTCGCTGCGCGCGAGCAGCCGTCCGGCGAGGATGGTGGCCAGGATCGCCACCGCGCCGCTCGGCGCGGACACCAGCCCGGCCCAGGTCGCGGTGTAGTTGAGCTGCGTTTGCAACCACAGCGGCAGCAGCACCACGTTGCCGAAGAACACGCCGTAGCCCAGGCACAGGCACAGCGTGCCGATGGAGAAGCTGCGCGACTTGAACAGGGAGAGGTCAACGATGGGATGTTCCTCGGTCAGTTCCCAGATCAGCCAGGCGGCGAAGCTCACCGCGGCGAGGATGGCCAGCGTCACGATGAACGCGGAGCCGAACCAGTCGAGGTCCTTGCCCTTGTCGAGGAAGATCTGCAGCGCGCCGACCCACAGCACCAGCAGGCCCAGGCCCACGCGGTCGATCGGCAGTTTGCGCGTGGGCGTCTCCCGGGCGGCGAGGAAGCGCCAGCACACCAGGCCGGCGAAGGCGCCGACCGGCAGGTTGATGAAGAAGATCCACGGCCACGTCCAGTTGTCGGAGATGTAGCCGCCGAAGATCGGTCCGCAGATCGGCGCGACCAGCGTGGTCATGGACCAAATCGCCAGCGCCGCGCCCTTGCGTTCTGGCGGGAACAGCGACAGCAGCAGCGCCTGCGAGCCGGGGATCATCGGCCCGGACACCGCGCCCTGCAGCACGCGGAAGAACACCAGCGCCGGCAGGCTCCAGGCGATGCCGCACAGGAACGAGGCGACGGTGAAGGCCAGCAGCGAGAACACGAAGGTGCGCACCACGCCGTAGCGCTGCATCAACCAGCCGGTGAGCGGCACCGACACGCCGTTGGCGACCGCGAACGAGGTGATGACCCAGGTGCCCTGATCCGGCGACACGCCGAGATCGCCGGAGATGGTCGGGATCGAGACGTTGGCGATGGAGCTGTCGAGCACCTGCATGAAGGTGCCCAGCGCCAGCGCGAAGGCGGTCAGCGCCCGCGCGCCGCCTTGCAGAGGGGGCGCGGCCTCGTTCACGGCGCGCCGGCGCTCCCCAACGCGCCGCCGGAGACCTCGCCGCGGTTCCCGCCGCCGTGAGCGCCGTCGTTCTGGGCGATGATCTGCGCGATGCGCGCCTCGACCTCGGGATCGGCGCCGTCGCTTTCCTGGGTCGGCAGCGGCGTGCTGCGGACCGAACTCGCAACCAGCGGGCCGGAGGTGTCGCGCACGTCCACGGTGGCGCGCATCGACAGGCCGACGCGCAGCGGATGCGCCTTGAGCTCCTGCGGATCGAGCGCCACGCGCACCGGCACGCGCTGCACGATCTTGATCCAGTTGCCGGTGGCGTTCTGCGCCGGCAGCAGGGCGAACGCGCTGCCGCTGCCGGCGGACAGCCCGACCAGCTTGCCGTGGAACTCGACGCCGCCGCCGTAAAGATCGGACTTCAGGTGCACGGGCTGGCCCACGCGCATGCGCGCGAGCTGCACTTCCTTGAAATTGGCGTCCACCCACACGTCGTCGAGCGGCACCACCGCCATCAAAGGCGTGCCCGGTGCGACGCGCTGGCCGACCTGCACGCTGCGCTTGGCGACCACGCCGGCCACCGGCGCGAGGATGCGGGTGCGGCGCAGGGCGAGCGCGGCCTCGCGCAGCTTGGCCGCCGCCGCCAGCACCTGCGGATGGGTGGCGATGGTGGTGCCCTCGATCTGCGCGGCGGTCTGCTTGAGCTGCTCGCGCGCGGCCTCGAGCGCGGCCTTGAGCTGGGCGATGGTGTCGCGGGCGTGCGCCAGCTCCTCGCCCGACACCGCGCCATCGGCGATCAGCGACTGGCGTCGGCGGTAGTCGTCCTGCGCGCGCTTGAGGCTGGTCTCGCGCTCGGCGATCTGCGCGCGCAACTGGTCCTGCTGCGCGTACAGGCTGCGCACCTGGCGCACGGCGCGGGCCAGCTCCGCCTCGGCGGCCTGCATCGCCACCTGCGCGTCGGCGGGATCGAGTTCCACCAGCAACTGGCCGCGCCGCACGCTCTGAGTGTCGTCGGCGTCGAGCGCGATCACCGTGCCGGGTACCTGGCTGGTGATCTGCACCACGTCGCCGCTGACGTAGGCGTCGTCGGTGGATTGGAAGTTGCGGCCGTACCACAGCCACCAGGCGCCATAGCCGGCGAGGCCGGCCGCGACGACCGCGGCCAGGATCAGCAGGCCGCGCTTGCGCGCGCCGTTGCGGGGGTTGGGCGTGGTGCTCATGTCGAACTCCGTTGCACTGTTTGCGACTGCCGACTGCGGACCGCTCGCGGCTCAAGGCGCTGACGCGACGGTCGCCACATCGGCGTCCTCGGGATGGAAGCTGCCGCCCAGCGCCAGCAGCAGGCTCACGCGCGCCACCGCCTGGTCGGCGACGAGCTGCACGCGGCCGCGGCGCGCGGCCAGCACCTGCGTCTCGGCGTTGAGCACGGTCAGATAGTTCGTCAGTCCGGCCTGGTAGCGTTCCTTGGCCAGACGATAGGCGTCCTCGGCCGCGTCCAGGGCCTGCTCTTGCTCGGCGAGCTGACGCGCCAGCGATTGCACGCGGGTGAGCTGATCGGCGACCTGCTGCACCGCGTGCAGCACGGTGCGGTTGTAATCCGCGGCTGCGGCGTCGATACCGGCCACCGCGCCGCGGTACCGGGCCTTGAGCTTGCCGGCGTCGAAGATCGGCAGATGCACGCTGGGACCCAGGCCGTACATCGCCGAGGGTGCCTTGAACAGCTGGTCGAGGCCGATGGAACCCCAGCCCGCGAAGCCGGCCAGATTGATCGAGGGATAGAACGCCGCCTGCGCCGCCTGGCGTCCGGCGTCGGCGGCGGCCAGGCGCAGCCGTACCGCGATCACGTCCGGTCGCCGCGCGAGCAGGTCGGCGGGCAGGTCCGGCGGCAAGGGCAAGGCCGTATCCAATGCGAGGTGCGGAGTCTCGATCGCGGCGTAGGCGCTCGCGCCCTGGCCGGAGAGCGCGGCGAGCTGATGCCGGGCGAGGTCCTGGGCGGCTTGGGCTTGCAGGCGGGCCAGGCGCGCCTGCGGCAGCGCCGCTTCGGCTTCACGCAGCTCCACGCGCGTGTCGAGTCCGGCGGCCAGGCGCTTGCGGGTGATCGCCAGGATCTCGCCCCGTTGCTGTTCGGCGCGGGCGGCGATGTCGGCCAGCTTGGCGCCGAGGTCCAACTCGACGTAGGCCTGCGCCAGCGCGCCGGCCAGCGCCAGCCGGGCCGCCGCCACGTCCAGCGCCGCCGCGCGCTGTTCGTCGCCGGCCTGGGCGATCGAGGCCGCCTGCTCGCCCCACAAATCGAGATCCCAGGAAAAATCGGCGAGTACGTCGCCGCGCCAGTACCAGTGGCCGCCGTAGGGCGGAGGAACGATGTCGCGCGCCGAGAAGCGCTGGCGGGTCTCGGTCGCGTCCAGCGCGAAAGACGGCAGACGGCCGGCGCGCGCCGCGTCGGTCTGCGCCTGCGCGGCGCGCAACCGGGCCATGGCGAGGGCGAGCTGCGGGTTGTGCGCCAGGGTCTGTTCGACCAGGCGGTCGAGCTGCGCATCGCCGAAGGCCTGCCACCAGCGGTCGGGAATCTGCGGTGCGGCCGCCGTCCCGAGTCCCAGCGTGGCATCCGCCAAGACGGTTTCTCGCGGCGCGTCTTTGGGCGGCAGCACGCAGGATGCAGCCGTCAGGGTGGCGACGAGCAGGATCAGGCGGGAAAATTTCATGCGCGCGTTCCTTGGCCGATCCGGTGTTCGAGGCTCGCGATCAGCTTGTGCAACAGCCGGATCAGCTCGTCGATCTCGGCGTGCGTGAAGTCGCGCAGGCCGTCGTTGAGCAGCTCGACCACCTGCGGCACCACTTTCTCGATGCGGCGGCGGCCGGCCGGCGTGAGGTGCAGCTCGATCACGCGGCGGTCGGAGGCGCTGCGGCTGCGCGTGAGCCAGCCGCGCGCTTCGAGCTGGTCGATGACCCGCGTCAGCGCGCCGCTGTCGTGGCGGTACAGCGAGCAGATGTCCTTGGGATTGAGCGCCGTGCCGTGGCGCAGGGCCATCAGCACCGTGAACTGGATGAAGCTCAGGTTCTGCGCCGCCAGCCACGGCTCCAGATGATCGAGCATCAGCGCGTGCGCGCGCTTGAGCAGGAAACCGACGCTGTTGCTGGAATGGTAATTGGCGGCTTGATAATACGGCTTGGACATATTCTGCCCCAGCATTAACTGCCAAGGCAGATATTAGGCGGAGGCGCGGGCGCGGTCAAGCCTGCGCGGACGCCGCGGCGGGGGTCTGACGAAAAGCGCCCCGATGGTTTCCGAGCCGGCGGGCGCGGTCGGCCCTGCCTCCCGCAGGCAGGAGGGGCATCCTTGCTTGAGGTCAGGACAGCGGCCGAAGCCGCGCTAATCGCAAAAGCGCTTGAGCAGATCGCCGTAGGCGTCGATGCGGCGATCGCGCAGGAAGGGCCACCACCTTCGCACCTGCTCGCCGCGCGCGAGGTCGAGGTCGGTCACCAGCACCTGCGGTTCCGCGCCCGCCTGCGCCAGGATTTCGCCCTGCGGGCCGGCGGCGAAGCTCCCGCCCCAGAACTGCGCGCCCGGCGTGCGCCCGCTGGGATCGGGTTCGAGGCCGACGCGGTTGGCGACCACCACCGGCAGGCCGTTGGCGATGGCGTGGGCGCGCTGCACCGTGATCCAGGCGTCGCGCTGGCGCAGCCGTTCGGCCTCGTCGTCCTCCGGGTTCCAGCCGATGGCCGTGGGATAGAGCAGCAGTTCCGCGCCGGCGAGCGCCATCAGGCGCGCGGCCTCCGGATACCACTGGTCCCAGCACACCAGCACGCCGAGTTTGCCGACGCTGGTCGCGATCGGGGCGAAGCCTAAGTCGCCCGGTGCGAAATAGAATTTCTCGTAGTAGCCGGGATCGTCGGGGATGTGCATCTTGCGATACTTGCCGGCCAGCCGGCCGTCGCGCTCGAGCACGACCGCGGTGTTGTGATACAGCCCCGGCGCGCGGCGCTCGAACAGCGAGATCACCAGCACCAGGCCCAGTTCGCGCGCCAGCGCCGCGAAGAACTCGCTGGACGGGCCGGGAATCGGCTCGGCCCAATCGAACAGCGCCGGGTCTTCGTGCTGGCAGAAGTAGAGCGAGGTGTGGAGCTCCGGCAGCAGCACCAGCCGGGCGCCGCGCGCCGCGGCTTCGCGCACACCGGCCTCCGACTTCCGCAGGTTCTTGTCGCGCTCGGCGAGACAGCTCTGCTGCACGAGGCCGACGCGCAGCGTCCGAGTCACGCCGCTTCCCACGCTGCGGGCGCCTCGCTCGCCGTCGCACGGCGCAAACGGGCCAGGCCATAGCCGCAGACCGCGCCGAGCGCCGCGCCCAGGCTCATCCACGCGAGCCATTTGCCCACGACGGCGCCGACCAGCAAGCCTTTTGCCGCACCGCCGGCGGCGCCGAGCAGGGCGGCGCGCTTGGGGTCGGCGAGGGCGTGGAACAGCGGTTGCTCGTTCATCGGTTCACTCCGGGGCTGCGGGAATCTGCATGGTGACGCAGTGCAGACTGCCATACTGGTGGATCAGGGCGCGGCAATCAATGGGCAGCAATTCCCGGTGTGGAAATGCGCTGCGCAAGCGATCCAGCGCCACGCGGTCGGCGGCATCGCCATAGACCGGCACCAGCACCGCGTCGTTGACGATGAGGAAGTTGGCGTAGCCCGCCGGCAGCCGGCGGCCGTCTGCGTCGAGGATCGGAGCGGGCAGCGGCAGCGGAATCAGCCGGTAGGGCGCGCCGTCGCGGGTGCGCAGCGCTTCCAGTTCCGCACGCATCGCCGCCAGCTCCGCAAAGTGCGGATCGCGCGCATCCTCGCAGGCCTGATAGGCGATGGTGCGCGCGTCGCAGAAGCGCGCCAGGGTGTCGATGTGGCCGTCGGTGTCGTCGCCAATCAGCTCGCCATGCTCAAGCCACAGCACGCGGGCGACGCCGAGGGTTTCCCGCAGCCGCGTCTCGATGCCGAGGCGGTCGTGGCCGGGATTGCGCGTGGGCGCGAGCAGGCAGCGCGCGGTGGTGAGCAGACTACCTTGCCCGTCGCTGTCGATGGCGCCGCCTTCGAGCACGAAATCGACGGGTTCCACCGGATGGGCGAAGGCGCCCAGCGCCGCCAGGCGCCCGGTGAGTGCGTCGTCATGCGTGGCTGGGAACTTGCCGCCCCAGCCGTTGAAGCGGAAGTCCAGGTGCACGCGCTTTCCGTCGCGGAACACCGTGATCGGCCCGTGGTCGCGCGCCCACACGTCGTCGTTGGGCAGTTGATAGATCCGCAATCGAGCGCCCGGCACGCCGGCGGCGAGCAGTTTCCTGCGCAGGCCGTCGGCCTGCTCGGCGACGTTGACGTGCAGATGCGCGTGGCGCGAAACGGCGCGGGCGATGTCGATGAAATTGCGCTCCACCGCGTCATGCCAGCGCGCGAAATCGCCGTCGGCACGCGGCCAGGTCAGCATTACCGCGGATTGCGGCGCCCATTCGGCGGGAAGGACGGTGCGGCTCATCGGCGTGGCGCGTGCGGGCCGCTTGCGGTGCTGCGGCCGGCGGAGTTCGCGGGTCTGGCAGGCTTATCGGGACGCCGACTCTAACTGGTCGATGTGATAAAGCCGTGGCGGGTCGGCGGGCACCACCGCGTCGATCAGCCGGTTGCGTTCGAAATAGGCCGAAAAACCGGGATAGTCCCAGCGCGTGATCGGCGGATGCTTGGGGCTGTCGCCGCCGGCCGGAGGATGTTTCTCGACCGGTTCGCCGAACTGTTTCACGACTGCGGCCATGCTCGCGCCTTTGTGCGGCAACGCGGTCGGCGCCGGGCCGGAGGCCGGCGGCAGGCTGAGCACCTCCGCCGCAGCCGTGAAGGCCAAGGCGAACAGGGAACCTGTCAGCAGCTTGATCACGGCTTTCGACAACTCTTTGATGGGGCAGGCCGGAACTGCGAAAAATATAACATCGTCGGCGGGCGGCCGCATCCGCCGCCCCGCTGGGCCCGTATGGGTGGGTGCGGCGTACGACCGGTCATGAAACGGGAATGCGCGGACATGGCCAAACGCTCCCGTTTGTCGCAGGATGTCGCTGCGACGGTGTGACCGACTCGCCGCCGCGTTCGACCAGCCAGTATCGACTACGGGCTTCGTGCCCAGGAGAGCATCATGGAAACCATCAGCAAGACCAAAGGGATCGCCCTCGCCACCGCCGCCGCCGCACTATTCCTGGCCGCGCCGCTGGCGATGGCGGGTGAGTCCGGCGCCGCCACCGGCAAGTGTATGGGCGCCAACGCCTGCAAGGGCCAGAGCGCCTGCAAGACCGCCCACAACGCCTGCAAAGGGCAGAACGCATGCAAAGGCCAGGGCTTCAGCCTGATGAGCAAGGCCGAGTGCGAAAAAGCGGGCGGCAAGTTCGAGAGCGCCAAGTAAGCGGCCGGCGCGGCGCCGGTGCAGCCTGGCCGGCGCCGCGCCATTTCAGAAATGAACGCCGGAAACGCGAACGGCGCCGGCCTCGGTTTCGGCCTGGGCTTGCGCCCCGAGCATTACGAGGCGATCTTCGAACAGCCGCCGCGGGTGGACTGGTTCGAAGCGCTGACCGAGAACTACATGGTGGACGGCGGCCGGCCGCTGTACTGGCTGGAGCGCGTTCGTAGCCACTACCCGATCGTTTTCCACGGCGTGTCGCTGTCGATCGGCTCAACCGCACCGCTCGATCTCGAATATCTCCGGCAACTCAAATCGCTGGTCCAACGCTTCGAGCCGCGCTGGATCTCCGATCACCTGTGCTGGACCGGCGTGGCCGGCAAAAACCTCCACGACCTGCTGCCGCTGCCGTACACCGAAGAAGCGCTGGCTCACGTCGCCGCGCGCGTGCGCCGGGTGCAGGATTTCCTCGGGCGCCGGATACTGATCGAGAACGTCTCCTCCTATCTCGAATACCGCCATTCGCGGCTCACGGAATGGGAATTCCTCGCCGCGCTGTGCGAACGAGCCGACTGCGAGTTGCTGCTGGACGTCAACAATCTGTACGTCAACAGCCGCAATCACGGCTTCGATCCGCTCGTATTCCTGGACGCGATCCAGCCCGCGCGCGTGCGGCAGATCCACCTCGCCGGGCACTCGCAGGACGGCGAACTGCTGATCGACACTCACGACCACCCGGTGTGCGACCCGGTGTGGACGCTGTACGCCGAGGCGCTGCGCCGCTGCGGCCCGGTGGCGACCATGATCGAGCGCGACGACCACATCCCGCCGCTCGCCGAGCTGGTCGCGGAACTGGATCGCGCCCGCGCGCTCGCCGCTTCCGCGCTACGGGCGAGGGCGGCATGATCGCGGAGCTGTCCCTCGCCGCGACCCAGCAGGGTTTGCAGCGCCTCGTGCTCGAAGGCGCCGAGGGGATCGAGCGCTGGGTGCGAGGCGATGCGCGCGCCGATGCCGCCACGCGGCTTGCGGTTTACGCGCGCGCCTACCGGCTGCGCCTGCTGGAGGCGCTGGGCAAAGACTATCCCGCGCTCGCGGCCTACCTGGGCGCGGAAGCATTCGAGGGACTCGGGCGCGCCTACCTCGACGCGCATCCCTCCGACACGCCTTCGCTGCGCTGGTTCGGTCGGCGCCTGCCGGAGTTTCTGCGCCGCGCGCACCCGTTTGCGGCGCGCGCGGAGCTCTCGGAAATCGCGCAATGGGAATGGATGCTCGGCGAAGTCTTCGATGCCCCGGACGCAAGTTGCGTGAGCGTGGACGCGCTCGCCGCCTTGCCCGCCGCGGCCTGGCCGGCGTTGCGCCTGGCTTTCGTTCCCGCGCGCCGGCGATTGGAGCTGCGCTGCAATGCGCCCGCGCTGTGCCGCGCCGTTCAAACGCAGCCAGCGCTTCCGGCGCTGGCGTGGAGCCGGGCGCCGAAGCCGTGGCTGATCTGGCGCGACGCGCAGCTCGAAGTGCGTTGGCGTTCGCTCGATCCCGTCGAGACGATAGCGCTCGACGCCGCTTGCGGCGGTGCCTGCTTCGCCGAGGTGTGCGCAACGCTCGCGGAACGGGTTGGCGAGGACGCGGCGCCACTCACGGCGGCGAGCCTGATCAAGCGCTGGGCGACCGACGGTCTGATCGCGGATCTGGATGACGAAATGAGTTAGCGCACTGCAAGCCGATGGCTTGCTGGAGGGGGGAGATGGCCGTACTGGTGACTGCGGAAGTCAAAGGACAGACCGAGCAGGGCTACGCCGGCATGCTCGCGGCCCTGGGCGAGGTTCTGAAACGTTCGCCTGGATTCATCCTGCATGCCGCGCATCCCACGGCGGACGGCTGGCGCATCATCGAAGTGTGGGATTCGAAGCAGGACTCGGACCGGTTCTTTG
The DNA here is from genome assembly GCA_019689635.1 of Nevskia sp. Taxonomy (GTDB): domain Bacteria; phylum Pseudomonadota; class Gammaproteobacteria; order Nevskiales; family Nevskiaceae; genus Nevskia. The sequence continues at coordinate 125,203 of JADGHB010000002.1, read as the reverse complement.
CCCAGAACGTGGCGCCCAACCTGCCGCCCGGCATCCGGCCCAAGCGCTCGGCGCAGGAACTGCACGGGGTGCTCAAGGCCTGACCGTCGAGCGACTGGGGTGGTCAGCTTGCCTGCTTCAGGTCCTTGATCAGCGCAGCCAGAAACCGCGTGGCCTCCGCCGGACACGGTGCGGTGATCGAGTTATCGGTAGCCGCAGCACCGTCGCGGTTGCGCGCAGCTTCAGCGCTGTCCAGCGCGTGCCAGACGTTGCGCGGTGCTCGCCAGTTGCGCGGGATCGAACAAGGGGCTGGAACAGGCGCGCTCGGTGCACACGAAAGCCGCGGCACGCGCCAGATGCGGGTAACGGATGTCCGGGGTCGGCGAAGGCTCGCGCCTCGGGTCCCACCAGTCCACCCATAAATTCATCGCCGGGTAGGCGCGCGCCGCCCGCTGCAGCGCGGCCGCCGCTGGATCGTCCTTGGCGCCGACCACGGTGAAATGCACCGGCGCATGCCCGACTTCCCAATCGGCGAGCAAGACGGTGGGCAGGAAAGCCTCCGGGTGCGCGCGGGCGTAGGCGACCAGAAACCGCAGACCGTGCTCGGCGAGTATCCGGAAGCGCTGCGCCCCGGTCGGGTACGCCAGGCGCGCGAAGAATCGGGTGGCCGCGCCGTTCTCCTGTACGTCGCGCACCATCGAAGCCAGCGCGCCGGGCGCTGGATGCGGGACGGCAGAAACGAAACCCAGATCGGGCGCCGTGAAATGAGCGGCGATGAAATCCCCCGCGGCTTGCGCGCGTGTCAGCCAGTCGCGCTCGCCGGTGGCGCGGTACAAATCCAGAAACGCTTCGCCCATCGCCAGCGTGTCGGCGAGATAGGGGCCGTCCGGATCGCGCGCACCGTGCGCGAAGCCGCCGCCCGACAGACGGCGGTGCGCGACGACCCAGCGCGCGGCGGCTTCGGCCATGCGCAGGGGTTGGTCTTCGCCGGTCGTGTCGGCGAGGCGGCACAGGGCGCCGATGGCCCAGCCGTTGTCGCGTGCGTAAAGATGCGTGTCGATCTTGGGCAGGCCGCGGGCGCGGCGCGCGGCATCGGGCAGGGCGTAGTAATCCGCTCCCGGCGTGCGGGCGTCGAGATCGGCGTCCTGGCTGGTGTAAAACGCTCCGTCGGGCGCGCGCAGGAAGTCGCGTAGATAGGCCTCGATGGCCTGCGCGGCCTCGAGATCGGCGGTCCGATGTTCGTACGCCCAGGCCAGTGCGTAGAGGCGCAGATCGCCGGCCTGGTAGGACATGATTTTCTCGTAGTGCGGATGCGTCCAGTCCGGATTTTCCGAATACTGGAACACCCCGCCCCAGACGCCATCGAGCAGCGCGCGGTTGGCGTCCAGCGTCTGGCGGATGCGCGCCGCCGCCTGCGCGTCGCCGGTCTGCGCGCGCACGAACAGCCATTCCATGGCGTCGGCGTCGAGGAATTTCTGACCGTCGCCGAAACCGCCGTGCGCCGCGTCGTAGAGCTGCTCGACGGTGGCGGCCAGCCGCGCCCGCAGCGGATCGTCGAGCCCGCCCGCGGGCGGGGGCGTGAGAGGCTCTTGCGGGCGCACCGACGGTCCGGGCGTGGGGTCGTCCACGATCGCTTGCAGCAGGGACGCCATCGCCGGCGGCGGGAGGAAGCCGCGGCGTTTGACGAGCTCCTGGCCATCGGGCGCGAACACGATGGTCGCCGGCCAGCCCCAGTCCCCGTAGCGAGCCGCGAGCGCGGGATCCGCGTCCTGATCCACGCGCACGGCGAGGTAGTGCCGGGCGATCAGCGCAGCCACCTGCGGATCGACGTAAGTCTGCTGATCCATGACATGGCACCAGTGGCACCAGACGGCTTCCAGATCGAGCAGGACATAGCGATGCTCGCGCGACGCCTGGGCGAAGACCGCCGGGTCGAGCGTGGTGCGCCAGTTCACCACGGGTTGCGCCCAAGCGCCGGGCACGGCAACGAAGATCGAGAGGGCAAGGAGGCGTCGCAGCACAACCTCCCATACGCGCCGCCGGCGCGTTCGGATGCCCTAGTCGGGCCGCTCCAGATCCCGGATCATCGCGGACAAGAAACGCGTGGCCTCGCCGCCGGTCACGGCGCGGTGATCGAAAGTCACCGACAGCGGCAGCACCGGCGCGACCGCCGGCTTGCCGTCGATGGGCACGACCGCGTCACGGGTCCGCCCGGCGGCGACGATGGCCACCGTCGGCGGCACGATCACCGGCGTGGCGTACTTGCCGCCGAAGCGGCCGAAGTTGGACAGCGTGATGGTGTAGCCGCGCAGTTCTTCGGGCGGCACCGTGCGATTGGTGACCGCCTCCTTCATCTTTTGCAGGCCCAGGCGCAGCGACTCGGGCGTGCGGTTGCCCACGTCCTGCATCACGCACACGAACAGGCCTTCCGGCGTGTCCACCGCCACGCCCAGATGGATCTTGGGCAGCACGCGGCGGCCGATCTCGACGTGATCGAACCAGGCGTTGAGCGCCGGTTCGGCCTTGACGCCCGCGACCAGGGCGCGGATCAGGCGGATGGTCAGATCCTGTTTGCCACTCCAGGCGTGCAGCACGGCGTCCTCGGTGACGGTGGTGGGCATCACCTCGTCGCGCGCCTGGCTCATGGTCTGCGCCATCGCCTTGCGCGGGCCTTTGAGTTTCTCCAGCGGCCCGACCTCGGTCAGGATGCGGTGCACGCGTTGCACGTCGGCGGCGGTGATCGTGCCGTCGGGGCCGCTGGGCGTGACGATGGTGAGATCGACGTTGAGCTTGTGCGCCAGCGCGCGCACCGCCGGCGCCACCTTGAGGCCCGCCGCGGTGCCCACGGTGGTGGCCTTCTCCGCCACGACTTCGCTGCCCTGCTTCATCGCGCCCACCACCACGCCGGTGTCGCGGATCGCCTCGTTGGCCGCGCTCGCCGCAGGTTTGTTTTCGGCGGCCGCTGCGCCGTTTTCACCCTCGAACTCGACCAGGGGCTTGCCGACTTGCACCGTGTCGCCGGGCTTGGCGCAGAGCTTGACGATCTTGCCGGCGCGCGGGCTGGGCACTTCCACCACCGCCTTGGCGGTTTCCACCGCCACCAGCGGCTGGTCGGCTTTCACCACGTCGCCTTCCTTGACGTGCCATTCGCGGATCTCGGCTTCCTGCAGGCCTTCGCCGAGGTCGGGGAGTTTGAAAATGCTCATGGCAGCCCTCGTTTGACTTACGACTTCGGTGCGATCTCGAACACCTTGCGCACTTCTTTCAAGATGCGGTCCACGTCGGGAATGTACACGCGCTCGCTGCGCGCCAGCGGCATCACCGTGTCGTAGCCCGACACGCGCATCACCGGCGCGAACAGCGACAGCAGTCCGTGCTCGGCCAGGTTGGCGGCGATCTCCGAGGCCCAGCCGCCGGCGCGCGGGGATTCCTGCACGATCACGCAGCGGCCGGTCTTGGCGACGCTGGCGAGGATGGTGTCCATGTCCAGCGGTTTGAGCGTGGCCACGTCGATCACTTCCGCGCCGATGCCTTCCTCGGCCAGCCGGTCGGCGGCGAGCCGCGTGTCGTGCATCATCGCGCCCCAGGACACCAGGGTGAGGTCCGTGCCCTCGCGCTCGACGAAACAGGTGTCCAGCGGCAGCGCCTCGCCGTGATCCTCCACCGGCTGCTTGAACAGCCGGTAGCAGCGCGTGGGCTCCAGGAAGATCACCGGATCGGGATCGCGGATCGCCGCGAGCAGCAGTCCGTAGGCGCGCGCCGGGTTGGACGGACACACCACGCGCAGCCCGGGCATGTGGGCGAAAGTCGTTTCCAAGGATTCGGAGTGGTGCTCCGGCGCGTGGATGCCGCCCCAGTTGGGTGCGCGGATCACCAGCGGGCAGGACAGCCGTCCGCGGGTGCGGTTGCGCAGGCGCGTGGCGTGGTTGACGACCTGGTCCACGCAGGGATAGAGGAAACCGGAGAACTGGATCTCGGCGACCGGCTTGAACCCCTGGGTGGACAGGCCGATGGCCATGGCCGCGACCAGCGTCTCGGCCAGCGGGGTGTCCACCACGCGGTCTTCGCCGAAGCGGTCGAGCAGCCCCACCGTGGCGCGGAAAACGCCGCCGTTTTTTCCGATGTCCTCGCCCAGCACCAGCACGGACGGATCGCGCGCCATCTCCGCATGCAGCGCGAGGTTGATCGCCTCGATGATGGTGAGATTCTGCGCTTCGTTCGGGGTGGGGGCCATGTCAGTGCTCCCCGCCGATCGGGCCGCGCGCGATCACCTCGGCGCGCTGCCATTCGAGCGCCTTGGGCAGGCTGGCATAGACGTGGTCGAAAATCGCGCCGGGCGGTTCCGGCGGCGTATTCAAGTAGTTGCGCGCCGCGGCCTCTGCCGCGGCCGCAGCCTCGGCTTGCAGCCGTTCCTCGTCGGCAGCCGACCAGTGGCCGGAGGCTTCCAGCCAGGCCTTGTAGCGCTTGATCGGGCAGCGCGCCCACGCCGCCTGCACTTCCGCCTCGCTGCGGTAGCGGCGCGCGTCGTCGGCGGTGGTGTGGTCGTGCAAGCGGTAGGTGATGGCCTCGATCAGGCTGGGGCCGCCGCCCTGGCGCGCGCGCTCCAGGGCGCGCTCCAGCACCAGGCGCGTGGCCAGCACGTCGTTGCCGTCCACCTGTTCGCCGGGCATGCCGCCGGCGAACGCTTTCTGGGCGATGGTCTGGGCGCCGGTCTGCCGCGCGCGCGGCATCGAGATGGCCCACTGGTTGTTGGAGACCAGGAACACGATCGGCAGGTTCCACACTTTCGCCGAACTCACCGCCTCGTAGAAATCGCCCTTGCTGGTGGCGCCGTCGCCGAAGGACACCAGCGCGACGCGGTTCTCCTTTTTCAGCTTGAAGGCATAGGCCACGCCGATGGCGTGCGGGATATGCGTGCCGATCGGCACCGACAGCGGGAAATCGTGCGCCGCCGGCGTGCCGGCCGGATACCGCATACCGCGTTCGTCGCCGCCCCAGTAGAGCAGGATGTTCTCCATTGGCACGCCGCGCTTGAACTGCGCCGCGTACTCGCGATATGCGGGGATCAACACGTCCTCGGCGCGCAACGCGAAGCCCATGGCCACGCCGATCGCCTCCTGGCCGAGACAGGCGGCGTAGGTGCCGAGGCTGCCGGTGCGTTGCAGGGCCACCGCCTTTTTGTCGAACGCGCGGGTGATGACCATGAGCCGGTACATCGCGCGCAGCTCGTCCGCGTCTTGCGCGAACGCCGGCGGCGTGCCGACGAGGTGGCCTTCGGGGTCGAGGATCTGGGTGTAGAAAACGTCGAAGCTGGCGACCTTGCGAGTCGCTGAGAGTTCGGGATTCACGCTCCTCCGCCTTTTTGATGGGGTGCGCCCCGTCGGGGCGATGCCGGCGCGCAGGCCAGGCTCGATGCAAAAACGTTAGCACAGGCTCGTGCCTCGCGGAATGCGCGGTTCATGAATGTTCGTTCAAGGGGCGGCACGCTGTCCTGCGCCGCATTCGGTTCAGCGCGCAGCGGCGTAACCCTTGAAGCCGATCAGACGCCAGACTTTGTAGTCGCGCGCGAAATCGGGATGGATGGTGACGTGCAGCGGCGGCAGAGCCTCGGCGCTCTGGAAACTGGCGAGCAGGTCCGGCGGCAGGGCGGCCTTGCGGGTGACGTAGAGAAAGTTGTAACCGCGCTTGCCGTCCATGGTCGTGGACAGCGCGAAGGAGTTGTCGATCACGCGCTGCGGGTTCCACAGCACCGCGTCGTAGGGATGCGGGTGCACGTAATAGATCAGCTCGGACAGCGTCTCGCGATCGTCGGCCAGAAACAGCGCTTCGGGGAACTGGGCCTGCAAGACCTGCGCCTGGCGGCCGAGCTCCGCCCAGCCGCGCACGCGCTTGTAAGGGTCGTTCTTCGCCGTCAGGGCGATGCCGAGCGCCGAGGTCCAGCGGTCGAAGTGATAGGCCAGTGGCATGAGCGCGAAGTTGAGCGCCAGCCCCAGCGCGAAGAGCCAGCGCCGAGCGCCGGAGCGCTGTGGCCCCAACAACCGCGCGACGAGGAAGATGCTGGCGGCGAGGTAGGTCATCGCCCCCCAGTTGGCATTGGCGCGGCCGAGCAGGGCCTGCAGGCCGATCACGCCGAGGAAGGGCAGCGAGAAACAGGCGAGCAGGCGCAGCCGCTCGTCGGCCCACCAGGACCGCGGCCGCCACACCGTCAGCGCCAGCCAGGCACCGAAGAACACCGGCCCCATGACCGCGAACTGGCCGCCGAGGAATTCGCCCAGCGAACGCCAGTGCAGGCCCGCACCGTTGCCGAGCTGCGAGATGTCTTCGGTGTGGCGCAGCGTCGGCCAGCCATGGCGCGCGTTCCAGACGAGATTGGGCGCAAAGATCGCCGCGGCGAGCAGGGCGCCGGCGTAGAGCTTGGGATTCCACAGGTGATGCCGCAGACGCTGGGTGCACGCCAGGTGCAGAACCGCGCACAGCGGAAAAATGCCCATGGTGTACTTGGTCAGCAGGCCCAAGCCGCCGGCGAGGCCCACCGCCAGCCACCAGCGCCAGGCGTCGTTCTCCAGCGCGCGTAGCCAGGCGTAGAGGGCCGCGCCCCAGAACAGGAAGAAGGGCACGTCGGTGGAGATGATCAGCGAGGAGAAAGACACCCCCGGCGCCAGCACGAAGGCCGTCGCGCTCCAGAATGCGATGCGCGCGTCGTACAAGCGCCGCGCGATCAACCACACCAGCAGCGTCACCAGCGGATAGACCAGCAGCGCGCCGCTCTTGACGCAGAGTTCGCCGTTGCCGCACACGGCGGTGGTGGCGGCGATCAGCACGGCGATCACCGGCGGCTTGGAGTAATAGCCCCAGGCCAGATGGCGCGACCAGAGCCAGTACTGCGCCTCGTCCACGTACAAATCGAGGCCGGCGAGCTGGAGCGCGGCCAGACGGTACAGGCTCAGGCCCGTGAGCAGAACCAGCAGCAGCGCCAGGCGCGGTTCGACACGCGGCACGAGGGACGGGGGATCGGACATCGCGCGTTTTTTGTCGGGACCTGCGGATTGTAGCCTTCGGCTATGGTCTAATGGCGCGATGCGGAATCCCTACGAACTGTTCGCCGGCCTGCGCTACACGCGCGCCAAACGCCGCAATCACTTCATCTCCTTCATCTCCGCCACCTCGATCGTGTGCATCGCCCTGGGCGTGGCCACCCTGATCGTGGTGCTGTCGGTGATGAACGGCTTCGAAAGCGAGCTGCGCAAACGCATTCTGGGCATGGCCGCGCACGCCACCATTTCCGCGCCGGACGGCGAGATGACGGACTGGCGCGGCGTGGCGGCCAAGGCGCGCGAGAACCCCGCGGTCGAGGGCGCGGCGCCCTACATCCAGGGCGAGGCCATGCTGCGCGTCGGCAGCCAGCTTTCCGGCACGCTGCTGCAAGGCATCGATCCGGCCGAGGAAACGCAAGTCTCGGACATCGCCCAGCACATGAAAGCCGGCAGCCTCGACGCGCTCAAGCCCGGCGCTTACAACATCGTGATCGGCGTCGAACTCGCCGAGCAGCTCGGCGTGGACGTGGGCGACCCGGTGGACCTGATGATCCCGCAGGCCACCGTCACGCCCGCCGGCATCCTGCCCCGCTTCCGCCGTTTCACCGTCGCCGGCGTGTTCCAGGTCGGCATGTACGAATACGACCGCGGGCTGGTGCTGCTCAACCTTGAGGACGCCGCCACGCTCTACCGCATGGAAGGCAAAGTCACCGGCGTGCGGCTCAAGCTTCATGACCTCGACCAGGCGCCGCGCGTGGCGCGCGAGATCGCGCGCTCGCTGCCGGGCCTCTACTACGTCTCCGACTGGACGCGCCAGCACGTCAACTATTTCAAGGCGGTGGCGACCGAGAAAACGGTCATGTTCCTGATCCTGTCGCTGCTGGTCGGCATCGCCGCCTTCAACATCGTCTCCACGCTGGTGATGGTGGTGCAGGAAAAACAGGCCGACATCGCCATCCTGCGCACGCTCGGCGCCAGCCCGCGCTCGATCATGGCGGTGTTCATGGTGCAGGGTTCGGTGATCGGCCTGGTCGGCACCGCCTGCGGCGTAGGCCTCGGCGTGCTGCTGGCGCTCAACGTGGAAACCCTCATGCCGATCCTGCAGGCCGTCACCGGCCATCAGTTCCTCGATCCGTCGATCTACTACATCAGCGATCTGCCCTCGCGGCTGGAGAAGACCGACGTGATCAAGATCAGCCTGCTGGCGCTGGGGCTGGGCTTTTTCTCCACGCTGTATCCCGCCTGGCGCGCCGCCCGGGTGCAGCCGGCTGCAGCGCTGCGCTACGAATGAAGCGGCGAAACTGAGACATGAAACCGCCTCCGCCCACCGCCATCGTCGCCTGCCGCGGCCTGGCCAAGACGTTCGACGACGGCCGCTTGCGGCTGGAAGTGTTTTCCGGCATCGACTTCGAACTGGCGCGCGGCGAGTGCGTGGCGATCGTCGGTCCCTCCGGCGCCGGCAAAAGCACGTTTCTGCACTTGCTCGGCGGGCTGGATGCGCCCAGCGGCGGCGAGGTGTGGGTGGCCGGCGAGAAGATGAGCGCGCTGTCCGAAACCGAGCGCGGCCGCTTGCGCAACCGCGCGCTCGGCTTCGTCTATCAGTTCCACCATCTGCTGCCCGAATTCACCGCGCTGGAAAACGTCGCGATGCCGCTGCTGATCCGCCGCCGGCCGCCGGCCGAGGCGGCGGCGCGCGCCGCCGAGGTGCTCGAGCGCGTGGGGCTCGGCGCTCGCCTGGGGCACAAGCCGGGCGAACTGTCCGGCGGCGAACGCCAGCGCGTGGCGGTGGCGCGCGCGCTGGTGACCCATCCGGCCTGCGTGCTGGCCGACGAACCGACCGGCAACCTGGACGCGCGCACGGCGGCGGCGGTGTTCGACTTGATGTTGAAACTCAACCGCGAGTTCGGCACCAGCCTGGTGCTGGTCACCCACGACCCGCGGCTGGCCGCGCGCATGGATCGCGTGTGGCACCTGGAATCCGGACGCCTGCAGCCGTACGCGCCGGATGGCGGCACCCCGAACTGAGGTTCCTGCGCCGCGCGAGCCCTGGCCCGCGCATCTGCTGGCTTTCACCGCCGCGGCGCTCGCGGTGCTGGCCTTGCCGCGTCTGCCCGACGTGCGCTTCCTGATCCTCGCTGCGCTGCCGGCTTTCGCTCCCTGGCGTCGGCGCGCGCTGTACGCCACGGCCGCGCTCGGCGCGCTGCTGACCGCCTGGCAGGCACAGCGCGCGCTCGACGCGCGCTGGCCCTTGGAAGCCAGCGGCGCGGAGCGCGCGGTCGCCGGTCGGGTGATTTCCCTGCCGGAGTCGCAACTCGCCCCGCCGGACGAGGGCGGCGCGCCGCGGCGCGACTGGCGCTTTCTGTTCCGCCCCGACGACCCGGCGCTGCCGCCGCGCATCCGTGTGGCCTGGTATCGCGCCGACGCCGAAGTCAAGGCGGGCCAATGCTGGCGCCTGACCCTGCGTCTGCGCGCGCCGCATGGCGATGTCAATCCCGGCGGTTTCGACTACGAGGCCTGGCTGTTCCGGCAGGGGATCGCGGCCACTGCGACCGTGCGCGCGGCCGAGCCTTGCGCGCGGCGCGGCGGGCTGTGGCTGCTGCGCGCGCGGCAGGCCCTGGTCGATCGCTTGCAGGCCTGGCTGCCGCAACATCCCGGTCTGGGCCTGGTGCTGGGTCTGACGGTGGGCGACCGCGGCCTTTTGACCGAACGCGACTGGGATGCGTTCCGGATCACCGGCACCAGCCATCTGATGGCGATCGCCGGTCTGCACGTCGGCATGGTGACGGCGGCGGCGTATTTCCTGCTGCGCTGGCTGTGGGTGCTGTGGCCGAGTCTGACGCTGCGCCTGCCCGCGCAGAAGGCGGCACTCGTCGGCTCCGCAGCGACGGCCACGGCCTACGCGCTGCTGTCCGGCTTCGAGCCGCCGGCACAGCGCGCGCTGATCATGCTGCTGCTGGGCTACGCGGCGCTGTGGTTCGAGCGGCCCGCGCTGGTGCCGCGCGCCCTGATGCTCGCCTGGTTCGCCATCGTCGCCGCCGATCCCCTGGCGCTGCTCAGCCCGGGCCTGTGGCTGTCGTTCTGCGCGGTGGGCGCCATCCTGTACGCCGTCTCCGGACGGCTGGGCTCGGGCGGGCGCCTGCTCGAGCTGCTGAGATTGCAGGCGCTGCTCAGCCTCGCGCTACTGCCCTTGACGTTTTTCTTCTTCCAGGGCGGAGGCTGGCTGGGGCCCCTGGCCAATGCGATGGTCGTGCCGCTGTTCACGCTGCTGCTGCCCGCGCTGCTGCTGGCCGTGGTGCTCGCCGCGCTCGCGCCGGCGCTCGGCCTGCCGGTCCTGTCGGCGGTGGCCTGGGCCATTTACGCCGTACGCGCCGCGCTCGGCTGGGCGGCCGCGCACGCGCCCGGAGCCTGGATCGCCGCCAGTCCGCAACCCGCCGCGCTGCTGCTCGCCCTGCTGGGCGTGATCGCCTTGATGGCGCCGCGCGGGCTGCCGCTGAAGACCTTCGCGGCGCTGTGTTTTGTGCCGCTGTTTTTGCCGTTCGCGAGCGCGCCGCAGAGCGGGTTCGCGCTCACCGCGCTCGATGTGGGCCAGGGCTTGTCGGTGGTGGTGCGCACGGCGCAGCACGCGCTGCTGTTCGACGCCGGGCCGGCGTTCGGGGAAGACTTCGATGCCGGGCGTTCGCAGGTCGTGCCTTACCTGCTGGCCCAGGGCGTGCGCCGGCTCGATCTCATGATCGTCTCTCATGCGGATGTGGATCATCGCGGCGGCGCGCCAGCGGTACGCCGGGCGCTGACGGTGGACGAGGAGCTGGGCGCCCTTGCGACGCGGCCGTGCGTCGGCGGCGATCGCTGGAGTTGGGATGGCGTGGACTTCGAGATTCTCAACGGGCCGCAAGATGCCGCGGATTTGCCGCACCCGCGCAACAACGGCGGCTGCGTGCTGCGCGTCGCCGCGGGCGATCACGCCGCTTTGCTGCCGGCCGACATCGAGGCGGGCGCCGAGCGGCGCCTGCTCGCCGACCAGCCGCAGGCTCTGCGCGCGGACGTGCTGCTGGCGCCGCATCACGGCAGCCGGACGTCCTCGACCGAGGCCTTCGTGCGCGCGGTGGCTCCGCGCGTGGTGATCTATCCGGCGGGTTGGCAGAATCGTTTCGATTTCCCGCGCGCGCCGGTCGTGGCGCGTTACGCGGCGCTGGGCGCCGAACAGCACATGACCGGCCTGGAAGGCGCGGTGACGGTGCGCGTGGACCAAAGCGGGATCCTCGCCCTCGGCAGCGAGCGCAGGCTCCATCCGCGCTTGTGGCGCCAGCCGGCCCAGCCCGTGCCGGGCGCTCCTCAGAGCCGGGTCGGATTGGGGGCGTCGCCGTAGACCTGCCGCGGATCGAAGGTCTTGGCGTGTTCCTCGAACTTCAGCACGCGCTTGGCATCGCCCGGACCGACCGGCACCGAGCGGTAGAAGCACGAGCGGTAGCCGACGTGGCAGCTCGCCTCGCCGGGAATGCGCACGCGCAGCCACACCGCGTCCTGGTCGTCGTCGATGCGCAGCTCCACCACTTTCTGCACCAGGCCGCTCGTCGCGCCTTTGTGCCACAGCACGCCGCGCGAGCGGCTGAAGTAATGCGCCTCGCCGGTGGCGATGGTGCGCTTGAGCGCTTCGGCGTTCATGTAGCCCAGCATCAGCACTTCGCCGCTGTCGGCGCTGGTGGTGACGCAAGGGATCAGACCGTGCTCGTCGAACTTTGGCGCCAGCTCGTGGCCCTCCTCGACCTGCTCGACGGAGACGCGGGCGGCAAAGGCGATGTCGGGGATCTCGTTGGACGGCATGACGGCGGTGTGCGGGCGCGGGGCGCCGTTATAGCACAGCCGCGAGGGAATTCAGAATGGCCGGCGTTGCAGCGGGGCCAGCGGATGCGACAGCGGGGCGACGGCCTGCGGCAGGCTCTGAGGCACGGGCGGCGGCGCCGGCGGCGGCCGGCGATACGGCGGGGACGGGCGGTTGCCGGGCTGCGGCTTGCCGGGCGGCGGCGGGCTGGTGCCGTAGTAATAGCCGGGATAGTAGGGGTAATACCAGGGTTCGTACCACCAGGGATCGCCCCAGTAGCCGTAGAAGCCGCCGTACACCGTCGGCGCGTTGTAGGCGCAGCAGTAGGGATCGGTGGGCTGGCTGGCACAGCCGGCGAGGCCCAGCACCGCGGCCATGGCCAGCCGCTGCAAACCGCGCACGGGCAGATTCCGAGTCATGCGTCGATCCTGCCACGAGGCGACTGAATGCGCCCTGAACGTCCTCACGTCCTCGCCCCCGCGCGAGCGACGGCGCCTTTCATGACGCCTTCGTAGGCGCGCACTTCGACCGCCGCGCCGGGCCGCTGCGCCGCGACGCGCCGCGCCAGATGCGCCGCGATGCGCTCGACCGTGCTGTCCGCGTCCAGAAGATCGCAGCGGCTGGCCGGGAGTTCCAGCGCGTAGCGTCCTTCGCCCGACACGTATTCGAAGCGCCAGCGCCCGTTGCGGGCCAGGACGCGATCCTCGCGCGTGCCGAGATAGATGTCGCGCCAGCGCTGTGCCCATTGCGCCTCGATCCGCGGCTCGCGCCGCCCGTCGATGCGGATTTCGAGGCGCGAGCGGTGGCCGTGGGCGATGCGCTGGCAGCGGCCGGTGTGCTTCTTGAGGCCGTGGCTGTAGTGATAACGGGCGCCGGCGATGCGCTCGTGGCGCAGCCTGATGGAGAGCGCGGCCACGTTGGGCGGCAGCTCGCGCGCCAGCCTGGTTTGCAGGTGCCGGGCTAGGGTCGCGGCGTCCACCCGGTCGGCGTCGATCAGCGTGACCGCCTGCGGCGGCGAGACGTGCTCGACGGCGCCGGTGGCCGCGGCGAACCGCAGCGCGATCTCGTGGCGCGTGCGGTGCAGGGAAAGCTGCGGCGCGCGCGCCGGCACCAGCAGGCTGTGGTCGCCGTTCTGGTCGATCGCGCGTTTGAGGCGCCGCTTGACCTCGCCGAAGTCCACGAGCATGGATTGCGCGTCGAGTTCGCCTTCCAGCTCCACGTCCACGATCCAGGATTCGCCCACCAGCCCGCGTGCCGCGTCGAGGCGGGCGGCGTCGAGCACGGTGAGCTGTTCGACGAACAAGCGGGTGGGCGCGCGCGGCATGAAAGCACGGGTGGAGGAAAGCAAATAGTTTAAGATTTCGCACTTTTCCACGCCCGCGCCCATGACCGTCGTCACCCGTTTCGCTCCCAGTCCGACCGGCTTCCTCCACATCGGCGGGGTCCGCACGGCGCTGTTTTCCTGGCTCTACGCGCGGCGGCACGGCGGGCGGTTTTTGCTGCGCATCGAGGACACCGACCGCGAACGCTCCACCGAGGCGGCGGTGCAGGCGATCTTCGAGGGTCTGGAATGGCTGGGCCTCGTCGCCGACGCGCCGCCGGTGTTTCAAACCCGGCGCATGGCGCGCTATCGCGAGGTGATCGAGCGCATGCTGGCGGAAGGCACGGCATACCGCTGCTACTGCACCAAGGAAGAACTCGACGCCCTGCGCGCCGCGCAGATGGCGCGCAAGGAGAAGCCGCGCTACGACGGCCGCTGGCGGCCGGAACCGGGCAAGACGCTGCCACCGCCGCCGCCGGGCGTGGCGCCGGTGGTGCGCTTCAAGAATCCCGCGGCCGGCCGTCTGGTGGTGCACGACCTGATCAAGGGCGCGATCGAATTCGACAACGCCGAGCTCGACGATCTGATCATCGCGCGCGCCGACGGCACGCCGACCTACAATTTCTGCGTGGTCGTGGACGACATGGACATGGGCATCACCCACGTCATCCGCGGCGACGACCACGTCAACAACACGCCGCGGCAGATCAACATCCTGCGGGCGCTCGGCGCGCAGCCACCGGCCTACGCCCACGTACCCATGATCCTGGGCGCCGACGGCGTGAAGCTGTCCAAGCGCCACGGCGCGGTGAGCGCCATCGAGTATCGCGCGCTCGGCTTCATGCCCGAGGCGCTGCTCAACTACCTGGTGCGCCTGGGCTGGTCGCACGGAGACGAAGAAATATTTTCGCGCGAGCGGATGATCGAGCTGTTCGACTTGTCGGAGGTGCACAAGTCGCCGGCACGCTTCGACATGGACAAGGCGGTGTGGGTCAACCATCAGTACCTCAAGACCGCCGATCCGGCGATCGTCGCCCCGGAGCTGGACTGGCATTTGCGCCGCATCGGCGTTGATCCCGGCCAAGGCCCGCCGCTCGCGGCGGTGATCCTGGCCCAGCGCGAGCGCTGCAAGACGCTGGTCGAGATGGCGGAAAAATCCGCGTTCTTCTATGTGGAACCGAAGGCTTACCACGACAAGGACGCGGCCAAACATCTCACGGCCGACGCGGCGCCGCTGCTGGAGGCCTTGAGCGCCCGCCTCGCCGCCCTGCCGCAGTGGACCGCCCCGGCGCTACACGAGGCCGTCAACGCGCTCGCCGCCGAACGCGGGGTCGGCCTGAACAAGGTGGCGCAGCCCGTGCGCGTGGCGCTGGCCGGTCAGGCGATCTCGCCGCCGATCGACCAGACCCTGGCGCTGCTGGGCCGCGAGCGGACGCTGGCGCGGCTGGCCGCCGCTGTGAAGTTCGTTCAAAACCGTCAAAATTAGTTTTCGTCAGTCCCGCGAAAGCGGCAATCCGCGCACCGCGCTCGGCCTGCTGCGGATCCCGCGCGTCGCGCAGGACGATTCAGGAACCAGGGCTCGCATGTCCATCCAAATCACTTTTCCCGACGGCCGCCGCAAGACCTACGACACGCCGCCGACCGGGCTGGCCATTGCCCAGAGCATTTCCCCGAGCCTGGCGAAGAAGGCCGTGGTGGTGAAGGTCGACGGCGAGCTGTGGGATCTGACCCGGCCCATCGAGCGCAGTGCTTCGATCGAGATCGTCACGCGCGATGCGCCGGAGGCGCTGCAAGTCATCCGTCACGACGCCGCCCACGTGCTGGCGCAGGCGGTGCAGGAACTGTATCCCGGCACCCAGATCACGTTCGGTCCGGCCACCGAGGACGGTTTCTACTACGACTTCGCCCGGGCGGAGCCTTTCACCCAGGCCGACCTGGAAAAGATCGAGCAGAGGATGCGCGAGATCGTCGCGCGCGATCTGCCCATCAAGCGCGAGATCTGGTCGCACGAGGAGGCGGTCAAGTTCTTCGAGCGCTGCGGCGAGACGTTCAAGGCCGAGTGGATCCGCGAAGGCCTGAAGCCCGACGAGCCGCTGTCGATCTACCGGCAGGGCGATCAGTGGCTGGACCTGTGTCTGGGACCGCACCTGCCCTCGACGGGCAGGCTCGGCACCGCCTTCAAGCTCACCAAGGTCTCCGGCGCCTACTGGCGCGGCGATGCCAGCAAGGCCCAGCTCCAGCGCATCTACGGGCTGGCCTTCGCCACGGAGGACGCGCTCAAAGCGCATCTGAAGATGCTGGAGGAAGCCGAGAAGCGCGATCACCGGCGGCTTGGCCGGCAGCTCGACCTGTTCCACATGCAGGAAGAGGCTCCCGGCATGGTGTTCTGGCATCCCAAGGGCTGGACCCTGTGGCAGGCGGTGGAGCAGTACGTGCGCCGCGTGTATCGCGCCAGCGGCTACCAGGAGGTACGCGCGCCGCTGATCGCCGACGTGAGCCTGTGGAAGAAGTCCGGCCACTGGGACAACTACAAGGAGAACATGTTCTTCACCGAGAGCGAGAAGCGCATCTACGCGGTGAAGCCCATGAACTGCCCGGGCCACGTGCAGATCTACAACGCCGGCTTGCACAGCTACCGCGACCTGCCGATCCGCTATGCCGAATTCGGGAGCTGCCACCGCAACGAGCCTTCCGGCGCGCTGCACGGACTCATGCGCGTGCGCGCCTTCACCCAGGACGACGGCCACATCTTCTGCATGCCGCAGCAGATCGAATCGGAAGTGACGGCCTTCCATCGGCAGGCGATGAAGGTCTATGCCGATTTCGGCTTCACCGAGGTCGCCGTCAAACTCGCCCTGCGGCCGGACCAGCGCCTCGGCACCGACGAGGTCTGGGATCGCTCGGAAGAGGCGCTGCGCGCCGCCTTGCGCAGCGCCGGCGTGGCGTGGACCGAGTTGCCGGGCGAAGGCGCGTTCTACGGGCCGAAAATCGAGTACCACCTCAAGGATTCGATCGGTCGCTCCTGGCAGCTCGGCACCATGCAGGTGGATTTCTCGATGCCCGAACGCCTGGGCGCGGAGTACGTGGACGAGCATTCGCAGCGCCAGGTGCCGGTGATGCTGCACCGGGCCATCGTCGGCTCCATGGAGCGCTTCATCGGCATCCTCATCGAGCACTACGCCGGCGCACTGCCGCTGTGGCTGGCGCCGGTGCAGGTCGTGGTGGCGCCGATCGTCTCCGACGCGGACGCTTACGCCAGCGAAGTGACGCAAGCCTTGTGCGCCGCCGGTCTGCGCGCGCAAGCCGATCTGCGCAACGAGAAGATCAACTACAAGGTGCGCGAGCATTCCCTGCTGAAAGTCCCGGCGCTCGCGGTGGTGGGCCGCAAGGAGGCCGAGACGAGAACCGTGACCCTGCGGCGCCTGGGCGTGGAAAAACAGGAAACGCTGGCGCTGGCCGCGGCGGTCGAGCGGCTCGCCGCCGAAGCCGCGGCGCCGTGAGCGCCGCCGTCGCGCTGCTCGCCGTCGCCACGGCCGCCGCGGCGGCCGGCGCGGGCCCGCCGGCGACGCCGCTGCGCTTCCACGGCGAATGGCGCCAGGGTGCGCTCTTGCTGGGCGAAGCGCCGCCGGGCTGTGCGATCCGTTTCGACGGGCACGACCTGGCCTTGACGCGCGACGGTGTGTTCGTGATCGGCCTGGATCGCGACGAGCCGTCGCCGGCGCGCATCGAAGTGCGCACGCCCGGCGCGCCGGAGCGGACGCTGGAATACCCGGTGGCGCCCGGCGACTGGAAAGTGCAACGCATCGAAGGTCTGCCGCCGCAACAGGTCAATCCGCCGCCGCAGGTCGTGGCGCGCATCCGCCGCGAGGCGCAGCAAATCCTCGCCGCGCGGCGCGCGTCCAGTCCGCTCGATGGCTTTGCGCAAAGGTTCATCTGGCCGGTGCACGGCGCACTCTCCAGCGTGTTCGGCAGCCAGCGGATCTTGAACGGCGAACCCAAACAGCCGCACTACGGCGTCGATCTCGCCGTGCCCAGCGGCACGCCCGTACGCGCGCCGGCCGACGGGCGCGTGAGCCTGGTCGCACACGACTTCTATTTCACCGGCACGACGCTCATGCTCGACCACGGCCACGGCGTGCAGAGCGTGTTCGCGCACCTCTCGCGCATCGAGGTCAGGCTCGGCCAGCGCGTGCGCCAGGGGCAGGTGATCGCCTTGAGCGGCGCCTCGGGCCGCGCCACCGGCCCCAATCTGCACTGGGGCGTGAGCTGGTTCGACAATCACGTCGATCCGGCGGCTCTGGTCGCCAGGCCGCCGCTACGCTGAGACGGCCGGATTCAGCCGGGCGGCCACTTGAGCGGTCTGCCGGCGAGTACGTGCAGGTGCAGGTGGAACACGCTCTGTCCCGCGCCGGCGCCGTTGTTGATGGCGACGCGGAAGGCTTCGCCGCAGCCGGCCTCGCGGGCGACCTGGCTGGCGACGAGCAGCAGATGGCCCAGCAGGGCCTGGTCCTCGGGCGTGGCATCGCTGAGCCGGGGGATCGGCTTGCGCGGGATCACCAGAAGATGCAGCGGGGCGCCGGGGTTGATGTCCTTGATGACCACGCACTGCTCGTCCTCGTACACGAAGCTTCCGGGCAGTTCGCGGTCGATGATTTTCTGGAACAGCGTCTTGGGGGAGGGCGAGTCGGGCTTGTCGGTACTGGCGGTCATGGCGTCGTCCACGCTCGATGCGAAGTCCCCCGAGTTTAAGCGAAGCCGTGGCCGCAGTTGCTAACATGGCGATCCCGTGACCGCCGGAAGCCGCGTGAACGCCGCGCCAGCCCCGCATCGTCCCGCCGTCGTCTATCGCCGCCTGCTGCGCTACGCCGCGCCGCACTGGCGCATGTTCCTGCTCGCCATGCTGGGCATGGTGCTGTACTCGGCCACCGACGTGACCTTCGTGCGCCTGGTCAAGCCGCTGATCGACCGCATCTTCGTGGCCCACGATCCGCTGGTGATCCGCTGGATGCCGCCGGTGATCCTGGCGGTGTTCCTGGTGCGCGGGCTGGCGAATTTCACCTCCAGCTACGCCATCGCCTGGATCGGTCAGCGCGTGGTGGCGCAGTTGCGCCAGCAGGTGTTCGAACACCTGCTGCGCGTGCCGGTGGGGCACCACGACCGCGCGCGCACCGCGGACCTGCAGACCCAGCTCACCTACCACGCCAGCCAGGTGGCGGACTCGTCGAGCGGCGTGCTCACCTCGCTGGTGCGCGACGGGCTGTCGGCGCTGGGCCTGATCGGCCTGATGTTCTACACCAACTGGAAACTGACGCTGTTCGTGCTCTTGATCGGGCCGCTGGTGGCCTGGTCGATCGCCTGGGTCAATCGCCGCTTCCGCGTCATTTCGCAGCGCATCCAGCGCTCGGTGGCCAATATTTCGCACTCGGCCGACGAGGCCATCACCGGCCGCCGCGTGGTCAAGGTTTACGGCGGCGAACGTCTGGCGCTCCAGAGCTTCGGCAAGGTCAACGACGAGCTGCGCCGCCAAAGCCTCAAGATGACGGTGACCAACGCGCTGTCCTTGAGCACGCTGGAGGTGATCGCCGCCATCGGCGTGGCGCTGCTGGTGTTCGTGGCCACCTTGCCGCACATGCTCGGCGACATCACCGCCGGCACCTTCACCTCGTTCGTGGCCGCCATGCTGTCGCTGCGCGCGCCCTTGTCGTCGCTGACCAACATCAGCCAGAACCTGCAGCGCGGCATCGTCGCCGGCGCGGAACTGTTCGCCTTTCTCGACACGCCGGCGGAACAAGACCGGGGACGGCGGCCGCTGGCGCGCGCCGTGGGCGACATCCGCTTCGAGCAGGTGGATTTCTCCTACGAGGGGCAGGGCCGCCATGCGCTGTCCGGCATCGATCTCGAGATCCCGCACGGTCGCACCGTGGCGCTGGTCGGCAAGACCGGCAGCGGCAAGACCACGCTGCTTTCGCTGATCCCGCGCTTCTACGATCCCGACCGCGGCCGCGTGCTGCTCGACGGTCACGACCTGCGCGAATACCGGCTTTCCGATCTGCGCCGCCAGATCGCGCTGGTGGATCAGAACGTGGTGCTGTTCAACGCCAGCGTGGCCGACAACATCGCCTACGGCGCGCCGCAGGCCACGCGGGCGCAGATCGAAGCCGCCGCGCGCCGCGCGCAGGCCTGGAGCTTCATCGAAAGGCTGCCGCGCGGCCTCGATACGCCGATGGGGCAGGAAGGCTTGATGTTTTCCGGCGGCGAGCGCCAGCGCATCGCCATCGCCCGCGCCCTGCTCAAGGACGCGCCGATCCTGCTGCTCGACGAGGCGACCTCCGCGCTCGATGCCGAATCCGAGCGCCTGGTGCAGCAGGCGCTGGAGGAACTCAAGCGCGGCCGCACCACCCTGGTCATCGCCCATCGCCTGTCCACCGTGCAGAGTGCGGACCTGATCGCGGTGCTGCAGGAGGGGCGCATCGTCGAGCAGGGCAGCCACGCGGAGCTGTTGGCGCGCAACGGCGTTTATGCCGCGCTGCATCGTATGCAGTTCCGCGAGGCGGCGGCACCCGCCGCGGCCTAGGCCGCGCCGTCACGACCGATGCGCAACTGGCTGGAGCGGCGCTGGTACGCGCAAACGCCGCCGCCGCGATTCCTGCGGCCGCTGGCGGCGCTCTACGGCGCGGTCGCGCAAGGCGTGGCCGCGCGGCGCAAAAGGCAGGCGGTGCGTCTGCCGGCGCCGGTGATCGTGGTCGGCAATCTCGCCCTCGGCGGCACCGGCAAAACGCCTTTCGTGATGTGGCTGGTGGAAACCCTGCGCGCGCGCGGCCGCAAGCCGGGCGTCGTCAGCCGCGGCTACGGCGGACGGCCGGGTCGCGATCCGCTGCGCGTCACGCAACACACCGATCCCGCGCGATGTGGCGACGAGCCGGCGCTGCTGGCCCGGCGCCTGGGTGTGCCGGTGGCGGTGGCGCCGGATCGCGTGGCCGCCGCGCGTCTGCTGCTGGACTCCGGCGCGGTGGACGTGATCGTCGCCGACGACGGCCTGCAGCACTACCGCCTGGCGCGCGACCTGGAAATCTGCGTGGTGGACGGCGCGCGCGGTCTGGGCAACGGCGCCTTGCTCCCGGCCGGGCCGCTGCGCGAGCCGCCGGCGCGGCTGTCCGAGGTGAACTTCGTGGTGGTCAACGGCGGCGGTTGGCGCACGGCGCTGGCGCCGTGCGTGGACCTGCATCTGCGCCTCAACGAGGCCGTCTCGCTGCGCGACGGCGAGCGCCGGCCGTTGGCGCGTTTCGCAGGACGACGCGTGCACGCGGTGGCCGGCATCGGCCATCCGCCGCGCTTCTTCGCCGCGCTGCGTGCCGCCGGGCTGCAGCCCATCGAGCATCCGTTTGCCGATCATCACCGCTACGCGGCGGCGGATCTGGCCTACGACGACGGCTTGCCGGTGTTGATGACCGAAAAGGACGCGGTCAAGTGCCTCGCCTTCGCGCGGCCGGACTGGTGGTGCGTGCCGGCGCGTGCGGAGCTGTCCGCCGGGGACGCCGCGGCTGTGCGACAATGGCTCGATCGCGTGTTCGACGCCTTCGACGCCGCTCATGGATAAACGCCTGCTCGACATCCTGGTCTGCCCGGTCACCAAGGCGCCGCTGGAATGGCATCCCGAGCGTCAGGAACTCTGGTGCCGCGCCTCGCGCCTGGCCTATCCGGTGCGCGACGGCATTCCGGTGATGCTGGAGGAAGAAGCGCGCCCGCTCACCGACGAAGAACTCGGCGCGAAGCGCTGACCGTCTCGGCCGCGTGACCGCCTTCAAGCTCGTCATCCCGGCGCGGCTGTCCTCCACCCGCTTGCCGCGCAAGGTGCTGCGCGAACTGGCCGGCCGGCCGCTGCTGCACTGGGTGTGGGAGGCGGGCTGCGCCTCGGGCGCGGAGGAAGTGATCGTCGCCACCGACGCCGAAGAAGTCCTTGCCGCCTGTCGCGCGTTCGGCGCCGATGCGCGCCTGACCTCCGCCGACCATCGCTCCGGCACCGATCGCGTGGAGCAGGTCGCGCGCGAGGCCGGCTGGCGCGAGGACAGCCTGGTGGTCAACCTGCAGGGCGACGAGCCGCTGATGCCGCCCGCGCTGATCCGCGCGACCGCCCAATGGCTGGCCGAGGATCCCCAGGCCGAGATCGCCACCGCGGCGCACCGCATCGACACGCGTGCGCAGTGGCTCGATCCCAACGTCGTCAAAGTAGTGTGCGATGCGCGCGGGCACGCGCTGTATTTTTCCCGCGCGCCGATTCCCTGGCCGCGCGACGGCGGTGACGCCCAGCCACCAGCGCTCGCGCTGCGTCACATCGGCTTGTATGCCTACCGCGTCGGCGCGCTCACGCGCCTGGCGCGACTGCCGCATGCGCCGCTGGAGGACTGCGAGCTCCTGGAGCAACTGCGCGCGCTCGCGCACGGCATGGCGATCCGCGTCGGCGTGACCGAGCTCGAAGTCCCGCCCGGCGTGGACACCGAGGCCGATCTCGCCGCAGTCGCGGCGCGGCTCGAGGCGCACCGCCGGTGAACGACGCCGCCGCGCGCGCTCCCCGCTTGACGCGCGGCCAGCGGCTGCGCGCCTGGCTGCACATGCTGTTCGCCGACCACGCCGTGTTCCGCTACTGGTTCAACACGCGCCGGCAGGTGGCGCCCGGCTTTTACCGTTCCAGTCATCCCTTGCCCCACCAGTTGCGCGCCGGCGCGCGCGCCGGCGTGCGCGCCGTGCTCAGTCTGCGCGGCGACGAGGCGCATATCGGTTCCAACCGGCTCGAGCGCGAGCTGTGCGCCGAACTGGGCCTGCGGCTCGTGCATTTCCCGATCGGTTCGCGCGACGCGCCCTCGCGCGAGCAGGTGCTGCGCCTGGCGCAACTGTTCCGCGAGCTGCCGCGGCCGCTTTGGGTGCACTGCAAGTCCGGCGCGGACCGCGCCGGCCTGGCCAGCGCGATTTACCTGATGCTGGAGGAAAAGCAGCCGTTGGAACGCGCGCTGCGCGAACTGCGTTTCTGGCCTTACGGCCACGTGCGCCAGGCCAAGACCGGCATCCTCGACCACTTCTTCGAGTGCTACCGCGTGGCGCGCGACGCGCGCGGCGTCGATTTCCTGAGCTGGATCGAACGCGATTACGATCGCGAGGCGGTGCGCGCCTCGTTCCACGAAAGCTGGTGGGCGCGCCAGATCGTCGATCGCGTGCTGAAGCGAGAATAGCGACGCGAGCACAGGCGAGCATTCGCGCTTGCGGCTTGCCGGCGGCAAGCCGTGCGAACGCCAACGCCCGGCCATGGAGGGTCGGGCTGGGTTGAACGAAACGAGGCCGTTGCGCCAAGGACGGTGACGTACCGACTACAAGAACTCAGCGTCGCGAGAGGCGCAGGCGCCGCTGCGGAATCTCAAGCCTCGCTGCGCGTGGTCTCTTGAGCCGGCGCGTCGGGAGTCGTGGACGCCGCTGGCGACTCCGGCCGCGATGGCGGCGGCGATGGCGGCTGAGGATCCCGCCGCGCTTCGACCGGCGTTTCGCCGTCGTGGGGCACGGCCGGCGGCGAAGTCGGCGGCGTCCGAGCCGCAGCGACCGAGGCCGGGTCGGCTGCGGGTTCCGGCACGCGCGGTGGCGCGGGCCGACTCAGTTCGCCCTGCGGCGCGGACTGGGCGCGCTCGTGCGCGGAGGCGGCTTCGGTCGGCGTTTCGGCGCGCCGGGATGCGCCCGCGGCGGATCCCACGCCGTCGGCCTTGGCCGGCGCGGTTTCCTGCGGGAATGCGGGTTCAGCGGATTCGGGGCGAGGCGCGGGCGTCCCAGCCGCGGGCTGTTGCGTCGCCGTCTGCGCTTGCTGAGCTTGTCCTTCGCCGCGCCCGCGCCCGCGGCCGCGACGACCGCGGCGGCGCCGTCCGCCTTCGCGGTGTTCGCCGGCGACGCTCTCGGGGCTCGAGGCGTTCGCGGCTGCCTGCGGGCGTGGCTCGCTGCCGGCACGCGGCGGCTGTGGGCGCTGGTTCTGGTTCTGGTTCTGCGGCGCTCCCGCGCCTTGGGCTGGTCCGCGTTGCGGCCCGCGTGGCTCCGGGCGTTCGCGTCGCTGCGGCTGAGTGCGTTGTTCGCCGCGCTCGGAGGCGCGGTTCTCGCCGCGAGATTCACGCCGCGCTTGTTCCGCGCGCGGCGGCTGCGGCAGCCGCGCGGCTTGTGCGGACTCGGCCGGTCTGGGCCGCGGCAGGGGTTGGGCGTCGATCGGCGCCGGTGCGGGCGTGGCGCTGCGCGGACCGAAGCCCAGCCAGCGCAGCAGCCGCTGCCAGAAGCTTTCCCGCGTCGCCGGCTGCAGCGCCGGTATCGGTGCCGGTGCCGGCGCGGCGGGCAGCAGCGGCTTGACCGCCGGTTCGGCTGCCGGCCGGGCCGCCGGAGCGCCCGGCGTCAGGGCCGCGCGCGACTCGGCCGCGAAATCCTCGGCGATGCGGTAAGACAGCGCGGCGTTGTTGTCCTGCTGCAAGTGATCCACGCGCACGCGCGTGATCTGGAAATTGGGCGATTCCAGCGTCTCGTTGGGGACGAGGGTGACGGTGACCAGGTAGCGCGACTCCAGCTCCGAGAGCACCGCGCGCTTTTCGTTGAGCAGGAAGGTGGCGACGTCCACCGGCAACTGGGCGATGACGCGGCCGGTGCGGTCCTTCATGCACTCTTCCTCGATCAGGCGCAGCACCGACAAGGCCAGGGATTCCACCGAACGGATCTGGCCGCGACCTTGGCAGCGCGGGCAGGGGATCTGGGTGTGCTCGGACAGCGAGGGCCGCAGGCGCTGGCGGCTCATCTCCAGCAATCCGAAGCGTGACAGGCGGCCGAGCTGAACGCGCGCGCGGTCGGCGCTGCAGGCCTCGGCCAGGCGTTTTTCCACCTCGCGCTGGTTCTTGCCGCTGGCCATGTCGATGAAGTCGATCACGATCAGGCCGCCCAGGTCGCGCAGGCGCAGCTGGCGCGCGATCTCCTCGGCCGCCTCCAGGTTGGTCTGCAGCGCGGTTTCCTCGATGCCCGCGCCGCCGGTGGCCTTGGCCGAGTTGATGTCGATGGCGGTCAGCGCCTCGGCGTGGTCGATGACGATGGAGCCGCCGGAGGGCAGGCGCACCTGGCGCTCGTGGGCCGATTCGATCTGGCTTTCCACCTGGTAGCGCGAGAACAGCGGGATGTCGTCGCGGTACAGCTTGAGCTTGCCGAGTTCGGCCGGCATCGAGCGCTCCATCTGCGCGCGCGCCTGCTCGTAAATTTCGGCATTGTCGACGATCACCTCGCCGATGTCGGGCCGCAGGTAATCGCGCAACGCGCGCAGCACCACGTTGTTTTCCTGGTAGATCAAAAACGGCGCCGGCCGTTCGCGCGCGGCCTCGACGATGCGCTTCCAGATGTCCACGAGCTGGTCGAGGTCGGCCTGCAGCTCGGCCGTGCTGCGGCCGATGCCGTTGGTGCGCACGATCACGCCCATGCCCTCGGGGAGCTGGAGCGCGTTGAGCGCTTCCTTGGCTTCCTCGCGTTCTTCGCCTTCGACCCGGCGCGAGATGCCGCCGGCGCGCGGATTGTTGGGCATCAACACCAGGTAGCGGCCGGCGAGGCTGGCGTAGGTGGTCAGCGCCGCGCCTTTGTTGCCGCGCTCCTCCTTCTCGACCTGGACGATCAGCTCGGCGCCTTCGCGGATCTGGTCGCGGATTCCGCGGCCTTCGCCGTTCAAGTATTCGCGGCTGATCTCCTTGAACGGCAAGAAGCCGTGGCGCTCGGCGCCGTAATCGACGAAGCAGGCTTCGAGGCTGGGCTCGACGCGGGTGATCTTGCCCTTATAGACGTTGGACTTGCGCTGTTCGCGCGAGGCCAGTTCGATGTCGAGGTCGTAGAGCTTCTGGCCGTCGACGATCGCCACGCGCAGCTCTTCGCGCTGGGTGGCGTTGATGAGGATTCTTTTCATTGTGGCGGTCTCGGTGGACGCTCGACCGCAGGAGGCATCGACGACGGGATGCGGCGCGCGCCGTGCTTGGCTTCGTGCCAATGCGCGCCTCGATCGTTCCTGAAATCGTACCCGTAGGGCTTGGATTCGGCTTGATCATCATCCCCGCCTCGCGCGGGAACGTGGTGGTCTGGAAAAACGCCCTTCGTCGGCGAAGGGCACGGAAATGGCTTGCGGGCGCGGTCGCGGCGGTCTGTTACCATGGCCCCGCGCGCCCGGCCGCTGCGTGCTGTACACGGGTCGCGGCCCGCCCGGACTGCCGTCCGGGCCGGACAAGTGTGCCACAGCCCGAGGCAAAGCGGTAGTTTCGCTTTGCGATCATAAACATCGAAGGAAACCCCGCGCCGGTTTCGAGGCGCCCGCCCGATGGCCAAAGAAAACTCGCCCGCCGCCCGCCCGCCGCAGGTGCGCAAGCTGGCGGTCGCCGCCGCCGAAGCCGGCCAGCGCATCGACAACTGGCTGCTGCGGCGCCTGCCCGGCGTGCCGAAATCGCACGTCTATCGCCTGCTGCGCTCCGGCCAGGTGCGGGTGGACGGCGGCCGGGCGCGTCCCGACCGCCGGCTGGCCGAGGGCGAGGAAGTGCGCATCCCGCCGGTGCGCCTCACCGAGCGCCGCGCGCCGATCCGCGCGCCCGATGCCCTGCTCGAGCGCCTGCGCGCCGCCGTGGTCCACGAGGACGCCGACTACCTGGCGCTGGACAAGCCAGCGGGCCTGGCTTCGCACGGCGGCAGCGGCGTGCCGTTCGGCGTGATCGAGGCCCTGCGCGGCGCAGGGCGTCATCCCTTCCTGGAACTCGCCCATCGGCTGGACCGCGACACCAGCGGCGTGCTGCTGCTGGCCAAGTCGCGGCCGGCGCTGCTGCGCGCACAGGCCGCGTTCCGCGCCGGCCTCGCGCACAAGCGCTATTTCGCGCTGCTGGCCGGGCGGCTGGCAGGGCCGCGCGAGGTCGATGCCGCGCTGGTCAAGAACCGGCTCGGCGGCGGCGAGCGCTACGTCGCCATCGACGAGGAAGAGGGCAAGCCCTCCCGCTCGCGCTTCGTCCCGCAAGCCCAATACCGCGACGCGACCCTGTGCGAGGTCGAGATCGCCTCCGGCCGCACCCACCAGATCCGCGTGCACGCGGCGGCGCTGGGCCATCCGGTGGCCGGCGACCGCAAATACGGTACGCGCGAACAGCACCGCCCCCTGCGCGCGCTGGGTTTGCGCCGGCTGTTTCTCCACGCCCATTTCCTGGATCTGCCGGCCGCGGACGGCTTCCTGCGCCTCAAGCTCAGCGCGCCGCTGCCGGCCGAGCTGCGCGAGTTTCTCGAGCGCTTGTCGTAGCAGGAGCCGAACCCTGCCTCGCCGCGCGCGGCATCGTTGCGGGCGGTTTTTCATGCGGGGCCATCGATCGCCCGCGCGTGGAGCCGCGCACGGGAAATCGGTATATTTCCAGTCGCGCCGTGCCGAACCCACGCGAGCGGTCCAGGGGGAATCGCGGCGATCGGGGGAGCGGGTTCATGATGCACACGCGGGCTTTCTTCGCGGGGCTGACGGGTTCGGCGATCGCCGACGAGGCGCCGGCCGACGATGCCCGGATGTACGAGCGAGAAGGTCGCGCCTGGCGTGGTCCTGGTTTTGAGTTTGCACGCCGCCGGCAACCGGCGGCTTTGGGTCATCGCGGGGATGGTACGTTCCTTCGCCGTCCAGGCCCCAAGCGGGCGATCCCTGCAGCCCTCGGCCGCGGGCGACCGAGTCCCCCAAGACCCGAATGTCATCTATTCATGGATCCGGCGAGGATCGAACAGTGGAACCTTCCCATGGACGAAGCGAAGCGGTACGCGGGTTTTGGATCCGATACGGGACTGTCCGGGCACCTGGGGCTGCGGCTGGCCCTGAGTCTTGGTTTGAGCGCGCTCGCGGGCCTGCCCCTGGCGGCGCTGGCGGACGCCCCGGAGAATTGCAGTTTCAACTCCGCGAATTTCATCCCGGCCTACACCAAGCTGTCCCCGGACGACGTACGGGTCAAGAGCAGCGTGGGCATCGATTTCCAGGGCGACAAGGGCGTTTCTAGCTGCAGCGCGGTGCTTCTGGCCTCGACCCAGGGGTCCTCCGATCAGGGGATCCGCATCCTCACGGCGGGTCATTGCGTCGATTCGGCCTACAGCACCGTCACCATCGGCATGGACGTGCCGGTGGACCTGTATTGGTACGACTACGGCGGACCCAACGGACCCTTCGTGGAGAGCGACGCCGCCAATCCCTGGGAAGTGGAGACGCTCAAGCTCGCGGCGTACGCGAATTCGCCTAACGACGCCGGGATCGACTATGCCATCCTGGTAGGCAACGATCTGCAGCATCCGCCGCCCACGGCCTATTTCTCGGCCTGGGACGCCGGGGCCCAGGCGATCAACGTCGGCGACAACCTCACGAGCCTGGGTTTCCCCGGGATTCCGTCGAACGGCACGATCACCATTCCCGAGATGCAGTACATCCATGGCAACGTGGCGATCGAGGACGGGGATTTCTACGGCTTCAACCCGATCCAGGGCTGCGTGACGGTTGGCACGAGCGGCTCGCCGTACTACCGACTCCGATCTGTACGACATCGGTTTGCTGGCTGCGGTCTTTACGCACACCGACCCGAACGGCAACCAGTCGTCCAATCTTTCGACCATCATCCCGCTGCGCAACGTGCTTGCCGACGCCAACGCCGCGGCGGTGCTGGATCCGGGCAAGACCGGAGCGACCATGGCGGCCGGCTATGCCTCCACCGGGCCGTACATCGCGTATTCGGTGAATGGGGTGCCAAACAAAGTCACGAATTACGCCTATGTGGGTTTCCACACCGGCAAATTCGGGATCACCTTCGACTGGACGACCCAGAACGCGGATTCCTGCCAGGCCTCCGGGGCTTGGAGCGGGCCACAACCGGTTTCCGGCAGCTATCACATCCCGGCCGATACGCCGGCCGGAGATTACTTCTACTATCTGACCTGCACGCAGGCCTCCACGGGGTTGCAGATCCAAGGCTACGCGAAGGCCCACGTCATGCCACCCAATTCGGTGGACATCAGCGTGTCGCCGAGCACCATCATGACCGGGCAGACCGCGACCCTGAGCTGGCAGCAGGTGGGCGACAACGGCATCTGCAACGCCAGCGGCGACTGGAGCGGCAGCCAGCCGCTGTCCGGGTCCATGACGGTGGGGCCGTTCTCGCAGCCCGGCACGCACGTCTATACGCTGACCTGCGAGGGGTCGGAAACGGCCAGCAATTCGGCGACGCTGACCGTGACGGGCACGGGCGGCGGGTCTAGCGGAGGCTCGTCTTCCGGCGGCTCCAGCGGCGGCGGCTCGTCCTCGGGAGGCTCCGGCGGAAGCCCGTCCTCGGGCGGTGGCGCGGTGGATCCCGGTCTGCTGGCGGTACTGGCGGGGCTGTTGCTGCTGCGGCTTACCCCGCGCAAACAGGAGGTGCGAAAGATGATCCGGACGATTTCCTTCGCCCTGGCGCTCGCCGCCGTGGGCTTCGAGCCGGAGGCTTCGGCGCAGTCCCCGACCGTGCCGGGCCAGGATCCGGCGGATCAGGCCTGGAAGGGTCCTTCCGCCGTGACGCCGCATGGGCTGGTCAAGGTCTGTCCCCAGGTGGCCCTGCGCTGCCCGGACGGGAGCTTTACCGGCTACCAGGGGCCAAACTGCGAGCTGGTCCCGTGCCCGGCCGGAACGGACAAAGCCAGGAAGGCTGCGCCCGATCACTGAAACCTGACGGGGGACTGCGGCGCTCGCGTCGGGGGGAACGCGGTCGCAACGCATTGCGGCGGACGCGGCCCACGGGCGGGCCGCGTAACGCGCCGTTCGAGAGCGGATCAGATCCGCCTCTTCTGCGCCTCGGGCGCCTGCTTACCGCAAGCCTCGTTTGGGCGCCTCACGATGTGCGGTAACATGCCTCATGTCCAAAGCGGATCGCCTCAAAGAGGAAATCGGCTGGCTGAAAGTGGCATTCGGCATCGCGGTTGCCCTCGACGCCTCGTTGGTGGCTTGGCTTGCGCAGAACTATGCCAGCGCCAAGCCCGTCATACTTATCGCGGCTCTGGTTGCAGCCGTGGTCATCGCCGCCGTTATCGTTCTCGTCAATCGCCGAGCGTATCGCCGCATCGAAGAGCTGGAGGATGTGTGATGGAATGGACCGTCATTGTTGCTTTGGCTGCACTGGTCGGCGCGCTGTGTATGGTTGTGTACGAAGCGTCCCACCATGGCCATAAGTGACATCTAACCCAGAGGCTCGGTGCAGCCGCATATCCGGCCTGTAGTGAACGCCTTTGTCCTGGCCTTCATGGAAGGCCGCGCCGATCTCCAAGGCCCTCGGGCGTTCTCCCCAGAGCTGGCTTGCCATGCAGGGCAATGTTGGGAAGGTGCGGCTAACGGCGTCTTAACCCGACGTCCCGCACCGCTTCCGGGTCTTGGATCGGCAGCCAGCCGCTGTCCGGTTCCATGACGGTGGGCCCCTTCTCCCAGGCCGGCACGCATTTCCATACGCTGACCTGCTCTGGTGTCGAGACCGCCAGCAATTGGACAACACTGACCGTCATCAGCCCGGGCGGCGGGTCCGGTGGAGGCTCGTCCTATGGTTCAGCCCGGGCCGGACCGCGGCGCCAGGGACGGCTGGGAGCGATGCGCTACGAATTGTTGATCTTCGATTGGGATGGGTGAGCGGCCGCGCTTCGAAGCTGCCTTGATGGCAGCTTCGGCGGCCGCGAACGCCCGGGCATGGAAGCCCGGGCCGGACCGCGGCGCCAGGGACGGCTGGGAGCGATGCGCTACGAATTGTTGATCTTCGATTGGGATGGCACCCTGGCTGATTCCGCCGGCTCCATCGTCTCGGCCATGCAGCGCGCGATCGAGGCGCTCGGTCTGCCGCCGCGCGAGGACATGGCGATCCGCGAGCTGATCGGGCTGGGGTTGTCGGACGCGCTGGCGCGGCTGTATCCCGAGCTGGACACGGCCGGTCTGCTGCGTCTGCTGGAGCAGTACCGGCGCACCGCGCCCGCGACGCTGATGCACGAGGCGCCGCTGTTTCCCGGTGCGCGCGAGACGCTGGAAACGCTACACGCGCAGGGCTATCTGCTCGCCGTGGCCACCGGCAAGAGCCGGCCGGGGATGAACCGCTCGCTGCGCGCGCATCCTTACCTGCAAGACCTGCTCGCCGCTTCCCGCTGTGCGGACGAAACCGCGCCCAAGCCCGACCCCGCGATGCTGCGCGAACTCCTGGACGAGACCGGGATCGCGGCCGAGCGCGCCTTGATGGTGGGGGATACCGAGTACGACATGGCGATGGCCACCGCCATCGGCATGCCGGCGCTGGGGGTGGCTTGCGGCGTGCACGCGAGTTCGCGCCTGCGCGCGGCCGGCGCCCGCTCGGTGATCGAGGACCTGCGCGCGCTGCCGGCCTGGCTCGCGGCTCAGGGCAGACGATAACCCGCGCGGCGCAGCAGTTCGGCGGTGGCGATCAAGGGCAAGCCGATCAGCGCGCTGGGGTCGCGCGTTTCGATCGCCGCGCACAGGGCAATGCCCAGGCCCTCGCTCTTGAAGCTGCCGGCGCAGTCCAGCGCGGGTTCGGCGTCGAGGTAACGTTCGATTTCGGACTCGTCGAGGGCGCGGAACTGCACGGTGGTGAGATCGAGCGCCTCGTGGCAGACCTCGCCGCGCAGCAGCGCGACGGCGGTGAAGAATTCCGCGCGCCGGCCGGACAGCCAGGCGAGCTGCGCCCGCGCGGCTGCGCGCGTGCCGGGTTTGCCCAGCACGCGGCCGGCGCAGGCGCACACCTGATCGGATCCCAGCACCCAGCGCTGCGGCCGCGCGGCGGCCACGGCGCGCGCCTTGGCCACCGCCAGGCGCCGGGCGAGGGCCGCCGGTTCCTCGTCCGGACGCGGACGCTCGTCCACGGGCGCCACGGCCACCTCGAAAGGCAGCCGCAGGCGCGCGAGCAGCGCCGCGCGGTAGGGCGAGCCGGAGGCGAGGATCGGACCGCGGTCGGGGTCTGTTAGCATCCGAGCATGAAAGAGGGCATTCCGCTGCGCGTCAAGTTGTCCGCGGTGTCGCGCGGCGGGCGTTGGCAGGGAGCGCTGCCCGTGGCGGAGATGACGCGCCTGGCCGGCTGCCTGGCTGCGGCCTCGGGCGCGGCGGACGCATGGTTCGCGCTGCGCCGCGATGCGCAAGGCGCGTTCTGGCTGGAAGGCGAAATCCGCGGCGTTTTGCCCTTGCTGTGCCAGCGCTGCCTCGAGATCTTCGACTGGCGGTTCGCGCTGGACACGGCCTTGCGCCTGGTCGGCAGCGAGGCCGAGGAGCGCCGTCTGTTGCACGACTGCGAGCCTTACCTGGTGACGGACGACGAACTGCGCCTGCGCGAACTGGCGGAGGACGAGCTGTTGCTGGCGCTGCCGCTGGCGCCGCGCTGCCCGCGTTGCGCGGCGCCCGGCTGAAGCGTTTCCGCCGCGCGCGTTTTCGCGCGGCGGCGATTCCTGTAGAATGGCGGGCCTCGCCGGCCGCAGCGCCGCTCGGAGTTCCCTCATGGCCGTCCAGAAATCCAAGAAATCCCGCGCCTATCGCGGTCATCGCCGCTCGCACGATGCCTTGAAGCGGCCGACGCTGTCGGTCGATCCGACGTCGGGCGAGACGCACCTGCGCCACCACATCACCGCCGACGGCTATTACCGCGGCAAGCGCGTGATCGATACCGCCGCGCCGGACACGCCGGAAGCCTGAAGCCCGCCGCGGGCCGTCTTCGCGCTTCTCGCCGCTCGATCGCGCCCATGGCCGCGCCGGTCACTCTCGCCATCGACGCGATGAGCGGAGACCACGGGCACGAAGTCCTGGTCGAAGGCAGCCTGCGCGCGCTCGAGGACCATCCGCAGCTCAAACTGATCCTGGTGGGCGACGAGCTCGCGCTGCGCCGCGCGCTGCGTCGCCATCGCAACGCGCCGGTGGAAATCCAGCCGGCGACCGAAGTCGTGGCGATGGACGAGCCGCCGTCCAAGGCCCTGCGCAACAAGAAAGACTCCTCGATGCGCGTGGCGGTCAACCTGGTCAAGCAGGGGCGGGCGCAGGCGGCGGTGTCCGCCGGCAACACCGGCGCGCTGATGGCGATCGCGCGCTTCGTGCTCAAGACCCTGCCGGGCATCGACCGGCCGGCGATCATCTCGCCGCTGCCGGCGGTCGGCGGCGCCACCCACGTGCTCGACCTCGGCGCCAACGCCGAGTGCACCGCCGAACAGCTCGTGCAGTTCGCGGTGATGGGCTCGGCCCTGGTCACGGCGCTGCACGGCATCGAACGGCCGCGGGTGGCGCTGCTCAACATCGGCGAGGAAGAGATCAAGGGCAACGAAACCATCAAGCAGGCCGCCGCGTGGCTCGCCGAATCGCCGCTCAACTACGCCGGCTACATCGAAGGCGACGGCATCTTCCTCCACCCGGTGGACGTGGTGGTGTGCGACGGCTTCGTCGGCAACGTGGCGCTCAAGGCCGGCGAGGGCGTGGCCAAACTGATCACGCACTTCATGCGCGAGGAATTCGGCCGCAATCTCTCGACCCGGCTGGTGGGGCTGGTGGCGCGCTCGGTGTTGCGCCAGCTCGCGCGGCGCATGGATCCGCGCCGCTACAACGGCGCCAGCCTGCTCGGCTTGCAGGGCACCGTCATCAAGAGCCACGGCAGCGCGGATGCGGTGGCCTTTGCCAATGCCATCGCGGTGGCGGTGAGCGAGGTCGAAAAGGACGTCCCCGCGCGCATCAGCCGTTTGCTCGGCGCTTCCCAGTTCGCGCAGCCGGCCGCGGCCGCGCAGTGAGCGCGGCGGTAGCGCGCCGTCGGCTCCGGCGGCGATGAACCGTTTCCGCGCCGATCCGCGCCTGCTCGCGCCGCTGCTCGCCGGGCTGGCGATGCTGGGCCCGTTCTCGATCGACACCTTGTTCCCGGCGTTCCGTCGGCTGAGCCAGGAGTTCGCGGCGAGCCCGCAAGCGATCCAGCAGATTATTTCCGTCTACCTGGCGGCTTACGCGGTGATGGCCTTGCTGCACGGGCCGCTGTCGGACGCCTATGGCCGGCGCGGGGTGATCGTGTGGTCCACCGCGCTGTTCGTGTTCGCCAGCGCCGGCTGCGCCCTGGCGCCCAGTCTGGGCGCGCTGCTGGGCTTCCGCGCGCTACAGGGCATCGCTGCTGGCGCCGGGCTGATCGTCGGTCGCGCCATCGTGCGTGATCGCTATCACGGCGCCGAGGCCACGCGCCTGATGGCCACCATCACCCTGATCTTCGGCATGGCGCCGGCGCTGGCGCCCATCGTCGGCGGCTGGCTGCTCACGATCAGTGGCTGGCGTTCCATCCTGTGGGCGCTGACCGCTTTCGCCGTTTTGCTAGTGGCGCTGACGGTGGGTGCTTTGCCGGAAACGCTGCCGCGCGAGCGGCGCATCCGCCTGTCGCTGCCGCGGCTGGCGCAGACCTATCGCGCGATCGGCTCCGATGCGCGCTTTATGTGGCTGGCCTGCGCCGCGGTCGGCAATTTCGGCGCGCTGTGGATCTACATCGCTTCGGCGCCCGCAGTCGTGCTCGGACTGCTGGGCCTGAGCGTGCGGCAGTTCGCCTGGCTGTTCGTGCCGACCATCGGCGGCATGATGGTCGGTGCACGCCTGGCCGGCCGCTATGCCGGGCACTGGACGGCGGCGCAAACCGTGGCGCGGGGCTATTGGCTGATCGGCGCGGCTGCCGCGCTGCACGTGTCGTTGGCCGTGTTCCTGCCGCCGCGGCTGCCGTGGTTCGTGCTGCCCATCGCGCTCAACGGCGTGGGCGTCTCGCTCGCCTTCCCCACGCTGGCCTTGCTCATGCTCGACCGTTTCCCCGCCACCCGCGGGGCCGCGGCTTCGGTGCAGACCGCCGTGAGCCTCGCCGCCAACGCGCTGCTCGCGGGCGCGCTGGCGCCGCTGGTGGACCGTTCGGCCCTGGGGCTGGCGCTGTCCGCCACGCTGCTCAGCGCTTTCGGTTACGGGTGCTGGAGGCGCTACCTGCGACTCACGCCCGCGCCGGAGCCCTCGGTCTTGACGCAGCAGGCGGGGGATGCGGCCGCCACGCCGGAAATTCCGGCGGGGCGCTGAGCGGCGCTCATTTCACCAGCTGGTTGAGATCGAAGATGGGCAACAGGATCGCCAGCACGATGAACAGCACGACGCCGCCCATGGTCAGGATGAGCGCCGGCTCGAAGACGCCCATCAACGCGGCGATCAGCGTCTCCAGTTCGCGCTCCTGATTCTGCGCGGCGCGGTCGAGCATCTCGTCGAGCTTGCCGGAGGTTTCGCCGGAGGCGATCAAGTGCATGGTGATCGGCGGGAACAGCCGGCTTTCCGACAGCGAACGCGACAGCGACGCACCTTCGCGCACCCGCTTGGCCGCTTCCTCGATGGCCGAGCGCATCGGCAGATTGTTCACCACCTGCGCGCCGATGCGCAGGGCGTCGAGGATCGGCACGCCGCTGCCGAACAGGATGCCCAGCGTGCGCGTGAAGCGCCCGGTGTTGGCGCCGCGCACCAGCCGGCCGATCAGCGGCAGGCGCAGCCATTGGCGGTGGACCCGGTAGCGGAAGGCCTCGTTGCGCAGGGCGCGGAAGAACAAGAACAGCGCGGCCGCCAGCGCGGCCAGCAGATAGATGCCGTCGTGGCGCAGGAAATCGCTGATGGCGATCAGCGCCAGGGTCAGCGGCGGTAGCTTCTGGCCGATGCTGGCGAACACGCCGACCACCTTGGGTACGACGTAGGTCATCAGCGCGATCACCACGCCGATCGCCACGAAGGTGAGGATGGTGGGGTAGAGGGTGGCGAGCAGGATTTTCCCGCGCAGCGCCTGGCTGCGTTCGGCGTGGTCGGCCAGTCGTTCCAGCACCTGGTCCAGCTTGCCGGCGCTTTCGCCGGCCTCGACCGTCGCGCGGAACAGCGTCGGAAAGGCGGCGGGAAACTCGCCCATCGCGCTGGCCAGGCTGTTGCCTTCCACCACCCGCGCGCGCACGCCCAGCGTCACGCGCTGCACGCGCCGCGACTCGCTTTGTTGCGCCACGGCGGTCAGCGCCTCGTCCAGGGGCAGGCCGGAGCGCGACAGGGTGGCGAGCTGGCGGGTGAACAAGGCAAGCTCGGTGGTGGAAAGTCCGCCGCCGCGACGCAGGCTGAAACGTCCGCGCGCGCGCGCCTTGGCTTCCGCCACTTCCTGGACCGACAGCGGCGTGAGCCCGCGCTCGCGCAGCATCTGCCGCACCTGGCGCGGCGTGTCGCCCTCGATCAGGCCACGGGTGCTGCGACCGCGCGCATCGAGCGCGGCGTATTCGTAGGCGGCCATGATTTCAGCCCGCGAGCGCGGCGGCGCTCATTCTTCGATCGTCACGCGCAACACTTCGCTGAGCGTGGTGATGCCCGCAAGCACCTTGTTGCGGCCGGACTGGAGGATGCCGGGGCCGCGTTCGCGCGCGGCCGCCTCCAGCACCTGCTCGGAAGCGTTGTCGTGGATCAGCGCCTCCATCTTGCGGTCCACCTCGATCAGCTCGTGGATGCCGGTGCGGCCCAGATAGCCGGTGTGGCGGCAGGTCGGACAACCCACGGGCTTGTACAGCACGACGTCCTTGCGCTCGGGGACGCCGAGTTGCTCCAGCTCGGCGAGTTTGGGCTGGTAAGGCTGCTTGCAGTGCGGGCACAGCACGCGCACCAGGCGCTGGGCCATCAGCCCGACCAGGCTGGAGGCGAGCTGGAAGCTCTCCAGCCCCATGTCGCGCAGACGGGCGATGGCGCCGACCGCGGTGTTGGTGTGCAGGGTGGAGAACACCATGTGGCCGGTCTGGCTGGCCTGCACCGCGATTTGCGCGGTCTCCAGGTCGCGGATTTCGCCGACCATCACCACGTCCGGATCCTGGCGCAGGATGGCGCGCAGTCCGCGGGCGAAGGTGAGCTGCACCTTGGGGTTGACCTGGGTCTGACCGACGCCCTCGATGAAATACTCGATGGGGTCTTCCACCGTCATGATGTTGCGGCTGCGGTCGTTGAGCACCGACAGCGCGGCGTAGAGCGTGGTGCTTTTGCCCGAACCGGTCGGCCCGGTGACCAGCATGATGCCGTAGGGATGATGGATGATGCGCTTCAAGACCACGATCTGCTGCTCGTCCAGGCCGAGCTGCTCGAGGTTCAGGCGTTCGGCCTGCTTGTCGAGAATGCGCAGCACCACGCGCTCGTTGTTGCTGCCGGTGGGGATGGTGGACACGCGCACGTCCACTTTGCGGCCGCCGAAGGCGCGCGTGATGCGACCGTCCTGCGGCAGGCGCTTTTCGGCGATGTCCAGCTTGGCCATGATCTTCACGCGCGAGACGATCTTGGGCGCCAGCGCCCGCGGGGGCGACAGCACTTCGTGCAGCACGCCGTCGAGGCGGAAGCGCACGGCGGTGCGGTTCTCGAAGGTCTCGATGTGGATGTCGGAGGCGTTTTCCTTGATCGCCTCGACCAGCAGGCCGTTGATGAATTTGATGATCGGCGCGTCGTCGTCGGATTCCAGCAGGTCTTGCGCCTCGGCCAGGGCGGCGGACAGGCTGTCGATGTCGGCTTCTTCCTCGTGCAGGCCCTCGGCCAGGGTGGCCGTGGTGGCGCTGCTGCCTTCATAGGTGCGCGCGAGCAGCGCGTCGAACTGATCGGGGGCGACGGTGCGCAATTTGAGCGGCCGGCCCAGGAAGCGGCGCACTTCCTGCACCGCGTCCAGGCTGACGCCGTTCTTGCAGACCACCTCCACCGCCTCACCGCAGTCCTCGGTCACGACCAGGCCGTGGCGCTTGGCGAAGGCGAAGGGCGGACGCCGCAATTCGACGGCGCCGCCGGCCGCGGGGGATGGCGTGCTCATGTCCATACCGGCGATTCTAAGGCGAAGACGGCGCGGCGGGCGGTGAGGCAGGGTCCGTGGCGCCGCGGTCCGGACCGGCGGGCGGCGCCGCGCCCGGCGGTTCTTCGGGCGGCGGCGCGGTGGACTGCGGCTTGTTGTTGAGCTTCAAGTAATCGTCGTAGCGGTACAGGATCGGCCGCTGGCCGCCGAGCAGCGGGATCGGTCCGGTCGAGGCGCCGAGCTCGGCTTTGCGCGTCTCGTCGTACTTGAGGCGCGTGTAGTAATCGCCCTCGTCGCGGCTGCGCAGGATCACCGGGTGGATGAACACCATGAGATTGCTCTTGGTGTGGGTGATGTTGCGCGATTTGAACAGCGCGCCGAGCAAGGGAATGTCCGACAGCAGGGGGATGCGGTTCTGGGTGTCGTTGATGTGGTCGTCGATCAGCCCGCCGATCACCAGGATCTGGCCGCTGTCGACGCTCACCGTGTTGCTGACGGTGCGCTTGTTGGTGATCAGGTTGGAAGAGCCGGCGGTGCCGCTGGACAGGCTGGAATTCTCCAGCTCGATCTTCAGCCGCAGGCTGTTGCCCTCGCCGATGGTGGGCGTGATGCCCAGTTTCAGCCCCACGTCCTTGCGGTCGATGGTCTGGAAGGGATTGACCACGCCCGAGACGTTGGCCACGCCGGTGTTGGCGTACTGGCCGGTGAGGAAGGGCACTTCCTGCCCGACCTCGATCTTGGCTTCCTGGTTGTCCAGCGTGACCAGCGAGGGCGTGGACAGGATGTTGGTGTCGCCGTCGCTTTGCAGCGCATGCAGCAGCGCGCCGAAGATCGCGCCATTGGACCCCATGTAACCGGCGATTCCGGTGATGCCCTGGCCGATCAGGCTGGCCCCGGCGGCGGCCAGGCTGCTGGTGCTGGTGGAACTGGTGCTACCGGCCAAGGAAGCGGCGCTCTGGAGCGCGGACAGCGTGCTCTGGTTGAGGATGCCGGCCAAGGCGATGCGGTTGGGGTCGTAGGCCACGTAGTCCAGTCCCAGCTCGCTGGACTTGTTGGCGCTGACCTCGGCGATGATCCCCTCCACCAGCACCTGGGCGCGGCGGATGTCGAGCTTGTCGATCACCGCGCGCAGCTGTTGCATCACTTTCGGCGGCGCGGTGATGACCAGGGCATTGGTGTCCTTGTCCGCCAGCACGCGGATCTCGGGGTTGCCGCCGGTGGCGCCGGCGTAGGGGTTGACGTTGGGCGCCGCCGCTGCGGCCGGCGTTGCCTGGCCGCCGCCCGATGAGGTCGTCTTGCTGACCTGCTGGGCATAGCCCGCGAGGATCGGCGCCAGGTTTTCGGCCGTGGCGTAATGGAGATAGATGACCTGGGTGCTGCCGTTTTCCTTCTGCGGCTGGTCGA
Organism: Nevskia sp.; assembly: GCA_019689635.1. Taxonomy (GTDB): domain Bacteria; phylum Pseudomonadota; class Gammaproteobacteria; order Nevskiales; family Nevskiaceae; genus Nevskia. The sequence goes on along the minus strand of JADGHB010000002.1, from coordinate 86,806 downwards.
GCTGTTTGATGACCGTCAACAGTTTTTCCCGCTCGTTGCTGTCGCCGCCGATCAGCACGCTGTTGGAGCGCGGATCGGAGATGAGCGCCGGCAGCGGCGCGCCGGGATCGGACTGCCGGGACTGCTGGGCCAGCGAGGTCAGCACGCGCACCACGTCGTCGGCGGCGGCATACTGCAAGGGCACCACCTGGATTTCGCGTTCGCCGTTGGCGTCGATCTGCGCGATCAGGCGCGCCATGCGCTCGACGTTGGACGCGCGGTCGGAAATGATGAGGCTGTTGCTCGGCGCGTAGGCGGCGAGGTGGCCGGTCTGCGCCACCAGCGGCCGCAGGATCGCCACCAGTTGCGCCGCCGAGGCGTTCTGGATGGAGAACACTTCCGTGACCATGTCGTCGCGCGCGGCGCCGACGACGTGGTCGACATAGCCGCCGCCCTCGGTGCGGGCGTTGGCCTCGGGCACGATCTTGATCGACTCGCCGGAGGGAATCGCGGCATAGCCGTTGACTTCCAGCACCGAGAGGAAGGTCTCGTAAACGCCGGCGGCATCCATCGGCGTGGCGGAGATCACCGTGACCTTGCCCTTGACGCGCGGATCGACGACGAAGTTCTTGCCGGTCACCTCGGAAACCGTGGCGATCAAGGTGCTGATGTCGGCGTCTTTGAGGTTGAGCGTGACGGCGGCCGCGGAGGACTTCTTTGCGCCGTTGGCTTGCGGCTTGCCGCTCCCTGCCGCCGCGGCGAGGGTGCACACCGAGACCAGGACCAGGGCCAGCCACCAGCGTGGGGCGAAGGAGGAAAGATTCATGGACTCACTGGTCGAGGTTGATATTGATGGTCTGCGATTCCCCGCCTCGCTGTACCACGAGGCTTAGAGCGCTGGCCTGCGACAGATCGCTGAGCAGTTGCAGGGACTTTGCAGGATCGTCCAATTGTACGCCGTTGATCGAGGTGACCACGTCGCCGGGATGCAGGCCGGAATCGGTGAACAGGCTGCGATTGCTGCCGGGATAGACCCGGTAGCCGATCAGTGCGCCGCCGTTGTTGACCGGCTGCACGCGGATATAGTTCGCGGTGAGCTGAGGATTGGCCAGCAGCTTGTTGCGGATGGCCAGCAGGGATTCGCCACCTTCGCCGCCAGGGGCTTCCGCCGCGGTCGAAACTTCTGCCGAACCGGGGGCACTGCTGGCTCTGTCCTTGTCCAGGCGCAGGGTTTCCAGGCGGCCGTTGCGCGACAGCACCACGCGGTCGGCGAAAATCGCTTTCAGAATCACGCCACGGGCGACCTCGTCGCCGACCGCGTAGGGCTTTTCGTCGTTGCCGTTGCCGATCAAGGCGCGCGAGCCTTTGACGTCATGCGCGTCGGCGAAAATGCCCAGCAAAGTCAGGTTGAGCTGGGTTTCGGGGGCGGTCTCCAGCGCCGCCGCCGCGGGATTGGCCGGCGGCTGGTAGGCGCCGAACAACTGGGCCGCGAGGATCCGGTTGAGGTCGATCGCGGCGGCGCGCTCCGGCGCGGTGACCGGCGCCGGTTTCCACGCCGCCGCCGCGGGTGCCGGCGCCAGCGCCCAGACCAGCTCGGCGAGCAGGCGCGCGATCAGAACGACCAGCAGCAGCTCCAGCGCCGCCGGCAGCCAGCGGCCGTAGCGGTCGTAGAGCGCGGCGAGGGTCCTGGGCAGTTCGCGCCAGTCGCGCAGAGGGATCGAGGCCATGGCAGCGCATCATAGCCGGCGTTGAAGGGCGCGGAAACTTTCCGTTATCGTGCCGTGAAGGGGGATCTATGCGGCAGCGGCTGTGGGTCCGGTTGGCGATCAGCGGCGTCGTGTTCGCGCTGTTCCTGCTGCAGGTTGCCGGCTGGTTCGGCCACAACCTGCTCGACGAGCTGGAGGCGTCGAGCTACGACGCGCGGCTGCTGTTGACCCTGCCGCGGACGGTGGATCGGCGCATCGTCATCGTCGATCTCGACGAGCGCAGCCTCGTCGCCGAGGGTTGGCCCTGGCCGCGCACCAAGATGGCCGAGCTGGTGCGCCAGTTGTTCGAACGTTACCGGGTGCGCGTGCTCGGCTTCGACGTGGATTTCGCGGAGCCGGACGCTTCCTCTCCCGCGCGCCTGCTGGAGACCCTGGCGCGCGGGCCGCTGGCCGATGTGCCGGGCTTCGTCGAGCGGGTGCCGGATTTGAGCCGCAGCCTGGATGGCGATCGCGCCTTCGCCGCGGCCATCGCCGGCAAGCCGGTCGTGCTGGGCCTGTTCCTCAAACAATACGTGCCCAAGGCCGAGCGCGCGCAAACCGGCGCGATCTGCGCTCCGGCACTCGACGCGCAGGCCCGTCAGGCGCTGGGCGTGGATTTCTTCCGCGCCGCGGGCTACGGCGGCAACGTCGAACCGCTGCAGGCGGCCACGCCGTACTGCGGGTTCTTCGACAACCCGGGGGTGGACGAAGACGGCGTGTTCCGGCGCGTGCCCTTGTTGCAGGAATATGCCGGCCAGGTCTACGCCGCGATGCCGCTGGCGGTGCTGCAGGTGGCGCTGGGCCAGCCCCCCTTGACGCTGGAGTTCGATCCGCCGGAGACGAAGGACTCGTTGCACCTGGAGAGCATCCGCCTCGGTTCCTTGCGGGTGCCGGTGGACGGCCGCGCCGCGGCCTACGTGCCCTACCGCGGTCCCCAGGGCAGTTTCCCCTACGTTTCGGCCACCGACGTGCTGCATGGCCGGGCCGATCCGGCGGTGCTGGAGAACGCCATCGCGCTGGTCGGCACCACGGCCGCCGGTCTGCTCGACTTCCGCAGCACGCCGGTGTCCAAAGTGTTCCCCGGCGTGGAAGTCCATGCCAATCTCATCTCCGGCATGCTCGACGGGCGCATCGAGCAGAAGGCGTCGTACTACAGCGGCATCGAGGTGATCCTGCTGCTGGCCGTGGCCCTGCTCATGGCGCTGGTCTATCCGCGGCTGTCGCCTTTGTACGGCGCGGCGCTGGTGCTGGGGATTCTCGCCGTACTGACGGCGCAGGCCTTCGCCCTGTGGAGCGCGGCCCGGCTGATCGTGCCGCTCGGGATTCCGCTGGTGTTCACGCTGGCGCTGTTCCTGGCCCATCTGCTCTACGGGTATTTCGTCGAGCAGCGCGCGGCGCGCGCCACGGCCCGCAAGTTCGGCCAGTACGTGCCGCCGGCCCTGGTGGAGGAGATGGTGGCGTCCGGGCGCGAGATCTCCATGGCCGGCGAACACCGCGAGATGACGGTGCTGTTCTCCGACATCCGCGGCTTCACCGCCATCTCCGAACGGTTCCGCGAGCGGCCCCAGGAGTTGTCGCAGTTGATGAACGAGTTTCTGGGCCCGTTGACCGAGGTGATCTTCCGCCATCGCGGCACCATCGACAAATACATGGGCGATGCCATCATGGCCTTCTGGGGCGCGCCGCTGCCCGATGCCGAGCATGCGCTGCACGCCTTGCAGGCGGCGCTGGAGTTTCCGCGCGTGCTGCGCAGGCTCGACGCGGCCTTCGACGCGCGCGGCTGGCCGCGGCTGCACATCGGCGTGGGAGTGAACAGCGGGCCGATGAGCGTGGGCAACATGGGATCGCCGTTCCGCGTCGCCTATACCGTGCTCGGCGACGCCGTGAACCTCGGCTCGCGCCTGGAGGGTCTGACCAAGGAATACGGCGTGGAGGTGATCTGCAGCGAGACCACGCGCGCCGGTGCGCGGGACTGGGCGTTCCGCGAGCTGGACCGCGTGCGCGTCAAGGGCAAGCAGGAGCCGGTGGCGATCTACGAGCCGCTGGGGCCGGCAGCGGCGATCGACGAGGCCTTGCGCCAGGATCTGGCGCGCTTGCGCCAGGCCCTGCGCGCCTACCGCGCGCAGCGCTGGGACGAGGCCGAACGCGAATTCTTCGGCCTGTCGCGTTCCGGCCGGCCGCATGCGCTATACGAGCTGTACCTCGAACGCATCGCCGAATTCCGCCGCCACCCGCCGCCGCCCGACTGGGACGGCGCCACGACGTTCAAGACCAAATAAGTCCGCATCCCCGGCGGGCATGCGGGTGGCGCGGATGCGAAGCCGGGCAAGGAGACCGCAACGTTTGTTAACGGCGAAGACCGCCGCGCGCGGATGCCGTTCTGCGGTATGATCGGCGCCGCAGTGCGTCGCAGGCGGCGGCCCGCGACCACGGTATTTTTGAACGAATGATCCCGCTTGCGGTCAACTCGCCGTCAGGGCCGGTGCGGGGCCGCGGCCGGTCTTGAGACCGCATTCCAACCACATGCTTCAGACGAGGGCTTGAAGTGATGACACTGTCCATCGGCGGGCACGCGCCCGCGCGCCACCGCACCCGCACGCTGCTCGCCGGCCTCGCGGCCGCAACCCTGGCGGGGCTGGCCGCCTGCGGGGGCAATAACAACAACAGCTACTGCGTCAATCTGTCCAAGGCCAGCGGCGTCATCGGCCAGCCGGACTTCAACAGCGGTTCGCCCAACCAGAACGGGGCCGCCTCGGCGAGCACCGTTTCGGGGCCGTTCGGTTCGGTGGCCACCAACGGCAGCGTGTTCTACGTCGACGACACGGCGAACAACCGCATCCTCGTCTATACCACGGTGCCGACGGGCGTGGCGGGGGCGGCGACCGGTGTCATCGGCCAGAACGATTTCTCCTCAGTCGCGCCGGCGACCACGGCGACCAGCCTGGCTGCGCCGCGCAAGGTTTCCATCGGCACCGACGCCAGTGGCGCGCAACGGTATCTGGTCGTGGCCGACACCAACAACAACCGCGTGCTGATCTGGGACGCGAGTCTGCACGGCGGCCAGTTGCCGACTTCCAACGTCCAAGCCGACGTCGTCGTCGGGCAGACCGGCTTTACCACGCGCACGGCGGCGACCAGCCAGACCGGTCTCAACGGACCGACGGCGGCCATGATCGCCCTGGGAACCCTGGTCGTGGTGGACCAGAACAACAACCGGGTCCTGGTCTGGAACAGCGTGCCGACGTCCAATGGCGCGCCCGCCGATGCTGTGATCGGGCAACCCGACTTCACCAGCAACAACCAGGGGACGTTGAGCACCGTCAGCAACGGCACCAGCGTGACCCAGGTCATCGGTCTGAACAATCCAAGCGATCTTTGGACGAATGGCTTTTCGCTGTTCGTCAGCGACACCGGCAACAACCGGGTGCTGTACTGGAATCAGATTCCGACGACGACCGACCCGACGACCAACAACATGCCCAACTTTGTCATCGGCCAGACGATCTTCGGCGCCAACACCAGCGGCAGCGGCACGCAGCACATGAACGGGCCCTTGGGCATCTACTCCGACGGCTCCAGCCTGTACGTCGCCGACACCGGCAACAACCGAGTACTGGTGTTCGACAGCGTCAATCCGCTCACGACCAATGGCCCCGCCGCCTCGGGCCTGTTCGGGCAATCCGATTACAGCCACGTCACCCCCAATGACATCGACCAGAACAACAAGGAAGGCAACCAGCAAAACGGGAAGAACGACCTCAACCCGACCCAGTACACCCTCAAGTCTCCCAGCGCGACCTACACCGATTCCAGCGGCAATCTCTACGTGACGGATCGCGGCAACAACCGTATCCTGGTCTTCCCGATCTCCTCGCAGGTCAGCGGCGCCACGCCGCGGCTGTGCACCACGGGGTCGTTGACCATCACACCATAAGGGCGGACCGCCTGCGGGCGGTCACGCCCGTTGCCGATGCCGCGCCAGCCGCAAGGCGGGCGCGGCTTCATTTTTTCCAGCTCGCAGGGGCACCGGCGCGGCCGCGAACGGTCTAAAATGCAAGTCGGCGACGGCTGGAGCGGGACGGGGAAACCGCCCGTCGAGTCGCCGCATTCTTGCGCTACACTGCGGTCATGAGCGAGCGGGAAAGAGACATCGGCAACGGCCTGGCGGTCGAAGAGGCCAAACCGCGCCTCAAGACGCCGCCGCTGTACAAGGTGGTGATGATCAACGACGACTACACGCCGATGGAGTTCGTCGTGCAGGTCCTGCAGATCTTTTTCCACCACGCCCGCGAGAAGGCCGTGCAGATCATGCTCCAGGTCCACCAGAGCGGTCGCGGCGTGGCCGGGATCTACCCGGCGGAAATCGCCGAAACCAAAGTCGCCCAGGTCAACGCCTACGCGCGCAAGCACCAACATCCCCTGCTCACGGTGATGGAACAGGCGTGAGCGCCTCCGCGCTTTTCTGGTGGTGCGGGATTTGCGTGTGGAATGCGGGCGACCTTTGGGTTACCCGGCTGGCCCCGCTCACCCCCTTGCGCGGCGAGCGCAAAAGCACGACGCTAGGATCGTAGAGGAATTTCGGCGACCGGGAACACCATGCTCAGCGACGAACTGCAAAAAGCGCTCGACGCGGCCTTTCTGGCCGCGCGCGGCGAGGGCCACGAACTGCTGACGGTCGAACACCTGCTGCTGGCGCTGCTGTCCGATTCCAACGTCAGCGAAGTGCTCACGGCCAGCGGCGCCGACCTCGACAAGCTGGAAAGCGGCCTGCGCGACTACATCGCGCAGAACATCCACTCCAGCAAGGACGCGGCCAACCAGGAAGTGCAGCCCACGCTGTCTTTCCAGCGCGTCTTGCAGCGCGCGATCTACCACGTGCAGGCTTCCGGCAAGAAGCGCGTGTCCACGCTCAACGTCCTGGTGGCGCTGTTCGCCGAGAAGGACACCCACGCGGTGCACCTGCTCAACGAGCAGGGCGTGACGCGCCTGGACGTGGTCAACTACATCTCCCACGGCATCGCCAAGAACAGCCAGGCGCCGGCCGCGCCGGAGACTTCCAGCGAGTCCGAGGACAAGGACGACAGCGCCAAGCCCGGCGGCAAGTCGGCGCTGGAGCAGTTCGCAACCAATCTCAACGAGCGCGCGCGCAAGGGTCAGATCGACCCCCTCATCGGTCGCCAGCTCGAGATGGAACGGGTGATGCAGACCTTGTGCCGGCGGCGCAAGAACAATCCGCTGCTGGTGGGCGAGGCCGGGGTGGGCAAGACCGCCATCGCGGAGGGCCTCGCCTGGTTGATCACCGAAGGCCGTGTCCCGGAGCTGCTGCGCGACGGGGTCGTTTACGCCCTGGATCTCGGCAGTCTGATCGCCGGCACCAAGTACCGCGGCGATTTCGAGAAGCGCTTCAAGGCGGTGATCAACGAGCTGTCGCGCACGCCGGGCGCGATCCTGTTCATCGACGAGATCCACATGATCATCGGCGCCGGCGCCGCCAGCGGCGGCGTGATGGACGCCTCCAACCTGCTCAAGCCGCTGCTGGCTTCCGGCGAGCTGCGTTGCATCGGCTCGACCACCTATCAGGAATTCCGCGGCATCTTCGAGAAAGATCGTGCCCTGGCGCGGCGCTTCCAGAAGATCGACGTGCCCGAGCCTTCGGTGGAGGACACGGTAAAAATCCTGGAAGGGCTGCGCAGCCGCTTCGAGGAACACCATAAAGTGCATTTCACCATGGGCGCGTTGCGTTCGGCGGTGGAGCTGTCGGCGCGTCACATCACCGACCGCCACCTCCCGGACAAGGCCATCGACGTGATCGACGAGGCGGCCGCGCGACTGCGCCTGCTGCCCGACGGCAAGCGTCGCAAGACCGTGCAGGTGCGCGACATCGAGGAGACGGTGGCCAAGATCGCGCGCATTCCCCCCAAGAGCGTGTCCGCCAACGACCGCGACCGGCTGGCCAATCTCGAGCGCGATCTCAAGCTCACCATCTTCGGCCAGGACGCCGCCATCGAACAGCTCGCGGCCTGCATCAAGCTGTCGCGCTCCGGTCTGGGCAATCCCGATCGTCCGATCGGCAACTTCCTGCTGGCCGGTCCCACCGGCGTGGGCAAGACCGAGCTCACCCGCCAGCTCGCCAGCCAGCTCGGCATCGAGCTGATCCGCTTCGACATGAGCGAGTACATGGAGCGGCACACGGTGAGCCGTCTGATCGGCGCGCCGCCCGGCTACGTCGGTTTCGACCAGGGCGGCCTGCTGACCGACGCGGTGCTCAAGCATCCGCACGCGGTGGTATTGCTCGACGAGATCGAGAAAGCCCACCCCGACGTGTTCAACCTGCTGCTCCAGGTGATGGATCACGGCAAGCTCACCGACAACAACGGCCGGGCCGCCGACTTCCGCAACGTGATCCTGGTCATGACCACCAACGCCGGCGCCGAGGAATCCGCGCGCCGCTCGATCGGCTTTTCCGAGCAGAACCACGCCAGCGATGCGCTGGAGGTGGTGCGGCGGATGTTCTCGCCGGAATTCCGCAACCGCCTGGACGCCATCATCCAGTTCGCGCCCCTGGGGCCGGCCGAGATCGCGCGGGTGGTGGACAAGTTCCTCATCCAGCTCGAGGAGCAGCTCGCCGCCAAGCAGGTGCAGCTCGAAGTGGACGAAGGCGCGCGCGCCTGGCTCGCCGAACATGGCTACGATGCCAAGATGGGCGCGCGGCCCATGGCGCGGGTGATCCAGGAAAACCTCAAGCGGCCGCTGGCGGAGGAGCTGCTGTTCGGTCGCCTCGCCGGCGGCGGTCGCGTCAAGGTGCACGTCGGCGAGGACGACAAACTCGCTTTCGAGTTCGAGGCGCGCCAGAAGCCCGCGGAAACCGAAGCCGTTTGATGCGGGCCAATCGAGGCGGCGGGCGCTGCGCGCCGGTGGATTTGCCCGCAGGCTTTCGCGCTAAGGAGCGTTACGGCACGTCTTCGGTTTTGAGTTCGTCCAGGTTGTAGCGGGGAATCTCCACCCAGTGGCCGTCGGCCTGTTTGACGGGCACTTTGTGCACCCGCACCTGATCCACGGTCATCTTGCCGTCCTTCTGGGTGAGCCAGAAGTCCAGATCGTAGTACTTGTCCTTGTCGTCGGCGGCGACGAAGTCGGTGCAGGCGAAGTAGCGTCCGTCCGCGGACAGGCGCCGCACCGGCTGGTGCGAATCCACGAACTTCAGCTTGAGCGTTTCGCCGGTCTTGTCGTCCTTGATCTGGAACACGCCGCCGTCGGCGCGGCTTTGGTCGGCCACGTCCTGCTCGATGGCCGACATCACCTGCCAACTGCGCGTCTGCTCGAGCTGTCCGGGATGCTCGGAAGCAGGAATCCACCACCACGGCGGCGGGATGCGCTCCATGGTCTTCCAGGTCTTGCCCTCGCGCTGCGGCGCGCTGTAGATGCGCGCCTCCATCAAGCTCAGCTTGCCCTGGCGCGGCATGACCCAGAAGTCGATCAGATACTTTTTCTGCGGATCCTCGGGATCGTGGAAGGCCATGTCCGGGAAGAAACCGTAGCCGCGGATGGTGCGCACGAACTCGATATCATCGAACGCCAGATTCAGCTTCTCCCCGGTCAGCGCGTCCTCGAACGGGTACTTGCCGCCGTTCTTGGCCGCCGCTTCCTGGATCAGCCGGGTGGCGAAATCCTCAACGTCCTGGCTGCGGAAGCGATCCATTGCCTCGTCGGTGGCTTTCATGTCGCTGACCGCCACGAAGTCGCGTGCCTTCTCCAGGTTCACTTTCGGGTCTTCGAGGAATTTCTTCTTGGCGGCCGCGTCGCTGAAGCAATAGGTCTTGCCGTCGGGTCCGATCCAGTTCGTCGAGCAATCGGTTTGCACATGCTGGCCTTCCGCCAGGCCGAGGAGGCACTGGCCGCCGAATTCGGGATTGGCCGCGTCGGGCAAGGGCGAGGACGACGATCCGCCCCAGGCGCTGCAGGCGACGCCGGTGAGCAGTGCGATGAGCGACACTCGTGTGCGCCAGCGGTTCATGGCCGGCTCCTCTTCCGTGACGGAAGCGCGATGACTGGCCCAAGGAGCATACGCCTGCCCCAATCGCGGTGCCAACGTGCCGGCGGACGCCGTGTCGGGGGCCGGCCCTACTTGTCGCGGAACGTGATGCGGCCCTTGGTCAGGTCGTAGGGGGTGAGCTGGACCGTGACCTTGTCGCCGGTGAGGATGCGGATGTAGTTCTTGCGCATGCGTCCCGAGATGTGCGCGGTGACGATATGGCCGTTTTCGAGCTTGACGCGGAAGGTGGTGTTGGGCAGCGTTTCGACGACGACGCCCGGCATTTCGATATGGTCTTCTTTCGGCATCCGCGGTTCGGCAGCTTTTCGAGAACGCGGCATTATCGTTAAAGGGACCTGGCGCGGCAAGCGCCGGAGTTCCGGGCGCTTCGATGCCTCGCGTCTTTATCCGGGCGACCCGGAAAAATCCATCGAGGATTTTCAGCGCTCGGTCAGGCGCCGCCAGACGCCGTCGCTGAGGATCTCCAGCGGGCGGAAGTTCTTTTTGTAATCCATCCGCGCGCTGCCCGGCACCCAGTAGCCGAGATAGACATAGGGCAGTCCGCGCGCGCGCGCGCGCTGCACCTGGGACAGGATGACATAGGTGCCGAGTCCGCGCGCCGGATATTCCGGGGCATAAAACGTATAGACCGCGGAATAACCGCGCGGCACCGCGTCCACCACCGCCACCGCCATCAGCTCGTCTTCGCTGCGGAACTCCCAGAACTCGGTATGGCCCCAGGAACAGCCGAGGAACTCGTCGAATGCTTCGGCGTCGTCCGGGTCCATGCCCCCGCCCGGATGGCGCGTGCGCAGATAGCGGCGGTATAGCGCGTAGTGCTCGTCGTTCAGTTCGCGCTGGATACGCAGCTCCAGATCCGCGTTGGCGCGCAAGCAGCGGCGCTGCGAGCGGTTGGGTGCGAACTCCGCGCACACGATGCGCGCCGACAGGCAGGCGCGGCAGCCCAGGCACATCGGGCGATAGGCGTAGTTGCCGCTGCGGCGGAAACCCTGGTCGAGCAGGGCGCCGTAGAAACGCGAATCGAGCGGAAACGCCGGATCGACGAAGGCGCTGCGCGCGCTGCGTTGCGGCAGGTAGCCGCAGCCATGCGCGCTGCCCAGCAGCAGGCGCACGCTTTGCAGGTTCACAGCGCGTCTCCCTGCGCAGCGCGCGGCAGGAGATGCCGACGCGCGTTCGGGATGTCGATGTCGAACCGCCAGCGCCCGGTGCGCCCGGCGTGTTGCAACGCCTGGCGCAGACGCGCCAGGAAGCGTTCGCGCGGGATTTCCGTCGCGCCCAGGGTCTTCAAGTGGGCGGAGGAAACCTGGCAGTCGATCAGCTCGAAATTCCAGGCCTGCAACTGACGGCAGAGGTGGTAGAGCGCGAGCTTCGAGGCATCGGTGGCGGCGCTGAACATCGACTCGCCGAAGAAGGCGCGACCCAGCGCCACGCCGTAGAGCCCGCCGATCAGGCGACCTTCGCGCCAGACTTCCAGCGAATGGGCGAAGCCGTGGCGGTGCAGCTCGAGGTAGGCCTGCTTCATCTCCGGACCTAGCCAGGTGCCCTGGCCGCTGCGGCGCGGCTGGGCGCAGGCTTCCAGCACGGCGCCGAACGCGTTGTCCATGGACACCGCATAATCCGCGCCCCGCACGCGCTTGGCCAGAGAACGGCTCAAACGAAAGCCGGCCGGTTCCAGCACCGCGCGCGGATCGGGGCACCACCACAGGATCGGTTCGTTGGGGTTGTACCAGGGGAAGATGCCGCTGGAATAGGCGCGGATCAGACGCGTCAGCGAAAGGTCCCCGCCGATGGCGAGCAGGCCGTTGGGGTCGCGCATCGCCCGGTGCGGCGGTGGGAACGGCTGCTGCGGATCGCGCGGATCCAGCCAGTGCAGGCGGATGGGATTATCCATCGGACTGTTCCTCGCCGCGCGCCGCCGCGGTGGCTTGCCGTTTGTACGGACTGTGGGCGGCGAGGAGGGTTTCCTGCTCGTCGAGCCAGCCGCGTTCCTGCGTCAGCGCGGCGGCGACCGCGCCGCGCAGGCGCGCATCCGCCAGCCAATGCGTCGAGTGCGTGCGTGCCGGCAAGAAGCCACGCGGCAGTTTGTGCTCCCCACCCTGAGCGCCAGCATCGTAGCGGGCCAGCCCCTGGCGGATGCAGTACTCGATGCCCTGGTAGTAGCAGGTTTCGAAGTGCAGGCTGTGGTAATACGCGCGGGCACCCCAGTGCCGCCCGTAGAGCGTGTCGCCACCGATCAGCGTGATCGCCACGGCCACTATCTCACGACCCTCGTAACCGAGGATCAGTCTAACCGGCGTGCCGGGCTTTTGTCCGTAGTCGAGGAAGAACTCCGGCGTCAGATAGGGCGACTGGCCGCGCTCGTCGTAGGTATTGGCGTAGAGCGCGTACACCGCCCGCCACTCGCGTTCCGTCAGCTCGTCGCCGGCGCGATGCTCGAAACGCAGGCCCGCCTCCACCACGCGCCGCCGCTCGCGCAGGATCTTCTTGCGCTTGTCCGCCGACAGCCGCGCGAGGAACTCGTCGAAATCGGCGTAGCCGCGGTTGTGCCAGTGGAATTGCACGTCGCGGCGTTCGAGACCGCCGGTCCGTTGGCAGGCGGCGAGATCCTCACCGTCGAGGAACAGCGCGTGCAGCGAGGAAACGCCTTCGCGCGCCGGCAACTGCGCGAGGCGTTGCGCCAGCGCGCCGCGCGCGGCCTCGTCGACCGCGCCCAGCCGCGGCCCAGTGGCCGGCGTGAAGGGAATGGCGCACAGCAGCTTCGGATAATAGCGCTGTCCCAGGCGGTGGCTGGTCTGGGCCCAGGCGAAGTCGAACACGAACTCGCCGTAGGAATGGGTCTTGAAATACAGCGGCGCGGCGGCGAGCACTTGGCCGGCCGCGTCCTCCAGCACGGCGTGGCAGGGCGTCCACCCGGTGGCCGGCGCGGTGCAGCCGTGGCGTTCCAGCGCGGCGAGGAACGCGTGCCGGGTGAACGGATAATCGGGCGGGAAGCAGCGATCCCAGGCCGCCGCCGGCAGCGCGTCCAGCCGCGCCACTCGCCGGAGGCGCATCGCCCCGGATCAGTGGAGGGTGACGGGCGGCAGCGCGAGCTTGCGCAAAGCCCACTGCACGCAAGTGTCGTGCTCGAAGCGGGTGAGCTTGTCGCTCTCGCCGGGCGGGGCGGCCTCGGCCAGGCGGCCCTCGGCGTCGAACTGGATCGCGGCGCAGGCGGTCTGGATTTTCAGCTCGTTGGAATCGCTCCCGAGGTCCCTGTGCCAGGCAACCTGCAGATAGCGCATGCGGCGTTGCGCGAATTCCGGCAGTCGGTTGGCGCCGGCGGCGATCAGCGCCGCCTCCTCCGAACTGAACTCGCGAATCTGCCCATCCTGGGTCAGAACGAAATGGCGGACTTCAGTCATGTTCGCTCCGAATGAGCCTCGCAATCTTTGACCGAACAACAAGATGAAGGTTTTTCCTGCCCTTTCAAGGGCGGGGACCGGGGGGCGCGCGATATAATCGCGGCGCGCTCATCCTGCCCGCTACGCTGCGTCTTCCGAACCAGCCTGACCGGTGTCCAGCCTGTTCAAAAGCAAGAAACAAGCCGCCGAACCCCTGCGGCCGCGCGGGCCGGCCGGAGAGGCCTCGGGCGGGGACGCCGGCTGGATCGAGCGCCTGCCGCGGGAAGCGGCGCTTTTGGCCTGCGCCGGCGCCGCGCTGTTCCTGCTGGTGGCGCTGGTCAGTTTCCACCCCGACGATCCCGGCTGGTCGACCTCGGGGCTCGGCGGCCCGGCGCGCAACCTGGCGGGCACCGCCGGTGCCTGGATCGCCAACGGCCTGCTCTCCCTGTTCGGCTACGTCGCGTTTCTGCTGCCCTGGGCGCTGCTATGGCTGGGCCTGCGGCTGTTCCGCGGCCGCAGCCCCGGGCCGCGCGTGCCGGGCGCGGTGCGTGTGGCCGCCTGGGCGGTGGCCCTGTTGTCCGCCGCCGCGCTGGCGGCGCTGTACCTGGAGCCCGCCGCGCAGTGGCTGCCGCAGGGCAGCGGGGGCATCGCCGGCAGCTTGCTCGCCGAGCGCTTGACGCGCGCGCTCAACCCGGTCGGCGCGAGCTTGCTGTTGCTGACCCTGTTCGCCGCCGCGCTGCCGCTGGCGATGATCTTCTCCTGGCTGGCCGTGCTGGAGGCCTTGGGGGCGCGCGTGCAAGGCTACTTCGACCGGCTGCGCGCCCGCCATGCCGCCGCGCGCGAAGCACGGCAACCGCCGTCCGCGGCGGTGTTGGGCTCTGCCCCGGAGGCCGCGGCGGTCAAGCCGTCGCCACGCCGCGCGCCCAAGCCGAAGACACCGGATCCGGGACCGCAACTGTTCGACGAGGGGCCTGCCGTGCCCCCCGCAGCACCCGCGCCGGCCAAGGAGCGTCGGCCGAGCAAGACCCGGGGCCAGGCACCGGAAGTGCCGCCGGAAATCCCCGTGTACGCCGGCGATCCGCTGCCGCCGCTGTCGCTGCTGGACCCGCCGCGGCCCAGCGGCAAGCGCTACAGCCCGGAGGAGATCGAGCACCTCGCGCGCGAGGTCGAGCGCCATTTGGCGGACTTCGGCGTGGAGGCGCAGGTCGTGGATGCCGCGCCGGGGCCGGTGATCACGCGCCTGGAGCTGCTGCCGGCGCCCGGCGTCAAAGGCGCGCAGATCAGCAATTTGTCGCGCGACCTGGCGCGCTCGCTGTCGGTGTCCAGCGTGCGCGTGGTGGAAGTGATCGAGGGCAAGCGCGTCATCGGCCTGGAGATCCCCAACCAGAAACGCGAAACGGTGACCTTGTCGGAAATCCTGGCTTCCGAGGCCTATCAACACGCAAGCGGCACTCTGACCCTGGGGCTGGGCAAGGACATCGCCGGCCATCCGGTGTGTGCCGACCTCGCGCGCATGCCGCATCTTCTGGTCGCCGGCACCACCGGCTCCGGCAAGTCGGTGGCGATCAACGCCATGATCCTGTCGCTGCTGTACAAGCTCACGCCGGACGAGCTGCGGCTGATCCTGATCGATCCCAAGATGCTGGAGCTGTCGGTTTATGCCGACATTCCGCACTTGCTGACGCCGGTGGTCACCGACATGAAGGACGCCGCCAACGCGCTGCGCTGGTGCGTGGCCGAAATGGACCGCCGCTACCGGCTGATGTCGGCGCTGGGGGTGCGCAACCTCGCCGGCATGAACAAGAAGCTCGCCGATGCCGCCGCCCAAGGCGAGCCGCTGCGCGATCCGCTCGCCGCCGAGCCGGATCTGTTCAGCGAGGGCGCCGCCGCCGAGCCGCCGGTGCTCGAACCCCTGCCGCAGATCGTGGTGGTGATCGACGAGCTCGCCGACATGATGATGGTGGTGGGCAAGAAGGTGGAGGAATTGATCGCCCGCATCGCGCAGAAAGCGCGCGCCGCCGGCATCCATCTCATCGTCGCCACCCAGCGGCCGAGCGTGGACGTGATCACCGGCCTGATCAAGGCCAACATCCCCGGTCGCATCGCCTTCCAGGTGGCCACGCGCGTGGATTCGCGCACCATCCTCGACGAGATCGGCGCGGAGAGCCTGCTCGGTTACGGCGACATGCTCTACCGCCCCTCCGGCGCCGGACGCATCCAGCGCCTGCACGGCGCCTTCGTGGACGACCCCGAGGTGCACCGCGTGGTGGGGTATCTCAAACAGACCGGCGAACCGCAGTACGTCGAGCACGTGCTCGCCGGCGAGCCGGAAGCGGGCGACAACGGCGTGGCGGACGACGCCGAAAAGGATCCGCTCTACGACCAGGCGGTGGCGGTGGTGCTGGAATCGCGCAAGGCGAGCGTGTCCTGGGTGCAGCGGCGCTTGTCGATCGGCTACAACCGCGCCGCGCGCATCGTCGAACGCATGGAAGCGGCGGGCATCGTCGGCCCCAGCGGGCCGGGCGGCAACCGCGAGATCCTGGTGCCGGGCGGTCGCGAGTGACTGCGATTTCTCTCCCCGCTCGACCATGAGCAAGCTCGCTCCCGTCTACGTGTTCGAAGGCGCGTGGGAGAATCCCCACGAAGCGCCGCAGGTGCTGCCCTACTTCGAAGCCTACTCGCGCAGCCACTCGAACATCGACCTGTTCTACCGCACCATCCGCAGCATCGACGACATCCGCAGCTACTGCAGCCGCATCCCGCGCGACGCCAACGCCTTCGTGTACATCGCCTGCCACGGCGAGAAGGGCGAGCTGATCCCCTGCGACCGCCGCAACAAGTATGACGAGGCCGACGTGCTCGCCGCGGTCAGCCGCCACCGCGAGAACGCCATCGGCGTGCTCCATTTCGGCTGTTGCGAGTTCGTGCCGCCCGAGGACCGCAGCGGCCATCATCAACGGCTGCTGGAGGCTTCCGGGGCGAAATGGGTGTCGGGCTACGCCAAGGAGATCGACTGGCTGCCTTCGACCCTGCTCGACCTCGCTTTCGTCTCCGAAGTGTTCGTGCCTTCGGCCACCAACGGCGAGACGCTTTCCGCCCTGGCGCGCAAGTTCTTCAGAACCTACAGCCAGCTCGCGCGCACCTTGTGTTTTTCCGGCATGCTGCGCTCCCGTGCCAAGCGGCTGTTCCCCGAGCGGCTGCGCCTTTAGGCCCCCAAGAACCGGACTCCGATGCTTGCCTCGCTCAAACCCGCTACCCGTCTCGCCCTGCTCGCGCTGGCCATGGCCGCGACGGCGGCGCACGCCGATTCGGCGGCCCAGACCCTCAAGCGCTTCACCGAGGGCGTGAGGACCTTCGAGGCGCACTTCGAACAGGTGCAGACCGACGATCACGGGCGCGTCATCGCGACCAGCAGCGGCCATTTCTGGCTGCAGCGCCCGGCCTCCGGCGAGGGGCAGGGCAAGTTCCGCTGGGCTTACGAAAAGCCTTACGAGCAGCTTACGGTTTGCGACGGCGTCAAGCTGTGGACCTACGACCCGGACTTGAACCAGGCCACCGTGCGCGACGCGCGCGCGGCGCTGGCCGGCACGCCCGCCGAACTGCTGTCGCAGAAAGGCGCCCTGGAGCGCGCGTTCACGCTCGAGCCCGGCGAGGATGGCGCCGCGCGCAGCGTGAGGCTGATCCCCAAATCCCAAGACAGCGATTTCAAGTCCATCGAGCTGCAGCTTGCCGCCGACGGCGCGCCGCTGGCCATGCGCTTTTCCGATCATCTGGGCGGGCATTCCGAGGTGCGTTTCAGCGACATCCGCACCAACGCGCGCATCGATCCCGCGCAGTTCTCCTTCACGCCGCCCAAGGGCGCCGAGATCGTCAACGACGGCGGCATCGCCACCCGCGCGACGGATTGAGCGGCGGCGGTTTCAGTAGATGCCGGCGGCAAGCCCCGCCGCGAGCTGGGCGCCGAGCGCCTCGCAGCGCGCGAGGATTTCTCGCGGCAGGACCTTGGGCGCGAGAATCGCCTCCGGTGTTTGCGCCGCGGTATTGGCGATCAGCGCCGCGCCGATCGCGCGCAGCCGCAGGCCGGTGGCGATGCGTTCGAGCTGGCGCAGCGCGCCGCTGCCGTCCGAGCCAGCGCAGATGAGCGCCGCGTAGGGTTTGCCGTTGACGCGCTCGAGCAGCGCGTAATAGCTGCGATCGAAAAATTCCTTCATCGCGCCAGCCAGCGCGGCCAGGTTTTCCGGGGCGGCGAAGATCAGTCCGTCGGCGTGCACGACGTCTGCGGTCCTGGCGCGATCGGCGCGGCGCATCACGACGCGCACCTCGGGTTCCGTGCGCGCGCCGCGGGCCGCAGCCCGCGCCATCTGTTCGGCGCCGCCGGTGCGGCTGTACCACACGATCAACAGGGTTTTCATGGGCGCGGCGTTCTCGCCGTAACATTGCCATCCATGGCGCAAACTCAACAAGCTTGGCAGCGGTCGTCCATGGCGAGATGGCACTGCATCATCGACCCCCGGCCCGGCCATCGCGGGCCTGGCGTTCGCGGGTGCCGGCGATGAGCTCGAATCAAGGCCCAAGCGCGCGGATGCATCCCCTGGCCGACCGGATGCGGCCGCGCGCCCTGGACGAAGTCGTGGGCCAGGAGCATCTGCTCGCGCCCGGCGCGCCGCTGCGACTGGCGCTGGAAGCCGGCCGCGTGCCGTCGCTGGTGTTGTGGGGACCGCCGGGTTCGGGCAAGACCACGCTGGCGCGGCTCATCGCGCAGCACGTGCAGGCGCGCTTCCTCCAGCTCTCGGCGGTGATGGCCGGCGTCAAGGACCTGCGCGAGGCGGTGGCGCAGGCGCAGATGGAGCGAGACGCCAAACCGCCGCGGCGCACCGTGCTGTTCATCGACGAAATCCATCGCTTCAACAAGGCCCAGCAGGACGCCCTTTTGCCGTTCGTCGAAGACGGCACCCTGACCCTGGTCGGCGCCACCACCGAG
The DNA here is from genome assembly GCA_019689635.1 of Nevskia sp. Lineage (GTDB taxonomy): Bacteria > Pseudomonadota > Gammaproteobacteria > Nevskiales > Nevskiaceae > Nevskia. Next base: position 68,671 of record JADGHB010000002.1, on the reverse strand, counting down.
AATCCCAGTTTCGAGCTGAACAGCGCGCTGCTGTCGCGCCTGCGGGTGATGGTGCTACGCCCCTTGTCCGAAGACGCCCTCCTCACGCTGCTGCGCCGCGCGCTCACCGACGCCGAGCGCGGGCTGGGCGAACCCGCGGATCGCCTTCCGGCTGCCTGGCTCGCGCGCATCGCCGAGGCCGCCGACGGCGACGCGCGGCGGGCCTTGATCCTCTTGGAGACCGCGGTGGAACTGTCGCGCGCCGCAGGCGAAAAAAACGACGCGCTGCTGGAAAAACTGATCGGCCGTGGATTGCGGCGTTTCGACAAACAGGGCGAACAGTTCTACGACCAGATCAGCGCGCTGCATAAATCGGTGCGGGGCAGCGATCCCGACGCCGCGCTGTACTGGCTGGCGCGCATGCTCGACGGCGGCGCCGACCCCGCGTATCTCGCGCGCCGGTTGCTGCGCATGAGCATCGAGGACGTGGGCCTGGCCGACCCGCGCGCCCAGCGCCTGTGCCTGGATGCCTGGGACAGCTACGAGCGCCTGGGCGCGCCGGAGGGCGAACTGGCGTTGGCGGTGGCGGCGGTGTATCTCGCGGTCGCGCCCAAGAGCAACGCGGCTTACGCCGCCTTTGACGCGGCGCGCGCGGCGGTTGCGGCGCACGGCAGCCTGGAAGTGCCGCTGCATCTGCGCAACGCGCCGACGCGGCTCATGAAGGAGCTCGGTTACGGCCAGGGTTACCGCTACGATCACGACGAGGCCGGCGCCCACGCCGCGGGCCAGGAATATCTGCCGGAGGCCCTGCGTGGTACGCGCTTCTACGCGCCCACGCCGCGCGGACTGGAAGCCAGGATCTCGGAGCGGCTGGCACAGTTGCGCGCCGCGGCGGCGGGCGGCGCGGACGGCACGGCGTTGCCGCGCGAGGAGGCGAACCGTTAAACTCGCCCAAAAGAGATGGCATTCTCTTGGAACCGCCGGCCTGCCGGCTGATGATGCCTGATGAATCCGCGTGCTTGCGCCGCGGTGGCATCGTCTGGCGTACGCACGAGCCGCCGCAATCGCGGCGCGGCCTCGAACGATCCGGAACGCGAACGCACACCATGAATTTTCCCGCACTGCTCGCCGTGGGAACCGGGGCCATCCTTGGCGCCTGGTTGCGCTGGTGGCTGGGGCTGCGCCTGAATCCCCTGTTCCCGACCTTGCCGCTCGGCACGCTCGCCGCCAACCTCATCGCCGCTTACGTGATCGGCCTCGCCATGGCCGCGATCGCGGGCAACCTCGCGTTTTCTCCGCGCGCGCGGCTGTTCGTGACGACCGGCTTCTGCGGCGGCTTGAGCACGTTTTCGACCTTCTCCGCCGAAACCTATTCCTTGCTTGCGCGCGGTCAGCTCGGCTGGGGCGCGGGCGAGATCGCGATCCATGTGACCGGCTCGCTGCTCGCCACCGCCTTGGGCGTGCTGAGCGTGCAACTGCTGCGCCACGCCACCGGGAACCTGCCGTGAGCGCCGAATCGACCGACCAGCCCCCGCGCGACTGGCAGGCACACAGCCAGGACGCCGTGTTCCTGCGCTTCATCGTGCACGAGAACCGGCGCTTCCGCGGCAAACCGCTGTACGACTGGCTGCTGCTGGAAGCCAAGAAGCTCGGCATTCCCGGCGGCAGCGCTTTTCGTGGCATCGCCGGCTACGGCCGCCACGGCGTGCTGTATGAAGAGCATTTCTTCGAGCTGGCCGCCGATCTGCCGGTGGAGGTGCGCTTCGTATGCAGCGCGGAACTGGCGTATCGTCTGCTCGACCGCGTCGAGGCGGCGGAGCTGTCGCTGTTCTATGCGCTCTCCCCGACGCGTTACGGCATTGCGGGCGTGGCGCGCGACGAGTGGAGCCGTGTGCTGCCGCCGCTATTCTGATGGGGGCTGGCGCTTTGCGTCACGGGCAAGGGTAAGGTCGTACCGAGGAGGGGTGCGCACATGATCAGCAAGATCCTGGTGGCGCACGACGGTTCCGAGCCGGCGGACAAGGCGTTTCGCCAGGCTTTGGAAATCGCCGTCAAGTTCGGCGCCGAGCTGCATGCGGTGTCGGTGATCCGCCTGCCGGAGTTCGGCGACGAGGTGGACACCCGCGCGCTGATCGACGCCGGGCAGGAGCATTACGCCCAGCTCGGTCAACGGCTGCGCGAACAGGCGCAAGCCGCGGGCTGCCGGCTGAGCTTTCACACGCCGGTGGGCCATCCCGCGGAGCAGATCGTCGGGACCGCCGCCAAAATCGGCGCCGACCTGATCGCCATGGGTCACCGCGGCAAGTCGCTGTTCGAACGCTGGTTGACCGGTTCCACCACCAAGCAGGTGATGGGCTACGCCAACTGCATGGTGTTGGTGGTGCGTTAGCCCATGGAGGCAGGAAACCATGGACGCGAGCGGACACGATAAACCCCTGCCATCCGGCACGCGCCGTTCCGGTTGGCGCAGCTTGTTGCAAGCCGCCGGGTGCCGGCTGCGTGGCGGGCAACTAGAACTGTATCTCGGCGCGGATCCGCAGCCGCTTTTGCTGGGCCGCGACGGACCGCGCGCGGCGCTCCAGTTGCGCGACGAGCGTACGCTGCTGCGCATCCTGAGCTATCCCGCGCTGCGCTTCGGCGAAGCCTACATGGACGGCGCCTGGCAGCCGCGCGACGGTTCCCTGCTCCAGGTGCTGGAAGCGGCGCTGGGCATCGAGGCCGCGCTCGAAAGCCATCCGCTGATCCGCCGCGCCAAGCGCCTGCGCAGCCGTTTCGTGGAGCGCAACACGCCGCGCCGCAGCCGGCGCAACGCCAGCCACCATTACGATCTCGATTTCGAACTCTACCGCCGTTTTCTCGACCAGGATTTGCACTACTCCTGCGCCTACTTCCGCGAGGAGACGATGACGCTGGAGCAGGCCCAGCAAGCCAAGTGCGCGCACATCGCCGCCAAGCTCGATCTCAAGCCCGGCGCGCGCGTGCTGGACATCGGCTGCGGTTGGGGCAGCCTCGCCATGCATCTGGCCGAAAAGCACGGCGCGCACGTCACCGGCATCACGCTCTCGGAAGAGCAGTGCAGGGTCGCGCGCGAACGCGCCAAGGCGCGCGGTCTTGCCGACCGCGTGGAATTCCGGCTCGAGGACTACCGCGCCACGCGCGGGCCATTCGACGCCATCGTCAGCGTCGGCATGTTCGAGCACGTCGGCCGGCCGCAGTACCCGGTGTTCTTCGAGCGCGCGCGCGAGCTGCTCGACGACCACGGAACGATGCTGCTGCACAGCATCGGGCGCAGCACGCCGCCCGGCGGCTCCAATCCCTGGATCAACAAATACATCTTCCCCGGCGGCTATATTCCCGCCGCCTCGGAAGTGCTGCCGTGGATCGAAAAAAGCGGCCTGATCCTGGCCGACCTGGAAGTCTGGCGGCTGCACTACGCGCGCACCTTGGCCGCCTGGCACGAACGCTTTCAGAACGCGCGCGCGGAGATCGCCGCCAAACTCGGCGAGCGCTTCTGCCGCATGTGGGAGTTCTATCTGCAAGCCTCCGAAGCCTCGTTCCGCTGGGGTGGGCTGGTGGTGTTCCACTTCCAGCTCATCAAGCGGCTGCAGCGCCTGCCGCTGACGCGCAACTATCTTTACGCGCCGCCGGCACCGCATCCCGGCGCTTGAAGCCGGCAGCTTGTCATGCACGCCGGGCATGGCCCGCGCTCCTCCGCTCGCCGTGTCCCAGGCAGCGCCGACACCGGCCGCGCGCACAACGGCCTGCGCGCACCAGACGCACGCGCATGAATGACGCGCGCCCCGCGGCGATCCGGCGTCCGGGGCCGGCGGCGCATGGCCAGCCGGCGTTCGTGGTGCGCCCGTATCGTCCCGAGGATGCCCCTGCGATCCGTCGTCTGTGCGCCGATACCGCCTTTTTCGGCCGGCCGATCGACGGCGTGTTCATCGACCGCGAGGCTTATGCCGATCTCAGCGTGCAGCCTTATCTGCGCGAGCAGCCCGACCTGGCGTTCGTCGCCGAGGTGCAGGGTCGAATCGTGGGCTATCTGCTGGGCGCGGCGCGGCCGGATTTCGGGCGCAGGCGCGCGTTCTGGGGCGCGCGGGTCGCGCTGCGCATGTTGGGTCGTTATCTGCGCGGCGACTACCGGTGCTCGCCCGACCGCGGCCGCTTCGTGCGCTGGCTGGTGATGCGCAGTCTCCGCGAGCGGCCGCGGCGTCCGAAAGGATGCGTGGCCCATTTGCACTTCAATCTCGCGGTCGAGGCGCGCGGTCGCGGGATGGCCCACGCGCTGTGGCGCCGCTTCGAAGCGGCTTTGCGCGCGCGCGGTGTGGCCGAGTACTACGGCGAATTCTTGTCGTATCCTGGGCGTGAGCCCGAGCGGGTTTATCGGCGCTACGGCCTCAAGGAATACGCGCGGCGGCGCTGCACCGTTTTCGGTTCCGCGGCGCCGCAACCCTTGTGGCTGGTGTGCATCCACAAGCGGCTTTCCGGCGAGCCGGTGAACGCGATCCGCACGGGTCGGCACCGCACAGGCATTGGCGCGTGAGCGAACCGTCGGCACCGATTCGTTATTTCTGCCCGCAGTGCTGGGCCGAGGTGGCAGCGCAGGCGCCACGCTGTGCGGCCTGCGGAGCCGATCTGACCGGTCGGCCCGCTTACCGCCAAGCGCTGGAGTGGGCGCTGCGCTGTCCGGAAGCGCTGACCGCGCGCCGTGCCGCGTATCTGCTCGGCCGGCTCGGCGACCGGCGCGCGGTGCCGGCGCTGATCGAGGCGCTCAAGCAGGGCGATCCCTACGTCGCCGCCGAGGCTTGCGCAGCGCTCGCGCAGCTCGGCGGCAAAACCGCATGGAGCGCGGTGCGCGAGGCGCGCACACACGCCTACGCCACGGTGCGCGTCGTGGCCCTTGCGCTTTGGAAGCAACACGCGCGATCTTCCTGAGGTGTCTTGCGAGCTTTGCCGAATCGCGGTGCAAGCGCTGCAAGGCGATGAGTTCGCCGCGCCATCGCCAAAGCCAGGTTCCTGCCACGAACACGCGGGTGCCGAGCGTGCCGACCAGAAACACCGGCAGCAGGCTGTGAATCGGCTCGGACGAAGTGTCCATCAGCAAGCTGACGAAGCCCAGCACCCAGATGTTGGAAGGGACGTGGCCGGGAGGCGCGGACCATTGGCACAGGGGCTGGGTGCCGCACTCTCAGCGCAGCGTCGCCGCCAGGATCAGCACCAGCAACGCGCCGATCAGCGCGAGATAGAAATTCAGGTCGCCGGATTGCAGCGCGCGCAGACGGCCGGCGAGCTTCCACACTAGGCGCTCCAGCGGCGCGAACAGCAGCGGGCCGAACACGGGAGCGACCTCGGCGTCGAACTGGAGTTTCTTCACGAAATACACGTGCGCGCCGTGCTCGCGTGCGGTGTCGGCGGTGGGGCGGTAGATGAAGCTGTAGAAGGTGCGCAGGGCATTGGAGAAAGTCAGCGCCGTGGTCGAGGAACGCCGCGGATTCTGACGCAGGCCACCGTACCAGATCGGCACGCGCCGCACGGCGTGGCGCCGCGCGTTGAGCAACAGCAGTAGCGGCAGCAACGCGAGCAGCGGCAGGGCGATGACCAGCTTGGAGGGTGAGATGAAGGCGAACTTGGCGGTCAGCGGCACCAGCAGCCAATCCGAACGCAGTTGCGCAGCGTAATGCCCGCCGAACAGCGACGCGCTCTGCGCGTCGAGCACCAGCAGCCACCACGGCAGGCCGATCGCCAGCGCCAGCACTGCGAAACCGAGGGCGAACACGCACAGCGCACGCCCCGCGCCGATCGGCTGCGGCGTGCGCGGGGCATCGGGCGCGCCCAGCAGTCCCAGACCGAACAGCTTGACGAAAGTGGCAAACGCGATCGCCGCGGTGAGCGCAAGACCCGCGCCGGCCAGCGCCAACGTCAGGCGCCCGCCCAGGTGTCCAAGATGAAAACCCTGGAACAGCGTCTGGAACACGAACCATTCGCTGGTGAAGCCGGCCTGCGGCGGCAGGGCGGCGAGCGACATCGCGGCGCACAGCGCGCCGACGCCAAACAGCAGCCCGCCGCGTTTCAGCCAGCCGCCCTGGGCGATGCGGTAGTCACCACCGGCCGCGGCCACGCCGTCGGCGGCGAGAAACAGCGTGCCTTTGGCAAGCGCGTGCCCGGCGAGATGCAGCAGCGCCACGCACCAGGCCAGCGCGGCCAGATCGTCGTGACCGTCCGCGCGGAACAGCAGCGCGGCGCCGAGCGTGGCGACCGCGATCGAAGCGTTCTCTGCCGATGAAAAGGACAGCAGGCCGCGCCAGTCGTCCTGCTGGAAGGCGTACAGCGCGGTGAGGATGGCCGAGCACACCCCCACGATGACCACGCCGACGCCGAGCGTGAACAGCCAGCCGCCGCTGCCCGGCAGCCACTCGATCAGTGCCCGCGTCAGGGCGAAGTAGGCGGCGTTGAGCACCACGCCGGACAGCAGCGCACCCGTGGCGCCGCTGCCGGACGCATAAGCGGAGGGGAACCACTCGTAGAACGGCAACAGGCCGAGCTTGGCACCGAAAGCGATCACGAACAACGCGCCGACGAACGCGCACGCGCCGCCGGACAGCGCCTGCGCGCCGCCGCTCAGTGCTGCCGCGCCCATTCCGCCGCCGGCGCGGTCGAGCAGGAGCACTGCGAGCAGCAAGGCCACCGCGCCGACTTCGAGCAGCGCCAGCATGAACAGCACCGGTCGGCCACTGTCCGACGCCCGCTTTTCGGAAAGAAGCAGGGCGGCACCGCCCAGGCTCATCAGCTCCCAGGCGATCAGCAGCGCGACGCCGTCCTGTGCCCCGAACACGCCGGCGGCGCCGAGCAGCGAGGTAGCCACGCCGAAGCACCAGCCCGCATGTCCCTCACGCACCGGCGAGCCGAGCGCCGCCGCCAGCCCCGCCGGCAGCAGTCCAAAGCCGAACAACCACAGCGCGCTGTTGGAATAGGCGAGTGTCCAGGATCCGATCGTCAGGGACAGGCCCTCGTCGGCGAGTCCTGCGAGGCAGCCGACGATACCAGCCGCGCAACCGAGCACTAGAGGCGCGCGCGCCGCGCCGCCGGCGCTGGAAATGGCCAGCAAGCCGCCGGCCAGCCACAGCAGCAGGGCGAGTCCCAGCGCTTCAGCGGCCATCGCCATCCTCCATCAAGTGTCCACCGCGCACGCGCTGAGGCAGGCGTTGCAGCAGCATCAGCAGGGCGTGGATGAACGCCGCAGGGTTCGGCGGACAACCGGGCAGCCATACGTCCACCGGCAGCAGGCCGTCCAGTCCGCGGCCGCAGGCGTAGCCGCCGCCGTTGGTGCCGCCCGAGCAGGCGCAGGTGCCGGCCGCCATCACGAAGCGCGGCTCCGGCATGCCCTCGTAGGCGGCGAGCAGCGGTCCTTTCATCGCATAGGTCACCGGTCCGGTGACCAGCAGCAGGTCGGCGAAGCGCGGACTGGGGGTGAAAAACACGCCCAGCCGGTGCAGGTTGTAGTAGGGATTGTTCAACGCCTGCAATTCCGATTCGCAGCCATTGCAGGAGCCGGCATCCACGTGGCGCACATGCAGGCTGCGGCCGAACACTTTGCGGATTTCGCGCTTGAGCGTCTGTCCTGCGGCGCTGTTCGCGGCTTGTGCCCACACCAGGTCTTCGCGGGCACGCACGCCGAAGGCCCAGTCGCTGGACAGGGTGAACGCGCCGCTCGGACAGGCGGTGACGCACAACTGGCATTGCACGCAGCGGCCGTAGTCCACGTTCACGCCGCCACCCTCTTTGAGCGTGATCGCCTGGGGCAGGCAGGCGTCGGCGCAGTCGCGGCAACCGCTTTGACATTGCGCCGGATCGAACCGCGGGAAGCCGAGCACGCCGGACTGACCGTCGTCGCCGCCGACCGCCGGCCAGCGCTGGCTCACCTTGCCTTGCTTCAATCCGTAGAGTGTCCAGACTGGCATGTTCGTTCTCCTTCAACGATCGCAGCCGGCCACGGTCAGGCCGAAGCTCGCTTCGTCGATGGCGTAGTCCATCATGTTGGTGTCGTGCACGGTGAAGGGAAACGCACGCCAGTTGGAGAAGCTCGGCGACTTGATCTTCATGCGCGCGATGCGGCCGTCGCTGCCTACGTGGACGGCGTAGTACAGCGAACCGCGCGGCGACTCGGCCCAGCCCAGCCCTTCGCTGCCTGGCGGCGGTGTGCACTCGGCGTGCACAGGACCCTCCGGCAGTTCGTCGAGCACCGCGCGGATCAAGGCCAAGCTCGACTCGATTTCGGCGAGCCGCACCTGCTGGCGCGCGTGGGCGTCGCCGGCCGTGCGCAGCGCCACGGGAAATTTCAGCTCGTCATAGGCGGCATACGGGTGATCGCGGCGCAGGTCGCGGTCGAGTCCCGAAGCGCGCTCGATTGGCCCGCTCGCTCCCTGGTCGAAGGCGGTGCGGCGCGGGAGCACGCCGGTGGTGATCAGGCGGTCGAGATGGGTGGTGCTGGTTTCCAGCATTTCCGCATAGGGCGCGAACTGCTCCTGCAGACGGGCGAGCGATTCGCGCAGGCCGTCGAGCCGCGGCTCGCGGTGCAGGCCACCGGGAATAACGAGGCCACGCAGAAAACGGCTGCCAGCGAGACGGCCGTTGATCTGCTTGGCAAGCTCCTCCAGATATTTCCCCTGTGCTTCGCCCACCTTGAGCGTGGTGGTGTGGCACAGGTGGCCCAGATAGTGGAGGTGGTTGTAGAGGCGTTCGAGCTCGGCGAGCAGCACGCGCAGCCAGTGGGCACGCGGCGGCACCGCGCAGCCGGCGGCCGCTTCCAGCGCCTGGCAGCAGGCCAGCGCGTGCGCCACGCTGTCCACGCCCGACACGCGTTCGGCCAGCACCGGCGCGAACGGCGCGTTCAAGCCTTCGAAGCGCTTCTCCATGCCGCGATGCTTGAAGAACAGCTTCGGGAGGTAGTGCAGGATCGCCTCGCCGATGTACAAGAACAAGAACTGCGCCGACTCCAACACGTCGCCGCGCACCGGCCCGAAGGGCAGCACCTGCACATCGGCGCGGTCGGGGCCGGCGATCTCCGGCAGCCGCGCAAACTGCGGCGTGTAGTCGATACGGAGGTCCGCGCCCGGCGTGAGCGGTGGCGCGGAGGCGCGGGCGCCGGGCAGCAGCACCAGCGGGTCGGGTTCCGGACGGCCCTCGAAGCGCACGCCGCACAGGTCGGCGATCTCGCGCTCGTACCAGGACAACAGCGGCGCGACGGCGGCGAGGCTCGGGGCGGTTCCGTTTTCCGGCCGCACGCGCCAGATCTCGAAGACCTTCGGCCTCGCCGCCGCGAGGTAGCGCAGTTCGATGGCACCGTCCGGGAACCAGGCGTAGGCCATCTGCAGGCGACCGCCGGATTCCAGCAGGGCACGTGCGCGTTCCGGCAGTTGCGACGGTGCGAGGTCTTGTAGAAGCGGCGCGTTCATCAGGACCGCCCACCGACCGACAGGTTCGCCGCTACCGCGGCGAAGCAGCGCGCGAAGAAGTCCGGCCACCACAGGCCTAGCGCCAGCAGCGGAATCAGCGCCAGCGCCATCGGCACCACGCACCAGGCGTCGGGAAAATCGCGCAGCGGTTGTGCGCGCTCGATGTCCTCCTCGGACTGGAGTTCTTCTGCCGCGGCGGGCGCGCGCTCGAAGTACATGGCGCGGAAGTGGGCGAGGAAACCGACGAAGATCACGATCAGCAAGACCAACATGAGGTATACCGCCCAGGCGTGATCGCTGCGCAAGCCCGCGCGCAGCACGGTGAGTTCGCTGCGGAACAGGCCGAAGGGCGGGGCGCCGGTGATCGCCACCGCGCCGGCCAGCCACAGCCAGCCCGACACCGGCATGCGCGTCGGCAGGCCGCGGATCGCGCCGATGCGCTTGCTGCCGTAGGCGCGCATGGCATTGCCGGCGCCGAAGAACATCAGCGACTTGTTCAGCGAGTGGTTGAGCATGTGGTAGAGCGCGCCCGCGATCCCTAACGGTCCGCCGAATCCGAACCCTAGCGCCAGCACCCCCATGTGCTCCACGCTGGAATAGGCCATCAATCGCTTGATGCCGGTCTGGCGCACGATGAACAGCGCCGCCACGAACAGCGAGAAGGCGCCCAGCGCCACCACCGCCGCCCGCGGCAGCGCGCCGCTGCCGGCGGCATCGCTGACCTGGAGGAAGCGTGCGATGCCGATCATCGCGGTGTTGAGCAGCGCGCCGGAGAGCATGGCCGACACCGGTGCCGGGCCTTCGCTGTGCGCGTCCGGCAGCCAGGTGTGCATGGGCGCCAGGCCGACCTTGGTGCCGAAGCCGATGGTCACCAGCAGAAACGCGGTGGTGGCGATGGCGGGATCGAGGCGCGGCGCCACCTCGCGCAGCGCGGCCCAAGTGAGCGAGTAGCTGGGGCCGAGCGCGAAGCTGCCGGCCCAGTAGTACAGCACGGTGCCGAGCAGAGCCAGACTGATGCCGGCGGAGACGATGACGAGGTATTTCCATGCCGCCTCGATGCTTTCCGCGCCCAGCTCGAAGCACACCAGGAAGGTCGAGACCAGCGTGGTCAGTTCGATGGCGATCCAGTACACGCCCACGTTGTTCATCAACGGGCCGGACAGCGTGGTCAGCGCAAAGCCGGCGAACAGGGCGTAGAAGCGGTGCAAGCGCGCATCCTCGGAAAGCCGGCGCATGTAGCCGATCGCATAGATCGAGGAGAGCAGGTAGACGCTGGCTACACACAGCAGTCCCCAGGTGCTGAGCGCGTCCACGATCAGGTAATCGTCGGCCAGCCGTTGCGGGCCGGAGAGACTGTGCGGCAGCAAGGCGAGCACCGCGAGGAACACCACGACTGCCGCGGCGAGGTTGAAGAACTCCGCCGGCCGCGGGCGCTGCACGAGCAGACACAAGAGCACCGCCGCCAGCGGCGCGAGCAGGATCACGGCGATCAGGCTTTCGCTACTCATCCCACAAGTCTCCGCAGCGCGCGTGCGTGGGTGACGCCGGCGTGGGTCACGAGATAGCGCACCAGCACGCCGAAGCAGGCCACGATCACCAGCAGATCGAACAGGATCACCAGCTCGAGCAACAGTGGCATGCCCGGCACCAGGATCTGGCTGCCGAGGAAGATGCCGTTTTCCAGCACCAGGATGCCGAGAATCTGGCTGAGCGCTTCGCCGCGCACCGCGAGCATGAGGAAGCCGATCAGCTTCATCGACAGCATCACGGTCAGCGCCAGCACCGCCACGCTGCCTTCCAGATGCAGAGTGCGTCCGAGGTGGCTGGAGACGACGAAGGCGAACAGCACCAGCGCCGCGCCGATGACCAGCGACGAACTCGGGCTCAGGCGTTCGTGCAGTTCGCGGTCCACCTTAAGGCGCGCGATGATGCGCAGGATCAGCCAGGGCAGTACCACGCCGCGGAACAGCGCGGTCAGCGCCGCGATGAAGTACAGCTCCGGGAAGTTGCCGTAGTAGCCGACCGCGGCCGACAGCAGCGCAATCAGCCAGGATTGCGCGGCGAAGGCGAGCAAGTAGTCCTTGAGCCAGCGCGAGCCGAGCATGACGAAGGCGAGCAACAGGCTGCCGATCGCCATCAGACTGAACAGCGATGCGGCCAGCGGCGGGAATTGCGTGGCAATCATCCTCGCTATCTCAGTTGGTCGGCGACGATGGCCAGCACCGCCAGCAGAAAAGAGGCGGCCAACGGTTCCTGGTAGCGGTAGTAGCGTAGGCGCGACTGCATGGTTTCCACGACCACCACCGCCGCCGCGACGAGCAGGAACTTGGCGAACAACGCGACCGCCGCGGCGAGCGCGCCCAGCGCCGTACCCTGCACCGACAGGCCCCAGGGGAGCAGCAGCACGTTGCAGAAGATGGTGTAGAGGATGAACTGCTTCATCATCCCTGCCCACTTGAGCAACGCCAGCAGCGGGCCGGAATATTCCAGAATCCGCGCCTCCTCGATCATGTACACCTCCAGATGCGTGCTGGAGTGGATCGGCAGGCGGTCCGTCTCGACCAGCAGCAGGATGAAGAAGGCCGCCACGAGAAACAGGTGCGCCGGGCTCCAGTACAGCGCGGGGTCCGCGACCAGCAGGTGGTTCACGACGAAAGGCAGCATGGCCTTGGCCAGCAGCGTGATGCCGACGAACACCAGGATCAGCGTTGGCTCGGCGAGGATTGCCAGCAGCACCGCACGCGAGCTGCCGATGCCGCCGTAGGCGCTGCCGGAGTCGAGCCCGGCGAGCGTGACCATGAACGAGCCCAGGGTCAGGATCAGGCCGCCGCCCAGGATGTCGCCCATGTCCGACTGCGGCAGCGGGTAGTTGGTCAACACCGGGATCAGGATCGGCACGGTCAACACGCAAGTGAAGGCGACGATCGGGGCGATCCAATAGACGAAACTCGCCGTCTCCGGCACCACGAGCTGTTTGTGGAACAGCTTCCACAGGTCGCGGTAGGGCTGGAAAATGCCGGGACCCTGCGCGCGCTGCACGCGCTCCTGCCATTGCACGATCACGCCCTGCAACAGCGGCGCGAGGAACAGCACGGTCGCCACCTGTGCGATCTGTAGCCCCACGTCACGCACGGTCGCGCCCTCGCAGGCCGGGGGCGCGACGCGACATCGCGCGCGCAGTCGGTGTGTTTCGGGTCAGCGGATCGCCGGCTCGCATCGTTGCCACCAATTCCTTTGTTGTCCTTGGAATCGGAAATTGGTAGGCATCATTAGCCGGTTAAGGCGGTTAGAGGAGGAATGCCATCTCCTGTTCGCACTATAGCGAGCGTGCGCGGGGTCCGGCAAGCGTTTTTTGGAGGGTCCGGCGATGAAGCGCGCGCCGACATTGGCGCACTAGCGCAGACCTCGTCCGCCTTGCCCGATCCTTGACCGATCCGTCGCACCCTCGCCGCCTGCTTGCGCGCCGACAGGGGGTGCCGGGCTTCAGGTACCGGCGGGGGCCCCGGTGACTTCGTTCACGTAGCGATTGATGCGTTCGATGATCGCGTAACGCTCGTTTTCGGTGAGGCGGAACTCGGCCAGCGTATCGAACAGGTGCTGCACGAAGCGCTGGAATTCGGCGCGACCGATGCCCCGGCCGTGGTGCGCATGGGCGATGTGATCGCCGCTGTAGTCCACCGGACCGCCCAGGGCAGCGGCGAAGAACTCCCTTTGCATGCGGCGCAGCCGGTCCATGCGCGCGTGCTCGAAAAACGGGGCAAGCTGCGGATCGTTGAGCACGTTCGCATAAAAACGCTCCACCAGAGCGTTCACGCCGGTGGCGCCCCCGATGCTCTCGTAAAGCTTTCGGTCTTCGCCGGCCGATGCGGGAGCCGACTTCGGTGCTTTGTCCATGCTCGTCCCCGTGGAAACTTCGCTCTTTATCCTAGAGGTGCGCTCCGTGCATTGATCTGGATCAATTCGCGCATGGGCGGCATTTCCGCCTGGCGGGCGATGTCATGGGCGAAATGGGTTCAGGCCGAGTTTCGGCTCCGTTTCCGTCGGCCGCAGCCGCGCGAGGCAGCCACCGCGCCGCGAACTCACGGACATAACGCCCGGACGCGCGGCCCTTCTTGGGAAGCTCCCCGAGCGCTTACCCTAGCACGATGAATCCGACCGATCCCCCAATGGCATCCGTGTCGTCCGCAAGCCCCGCGCGTCCGCCGTCTGACGTAGAGCGCCGTGCCGCACGCCAGAATGCGCGCCGCGCACTGGCGGTGCTGGCGATCGCCGCTGCCTTGGCGGCGGCGTTCGTTTATTTCCATCTCGGCCGGTTTCTTTCGCTCGATGAGCTTCAAGCGCAGCGCCAGGCGCTGGCCGCGTTGCGGGCTGCGCATCCCTGGGCGTTCGCGCTCGCGTATTTTTCGGCCTACGTCGTCGTCGCCGGCTTGTCCCTGCCCGGCGCCTTGGTGATGACCCTGGCCGGCGGCGCGCTCTTCGGCCTGGTCTGGGGCACGCTGCTCGTGTCGTTCGCGTCCACCGCCGGCGCCTGCCTGGCGTTTCTGGCTTCGCGCTTCGTCCTGCGCGGCTGGCTCGAAGCCCGTTATGGCCAGGCGCTGCGCGCCATCGACACGGGCGTGGCGCGCGACGGCGCGTTTTACTTGTTCAGCCTGCGGCTGATCCCGGTGTTTCCCTTTTTCGTGGTCAATCTGCTGTTCGGCTTGACGCCGCTGCGGTTGCGCACCTACGCCTGGGTCAGCCAGCTCGGCATGCTGCCGGCCACGCTGCTGTACGTGAATGCCGGCACGCAGTTGGCGCGGCTGCATTCCTTGCACGGCATCCTTTCGCCCGCGCTGCTCGCTTCCCTGGCGCTGCTCGGCGTGTTTCCGCTGGGCGCGCGCAAGTCGCTGGACATGCTGCAGGCGCGGCGCGTGTATCGCCCTTACGTGCGGCCGCGCGCCTTCGACCGCAACCTGATCGTGATCGGCGCGGGCGCCGCCGGCCTGGTGGCCAGTTATATCGCCGCCGCGCTGAAGGCCAAGGTCACGCTGATCGAAGGCCAGCGCATGGGCGGTGACTGCCTCAACACCGGCTGCGTGCCGTCCAAGGCGCTGATCCGCTCCGCGCGCTACGCCAGCCAGTTGCGGCGCGCCGCCGAGTACGGTTTTGTCGACGTGCAGGGTCGGCCGGATTTCGCGCGAGTGATGGAGCGCGTGGCCGGCGTGGTGCGGGCCGTGGCGCCGCACGACTCGGTGGAGCGCTACACCGCGCTCGGCGTGGAGGTGCTGATGGGCCGGGCGCGCCTGGTCGATCCGTGGACCGTCGAGGTGCGCACGCCGGACGGCGGAACGCGCCGGCTCAGCGCGCGCAGCCTGGTCATCGCCACCGGCGCCGAGACTTTCGTGCCGCCGATTCCGGGTTTGCAGGAGGCCGGTTATCTGACCTCGGATACGCTGTGGTCGCTGCGCGAACTGCCGCGGCGTCTGGTGGTGCTGGGCGGCGGGCCGATCGGTTGCGAGCTGACCCAGGCGTTCGCGCGGCTGGGCGCACGGGTGACCCAGGTGGAGATGCTGCCGCGCCTGCTGCCGCGCGAGGATCCCGAAGTCTCCGCGCTCGTCGCCGAAAAATTCCGCGCCGAAGGCGTGGACCTGCGCATCGGAACGCAGGCCAAAGCCGTATGGGTCGAAAACGGCACGAAATTCCTGGTGTGCGCGGCCGACGGGCGCGAGGAGCGCATCGCTTTCGACCACCTCCTGGTCGCGGTGGGCCGCCGCGCGCGCCTGACCGGTTATGGCCTGGAGGAACTGGGCGTGCGCTGCGGCAAGACCCTCGAAGTCAACGCGTTCATGCAGACCAACTTTCCGAACATTTACGCCTGCGGCGACGTCGCCAGTCCGTACCAGTTCACCCACGTCGGCGCGCACACCGCCTGGTACGCCGCGATCAACGCGCTGTTCGGGCCCTGGCTCGCGCTGCGCGGCGGACGCTTCAAGGCCGATTTCTCGGTCATCCCCTGGACCACCTTCACCGAACCGGAGGTGGCGCGCGTGGGCCTCAACGAGACCGAGGCCCGGGAGAAAAACATTCCCTACGAAGCGGTGCGCTACGAGCTCGCGGAGCTCGACCGCGCCATCGCCGAGGGCGAGACCGAGGGGTTCGTCAAAGTGCTCACCGCGCCGGGCCGCGACCGCGTGCTCGGCGCCACGATCGTCGGCGCCCAAGCCGGCGAGCTGATCGCCGAATTCGTGCTGGCCATGCGCCAGCGCATCGGCCTCAACAAGCTCCTCGGCACCATCCATGTTTATCCGACGCTGGCCGAAGCGAACAAGTACGCCGCGGGTCTGTGGCGCCAGGCGCACCGGCCGGAAAAAATCCTGGCGTTGCTGGAGCGCTTCCACCGCTTTCGCCGCGGCGCGCCATCCGCCGCGCGCAGGGAGCGCGCCCCTTGAAGGCCAGAATCCGTCACGCGCTGCTCGCATGCCTTGCGTTCGCCGTGGGCACGACGCGAGCCGAAGTCATCGAGCTCGGCTTTGCGACCGGCGGTCAGAACGGTTTGCCGCAGGGCTGGAGCGAACAGCGCCTGTCCAAGGCCAAGCCGGTGCGCTACGCACTGGAGACGGACGACGGGCGGGCGGTGGTCCGCGCGGAATCGGCGGGCGCCGCTTCCAGCCTGCTGCGCCGACTCGATCTGCCCGGTGCCGGGCGCCTGTCTTGGCGGTGGAAAGTCAGCCATGTCTTGACGAAGGCCGATCTCAGGCACAAATCCGGCGACGACTTCGCCGCGCGGGTGTATCTCACGTTCGACGCGCCCGAGACCGGTTTTTCGCTGGCCGACCGGCTGGGGCTTTCGCTCGCTCGCCTGACCTACGACCCGACCTTGCCCTCGGCGGCGCTGTGCTATGTCTGGGACAACCACACGCCGGTGGGCACTGTCGTGCCCAGCGCCTACACCGACCGCGTGCGCATGATCGTGCTGGAGAGCGGCGGTGCCCACGCAGGCGAGTGGCGCGAGGAGAGCCGCGACGTGGCCGCCGACTATCGCGCCGCGTTCGGTCAGCCGGTGCCGCGCCTGACCGGCATCGCCTTGATGAGCGACACGGACCAGACCGGCGATTCCGTCACCGCCTGGTATGCCGACTTCCGTTTCCAGCCGCAATCCGAATCCGCGAGCCAAACGCCGAGGAGCTCTCGATGAGCGCGATCCCCCAACCGATGTCCACGAGCTTTACCGATACCTTGCGCCGGCACGGCCTGCAGCTGCGTCGGCTGCCGCTGGAGATCTTGCAGATCAACCTCGGCCGGCTGTGCGACCTGGCCTGCACCCATTGCCACGTGGAGGCCGGCCCCAAGCGCACCGAGATCATGTCGGCGGCCACCGTCGAGCGTCTGCTGGAGTTGCTCGCGCGCGCGCCGCAGGTGCACACGGTGGATCTGACCGGCGGCGCGCCGGAGATGAATCCCCACTTCCGGCGCCTGGTGAGCGCAGCGCGTCGGCTCGGCAAGCAGGTCATCGACCGCTGCAATCTCACCGTGCTGTTCCTGCCGGGCCAGGAGGACACCGCCGAGTTCCTCGCCGCCCATCGGGTGCGCGTGGTCGCCTCGCTGCCCTGCTACACGCGCGACAACGTGGAAAAGCAACGCGGCCGCGGCGTGTTCGCGCCCTCCATCCGGGCGCTGCAAAGGCTCAACGCCCTCGGTTACGGGCGCGAAGGCTCGGACCTCGAGCTCGATCTGGTCTATAACCCGCTCGGCGCGCGCCTGCCGCCGCCGCAGGCGCAGCTCGAAGCCGACTACCGGCGCGAACTCTCCGAGCGCTTCGGCATCGTCTTCAACCGCCTCTACACCCTCACCAACATGCCCATCAAACGTTTCCTCCACCAGCTCGAGCGCGAAGGCCGCTACGAGACCTACATGCACACCCTGCGCGATGCCTTCAACCCTCAGGCGGCGCCGCAGGTGATGTGCCGCAACCTGGTGTCGGTGAGCTGGGACGGCGGGCTCTACGACTGCGACTTCAACCAGATGCTGGAGCTGCCCTTGGGCGGCACGCCGCGCACCCTGTGGGACATCGAGACCCTGGATCAGCTCCAAGACCAACCCATCGCCTTCGCCGATCACTGCTACGGCTGCACCGCCGGTGCGGGCAGTTCCTGCTCGGGAGCCCTGGTATGAACGACTTGAACGAACAGCGCGAGCTGGTACGCACTTATTACGGCCAGACCCTGCGCACCAGCGCCGATCTGAAGACTTCCGCCTGTTGTGCCGCCGAGGCGTTGCCGGCGCATCTGCGGGCGCTGCTGCCGCTGCTGCACGAGGAAGTCAAGGCGCGCTTCTACGGCTGCGGCTCGCCCTTTCCGTTGGCGCTGACCGGCGCCACCGTGCTGGACCTGGGCTGCGGCGCGGGGCGCGACTGCTATCTGTTGTCCAGGCTCGTCGGCGAGCGCGGCCGCGTGATCGGCGTGGACATGACGCCCGAGCAGCTCGCGGTGGCCGAGAAACACCGCGCCTATCACGCGGCGGCGTTCGGCTACGCGCGCTCCAACGTCGAGTTCCGGCTCGGCGACTGGTGCGACCTCGCGGCGGCGGGTCTCGAGGACGGCTCGGTGGACGTGATCGTCTCCAACTGCGTGCTCAACCTGGTCGCCGACAAGGCGCGCGCGTTCGCCGAGGCGCTGCGGGTGCTGAAAACCGGCGGAGAGCTGTACTTCGCCGACGTGTTCTGCGACCGGCGTCTGCCGCTGGCCCTGCTCGCCGATCCGGTGCTGGTCGGCGAATGTCTGGCCGGTGCGTTGTACGTGGAGGACTTCCGCCGGCTGCTGGCGCGCCTGGGCGTCGCGGACGCACGCGTCGTCGCGCGCAGTCCGATCGCGATCCAGGATGCCGCCATCGAATCCAAGCTCGGCGCGGCGCGCTTCGAATCCATCACCTGGCGGGTGTTCAAGCTGCCGCTGGAAGACCGCTGCGAGGATTACGGCCAGGTGGCGACCTACTTGGGTTCGCTGCCGGAGGCGCCGCACGTTTTCGCGCTCGACGACCACCACCGCTTCGAGGCGCACCGGCCGCTGCGCGTGTGCGGCAACACCGCCGACATGCTTTCGCGCAGCCGCTACGCGCCGCATTTTCGCGTCGAAGGCGACAAGGCGCGCCACTTCGGCTTGTTTGACTGCGCGCCGGCCGCGATTCCGGGCGACGCCAAAGTCTGCGGCCCCGGCTGCTGCTGACTCGAAGGAGCGCAAGGAATGACGGGTCTGCTGATCCTGGCTGTCGCTTTTCTCGCCGGCGCTAACGGCGCCAACGACAACTTCAAGGGCGTCGCCGGCCTCTACGGCAGCGGGGTCGCCGGCTACCGCAGCGCGCTGGCCTGGGGCTGCATCACCACGCTGGCCGGTTCGCTGTTGTCGGCGGCGCTGGCGGCGAAACTGCTCTCCGCGTTCACCGGCGCCGGGCTGGTTGCGCCGGCGCTCGCTTTGACGCCGCGGTTCGCCGCCGCGGTCGCCCTTGGCGGCGCCTTCAGCGTGGCGCTGGCGGCCTGGCGCGGCCTGCCGATCTCGACCACGCATGCCTTGATCGGGGCGATGTGCGGCGTCGGCTTGTTCGCGGACGGCGGCCTGCGCTGGGCGACCCTGTCGGGGAGTTTCCTGCTGCCCTTGCTGGTAAGCCCGTTATTGGCCTGGGTGCCGGCGCGCCTGCTGCGCGCGCCGCTGCTGCGGCTGGCGGCCTGGGCGGGCAGCCGCAGTGTCTGTGCCTGCGCGGAGCCGGCGCTGGTGGCAACGCAAGGGCAGGCGATGCTGCTCGCGCCGGCGACCCTGCGCCTGGACCGCAGCGCCGCCTGCGAAGCGGACGGCGCGCCGG
Source organism: Nevskia sp. (assembly GCA_019689635.1). GTDB lineage: Bacteria > Pseudomonadota > Gammaproteobacteria > Nevskiales > Nevskiaceae > Nevskia. Next base: position 49,406 of record JADGHB010000002.1, on the reverse strand, counting down.
CCTTGGTCCGACTGGACGCACGCCGGATGATCGACTGGCTCCACTGGGGCGCGGCCGGCGCGGTCGGTTTCGCGCGCGGCCTCAACGACACGCCGAAGATCGCGGCTCTGCTGATGGCGCTGGCGATGCCGCCGCAACTCGCCGTCAGTCTAGTCGGCGTCAGCATGCTGCTTGGCGCCTTGCTCGGCGCGCGCCGCGTCGCACACACGCTCGCTCGCCGGATCAGTCGGCTGCAGGTCGGCGATGCACTGGCGGCAAGCCTCACCACCGCGGCGCTGGTCGGCAGCGCCAGCTTCGACGGCTTGCCCGTGTCCACCACCCACGTCGCGGTCGGCGCCCTGGCCGGCGCCGGTCAGTCGCCCGACCGCGGCGTGCTCGGCGGCATCGTTGCCGCCTGGCTGGTGACGCTGCCGCTTGGCGCGGCCTTCGGCACGGCTGCGTACCGCCTGCTCTCTTGAGGGACGCTCCGGGTTATTGATCCGGACGCTTCAATAATGCTCTTGGCGCGACAGCAGGCCGAGGTTAGCGACGACGAAAGGCGTCAGGACGTTGAGCGCAATCTTGATCGCCAGGCGCAGGATCCACTGGCCGGCGAGCAGCGCCTCGCCGATCACGCCGCGCGGTGGCGTTTGGAGCGCGCAGCTCATGCCGGTGGGCAACACCAGGATGCGTTCGGCGTGCTGTGCCACTGCGGCTGCGATCGGCGTATTGCTGGCGATGCCGCCATCAACCAGCCAGCGCCGTTCGTGACAGACCGGTGGAAACACGCCGGGAATCGCCGTCGAAGCCAGCAGCGCCGGTTCGGCGGCGCCACGCTCCAGGTGCACCTCGCTGCCATCCAGCAGATCGGTGGCGATGACGGTCAATGGCAGGCGCGCCCGTTCGAGATCGGAAAGCGGGAGTTCCTGGCGGATCAGGCGGTGCAGGCCCTTTGGCGAACTCACTGCAGCGGTGCCGGACAGCCAGCACCGCAGTACGCCGCTGAGCGACAGCGGAAACACGTCTTCGCGGCGCAAGCCGCACCAGATCCGTGCCAGGTCCGCGATGCCCGCGGCGTCGGGCCGGGTGGCGAACCAGGCGCCGTTCAGCGCTCCGACCGAAGCGCCCACGACACCATGGCAGGCGACTCCGGCGTCGACCAGCGCTTTGAGCATGCCCACTTGCACCGCACCAAGGCTGCCGCCGCCGGCCAAAACCCAGAGCGTTTTCGGTTCAGCCATGGCGGGGCAGTACGCCGATCAGACGGCCGTAGTCTTGGTAGGGCGTCTTGGAGTCGGCCAACGCGCCGCGCGCATGGCGGGCGCGCTGCGCGGCCCGGATCGCTGGCGTGGTGACCACGCCCATGCCCTCGACCAGACGGTTCATGAAATTGAACAGCGCGCACACCGCGATCGCGTCGTGCTAGGCGCGTTCGTTCCAGCCGGCGGCGAATACCGCCTCCCGGTCCGCAGCCTCTACCGAAGCCGGTGCGCGCGTGAGCTTGGCGAGGAGTTTGAAGATCGGCTTGAGCCGTGCCGGGATCGGGGCGCGGTCGATGTCGGTGAGCAAGTGCTCGACGACGTCGGGCTGCACGCCGAAACGTTCCGCGATGATGCGATGGGCGCCGAAACAAAATCCGCAGGCGTTCAAGCTGGAGACGAAGACGGCGATCAACTCGCGTTCGCCGACGCTGAGCGGAGAATCTCCGCGCAACAGCGCGTCGTGATAGGCGAGCAATTCCGCCACGCCAAGCGGATAGGCGCGGAACACGTCGGCCAGATCCGGCCGCTTGGGCAGCCGCGCCGTCGCACGAGTTCGGGAACGCATGCCCCGAGCTTAGCGGCTGGCTTGAGCTTGTGGAGACGCGGCGGACGCCGGGTGGAGAAATCCGAACGCGGGCCGCAGCGCAGCGCTTTCCCCGGCCGTTTTACACTGCCGCGTCGCATTTGTGGAGGGATGCCCTTTGCCGCCCGTACGGCTGTCGATCGTCATGCCGCTCGCACCAAGCGAGACGGCCTGGTGCGGGCTGCTCGAACAACTGCGCGCCCTGCCGGCGGATAGCGAGATCGTCCTGGTGCGTGTGGAGGAAGCTTTGCTGGCACTTCCCGCCGCTTGGCCCACCGGGCCCAGGCTGCGGCAATGCCGGAGCCGGCCCGGCCGCGCGGCGCAGATGAATGCCGGCGCGCGGGTCGCGCGCGGGCGTTGGCTGTGGTTCCTGCACGCCGACTCGCGGCTGACGCCGCAGACCTGGCCGGCGTTGCAGGCGTTCATCGCCGCCGGCGCGCCGGCGCTGGGTTATTTCCGTCTGAAGTTCCTGCGCGACGGGCCGCGGCTCGCCGCGCTCAACGCCCTGGGCGCCAACCTGCGCGCGCGCTGGCTGGGGCTGCCCTTCGGCGACCAGGGCTTCGTGCTGCGCGCGGAGGACTTCGCCCGCTTGGGCGGTTACGACGAGCGCCTGGCCTGCGGCGAGGATCATTTCCTGGTGTGGCGCGCCCGCGCCGCCGGTCTGCCCTTGCGCGAGATCCCGGCCGCGCTGGCCACCAGCGCGCGCAAGTACGCCGAGCGCGGCTGGGCCGCCACCACCGTCCGGCACTGGCGGCTGACGCTCGCCCAGGCCCGGCAGGCGGCGCGCGAAACCCGTCGGGTCGAGCCATGAAGACGGCGCTGGCGATCTTCGTCAAGACGCCGGGTTTTTCCCCCGTCAAAACACGTCTCGCGCAGACGCTTGGCCGCGAGGCAGCGGAAACGTTCTACCGCCTGGCCGTGGACGCGACGGCCGCGGTGGCGCGCGCCTGTGCGCCGAGGCTTGCCGTTTACTGGGCGGTGGCGGAAAACGATCCCGCGGCCTGGTCGGTTTGGAGCGGGTTTCCCGTGATCGCCCAAGGCGCGGGCGGCCTCGGCGAGCGGCTGCATCGGGTCTATGCCGAACTACGCGCGCGCCACGGCGCCGTGTTGCTGATCGGCGCCGACACCCCGCAACTGACGCCCGCGCTATTGCTCGCGGCGCGCGCCGCTGTGCGGGATCCGGCCACGCCGTTCGCGCTGGGCGCGTCTGCCGACGGCGGGTTCTGGCTGTGTGGCGGATGCTTGCCGCTACCGGCCTCGGTATGGACTGCGGTGCGCTATTCGCAGGCCGACACCGCCGACCAGCTGCGCGGCGGACTGCGCGCGCATGGCGCCATCGCCGAGCTGCCATGCCTGCGCGACGTCGATGACGCGGCGGATCTTCCCGCCGTGGCGCAGGCGCTAGCGGCTTTGTCCGATCCGCTTCCGGCCCAGCGGCGTCTGGCCGACTGGCTGCGCGGCCATGACGGCGTTCGCAGGCGGACGAGTCAACGGCTGTAGCAGCAGCGCAGGCAGGGTCTGCGCGCGGGCTTGCCGAAAATCGGCCAGGCCCAGCACGGGGGTGGTCGCCCGTTCCAAGTAGCTGCCGAACAGGCGGTCCCAGGCGGAAAGATGGAAGCCGAAATTGCGGTCGTGTTCCTCGCTGCGGATGGAGTGATGCACGCGGTGCATGTCCGGCGTGACCACGAGCCAGCGCAGCGCCGCGTCGAGCCGCGGCGGTAGCGCGAGATTGGCGTGGGTGAACAGGGAAAAAGCGTTGAGCAGGAGTTCGAAGCTCAGCACCGCGCCCACGGGCGCGCCGAGCGCGAGGACGGCGGCGATTTTGATCAGCATGGAGAACAGGATTTCCAGCGGATGGAAACGCACGCCGCTGCTGGCGTCCAGCACCAGGTCGCTGTGATGGACGCGGTGTAATCGCCAAAAGAGAGGGACGAGGTGCATGAGGCGGTGCTGCCAATAGATCAGGCCATCGAGCGCCACCAGCGCCAGGATCCATTGCAAGCCCGTGGGCAACGGAACGCATCGCAAAAGCCCCACCTCGTGCGCCTGGGCATAAGCGGCGGCGTCAATCGCCAACCACGGCAGCAAAAGGCGCACGACGAGCGTGTCGATCGCCACGAGCCCGAAATTGGCGACCCAGCGCAAGCGACGCGGCAAGGGCAGGGGATCGCGCGGGCGCAGCGTCTCGGCGGCGGCGAGCAGTGCCCAGCCGCTCAGGAATACCACCAAGCGCACGAGCGCTTCGTTCATCGGTGACCGGCGCCAGCTTGCGGAACAAACCCGGTAGGGTATATCCCAGGCACGCGTGCAGCGCAACCGCCGCCTCGCGGCCCGCGTGCGCAGCGGGCGCCTCGACACGCTGGACATGGCCGGTCGGGCCACGCCGGAGGACGTGCGCGGCTAAAATGCGCGCTGCTTCCTGCGACCGAATCATGCTCGATCCCAAACTGCTGCGTAGCAATGTCGATCTCGTCGCCGCGCAACTCGCGCGCCGCGGGCCGGTCTTCGACCGCGCGCGCTTCGAGGCGCTGGAAGCGCGGCGCAAGGCCTTGCAGACCGAAACCGAGGCGCTCCAGGCCGAGCGCAACGCCGGCTCCAGGCGCGTCGGCCAGGCCAAGGCCCGCAACGAGGACGCCACGCCTCTCTTGGAAGACCTGGAACGCATCAAGCGCCGGCTGGCCGACAGCGAGCAGGCGCTGGCGCGGCTGGCGGCGGAATTCGAAGAGTTCCTGCTGGGACTGCCCAACCTGCCTGCGCCGGATACGCCGGACGGTCGCGACGAGAACGACAACCGCGAGCTGCGCCGCTGGGGCACGCCGCGTTCCGCGCAGGGCGCGCGCGACCACGTCGAGCTGGGCGAGGCGCTGGGACAGATGGATTTCGCCGCCGCGGCCAAGCTGACCGGCGCGCGCTTCGTGGTGCTGCGGGGCGATCTGGCGCGGCTGCAGCGCGCGCTGATCGCCTTCATGCTCGACTTGCACACGCGCGAACACGGCTACGAAGAACTCTACGTGCCTTACATCGTCAACGGCGAATCCCTGCGCGGCACCGGCCAGTTGCCCAAGTTCGGCGCGGACCTGTTCGCGCTGGACCGCGCCGCGACCGGCGGCGCGGACTGGCGGCTGATCCCCACCGCCGAAGTCCCGGTGACCAATCTGCTGCGCGAGACCATCGTCGAGGTCGCGGACCTGCCCAAGAAATGGGTGGCGCACACGCCTTGCTTCCGCGCCGAGGCCGGCGCCGCGGGCAAGGACACGCGCGGCATGATCCGCCAGCATCAGTTCGAAAAGGTGGAGCTGGTGCAAGCCACGCTCCCCGAGAAGTCCGACGAAGCGCTCGAGGCGCTGACCGGGCACGCCGAGGAAGTGCTCAAGCGTCTGGAACTGCCCTACCGCGTGGTCGCGCTGTGCGCCGGCGATCTGGGCTTCGCCGCGCGCAAGACCTACGATCTGGAAGTGTGGCTGCCCTCGCAGAACCGCTACCGCGAGATTTCTTCCTGCTCCAATTTCGGCGACTTCCAGGCGCGGCGCCTGCTCGCGCGCTACCGCCATCCGCAGACCAGGAAGCCGGAGCTGCTGCACACGCTCAACGGTTCCGGGCTGGCGGTCGGCCGCAGCCTGGTGGCGATCCTGGAAAACTTCCAAAACGCGGACGGCAGCATCGCCGTACCCGCCGCCTTGCGGCCCTACCTGGGCGGCCAGGCGCGCATCGAGCGCGGCTAGGCTACAACGACCGCCGTTCCACGATCGCGGGGCCGGCCGCCGGTTCGCGCCCGTGGCGGAAATTGAACACCTGGCCTTCCGTGCGCACCTGCGCGACGCGCGCGAGATCGACCTCGGCGTACACCCAGCCCGGCTGATCCAGGGTGCCGCAGGCGAGCAGGCCGTCGTCGGGAAAGCCGCGGTCGGGCGGGCCGTAGAGCGCGGCGGCGCCGCGGTTGACGTCGATCGCCGGCGACCACGGTGCCGCGCCGACCAGTGGGGCCACCGCGACCAGGCACTGATTCTCCAGCGCGCGCGCGCGCGCGGCGACGTGCACGCGATGATGACCGGCGAGCGTGTCGGTGCAGGAAGGCACGAGGATCAAGGCCGCGCCGGTGTCGGCCTGCGCGGCGGCCAATGCCGGGAATTCCACGTCGTAGCAGATGTCGATCGCCAAGGCGCCGAGCGCGGTGTCGAAGACCTTGAGCGGGATCTCGGCCCCGCCTTCGATGTTCCAGGCCTCGCGCTCGAAGCGCGTCATCACGCGCTTGTCCTGGTAATCCGCGCGGCCCTCGTGCGGCGGGCACAGGAAGGCGCGGTTGCGGAAGCGTCCGGGCGCGACTTCCCAGGGAAAGCTGCCGGCCAGCAGATACACGCCATGCTCGCGCGCCAGGCGCCGGTGCAGGGACAGATAGTCCTCGCGGAAGCGTTGCAGATGCGCGATCTGGCCGCGCAGATCGCCTTGCACCGCCGGCGGCAAGAGCGCCGCCAGCGTCATGGCGGCGTACTCGGGGAACACCAGCAGCTTCGCGCCCTGAGCGGCGGCGGTGGTCACTTCGCGCGCGAGCCGCGCCTCGACGTCGCTCCAGCTGCGCGGCGCGTACACGCCGAACTGGGCCAGCGCCAGATTGAAGCGGCTCATTGCGCCGGCAGCTCCCGCAGCCAGAACACCATGCGCTTGTCGGTCGAGGTGGAGCTGCCGAGGTCGGGCCAGGAATAGGTGGTCACGAGTTCGGGATGACGCACGTAACCGCGCTTGTGCCAGAAACGGTCGTTGCCCACGTAGTCGGCCGGCTTGCGCGGGTCGTTCGGGTCGCGCTCCACGGAGCAGAACGTGCAGATCGTCTGGCCGAGCCGCCGTGCGTGCGCCTCGCGTTCGTTGAAGAAACGCACGCCGAGCCCGCGTCCGCGGTAGGGTTTGCGCACCACCGATTCGCCGAAGTAGTGGATCCTGCTCACGTCGTAGCCCGCTTGTTCGAAGGGCTTGCGCATCGCTTCCTCGGCTGCGGCCAGCGGTAGCGAGGTGGTGGCGGCGATCGCGGCGTCGCCGTCGAACACGAGCACCGCGAGGCTGTCCGCACAGTCGAGGTAGGTGCGCAGGTAGTGGCGCTCGTAATCGAGGCTGCCTTCGTACAGGTAGGGCCAGTCGCGGAACACCTCGATGCGCAGCCCCGCGAGCGCGTCGAGCTGCCGTCCGATCTCTTGGCCGTGCAAGACTTCGATGCGCAGAGTATTCACGTGCTGACAATGAAGCTCATTGGATTTGTTTCAACCAGTCTTGCAGATTGTAGTAGTTCGTCACTCGCGCGATCTTGCCGCCGCGCAGCTCGAAGAACGCCCCGCCCGGCAGGCGATAGCGCTGGCCGCGCGCCGGCGGCAGGCCTTCGTCGGTGGCGAGGTATTCGCCCACCACCACGTATTCCGCCGCCGCGCGCGTGCCGCTGGCTTCGCCGAAAATCACGATGTCTTCCAGGCGCTCGCGGTAGCAGCGGTTCATGCGGGTCAGGAAGGCGCGGAACGCCTCGCGGCCGACTTCGCGCGCACCCTGGTTGATGTCGTGCGCGACGTCCTCGGCGAGCAAGCCCAGCATGGCGTCCCAGTCGCCGCGGTTGAAGGCTTCGTAGTAGTGGCGGATCAGTTCGGTGGCGGACATGCTGAGTCACTCGCGTTGCGGCAATCGGCCGCGCATGGTAGCAGCACGCGACGTTGAACGATCGTTTACGCGCGGTTAAAGTTGGGTTGTGGCGTCTTTGCGCGACGCCGTGTGTCGTTTCTTATCCATCGTCTTCAGGGGGAGCGCCCGAGTGCCGGCTGTGCGCATGCAAAAAATTCGCCTAGGTTCTGCGACGTTTGTCCTCGCGTCTTTGGGGCTCGCGCTCGGCGCCCGCGCCGGCACCGATTGGCCCAGCGTGGCCAACGGCCCCTACGAACAACGCTACAGCGCGCTCGACCAGATCGACGCCGGCAACGTGTCGCGGCTGGGGCTGGCCTGGTATTACGACATGGAGTCCACCCGCGGGCTGGAGGCCACGCCGGTGGTGGTGGGCGACACGCTCTACACCACCGGCACCTGGAGCCGGGTTTACGCGCTGGATGCGGTCAGCGGCCGGCTCAAGTGGCGCTATGACCCGCAGGTCCCGCGGCGCGTCGGCGCCTGGGCCTGCTGCGACGTGGTCAACCGGGGCGTGGCGGTGGACGCGGGCAAGGTGTTCGTGGGCACGCTCGACGGCCGGCTGATCGCGCTCGACGCGCAGACGGGTGGATTGCTGTGGTCGGTGCAGACCACGCCCACCGACCGGCCCTACACGATCACCATGGCGCCGCGCGTCATCGAAGGGAAGGTCCTGATCGGCAACGGCGGCGCCGAGTACGCCGGCGTGCGCGGCACTCTGTCCGCCTACGACGAGAACGACGGGCACCTGCTCTGGCGCTTCTACACCGTGCCCGGCGATGCGCCCGACGCCTCCGATCCGCAGGCGCTGGCGCGCGCAGCCCAGACCTGGCCCGATCCGCGCTGGTTGCCGATGGGCGTGGGCGGCACGGTGTGGAACGCCATCGCCTACGATCCGCAACTGCGCCTGGTGTATTTCGGCACGGGCAACGCCAATCCCTGGAATCGCTACGTGCGCAATGGCGCAGACTCGGACAAGGACTCGGACAATCTTTATTCGGCCTGCATCCTCGCGGTGCACCTCGACGACGGGCGTTATGCCTGGCATTTCCAGACCACGCCCGGCGACGCCTGGGACTACGATGCGGCCGAGCACCTGGTGCTCGCGGATCTGGTGATCGACGGCCAGCCGCGCAAGGTCATTTTGCAGGCCAACAAGAACGGCTTTTTCTACGTGCTGGACCGCGCCACCGGCCAGTTCATTTCGGCGGCCGCGTTCGCCGACCAGAACTGGGCGCGCGGCATCGACCCCAAGACCGGCCGCCCGCAGCTCGCGCAGACACCCTACGACGGCGCGCAGGGGCGCATCGTGCGGCCGGCGCCGTTCGGCGCGCACAACTGGCAGGACATGAGCTACTCGCCGGACACCGGCCTGGTTTACATCCCCGCGGCCTCGGTGCCGTTCCTCTACACGCCCGAGAAGGAGTTCTCGCCGCTGATCGGTGCCTGGGACACGGGCTTGAATCTCGCCGCGCAGGCGGCGCCGGCGGACATGGATCCGCTGCTGCTCAAGGCGCTGGTGAAGGACGCGGTGCACGGCGCGCTGGTGGCCTGGGATCCGGTCGCGCAGCGCGCGGCTTGGCGCGTGGAGCAGCCGATGATCTGGAACGGCGGCACGCTCGCCACGCGCGGCGGGCTGGTGTTCCAGGGCACCGCCGACGGCTTCCTGCGCGCCTACGACGCCCGCAGCGGTGCGCAGCGCTGGGAATACCGGCTGCCCAACGGGGTCATCGCCCCGCCGATGACCTACGAGATCGGCGGCGTGCAGTATCTCGCGGTGATGATGGGATGGGGCGGCGCCTTCGCGCTCGCCGGCGGCGAGGCCGCCAAGGTGCCGGACCGCGATTACCGCGGTCACCTGCTGGTGTTCAAGCTGGACGGTCAGGCCACGCTGCCGCCGCCGCAACCGCGCGAGCTGGGCGTGCCCGATCCGCCGCCGTCCACCGCCTCCGCCGCGGAGATCGCCGAAGGCAGCCGGCTGTTCAACCAGCACTGCGGCGTATGCCATGGCGCCAATGCGGTGTCCGGCAGCGCGCTGCCCGATCTGCGTTATCTGTCGAAGGCCCAGCACGGCATGCTCCAGGCCATCGTGCTCGGCGGCGCGCTGGAGAACGCCGGCATGCCGAATTTCTCCAGGCAGCTGGACGCCACGCAGGTCGCGGCCATCGACGCTTATTTGATCGCGCGCGCGCAGACCACGCGCGCGGCGCTGACGCAGCCCGGCTGGTGGGCGCGGGTGAAAGCCTGGGGCTACCGGCTGATCGCGCCGCTGCTCAACTGGCTCAACGCGCTCAAATACTGACCGGCTCCGCGCGCCGGAAGTCGCGCTTGCCGCCGGTTTTTTCGAGCAACAGCACCTCGCGGATGACGAGATCGGTGCCGGCGTGCGGCTTGAGCATGTCGTAGAGCGTGAGCGCGGCGAGACTCGCCGCGGTCAGCGCTTCCATTTCCACGCCGGTCCGCGCGTGGGTGGCGACCTCGGCGAGCACGGTGACGCTGCGTTCCCCGAACGCGTAGCGCAGCTCCAGCCGCTCCAGCGGCAGCGGGTGGCATAGCGGAATCAGCTCAGCGGTGCGCTTGGCGGCGAGGATGCCGGCGGCGCGCGCGATCTCCAGCGCGTCGCCTTTTTCCAGGGTGCGCGCCTTGAGCCGCGCCAGCACTTGCGGCGGCATCTCCAGCACCGCCTGCGCCCGCGCCACGCGGAAGCTCACGTTTTTTTCGGAGACGTCTTTCACGGTTCGCTCACGGGACGCAGCGGGTTGCCTTCGAGGAACTCGGCAGCGCCGTCGGCGTAGCGCTCCTCCTTCCAGATCGGCACGCTGCGCTTGATCGCGTCGATCGCCCAGCGGCAGGCGGCGAAGGCCTCGCCGCGGTGCCCGGCGCGGGCCACCACCACCACGCTGATCTCGCCCACCTTCAGCTCGCCCACGGCGTGCGCCACGGCGAGCCGCACGCCGTAACGGCGCGCGCCTTCTTCCTCGATCTCCGCCAGCCGTTTTTCCGCCAGTGGGGCGTAGGCGTGATAGCGGATGCCGGTGACCGCGCGCTCGTCGTGCAGGTTGCGCACGGTGCCCGCGAACACGGCGAGCGCGCCGCAGTGCGGCGGTGCGGGTTGTGCCAGGAATTCGGCGAGGTTCAGCGCGCCGGGGCGCAGGCGCGGCGGGCGGAGGTTTCCCGTGGTCATCGCTCAAGCTTAACGCAGCCGCCCCTGGCCCGGTGCGCGTTCGCTCAGCCGCCGCTCACCGGGGGGATCAGCGCCAGCCGCTCGTTGGCCGTGAGCTTGTGGTCGCGCGGCACGACGGTCTCGCCGGCGGCGACCGCAAGCCGATCGCGTCGCCGCGCCAGTTCCGGGTGCAGGGCGGACAGGCGCTCGAGCAAAGTCTCGACCGTGGCGTCGTCCGCCAGGTCCAGCGAGAGTTCCTCGGCACCGCACCAGCGCGCGGCGGCGCCGCAGCATTCGACGTGGACTTTCATGGATCCATTGTGCTGCATCCTTGCCGTCCTTGGCGCAGCGTTCGGGTCCGCCGCGAGTGCCACGGGCACTCGCGAAGCGCGGTCCCTCACCCGCCCAGCGCGTTCATCGCGATCGGTCGCCGGGTGTAGCCGGGATGGGCGACGAAGCCGGCGTCCTTGTGCCACACCCCGTCGCGGATCAGGGCGGCGAGGGTGCGGTCGTCGGCTCCGGCGCGCAGCGGATCGCGCAGATTCACGCCGCGCTCGGAGAACAGGCAGGGATACAGCGCGCCGTCGGCGGTCAGGCGCAGGCGGTCGCAGCTCGCGCAAAAGGGATTGGTGACGGTGGCGATCACGCCGATCTCGGTCTGCCCGGCGCGGCTTGTCAGTGCGAAATAGGCGGCCGGATCGCCGCCGCGCGGCAGCTCGCGCACGCCGAATTCCTGCCGCAGGCGGGCGAGGATTTCCGCCTCCCCCACCACCTTGTCGCGCGACCATGCGCCGCGGCCGTCCAGCGGCATGAACTCGATGAAGCGCAGCGGCAGTTGTTGCGCGAGCGCGTAGCGCGTCAGCGGCAGGATCTCGTCCTCGTTGACGCCGCGCACGATCACGGCGTTGAGCTTGACCGGCAGCCCGACCGCGCGCGCTTGCGCGATGCCTTCCAGCACCGGCTGCACTTCGCGGCCGCCGGACAGGCGCGCGAAGGTCTGGGGATCGAGGGCGTCGAGGCTGACGTTGAGATCGTCCAGGCCTGCGGCCTTCAACCGCGCGGCGCGCGGCGCCAGCAGGGCGCCGTTGGTGGTGAGCGAGATGCGTTCCAGCCCCACGGCCCGCAGCGCGGCGCAGTCCTCGAGCACCTGTTCCAGGTCGCGGCGCAGCAGCGGTTCGCCGCCGGTCAGGCGCAGGCGCGCGATCCCCAGCTCGCCGACGAACAAGCGCAGGAGCCGCCGCAGTTCCGCGCGCGTGAGCAGCGCGCTGCGCGGGAGGAAATGCGGATGCTCCGGCATGCAGTACGGGCAGCGGAAATTGCAGCGATCGGTGAGCGACACGCGCAGCTTGCGCTTGACGCGACCGTAACGGTCCGCGAGCGGACCGGGCCGCAGCGCGGCCAGGGGCAGCACGCGACTGGGGCGGGGAAGCAGGGTCATGGCGGCGTCATCCACGCCCCATTGTAGGACGATCCGCCGCCGGGGTCAGGGCGGGGTCAGGCGGGTGTGGCGCTGCGTCGTTTCTGCCACACCGTCTCGAGGCCGTCGGCGGCGGGCTGATAGACCACGCTGAATTCGGCCAGCGCGCGCAGGCAGTCCTCGAGATCCTGATCGGCGCGCGGCACGATGGCGTCGAAACCGCAGCGTTGAAGCCCGAAGACCTGGTCGCGCAGGATGTCGCCGAGCGCGCGCAGCTCGCCGCCAAAGCCCAACCGTCGCCGCAGGACCACCGCCTGGGACAGCGCGCGGCCATCGCCGAAGACCGGAAACTGCAAGGCGATCAATGGCCGGTCGGCGATCTCCGGCCAGAGCGCTTCGACGTCCTCGGTGTTGGGCAGCAGCACGCCGACGGCGGCGGCCGACGCGAGCAGCGCGGAGCGTTCTTCGCGCCAGCGCCGCAGCGGCACGATGATTTTCTCCCCGGCGCACACCGGAGCGCCGTCCTCGATCAGCCGCCAGTCGTCCTCGACGAGGCGGCGGTTTTTGAGGATGCGGCTCATGCGGCGGCGGCCACCGCGGCGTCGGCAGCGTACAAGCGCTGTTTGAACGGTTCCAGGCCCACGCGGCGATAGCACTCGAGGAAGGTTTCGTCCTCGTCGAGCCGGAACTCGAGGTAGGCGCGAATCAGGCGCTCGACGCCGTCGGCGATCTCGCCGCGCGCCAGGGCGCGGCCGGTGCGCTCGCCGAGCGCGGCATCGTGGCCCGCGCTGCCACCGAGCGTGACCTGGTACCACTCCTCGCCATGCTTGTCCACGCCGAGGATGCCGATGTGGCCCACGCTGTGGTGGCCGCAGCCGTTCATGCAGCCGCTCATGGTGATGCGGATCTCGCCGATCTCGTACTGCGCCTCCAGCGAGTCGAAGCGCTCGAAGATCTCGCGCGCCACGCCGATCGAGCCGGCGTTGGCCAGCGAACAGAAGTCCAGCCCCGGACAGCACACCAGGTCGGTGACCAGGCCGATGTTCGGTGTGGCCAGCGCCAGCCGGTCGAGTTCCCGCCAGAGTTCATAGAGATCGCGCTCGGCCACGTCGGCCAGCACCAGGTTCTGGTCGTAGGTGGAGCGCAGCTCGCCGAAGGAATAGCGCGCGGTGATTTCGGCCAGGCCGGCGAACTGCTCGGCCGAGCAGTCTCCGGGCGGTTCGCCGGGCGCCTTGAGCGAGACGAAGACCACGCGATAGCCAGGCACTTTGTGGTCGCGCACGTTGCGCTTGAGCCAGGCGGCGAAGCGCGGCTCGCGTCGGGCCGCGGCGCTCCAGTCCGCGGCGACCTCGGCCGCCGGCCGGTAGGCGGGGGCGGTGAAATGGGCGCGCATCCGCTCGAGATCTTCCGGCCGCAGCTTGAGGTCGGCGCCTTCGCCGCTGGCGCGGATCTTGGCGTATTCGTCCTCGATCGCGGCGCGGAAGCGCTCGTAGCCCCATTCCTTGAGCACGATCTTGATGCGCGCCTTGTGGATGTTGTCGCGCCGTCCGAAGCGGTTGAAGGTGCGCAAAATGGCGGCGGCGTAGATCAGCAGGTCCTCCTCCGGCACGAACTCGTTCGTCACCCGGCCCAGCATGGGCTGGCGGCCCAGCCCGCCGCCGACGAAAAAGCGAAAGCCGATGGCGCCGTCGTCGCGGGCCAGCACGTGCACCGCCACGTCGTTGGTGCGCGTGGCCGCACGGTCCACGCGCGCGCCGGAAAACCCGAACTTGAACTTGCGCGGCAGCCACAGAAACTCCGGATGCAGCGCGGTGAACTGGCGCAGGAGCTCGCAATAAGGGCGCGGATCGACCCATTCGTCGGCGGCCACTCCGGCCAGGTAATCGCAGGTGATGTTGCGCGTGTCGTTGCCGCAGGCCTGGATGCCGTGGAGCTGCACCTCGGCCAGTTCGGCGAGCAGGTCGGGCACGCGCGGCAGTTCCGGCCAGTTGAGCTGGATGTTCTGGCGCGTGGTGAAATGGGCGTAGCCCTTGTCGTACTCGCGCACGATGTGCGCCATCTTGCGCAGCTGCGCGGATTCCAGCAGGCCATAGGGCACCGAGATGCGCAGCATGGGCGCGAAGCGCTGCTGGTAGAGGCCGTTGCGCAGCCGCAGCGCGCGGAACTCGTCCTCGGTCAGCCGGCCTTCGAGATAACGCCGGGTCTGGTCGCGGAACTGCGCCACCCGTTCGGCGACGAGTTGCCGGTCGTATGGATCGTAGCGGTACATCGCAGCCCTGTCGCGGTCGCGGGGAAGCGCACTGTAGAGTCCGCCGCCGGGTATAAGTTAATAACTTCTTATTCGATTTCGAGAGGGCCGCTACACCAGCCGCAGCTTGGCGACCAGATCCTGGATGCGGCGGCTGCGCGCATCGTGGTCGCCGATGGCGGCGACCTCGTCCACCAGCTCGCGCGTCAAGTGGGGCGCGAAGAGCTCGATGAAGTCGTACATGTAGGCGCGCAAGAACATGCCGTGGCGGAAGCCGATGTAGGTGGTGCTGGGTTCGAACAGGTGATCGGCGGGCAGCCGCACCAGATCGCGGTCGGCCTTCTCGTCATAGGCCATGGCCGCCACGATGCCGATGCCCAGTCCCAGCCGCACGTAGGTCTTGATCACGTCGGCGTCCACCGCGGTGAGCACCACGTCGGGCTTGAGTCCGTGGGCGGCGAAGGCCTGGTCGAGCTTGGAGCGGCCGGTGAAGCCGAAGGTGTACGTGACGATCGGATGGGCCGCGATCTCGGCCAGCGTCAGGCGATGGCGGCCGCGCGCCTTGTGGGCCAGCGGATGCTGCGGCGGGACCAGCACGCAGCGGTTCCAGTGGTAGCAGGGCAGCATCACGAGCTGCTCGAAATGCTCAAGCGCCTCGGTGGCGATGGCGAAATCGGCCCCGCCCTCGGCCGCGAACTTGGCGATTTGCGGCGGACTGCCCTGGTGCAGGTGCAGGCGGACCTTGGGATAGCGCTTGCGGAACTTTTCGATCACCGGCGGCAGCGCGTAGCGCGCCTGGGTGTGGGTGGTGGCCAGCGCCAGATCGCCGCTGTCGGTGTCGCGGAACTCCTCGGCCACTTTGCGGATGTTCTGCTCCTCGCGCAGCAGCCGCCGGGCGTACTCGAGGATGCGTTGTCCGGCGGGCGTGATTTCGGACAACTGCTTGCCGTTGCGCAGGAAGATGTCCACGCCCAGCTCCTCTTCCAGCAGGCGGATCTGCTTGGACACGCCGGGCTGCGAGGTGAACAAGGCTTCCGCCGCCGCCGTGACGTTCAGTCCGCGGTTGGCGACCTCGTGGATGTAGTGGAGCTGGCGCAGCTTCATGTCGGACCCATATGCCTTCCGGTTCTGAAAGCATATCGAACTATTCCTTTCTTATCATCCGGGCCGCCGCTAAGGTGCGGGACGTCTCGTTGGGAACTCCCATGCACGGCATCGGCTATACGCTGGCAGGTCTGCTGGTCGGCGCCGCGGTCGGCGCCACCGGCGTCGGCGGCGGCTCGTTGATGACGCCGGTGCTGATCCTGTTTTACGGCGTGGCCCCGGCGCTGGCGGTGGGCACCGACCTGCTCTTTGCCGCGATCAGCAAGTCCTTCGCCGTGTGGCTGCACCGCCGCAACGGCTCGGTGGACTGGCGCATCGTCGCGTGGCAGGCGGCGGGCAGCGTGCCGGCCGTGCTGGTGACTTTGTGGTGGCTCAAGAGTCTCGATCACGGCGTGACGCTCGACCGCCTCATCAAGCTGACGCTGTCCGGGGCGATCGTGATCACGGCCCTGTTCACCCTGTTCCAGGAGGTCATCGCCGAACGGCTGCGGCCCTCGGCGCGCCTGAACTCGCCCAAACACGATCCGCGTTGGCAACGCGGTCTCACCGTGGCCTCCGGGGTATTGATCGGCACGGTGGTGACGATCTCCTCGGTCGGCGCGGGCGTCATCGGGATGATGCTGCTGCTGTTGCTGTATCCGCGTCACGAGCCGATCAAGCTGGTCGGCAGCGACCTTGCCCACGCCGTGCTGATCACCGCCATCGCCGGCCTCGGCCACGCCCGGCTCGGCACGGTGGATTATTCGATCTCGGCTGGCTGTTGATCGGCGCCTTGCCCGGCATCTGGCTGGGCAGCCGGTTCGCTTTCGGACTCGACGGACGCACGCTCAAGCAGGCGGTCGCCGGTCTGCTGCTCGTGGTGGGCGGCACGACGCTGTACAAGGCGCTGCTGCCGCCCGAAACGCCGGCGGTCGTCGCCTCGGGAGCCGCCGCCCGTACGGCGAACGCCGAGATGCGCTGACTTTTGCCTGCGCAGGAAACTCGCCGCACAATCGGGCCATGACCGAGTCCGGCCCCGCGCTGTCCTACTTCCCGGTGTTCCTGCGCTTGCGCGGCGCGCGCGTGCTGGTGGTCGGCGGCGGCGAGGTGGCGGCGCGCAAGATCCGGCTGCTGCTGCGTGCCGGACCGAAGATCGAAGTGGTCGCGCGCCTGCTCAACGCCGAGCTCGAGGCGCTCGCCGAAGCGCGGCAGATCCGCCATCTCGCCCGCGACTTCGATCCCGTGCAGGTCGCCGGTTGCCGGCTGGTGATCGCCGCCACCGATGACCGCGCGCTGAATCGCAGCGTGGCCGCCGCCGCGCACGCCGCCAACGTGCCGGTGAACGCGGTGGACGATCCCGAGCATTCCAGCTTCATCACGCCCGCGATCGTGGACCGCGCGCCGCTGACCGTGGCGGTGGCCAGCGCCGGCAGCGCGCCGCTATTGGCGCGGCGGGTCCGCGAGCGGCTGGAGGCCTGGTTGCCGGCGCGCTACGGCAAGCTGGCGGAGTTCATGGGCGCGCTGCGCGCGCGCGTGGCCGAACGCTTGCCCGAAGCGGCGCGGCGCGTCTTTTGGGAACGTTTTCTCGACGGTCCCGGCGCCGAGGCGGTGCTGCGCGGCGATGACGCGCTGGCGCGCAGCGAGTTCGAGCGGCTGCTCGCAGGCCAGGCGCCGCGCGGCGAGGTCTATCTGGTCGGCGCCGGACCGGGCGATCCCGACCTGCTCACCTTTCGCGCCCTGCGCCTCATGCAGCAGGCCGATGCGGTGCTCTACGACCGACTGCTGCCGCCGGCGATCCTGGAGCTCGTGCGCCGCGACGCCGAGCGCGTGTTCGTCGGCAAGCGCGCCCGGCAGCACGAGATGTCCCAGGAAGAAATCAACGCCGAGCTGGTGCGGCGCGCGCAGGCCGGCCAACGCGTGTTGCGGCTCAAGGGCGGCGATCCTTTCGTCTTCGGCCGCGGCGGGGAAGAGATCGAGACGCTGGCCGCCCACGGCATCCCTTTCCAGATCGTGCCGGGCATCACCGCCGCCAACGGCTGCGCCGCCTATGCCGGCATTCCGCTCACCCACCGCGATTACGCGCAAGCCTGCGTGTTCGTCACCGGCCACGCCCACGCCGGCGGTGTGCCGCCGCTCAACTGGCCGCTGCTGACGCAGCGCGGGCAGACCGTGGTGGTGTACATGGGATTGCAGACCTTGCCGCAGCTGTGCGCCCAGTTCACCGCCCACGGTCTGCCGGCCGACTGGCCGGCCGCGCTGGTGGTGGAGGGCACCACGCCGCGGCAGCGGGTGATCGTCGGCACGCTCTCCGACCTGCCGGAAAAAGTCGCCGCCGCGGGCGTGGCCGGCGCGAGCCTGTTGATCGTGGGCGAGGTGGTGCGCTTGAGGGAAAAGCTGAGCTGGGACGCGCAGCCCTCGCCCCGCGCCGCCGGCTCAGTCTTCTGAGGGATCCGGCGGGGTCGTTGCGGACTCGTTGTCCAGCAGGGTCTTGACGCGCAGCTCGGCAGTGTCGAGCGCCGCCCGGCAGTCGCGGGCCAGGGCCACGCCGCGCTCGAACAGTTGCAGCGACTGCTCCAGCGGCAGCTCGCCGTCTTCCATGCGCGCGACGATCTCCTCCAGTTCCTTGAGCGCGGCTTCGAAACGCGCCACCGGGTCGGAATTTGCGGATGCGGCGCTTGGGTCGGCGCTTTCTTTGTCGGGCCGGGTCGAACGGGAATTCATGGGCGCTCGCCGAAGGTTTGAGCTAGTGTAGAACTGCCGGCCGGGATCTGCATCCGCCGGGACGGGGGCGTGCATCCAACTCGTGCCAGTTCAGCGCCAGCCGGCGCGCAAGCGAGGAATACCGAATGTTGCTGCCGATACTCGATGCGGAAACCGCCACCGTGAACATCCAGGGGCTGGACAAGCTCGGGGATGTCGCGAACTCGCATGCCGCCATCATGGGCGAGCTGATCGGCCTGACGGCGGTGATCCTGACCTTTCTCACGCCGATCCTGATCGTCGTCGCCGTGCTGTGGGCGCGCGCGCGCCGCATGCGCCTGCAGCAGGAAACGGCGCTCAAGCTCGCGGAGAAGGGCCAACCGGTGCCGCCCGAGCTGTTCATGGAGCCGCGGCGCGGGCGCTCGGACCTGAGTAGCGGGCTGTCGCTGATCGGCGTCGGCCTGGGTCTTGCGGCGGGATTCTATTTCGCCGGCGGAGAGGAGGCGGTCGGTTTCGCCCTGATTCCGTTCTTCATCGGCCTGGGGCGGCTGATCGCCTGGAAACTTGAGCGCGACAAGACCAACCCGTGAGTCCCGGCGTGCGGACGGCGAGGCCGGCACCGCCGCCTGCCGACGGCGGTCCGCCCGATGCCGCGCTGGTCGCGCGGGTGCGGCTGGGCGAGCGCAATGCCTACGCCGTGCTGGTGCGCCGCCACCAGGGCGCGGTGCGCGCGCTGCTGCGCCGCCTGTGCAAAGGCGACGAGGCGCTGGCCGATGACCTGGCGCAAGAGGCGTTTCTGCAGGCCTGGCGCAAGCTCGACCAGTTCCGCGGCGATGCGCGCTTCTCCACCTGGATCTACCGCATCGCCTACAACGTCTTTCTCATGCACGCGCGCACGCAGCGCCCGCAGGAATCGCTGGACGAGTCGCAGGAATCGGGGCTGGACCCGGAAACGACCCTGGCGGACGGGGCGGCCGGTCCGCAGCGGGAAGCCGCCGCGGCCGAACTCTCCGCTGATCTGCAGCGCGCGCTGGCGCGGCTATCGGACGCGGAACGCGCCGCGATCGTGCAGTGCTACTATCTGGATCGCAGTCACGAAGAGGCGGCCTATGTGCTCGGCTGTCCGCTCGGCACCGTGAAGTCGCACCTGGCACGGGCCAAGCAGAAGTTGAAGGCGCAGATGCACGCCTGGGAACCTTGAGCGATGACGCACCCACGGGATCACGCGATGGACGGATCGGACTTCCCCGGCGAGGACTGGCTGGAACGCCTGCTGCGCGAGGACGCCGCGCGCGCCGCGCCCATCGAGGATGCCGGCTTCTCGGCGCGCGTGATGGCCAGCCTGCCGCCGCCGCGCAAGCGCGCGGCCGGCTTCCTGGTCCCGGCGATGGCCGCGCTGGGCACCGCGGCGGCGGTGTGTTTCACGCCGGCCGGCGACTTCCTGCTGCACAACTACGCCGCGCTGCTCGACGGGCGCCACCCGTCGTTCTCTCAGCTCCTGGCGCTGGTGCCGGTGGCCTTCTACTACGGCTTTTCCTTCCTCATCCTGCGCGAGGAATGACTCGGCCCGACGTCGGGCCGCGAGGCTGGCGTCCAAGCGCAGTGTGTCGTCGGCCCCTTTCCCTGCGCCGCGAGTGAAATTTGCAGGGCGGGCGTCAACGAAATCGCAACGCCCCGTCGGTGACGGCATGCGGTTCACGAGCGTCGGAGTCCGAGCGGCCGGGTTGCGGTGTGCGACCGCATTCGCTAAGTTCGCGCGTCCTTCGCACACACCCGACATGGCAGCGTCCAACTACTCCGCCGAACAGATCGAAGTCCTCTCCGGCCTGGACCCGGTGCGCAAGCGTCCGGGCATGTACACCGACACCAGCCGGCCCAACCACCTCGCGCAGGAAGTCATCGACAACAGCGTGGACGAGGCGCTGGCCGGCCACGCCTCGCGCGTGGACGTGACCCTGTTCCCCGACGGCTCCTGCGAAGTGAGCGACGACGGCCGCGGCATGCCGGTGGACGTTCATCCCGAGCACAAGGTCACCGGCGTCGAGCTGATCCTCACGCGCCTGCACTCCGGCGCCAAGTTCTCCGACCAGACCTACCGCTACGCCGGCGGCCTGCACGGCGTGGGCGTGTCGGTGGTCAACGCGCTGTCCTCGCGGCTGGAGGTGCGCGTGCTGCGCGGCGGCGCCGAATACGCCATGTCGTTTCGCGGCGGGGAGAAAACCGGGCCGCTGAAAAAAATCGGCGACGCGCCGGCCCGCAGCCATGGCACGACGGTGCGCTTCTGGCCGGACGAGAAGTATTTCGACACGCCCAAGTTCAACGTCCCCCGGCTCAAGCAGGTGCTGCGCGCCAAGGCGGTGCTGTGTCCCGGGTTGCGCGTGACGCTCGACGACCGGGTCAACGGCGAGCAGTGCGTCTGGCAGTACGAAAACGGCCTCACCGAGTATCTGAAAGACTCGCTCAACGGCGTCGCGACGGTGCCCGCCGAGCCCTTCGTGGGCCGGTTCAAGGCCGAGCGCGAGGAGGTCGAATGGGCGCTGGCGTGGCTCGCGGAGGAGGGGGCCGCCGAACCGCTGGCGGAGAGCTACGTCAACCTCATCCCGACGCCGCAAGGCGGCACCCACGTCAACGGCCTGCGCACCGGCCTGACCGAGGCGGTGCGCGAGTTCTGCGAGTTCCGCAACCTGCTCCCGCGCGGCCTGAAGCTCGCGCCGGAGGACGTGTGGGCGGGGCTGTCCTACGTCCTGTCGCTGAAGATGCACGACCCGCAGTTCGCCGGCCAGACCAAGGAACGGCTGTCCTCGCGCGAGAGCGCGACCTTCGTGCAGGGCGTGGTGCACGATTCCTTCAGCCTGTGGCTCAACCAGCATCCGGAGTCCGGAGAGCAGCTCGCGCAGCGGGTCATCGCCAAGGCCAATGCGCGCTTAAAGCAGGCCAAGGCGGTGGTGCGCAAGAAAATCACCGGCGGTCCGGCGCTGCCCGGCAAGCTCGCCGACTGCGTGTCCTCCGATCCGGCGCGCACCGAGCTGTTCCTGGTGGAGGGCGATTCCGCCGGCGGCTCGGCCAAGCAGGCGCGCGACCGCGAGTTCCAGGCCGTGATGCCGCTGCGCGGCAAGATCCTCAACGCCTGGGAAGTCGAACCCGGCGAGGCGCTGTCCTCGCAGGAAATCCACGACATCAGCGTGGCCATCGGCGTGGATCCCGGCAGCGAGAGCCTGGCCGGACTGCGCTACGGCAAGATCTGCGTGCTGGCCGACGCCGACTCCGACGGCGCACACATCGCCACGCTGCTGTGCGCGCTGTTTCTCAAGCACTTCCGTCCGCTGGTGGCGGCCGGTCACGTCTTCATCGCCATGCCGCCGCTGTTTCGCATCGACGCCGGCAAGCAGGTGTATTACGCGCTGGACGAGGCGGAGAAACAGGGCATCCTCGACCGGCTCAAGGCCGAAGGCGTCAAGGCCAGGCCCACCGTCACGCGCTTCAAGGGGCTGGGCGAGATGAATCCCCTGCAACTGCGCGAGACCACCATGGCGCCCGACACTCGCCGCCTGGTGCAGCTCACGCTCGACGACCAGCCGGCCGAGAGCATCATGGACTTGCTGCTGGCCAAGAAACGCGCGAACGATCGCAAAACCTGGCTGGAGGAAAAGGGCGACCGGGCGGAGGTGTGATCGCCGCGCTCGCCGCCGAGGGATTCGAATGTCATGACCGAAACGACCGAAATCGAACGCCTGCCGCTGCGCGTCTTCGCCGAGAAGGCGTATCTCGACTACTCGATGTACGTGGTGCTGGACCGCGCGCTGCCGCACATCGCCGACGGGCTCAAGCCCGTGCAGCGGCGCATCGTTTACGCGATGAGCGAGCTGGGGCTGTCGGCGCAGTCCAAGCCGAAGAAATCCGCGCGCACCGTGGGCGACGTCATCGGCAAGTTCCATCCGCACGGCGACTCGGCCTGCTACGAGGCGATGGTGACGATGGCCCAGCCGTTTTCCTATCGCTACCCGCTGATCGACGGACAGGGGAACTGGGGCTCGCCGGACGATCCCAAGTCCTTCGCCGCGATGCGCTACACCGAGGCCCGGCTCGCGCCCTACGCGGCCACGCTGCTCGCCGAACTCGAGCAGGGCACGGTCGACTGGGTGCCGAACTTCGACGGCACCCTGCAGGAACCGAAGCTCCTGCCGGCGCGGCTGCCCAACATCCTGGTCAATGGCACCACCGGCATCGCGGTGGGCATGGCCACCGACATCCCGCCGCACAATCTGCGCGAGCTGGCCGCGGCCTGCCAGCACCTGCTCAAGCATCCCCGGGCAACGGTGGCTGAGCTGATGGAACACCTGCCGGCGCCGGATTTCCCCACGGGCTGCGAGATCGTCAGCGACGCCGAGGAGCTGCGCAAGCTGTACGAGACCGGCACCGGCCAGGTGCGGCTGCGCGCGCGCTGGGAGCGCGAGGAGGACGGCAATATCGTGGTGACCCATCTGCCGCACCAGGTCTCGCCGGCCCGCGTGCTGGAACAGATCGCCGAGCAGATGCGCGCCAAGAAGCTGCCGCTGGTGGAAGACCTGCGCGACGAATCCGATCACGAGAATCCCACGCGCATCGTCATCATCCCGCGCAGCAATCGCGTGGACGTCGAGGCGCTGATGGCGCACCTGTTCGCCACCACCGATCTCGAGAAGAACGTGCGCGTCAATCTCAACATGATCGGTCTGGACGGCCGGCCGCGGGTCAAGAACCTGCGCGAGATCCTGAGCGAGTGGCTGAGCTTCCGCCTCGCCACCGTGCGGCGGCGGCTGGAGCACCGCCTCGCCAAAGTCGAGGAGCGTCTGCACGTCCTCGACGGCCTGTTGATCGCCTATCTCAACATCGACGAGGTGATCCGCATCATCCGCCACGAGGACGATCCCAAGGCCGAGCTGATGCGACGCTTCAAGTTAAGCGAGATCCAGGCCGAGGCGATCCTCGATCTCAAGCTGCGCCACCTGCAGAAGATCGAAGAAGTGCAGATCAAGACCGAGCAGAAGGCGCTCGCCGCCGAGCGCCAGGCGCTTCAGGAGCTGCTCGGCGCCGAGGCCAGGCTCAAGAAGCAGGTCGGCCAGGAGCTGGGCGAGGATGCGAAGAAATACGGCGACGCGCGCCGCTGCCCGATCGTGGCGCGGCCCGCGGCGCAGGCCCTGGCGGTCGAGGAAATCGTCCCCGCCGAGCCGCTCACCGTGGTGCTGTCGCGCGCCGGCTGGATCCGCGCCGCCAAGGGCCACGGCATCGACGCGGCAGCGCTGTCCTACAAGGCCGGCGACGCGCTGCTGTGCGCGGTCGAAGGACGCAGCAACCAGCTCCTGATCCTGCTCGACTCGCGCGGCCGCGCCTACACGCTCAATCCGCGCGAACTGCCTTCCGCGCGCGGGCAGGGCGAGCCGGTGACCACGCGGCTGGATTTGCAGGACGGCGCGACGGTCGCGGGGCTGATGCTGGGCGAGGCGACCGACCGCTACGTGATCGGCGGTGCCGACGGCTACGGCTTCGTGGTCAAGCTCGAAGACTTGGCCGGCCGCAACCGCGCCGGCAAGGCGGTGATCAGCCTGGCCTTGCCGCCCTTTCCACCCTGCGCCACGCGCGAGCCGGCGCGCGACCGGCTGGCGCTGGCCACCGCCGAGGGGCGCCTGCTGGTCTTTCCGGTGGCGGAGCTGCCGGAGCTGGCCAAGGGCAAGGGCAACAAGCTCGTCACGCTCAAGGGCGAGGATCGCATCGTGGCCGCGGCGGTGCTGCCGCCGGGTGCGGCGCTCGTGGTGCTCAGCGGCAAGCGCACGCTCACGCTCAAACCCGCGGATCTGGAGCACTACGTCGGCAGTCGCGCCGCGCGCGGCCTGCACCTGCCGCGCGGCTACCGTCAGGTGGAGGCCCTGCGCGTGCCGCCGCCGACCGGCGGTGAACTCGGTCCTTGAGTCTGGCGTCTAAGCCACCACATTTCCCCCGGCGACCCGTGAAAAGCGAGTAAAAATCGATGAAGCGCATCGTCCTGTTCCTGGCGACCAACCTGGCCGTGCTGATCGTGCTGTCGGTGGTGTGCAGCCTGCTCGGCGTGGACCGCTATCTGACCCAGCGCGGCCTCAACTACGAGATGCTGCTGATCTTCGCCGCGGTGTTCGGCATGGGCGGCGCGTTCATTTCGCTCGCCACCTCCAAGTGGATGGCCAAGATGAGCACTGGGGCGCAGGTGATCCATGAGCCGCGCTCGGCCGCCGAGGCCTGGCTGCTGGCCACCGTCGAGCGCGAGGCGCGCGCTGCCGGCATCGGCACTCCGGAAGTGGCGATCTACGACGCGCCGGAGCCCAACGCCTTCGCCACCGGCATGAGCAAGAACCACGCGCTGGTGGCGGTCTCCAGCGGTCTGCTGAACAGCATGAACCAGGACGAGATCGAAGCGGTGCTCGGCCACGAGATCACTCACATCGCCAACGGCGACATGGTCACGCTGACCCTGATCCAGGGCGTGGTCAACACCTTCGTGATCTTCCTGTCGCGGGTGATTGGATTTGTCATCGACAACGCCCTGCGCGGCGGCCGCGACGACCGCGGCGGCGGCGTGGGCATCGGCTATTACGTCAGCTCCATGCTGCTGCAGATCGTGCTGGGCTTCCTGGCGACGATGATCGTGTGCTGGTTCTCGCGCTGGCGCGAGTTCCACGCCGACGCCGGCGGCGCACGGCTGGCCGGCAAGCGCAAGATGATCGCGGCGCTGGAGCGGCTCAAGGCGCTCCACGAGCCGTCCACCCTGCCGCAGAACATGGCCGCCTTCGGCATCGCCGGCGGCGTCGGCCAACTGTTCGCCACGCATCCGCCGCTGGAGCTGCGCATCCAGCGGCTGCAGCAGAGCGCATAGCCGCACAAGTCCGATTTCCGCGGTCTTCCCCGGCGCCCGCGGGTGTCGGATTGGCTCGTCGGACCAGGCTTTCCGCGTGCGTTTCGGTCAGCCGCGCTGGCCCATGTCGCTGGCGATCAGGACCACTTCGGGTTCCTGTACGTGGAAGCCCTGGATGAAGTTCACCCCCATCTGCCACAGCCGGGCCATCACGTTGGCGTCCTCCACGTGCGAGACGATGGTCTTGCGGCCGTGCTGCTTGGCGTTCTCCACCAGGTCGCCGAGCTTTTTCTGCACCTCTTTGTCGGAAAAGTTCTGCGTGAACGAAGGATGGAACTTGACGAACTGCGCGGGGATATGGTCGAGCAACTGCGCGGAGTTCACGCTCAGGCCGTAATGCTCCACCGCGATGCCGGCCCCGCATTCGCGCAAAGCTTGGGTCAGCGCCTTGGCTTTGCGCACGTGATTCTGTAGCGACGGCTCCTGCAGCTCGAATACCAGTTCATCGTTCTTCAGCGGCTGAGCCGCGAGCAGCGGCTTGAGCCAGGCGACGAAGGCCTCGCCGTCCTTGAGCGTGTCCTCGGACAGCTTGACGAACAACACGGCGGCCTGCTTGGAGGCGGCGCGCTTGGCGATCACCGCGAGCGCGCGCGCCGTCACCCAGCGGTCGATGGCGCGCATGAGTCCGAACTTTTGGGCCGCCGGCAGGAACTCGCTTGCGTACCATTCCTTGCCGGTTTCGTCGAGCAGGCGTACCAGCACGTCGAAGTGGCTGCGCGCCTCGCCCTCGAGGCTGGCGATCGATTGATAGGCGAGTTTGAGCCGGTTTTCCTCGATGGCTTTGCGCACCGCCGCAGCGCGCCGCGCGTCTTCGCGTTCGGCCAGGTTGGCCTTGGCTTGCGCACCCAGCGCGACCACTCGGTTGCCGCCCTTGACCGAGGCCTTGCGGACCTCCTGGGCCAGACCGCGGATGACTTGCGCCGGGGAGTCCTGTCCACCGAGCGGATACAGCGCCAGGGTCGCGGTGATCTGCGCCTCGTGGCCGCGCGTGGCGAACACCTGATGGGCGATTTCCTTGTGCAGGGACTCGGCCCATTGTTCGGTCGCGTCATAGTCGCCGCGTTCGATCAGCAGTGCCAGCTCGTCGGTAGAAAACGCGAACGCCAGATCCTGCGGCGCGAGCCTGGTCCGCACCGACTCCGCCAGCAGTGTGGCGACCTGCTGGGCCTCGACGTAACCGATGCGGTTTTCCAGTTGCTCGAAGGCGTCGATCTTCAGCAGCAGCGCGGTGCGTGCGGTCTTGGCGTCGGGCGGTGGCGCGGCCAGCGCGTCGGCGAACGCGTCACGTGCCTGGAATGCGCTGCGAGTCGAGCCCGGTTCGCCGCGGCCGCCGCCGGACCGGATCAGGAATTCGATGACGCGCTCGCCGTCCTGGTTGCCGAGGATCAACTGCGCGCTGACGCCGATCCGCCCCTGCTTGCCGGTGAGTTCGAGCTCCAGCGGTTCGCCGTTGTGTTTGCCTTTGAGCACTGCGCGCAGACGTTCCTTGACCTTGTCGCGCTGCGGCGGCGCGACCAGATCGATCACCGGCTGGCCGGCCAACTCGGCGGGATCGTCGTAGCCGAGCAGGCGGGCGAAGGCGGCGTTGGCCTGGGCCAGAATGCCTTCCTGGACGTGGGCCACCGCATCGGCGGTGCCGGCGGTGAGCTGCTGGTGGCGCGACTCGAAATCGGCCAGACGCTGTTGCGTCAACCGCAGCATGCGCAGGGAGTGATGTTTGACGAACTCGCGAACCACCACCAGTTCCAGGTGGCGCAGCGTCGCGGCATCGCCATAGGCGGCGTAATCCTGGGCGCCGGCGACGAGCGCGCGCGTGCTGTCGTCGGGACTGTGCTCGGCACCGATGACGATCACCGGCAGGTCGGGACGCAGCTGCGCGCACAGCGCCAGCACGCGCTCCGGCGGCGCGTGCTCGAGCGCCTGGTCGCACAGCACCAGATCCGGCGGGTCGCGTTTGAGCACGTCCTCGAGATCCTCGAGGTCGTTGATCCAGGCGGCGTGCAGCGGGTGTCCGGCGTTGCGCAGGAAGCTTTCGATGCGCTTGGCGATCTCTTCGGCGGGGGCCACCACCAGCAATGCCCCCGAGGCTTCGCGCAGGAGCGTCGCGGGCAGCGGCGTCATCGGTTTGTCGCCGACCATGACAATAACGTTTTGGCGGGCGCGCCGGCCTCCTCGCGTGCCAGCCGCGGGACGAGATACCCTGGCAGCCGGGCCGCCAGTTCCTTGAGCAGTGCGCGCGCGGTGGTTTCGCTCACTTCGAAATGCCCCGCTCCCTGGACGCGATCGAGCAGGTGCAGATAGTAGGGCAAAACGCCCAGCTCAAAAAGCCGCACGGACAGCGCGGCGAGGGTTTGCGCGTCGTCGTTGACGCCGGCCAGCAGCACCGATTGGTTGAGCAGCGTCGCGCCGGTGGCACGCAGTCGGGCGAGCGCGGCCGCCACTTCGCCGTCGAGCTCGTTGGCATGGTTGACGTGCACCACGATCGCTTTGGTCAGCCGCGTGCGGCCCAGCCAGCCGCACAAACCCGCATCCACGCGCTGCGGCAGCACGATCGCCGTGCGCGTGTGCAGGCGCAGCCGGCGGACGTGGGGAATGCGTTCGAGTTCCGCGACGAAGGCGGCGAGCTTGTCGTCGGTCAAGGACAGCGGATCGCCGCCGGAGAGGATCACTTCTTCGAGGGTCGGATCGGCGGCGAGCTGCGCGAGCGTCTCGCGGAAGCTCCCGCGCGCGGCGAGCGCCGCGCCGTAGGGAAAGTGGCGACGGAAACAATAGCGGCAATGGATCGCGCAGGCGCCGGTGGCGATCACCAGCGCGCGGCCGCGGTATTTGTGGATCAGCCCGCCGGGTTTGAGCGAGGCAAGATCGCCGACCGCGTCGCGCGCATAACCGGGCGTGGCGCGGGCTTCCAGCGCGCTGGGCCACACCTGGAGGAACAGCGGATCGCGCGGATCGCCCTTGCGCATGCGCGCCACGAAGGACAGCGGCACGCGCAGCGGGAACTCGCGCAGCCGGTCGAAAGCGAGCGTCGGCAAGGCGGGGTCGAGCTTAAGGATCGCGAGCAGCTCCGCCGGCCGCGTCACATGAGGCGCGCGCTGCCAGCCGGCAATCGGGTCGGCGGGTCGGGGGGCACAACCGTCGTCCATTTGCGGATTGTGGCGGACTCGGCGTCGCGCCACAACGCGCCGGCTCAAAGCCAGGCGTGTCGAGCGCCGTGTCGGGCGCGGTCGTTCAGGCCGGGCGCGCCATGGCCCGTTCACTGAGTTCCCACAACCGGGCCGCCAGCGCCGGATCGCGGCTGGCCGAGCTGCCGGCGCGCGGGCGGCGCTTGAAGAAGTATTCGCCGCTGACGTTCGTGACCTCCGGCGCGGTGGCGAGCCAGATCCCGGTGTCGGCACCCTGCGCCGGCGTCAGCAGGAACGCCCGGATCAGCGGCTGAACGAGGCGCGGCACCTCGCGGTAGATGCCGGTGGCCACGCCGCCCGGATGGAAGGCGTTGACCGTCACGCGCGTGCCCTGTAGCCGGCGCGCCAGCTCGCGCGTGAAAAGCAAATTGGCGAGCTTGGCCTGCGCGTAGGCGGACAAGCCGGTGCGATGGCGCCTGGGATCGGTGAAGCTCGCCTCATCGATCTTGCCGTACTGGTGCATCACCGAACTGGTGACGACGATGCGGCCCTGAGCGGATTTCTTCACCGCCTCCAGCAGCGTTTGCGTCAGGCGGAAATGGCCGAAGTGCATGATGCCGATCATCGCTTCGTAGCCGTTGGGGAGCTGGCGCAGCTTCAAGGTGTAGAGACCGGCGTTGAGGATCAGCGTATCGATCACGGGCATTTTCGCCAGCAGCTCGGCGGCGGCGCGGTCGATGTCCGCGAAATCGGCCAGGTCGAGCGCGAGGGCATCGGCCGACGCCTGCGGATGCTCGGCGCGGATGGATGCGAGTGCGCGTTGCGACTTGGCCGCGTCGCGGCCGGCGATGACCACGCACTCGCCGCGTGCGGCGAGCGCCTTGGCCATCTCGTAGCCGATGCCGGAATTGCCGCCGGTGATGAAGACCTTGCGCGCCATGCGTCGTTCCCTCTACGGGCTGCGGATCGAAAGCCTCGGTGCGCCAGTGCTCCGTCAGAGTCTTTTCCGGCGCCTCCAGCCGGACGCTCTGATCGATCGTGCGGTTGCCTGCAAAGGACCGGCACGCCGCGCAGTATGCCTGAGCACCGTCATCATCGCGGGCGACGGCGATCGCACGCCGCACTTAGGCCCGCAACGTCTGGCTCAAATGCGCGCCAGCGTCTGCTCGTCGGTCACGTAGAACTGCTTGAACCATTGTCGGAACTGCATGATCGGCCCATCGCCGTCGCACAGCAGCGGGTGCGGGCGGTATTTCTTGTGGTTCCAGACGATGAAATCCACGCTCTCGAAGCCCGCGCTTTCTTCGCCTTCGGCGGCGCCGATCATGTGGGCGACGAGGTGCTTGGCGATCTGCAGTTCTTTCGAGCCTTCCGGATAATCCTTGTAGCGAAAGCTCATGTTCATCTGCGTCTTTTCGCGCGTGATCGGCACCGAGTAGGAAATCATGGTCGCGGTCACGCCCTGCTGCGTGAAGCGCATGACGTTGAGCCCGGGGCCGTAACTGTCGCCGACGATGTAGCCCTGCCCCAGGTTCAGCCGCATGCGCGGTCCGTCATAGCTGGTTTCCACCGGCGGCATGACCGGCGCGCCGTGCAGGAACTTGAGATGCGCGTTGTCCGGCCCGTTCTCGGCGATTTCCTGGATGCAGGTGTTGGCGCTCCAGCTGCCCCGGCGCGTGCAGGCGTAGCCGGGATCTTCCAGCTCCGGGATGTGTGGCAGCTCCCAGGACGGCGCTTCGCACAGCGGGTGGTACCAGGACCAGATCATCCCGTACTTCTCCACCGTCGGCAGCATGCGCAGCACCGGCTGCTTCTTGCACATCGGCGGCATGGTTTTGCCGTAGGGAATCTTGCGGCACCAGCCTTCGGTATCGTATTCCCAGTGATGGAACGGGCAACGGATGTGGTCACCGACCACCTTGCCGCCGTGGCCGAGGTGCGCGCCGAGATGGGCGCAGTAGGGATCGGAGACACCGACCTTGCCGTTCTCGGTGCGGAACAGCACCCACTCCTGGTCGAGGATGTTGATGTTGCGCAACTCGCCCGGCTTGAGGTTCTCGGAGTAGTCGACGAAGTACCAGCCCACCGGGATCGGGAAGGGGCAGCGTTCCAGACCCTGCGATTCCAGCAGCACCTTGAGATTGATGGGATTGGGATTGCCGGTCATGACTGCCTCCTTGAGCCTTGTGCCGCGCACCGCGCCCATGCGGGCGCATGAATTCATGCTGGACACTATGCGCCCATGGCGGCGCGCCGGCCTCGTACGGATGCGGCTTGACTTTTGCGCGGCAGTTGAGGCAGGGATGAACGCTTGTGCATGGTCCGGCGCCGCCCGGCCGGACATGACGATCCGGAAAATGCGATTCCGAAACGCCAGGGAGGAACCCGCCGTGACATTTTCGCTGACCGAGTGGTTCTACGTCGCTTTGGGGCTGCTGTCCATCGCCGCGCTGTTGTACTTCAACCGCGGACTGTTGCGTGGTGGCATTTCTGCGCTGGAGATCGTGTATTACCTCGCGGCCGCCGCGGGCCTACTGATCGGCTGGTATTTCAACTTCCAATACCTGCGCGAATACGGCACGCAGGCCGGCTGGGCGCATTGGACGCGACTGCTGTTCGTCAATCCCGCTTCAGCCTCGGGCGGCCAGGATCTGATCATCGCCAACGTCGTGCTCTACCCGCTATGGACGATCGTGGACGGCCGTCGCGTCGGTCTGCGTGCGAGCGGCTTGTTCTTCTTCATGAGCCTGCTCACCAGCTACGCCTTCGCCGTGGCGCTGTACCTGGGTCTGCGCGAGCGCCGGCTGCGCACCGCGGGTCCACCCCGGGCGGCCTGAATGCGGCTCCGCGGCTAGGCGGTCAACATCTTCAAGCCCACCAGGGCCAGCATCACGGTGATGAGCAGGCGGATGAGCGCGGCCGGGGCATAGACCGCGGCGAGCGAGCCGAGCACGATGCCGGGGATCGAGCCGAGCAAGAGGTTCGCCAGCAGACCGAGATCGACGTTGCCCATCAGCAGGTGACCGGTGCCGGCGAGGAGGGTCAGCGGGATGGCGTGGACGATGTCGGTGCCGACCAGCGAGGCGGACTTGAGCCGCCGCGGGTAGAGATACAACAGCATCACCGCGCCGAGCGCGCCGGCGCCGATGGAGGTCAAGGTCACCAGGACGCCAAGGATGGCGCCGGCCACCACGGTCAGCCCCGGCTGCATCGCCTTGAAGGGTACCGGGCGCGTGGCGCGCAGGCGCTCGCCGATGGCGTGAAAGCGCGAGCGGAACGTGGCCGCCGCCGAAGTGAGGATCAGCGTCGCGCCCAGCGTCTTCATCACCAGCCCGTCGTGGTGCTGGCGGGTGCCGCTCAAGTAGAGCCACAGCAGCGTGAGCAGGGCGGCGGGCAGGCTGCCGCAGAACAAACGCCACAGCACCGGCCAGTCGACGGTGCCTTTCTTGTGGTGAACCCAGGCGCCGAACAGCTTGGTGATCGCGGCAAACCACAGGTCGGTGCCCACTGCGGTGACCGGCGCCACGCCGAACACCAGCATCATGAGCGGTGCCATCAGCGCGCCGCCGCCGACACCGGTCAGACCGACGACGCTACCGACGCACAGGCCGGCGATGGCATTTTCCAGATTCAGCATCATCCGAGGTGCGGGCGCGTGTACGAGGCCGAGGTCCAGCCGATCCGGCGGCGGACACCGCGAGTGGTGTTTCTTGTCGTGGGCGGTACCCCATTCTAACCGTGGCCGAGTCCGCCGAGGCCGCTGGCGGGTCCTCGGCGTGGCGGATCGCAGAGACGCGCGATGCGCGCAGCCTGTCTGTCGGCCAGGCGTGCCGCGAGCGCCGCTACATGTTGCGCCGATACTGTCCGCCGACCTCGAACAGCGTGTGCGTGATCTGGCCGAGCGAACACACGCGCACCGCGCGCATCAGCTCGGCGAAGATGTTGCGGTTCTCGATGCAGGCCGCGCGCAGGCGCGCCAGCGCCTGCGGCGCCTCGTTCTTGTGGCGTTCGTGGAAGGCGCGCAGGCGCCGGAGCTGATCCTGTTTTTCCTCCTCGCTGGAGCGCGCCAGTTCGATGCGTTCGGCTTCGTGGGTCGCGCCCGCGGGGTCGAGGAAGGTATTGACGCCGACGATGGGCAGCGCGCCGCTGTGCTTCAAATGTTCGTAGTGCAGCGACTCCTCCTGGATCTTGCTGCGCTGGTAGCCGGTTTCCATGGCGCCGAGCACGCCGCCGCGCTCGGAGATGCGCTCGAACTCGGCGAGCACCGCCTCCTCGACCAGGTCGGTCAAGGTCTCGATCAGGAAGCTGCCCTGGTTGGGATTCTCGTTCTTGGCCACGCCCCATTCTTTGTTGATGATGAGCTGGATGGCCAGCGCGCGGCGCACCGAGTCCGCGGTCGGCGTGGTGATCGCCTCGTCGTAGGCATTGGTGTGCAGCGAGTTGCAGTTGTCGTAGATGGCGATCAGCGCTTGCAGCGTAGTGCGGATGTCGTTGAAGTCGATTTCCTGCGCGTGCAGCGAACGGCCGGAGGTCTGGATGTGGTACTTGAGCATCTGGCTGCGGGCGTTGGCGCCGTATTTCTCGCGCAGCGCCACCGCCCAGATGCGCCGCGCCACCCGGCCGAGCACCGAATACTCCGCATCCATGCCGTTGCTGAAGAAGAACGACAGATTGGGCGCGAAGTCGTCGATCTTCATGCCGCGCGCCAGATAGGCCTCGACGTAGGTGAAGCCGTTGGCGAGGGTGAAGGCGAGCTGCGAAATCGGGTTGGCGCCGGCTTCGGCGATGTGATAGCCGCTGATCGAGACGGAATAGAAGTTGCGCACGTTGTGGGCGATGAACCATTCCTGGATGTCGCCCATGCACTTGAGCGCGAACTCGGTGGAGAAGATGCAGGTGTTCTGACCCTGGTCTTCCTTGAGGATGTCGGCCTGCACCGTGCCGCGCACGGTGGCTAGCGTGTACGCCTCGATCTGCGCCCGCTCGCGGTCGTCGGGGTCACGTCCGTGCTGTTCCTTGAAGCGCTCGATCTGCTGGTCGATGGCAGTGTTGAGGAACATCGCCAGGATCGTCGGCGCCGGGCCGTTGATGGTCATGGACACCGAAGTGTTCGGCGCGCACAGATCGAAGCCCTGGTACAGCAGCTTCATGTCGTCGAGCGTGGCGATGGACACCCCGCTGTTGCCGATCTTGCCGTAGATGTCCGGACGCTCGTCGGGGTTCTCGCCGTAGAGCGTGACCGAGTCGAAGGCGGTGGACAGCCGCGCCGCGGGCTGGTCTTTGGACAGCAGGTGGAAGCGCGCATTGGTGCGCGCCGGTCCGCCTTCGCCGGCGAACATGCGCGTGGGGTCTTCGCCTTCGCGCTTGAACGGGAACACGCCCGCGGTGTAGGGAAAGCGGCCGGGCAGGTTCTCGGTGTACAGCCAGTAGAGCAGGTCGCCTTCGTCGTGGAAGCGCGGCAGCGCCACGCGCGGGATGCGCGTGCCGGAGAGCGAGACGCGGTACAGCGGCGTCTTGATCTCGCGTCCGCGCACGGTATAGACATATTCCTCGCCGGAATACTGCGCCTTGACCGCCGGCCACTCGTGCAGCAGTCGTTTGGATTCGGCGGTGAGGTGGTCGAGCCGCTTTTCGAGCTGGCGCTTGAGCGGTGCGAGCGTGGCCTCCGCGCCTTCGCCGGCGTGGGCGAGCAGGGCGATGGACTCGCGCAGATGGGCGCGCTCGCGCGCGAGCTGCGCCTGCGCCGCGGCGTGGCGCTTGTAGCCGCGCACGACGTCGGCGATTTCGGCCAGATAGCGCGCACGCGCTCCGGGCACCACCGGGTGCGCGCGCGTGGAGGCCTTGATGCCCGGCCGGGTCAGCCGGCCCGCGGGCGTGGGAAGCTTGAGCCCTTTGGCCGCCAGCCGTTCGCGCAGTTCGAAATACAGCGCGGTCACGCCATCGTCGTTGAAACGCGCGGCAATGGTGCCATACACCGGCAGATCTTCGGGCCGTTCCTTGAATGCCGCGCGGTTGCGCTGCACCTGCTTGCGCACCTCGCGCAGCGCGTCCTCCGCGCCGCGGCGGTCGAATTTGTTGATCGCCACGGCGTCGGCGAAATCCAGCATGTCGATCTTCTCGAGCTGGCTGGCGGCGCCGTACTCGGGCGTCATCACGTAGAGCGAGACGTCGGCGATCTCGGTGATCGCCGCGTCGCCCTGGCCGATGCCGGCGGTTTCCACGACGATCAGGTCGAAGCCCGCCGCCTTGCACGCGGCGATCGCGCCGGGCAGGGCGGGCGAGACTTCGCTGCCGGGTTCGCGGGCGGCGAGCGAGCGCATGAACACCGGGTATCGGGTCTCGCCGCCCTCGCGCACGGGGTAGAGCGCATTCATGCGGATGCGGTCGCCCAGCAGCGCGCCACCGGACTTGCGCCGCGTCGGATCCACCGCGATCACCGCGACGTGGAGCCGGTCCTCCTGATCCAAGCGCAGACGCCGCACCAGTTCGTCGGTGACCGAAGATTTGCCGGCGCCGCCGGTGCCGGTGACGCCAAGCACCGGCACGGGTCGTGCCGGCGGCGGCAGGCGGGCGGGATCGAAGCGCTGCTGTTCGATCAGCGTGATCACCCGCGCCAGGGCGCGGCGGTCACCGGCGCGCAGCTTCAGCAGCAGTGCGGCGGCATCGCCTTCCAGCGGATGGCGCGCGCGCTCGATCATGTCGCGGATCATGCCGTCCAGGCCGAGCTGCTGGCCGTCGTGCGGCGAGTAGATGCGCGCCACGCCGGCTTCGTGCAGCGCCGCGATCTCTGCGGGCACGATCACGCCGCCGCCGCCGCCGAACACGCGGATGTCCGCGCCGCCGCGGCGACGCAACTCTTCGAGCGTGTAGCGGAAGAACTCCATGTGCCCGCCTTGATAAGACGAGATGGCGATGGCATGCGCGTCTTCCTGCAAGGCGGCGGTGACGATCTCGTCCACCGAGCGGTTGTGACCAAGGTGGATCACTTCGCAGCCGTGCGCCATCAGCAGACGGCGGATGATGTTGATGCTGGCGTCGTGGCCGTCGAACAGGCTGGCGGCGGTGACGAAGCGCAACGGCGCCCTGGGCGCGGTTTGCGCCTGGCCGGCGGGGCGGTGCGATTCGGTGACGGTGGGCGCGGGGCGGGACATGCAGGCGCTACTCCGTGCGTTGGAGATTCAAGTGGAATTCTAGCGCGCGCCGTGCGCGCGCCGGCCTACCCATTTGAGTGAGGCGGACGGAGGAGATTCGCCTCCGCCATGACCGATGCGCGCTAGGCGGCGGTCGCCGGGCGCAGATGGTTGCGCAGATAGACGTAGAACTCGTCCGGCGGCAGCGCCTTGGAATACACCCAGCCCTGGATGTAATCCACCTGGATGGCACGCAGGTATTCGAGCTGCTCGCGCGTCTCCACGCCCTCGGCGATGGTGCGCAGCTTGAGCCGCCGCGCGATGTCCACGATGTTTTCCACCAGGCCTGCGGTGACCGACTCGGTGCCGATGGCGTCGATGAAGGTCTTGTCGATCTTGAGGTAATCGAAGGGAAAGCGGCTGAGCGTCTTGAGATTGGAATAACCGGTGCCGAAGTCGTCGAGGGCGATGCCCGCGCCGGTGGCGTGGATCTCGTTGAGCACGCGCTGCGCCAGATCCTGGTCTTCGTCGATCAACTGGTGCTCGGTGATCTCGAAAATCAGCCGCGACGGCGCCACGCGGCCGCCCAGGCTGGCGCGGATGCTGTCGATCAGCGTCGGATCCAGGAAGTGGCCGGCGCTGAGGTTGAGCGAGATGTGGAACCGCGGGTGCGCGTCGAACACCGCCGCCATGTCGGTGACGATGCGTTGCATCAGCCAGTGGGTCAGCGGCACGATGAAACCGCTTTCCTCGGCGGTCTTGATGAATACGTTCGGCGTCAGCAGGCCGAGCTGCGGGTGCTGCCAGCGCAGCAGGGCCTCGGCGCCGACGCAGACGCCGGTGGCGGTTTCCGTCACCGGCTGGTAGTAGACCTGGAACTCGCCGTCGTTCAGGGCGTCCTCGAGCCGCGCCTCGGGCGACAACTGCCCGCGGCCCAGGCGCAACAAAAGCAGGAACAGCAGGGCCGACAGCAGCAGGCCGCCGCTGCCGTAGAGCAGGGCATCCACTCGCCAGCTCTGCAACAGCGCCGCGCGCGAGGTCACCGCCACGGCGCGGATCGGGAAGCGGGAGGAGGCGCGCACCGTCTGCAAGCGCGCGTCCGCAGGCCGCGGTGGGCCGATATGCGCCAGTTCGGTGCCGTCGCTGCGTTCCAAAGACACCGAGACCGCGTCGGCGGCGAACAGCTTCTGCAAGGGTTCGCCGATCAGCGCCGGATTGAGCAGCACGTTCACCGCGGCCGCGTCGTTCAGCCGGTAGGCGATGATGATCGACACGGCGTGTTCCGGCGTCAGCGCGGGCGCGGAGATGTAAATGCCTTGCGCCGGGTTCACCCGCAGGCTGGCGACGCGCACCGGGACCGGCGGGTCGTACACGCGCTCGCTGGTGCAGCGGATCGCGCCGTCGACGATCAGGCCCGCTTCGCGGAAGTACAGCGAGTCGTACACCGTGCGGCGCAGCGCCGACACGGTGGCGTCGGTGCAGCGCGGCACGATTTGTTGCGCCAGTTGCGCGAGCGTGTCCTGGGCGGCGCCGAACATCTGGTCGGCGCGTTCCTGGGTCAGCGCCGCATAGCGCTCGAGGCGCTCGCGCGTTTGCTGGACGGTCTGAAAATACGAGACCGCGAGCAGCAGCAAGGGCGGCACCAGCCCCGCGCTCAGCACGGCGCTCAGCCACAGCCGTCTGCGCCGCCGTCCGCTCACGCGCGCACCCCGCGCGGAGCGTCCGCGCATGGGCGGCGGGTGACGGTCTCGCCGCGCGCTCGGTCTCGTGTTGTCGCGCGCGGCGCGGCGCGCGACACAGGAATTTTCATGCGGCGTCCCTGAACGCCCTGGCCTGTGAGGGTGCGCGGAGCATATCGCGGGGCAGGGCGCGGGGATATGGGCAAAACAAGCTACGACGAACAGCTCAGTTCGACAGGCACGGCATCCGGCGCGGGCGGCTCGGCATAGGCTTCCATGCCGGGCTGTTCGTCGTAGGGCCGCCGCAGCAGCTCGAACAGCCGCGCGACTTCGGAAAAGTCGCCGCCTTGGGCGCGCTCGATGGCGCGCTGGGCGAGATGGTTGCGCAGCACGTATTTGGGATTGACCGCGTTCATCGCCGCGGCGCGCGCCTCGTCGTCGGAGTGTTCCGCGCGCAGACGCACGCGGTAGTCGGCGAGCCAGGCGTCGAAAGCGGCGGGGTCGGCGATCCAGTCGCGCAGGCGCGGCGCGGTCTCGTCGGCGCTGCGCACTTCGGACAGCCAGCGAAACGCGCGCGGGAAGTCGGCGCGGCTGCGATGGAGCAGATCGAGGAAGCGGTTGATCAGCTCGGAGTCTTCGGCGCGCGCTTGGCGCAAGCCGAGCTTGGCGCGCCAGCGGCGCAGCATTTCGGCGTTGAAGGCGCCCGCATAGCGATCCAGCAGCGCGGTGGCGATTTCGACCGCGCGCTCGGCGTCGTCCGCCAGCAGCGGCAGCGTCGCCTGCAACAGGCGCGCGCAGTTCCAATGACCGATGAAAGGCTGGCGGTCGTAGGCGTAGTGACCGGTCTCGTCGGTGTGATTGAACACGCGACGCGCATCGAAGGCGTCCATGAAGCCGTACGGGCCGTAGTCCAGCGTCAAGCCCAGGATGGAGAAATTATCGGTGTTCATCACGCCGTGGACGAAGCCCAG
The DNA here is from genome assembly GCA_019689635.1 of Nevskia sp. Lineage (GTDB taxonomy): Bacteria > Pseudomonadota > Gammaproteobacteria > Nevskiales > Nevskiaceae > Nevskia. The sequence goes on along the minus strand of JADGHB010000002.1, from coordinate 11,495 downwards.
CGACTGCCAGGCGGCCATCAGCCGCGCGGTGCGCTCGATCACTTCGCCGAGCCAGGCGCTGTAACGGTCCGCGCGATCGGCGAACTGGGGGAAATGCGCGGTGATGACGTGATCGGCCAGTGGTGCCAGCCGCGCGTGCTGGTCGAGGTAATAAAAGTATTCGAAATGGCCGAAGCGCACGAAACTCGGCGCCGCGCGGCACACCACCGCGGCGGTCTCCAGCGTCTCGCGCTGCACCGGTTCGGGCGAGGCGACCAGCGCCAGCGCCCGGGTGGTGGGCACGCCCAGCGCGTGCATCGCTTCGCAGGCGAGGTATTCGCGGATCGAGGCGCGCAGCACCGCGCGGCCGTCGCCGAAGCGCGACCACGGCGTGCGGCCGCTGCCCTTGAGCTGCAGCTCCCAGCGCTGGCCGTTCTCCGCGGCCAGCTCGGCGATGAAATGCGCGCGGCCGTCGCCGAGCCGCGGGACATAGACGCCGAACTGGTGACCGGCGTACGCCGAGCTGACCGTCGGGTAACCCGGCCAGCCAGCGTTGCCGGCCATCAGGCTCACGAAGGCCGGCGTTTCCAGCAGCGCGGGATCGAACCCGAGTTCCGCCGCCAGCGCCACATTAGCATGCACCAGGCGCACTTCGGGCAGCGGCGTGGTCGCCACCGGCACCAGATAGGGCTCGCCCAGCGCCGCGTAGCGTTGCGGTGGGGGCAGCAGCCGGGGCCAAAGGGTCGGATTCATCGCCCTCGCAGTGTGCCGCAAATGCTTGCTAGAGCGGCAGGCGGCGCAGTTCCGTCGAAGGCAGCGCGGCGTTCCACAAGCTGTCGAAATCCTCGGCGCGCCGCTGGCCCTGGGCGGGGGCGTCGTTCAAAAGCCGCGCGCGGAGTGCGCCGGCGTCCGGACGTTCCAGCACGACGCGGCGGTCGGCGATCAGCCGTTCGCCGCGACAGGTTTCGCGCGCATCCTCGGCCGGTTCGCGCATCTCGATCTGGCTGGTCAGGCGCCGGGCGAGTTCGATCAGCGCCGGCGCGTTGCGCAAGGCCGCGCGCGGTTCGCGCACCAAGAGCCGCACACGCGCGCGCGGCGAGGCGAGCGCGAAATCCTGCACCGCGCGGGCGAAGGCTTCGCCGCGGTAGAGCCGCGCATCGAGCGCCTCGCTCTGCAGCAGGAGCTCCAGGCGCGCGCCGCTCACCAGTGCCAGCGCCTGCTCCGCATAGGCTTCGGCACCGGCGAGCGCCTGCGGCTCGGCAACCGCGTTCACGGCCAGAACTGCTGCGCCTGCTCGGCGGCGTTGCCGGTGTAAGTCGCCGGCGTCAGCGCCAGCAGCCGCTGCTTGGCGTCTTCCGGCAGGGCCAGGCCCTGGATGAAGGCGCGGATCGCGTCGCGGCCGATGTCGTGGCCGCGGGTGAGGCGCTTGAGTTGCTCGTAGGGCTCGGGCAGGCCGTGGCGGCGCATCACGGTCTGGATCGCCTCGGCCAGCACTTCCCAGTGGTCGTCGAGATCGCGCGCCAGGCGCTCGGCGTCGGCTTCCAGGCGCGCGAGGCCGCGCTCGATGGACTGGTAGGCGACCACGCCGTGGGCGATGCCGACGCCGAGGTTGCGCAGCACGGTGGAGTCCGACAGATCCCGTTGCCAGCGCGAGACCGGCAGCTTGGCGGCGAGGTGATCGAGCAGGGCGTTGGCCACGCCGAGATTGCCTTCGGCGTTCTCGAAGTCGATGGGGTTGACCTTGTGCGGCATGGTCGAGGATCCCACTTCGCCGGCCACCGTCTTCTGGCGGAAATAACCCAGCGCCACGTAGCCCCACAGGTCGCGGCACAGGTCCACGAGCACGGTATGGGCGCGCATCAGCGCGTGGAAGTATTCGGCGATGAAGTCGTGCGGCTCGATCTGCGTGGTCGCCGGACTCCAAGCCAGGCCCAGCCCGGCGACGAACTCGCGCGCCAGCGCGGGCCAGTCCACCTCCGGGTAGGCGACGCGGTGCGCGTTGTAGTTGCCGACCGCGCCGTTGATCTTGCCGAGGATCTCGACCTCCGCGAGCGCCTGGCGCTGGCGCCGCAGGCGGTGGGCGAACACCGCCAGCTCCTTGCCCAGGGTGGTGGGCGTGGCCGGCTGGCCGTGGGTGCGCGCCAGCATCGGCAGCTCCGCGTAGCGCCGGGCCAGCTCCGCCAGCGCGGCGCTCAGGCGATCCAGCGCCGGTAGCAGCACCTGCGCCCGCGCATCGCGCAGCATCAGCGCGTAGGCGAGGTTGTTGATGTCCTCGGAGGTGCAGGCGAAGTGCACGAACTCCTTGATCGCCGCCAGCTCGGGATTTCCGGCGAGCTTTTCCTTGAGGTAGTACTCCACCGCCTTGACGTCGTGGTTGGTGGTCCGCTCGATGGCCTTGACGCGCTGCGCTTCCTGCTCGTCGAAATGCTCGGCGATGGCGGAGAGCCACGCGGCGGCGGCGGCCGACAACGGCTGGACTTCGGGAATGCCGGGATGGGCGGCGAGTTGCGCCAGCCAGCGCGCCTCGACCCGCACGCGATAGCGGATCAGGCCGTACTCGCTGAAGATCGGCCGCAGGCCGGAGGTCTTTTCGGCGTAGCGGCCATCGATCGGCGACAACGCGGTGAGGGAGGACAGATTCATGTTCCGATCGATGCCCGGTACCGATTTTTGTAATGGATGAGGATTACAGTGGGGTCGCGGTCCTGCACGCTCGCGTAAACTAGTTTATCCGACCGGCGGCGCCGGAGCCGGCCGCGGTCGCGCTGCCGCAGGGGGTTGCGGCGCAAAGGAGGGAATGTGGCCAAGCACAGCGGCGGGTACCGCATCGAACGCGACAGTCTGGGCGAGCTGAAGGTGCCGGAAGACGCGCTGTGGGGGGCGCAGACCCAGCGGGCGGTGGAGAATTTCCCGATCTCCGGCCTGCGCATGCCGCGCGGCTTCATTCGCGCGCTGGGTTTGATCAAGGCCACCGCCGCCGAAGTCAACGCCGAACTGGGCCTGCTCGACGAGCCCATCGCCCAGGCCATCGTCGCCGCCGCGCTGGAGGTGGCCTCCGGCAAACACGATGCGCACTTCCCGGTGGACGTGTTCCAGACCGGCTCGGGCACTTCCACGCACATGAACGTCAACGAGGTGATCGCCCACCTCGCTTCCAGGGCCGCGCGCGTCAAGGTCCATCCGAACGACCACGTCAATCTCGGCCAGTCGTCCAACGACACCATTCCCACGGCGATCCACGTCTCGGCCGCGCTGGCGCTGCGCGAGCACTTGCAGCCGGCCTTCAAGCATCTGGCCAAGACCATCGACAAGAAGGCCAAGACGCTGCGCGGCGTGGTCAAGACCGGGCGCACGCACCTGATGGACGCCCTGCCGTTGCGCTTCGATCAGGAGCTGTCCGGCTGGGCGCAGCAGGTGCGCGACGCGCTCGACCGCGTCAAGGCCTGCGCTCCGCGGCTGCGGTGCCTGGCCCAGGGCGGCACCGCGGTCGGCACCGGCGTCAACGCGCATCCCAAGTTCGGCGCCAAGTTCGCCAAGCTCCTTTCCAAGCGCACCGACATCGCCTTCGAGCCCAGCCCCAATTACTTCGAGAGCCTGTCCTGCCAGGACACCGCGCTGGAGCTGTCCGGCGCGCTGCGCACGCTGGCCGTGGCCCTCTACAAGATCGCCAACGACTTGCGGCTGATGAATTCCGGACCGCTCGCGGGATTCGGCGAAATCAGCCTGCCGGCCCTGCAACCGGGCTCGAGCATCATGCCCGGCAAGGTCAACCCGGTGATCCCGGAGGCGGTGCAGATGGTCGCCGCGCAGGTGATCGGCAACGACGCGACCATCGCCTTCGCCGCCGCCGGCGGCAATTTCCAGCTCAACACCTACCTGCCGGTGATCGCCTACAACCTGTTGCAATCCATCGAACTGCTGGCGAACGCCGGCCGCCTGCTCGCCGACCGGGCGATCGCGGACTTCGTCGTGGAGGAGGCGCGCGTCCGGGCGGCCCTGGAGCGCAACCCCATGCTCATCACCGCGCTCAATCCGGTGATCGGTTACGACAAGGCCGCGGCGATCGCCAAACAGGCCTACCAGGAGGGCCGCCCGATCCTCGAGGTGGCCAAGGAACACACTAGGCTGAGCGAGGACGAGCTGCGCGCGCTGCTCGATCCCGCAGCGCTGACCGAAGGCGGCATCAAGTCCTGAAGTCGAGGCTTGCGCGCCGCGTTGCGAGCGGTCGCCGCAGGCCGACAAACGGAAGCGCCACCCCGCCACCTGAACCGCTGATCGGATGGCCTAGGCGCGCTCATCGGCGCCGCCGCCGATCTCTGCGGATTTGCTTCTAGGCTGCTGCCGACGAGGAAAAGTCCTCAGGGAGGTCGTCCCATGTTCCGCTCAGGTTTCCGCAAGCCGGACGAAGCGCCGCAGTTCACCCGCCAACGCCAGCCGGCGTTTCTCACCGTTTACGCGCCGCAGCTCTATCTGCGCGAACGCGAAGCGCTCGACGCGATCGCCCAGCAGGTGCCGGAGGGCCGCGGCTGCGAGTTTCTCGCCACGCCGGGCGCGGCCGAAGCCGCCGCCGGCAGCGAGTTCGTGTTGAGTCTGTTCAACGATCCGGCGCAGCTCGATCCGCTGGCCGACGCGGTGCTGGCCGCGCGCCGGGCCGCGCAGGATACGGTGTTGATCGTCGCCGTGACCGGCGCGCAGCTGGTCGCACTGGGCCAGTGGCTGCAGCGGCGTGCCGACGATGGTCGCCTCGACGGCGTGCGCCTGATGGTGGGCGCCGACGTCGCCGCCATCGCGCGCGCCCTGCCCGAGCGGCTGAAGAAAGTCACCGAGGGCAACGTCATCCGCATGCCGGTGGCGGCCGAGGTCGAGAACAGCGCCTACCTCAATTTCTACGTCTTCAGTCCCGAGCTGCAGGCGCTGGTGGCGCGCGTGCGTGGCTTTGCCAGGAACGGCATCACCCGCGCCTGCCTGCTAGGGGGGGCCGGGCAGCGGCAAAACCTCGCTGGCCTACTACTACTATCTGGTCCGCGGCCGCGGCCAGTTCGTGGCGGTCAACCTCGCCGCCGAGAACACCGGCGACAAGGCGGCGGTGAAATCCCTGCTGTGCGGTCACGTCACCGGCGCCTTTCCCGGCGCGGCGGCGCGCAACGGTGCCTTCACCACGGCGCGCGACGGCGTGTGCTTCCTCGACGAAAGCCACCAGATCTCCGGGGCGGTGATGGAGGTGCTGATGGAAGCGCTGGACAGCGGTCAGTACATGCCCTTCGGCGCATCCGCCAAGCGTCAGCTCGAATGCGCGCTGCTCTACGCCAGCAACCGCAGCTGGACGCATTTACAGAACATCGTCAACATCGACGAGTTCACGCGCATGGGTGCGGCGGTGCTGCAGGTCCCCGAGCTGTCGCGGCGCGAAGAGGACATGATCGCGGTCACCGCCGCGACGCTGGCCAAGCTCGCTTCCCGCTGCACCGACTGGGTGGCGCCGACCGGGCTGTCCACGGAAGCCTGGAAGACGCTGCGCGACTGCCGCTGGCACGGCAACATCCGCGGCCTGATCCGCGTGCTGGAATCCGCCTTCGTGGACAACGCCACCGGCCCCGCGAGCCATCTGATCCAGGCGCCGGAAATCGAGCAGGGCATCCTGCGCTGGGAGCCCAAGGCGCATCACAGCTACCAGCTCTACGAGGCGGCTTGAAGCGCAGACGGCCTCAAGGCCGCAAGACGCACAGACCCTGCGTGCGCCGCGCCTCCAGGTCCGCGTGGGCGCGCGCGGCGTCGCGCAGCGGATAACGGTGGCGGAGGTCGACGCGGATCACGCCGCGCGCCACGGCGTCGAACACGGCCTGCGCCGCCGCTTCCAGCTCCGGCCGCGTGGCCGTGTAGTCGCCGAGCTTGGGACGGGTGAAAAACAGCGAGCCTTTTTCGGTGAGCAGGATCGGCTCGAAGGCCGGCACTTTGCCCGAGGCGTTGCCGAAGGAGACCATCGTGCCGCGCCGCTTGAGGCAGTCGAGCGAGCCCAGGAACGTGTCGCGGCCCACGGAGTCGTACACCACGTCCACGCCCGCGCCGTCCGTGAGCCGCCGTGTTTCCGCCACGAAATCCTGGGCGCGGTAATCGATCACGTCGTGGCAGCCGTAGTGGCGCGCGAGCGCGCATTTCTCCGCGCCGCCGGCGGTGCCGATGACGCGGGCGCCGAGGTGGCGCGCCCAGGGTACCAGCACGCTGCCCACGCCTCCGGCCGCGGCGTGTACCAGCAGCGTCGTGTCGGCGCGCACCGGGTAGGTCAGGTGCAACAAGTAATAGGCGGTCATGCCCTTGAGCAGCAGGGCGGCGGCGGTCTCGGACGAAATCCCGGGCGGCAGCTTGACCGCGAGCGCCGCGGGGATCACGCGCTCCTCGCAATAGCTGCCCGGCGCGCCGCCCGCGTAGGCCACGCGCTCGCCGACGCGGAATTCTTTCACGCCGGGCCCCACGGCGGTGACGACGCCTGCCGCCTCGCTGCCCAGGCCGCTCGGCAAGGGAATCTTGTATAGCCCGCTGCGATGATAGGTGTCGATGAAGTTGAGCCCGATCGCCTCGTGGCGCAGGCGGATTTCGCCGGGGCCGGGCGCGGGGACGGAAAGCTCGGCGAGCTGCATCACTTCGGGCCCGCCGTGGCGTTCGATGCGAATGTGGACGGACATGCGGGAGTTTTTTCGCCGGATGGAGCGAGGCTCCAGTGTAATCCCGCCGCCCGCGTTGCGGCGGGATCGCCCAACCGCTAATCTGCCGCACGCCTTTTTGCGCCGCCTCGACCGGCGCTGCCCACGGATCCCGGCATGACTTCTTACAGCTTCCGCACTCTGGCCGCGCTCGGCGTTGCGGTGTGCGCCGGCGCCATGATTTTCGCCGTGGTCTATCTGCAAATGGTCCGCGGCTACCAACCCTGCGCGATGTGCATCGGCCAGCGCGCGGCCATGACCGCCACCGGAATCTTGTTTCTGCTCGCCGCGCTGCACGCGCCCTTGCGCTTCGGGCGTTGGCTGTACGGCCTGCTCGCGGCGCTGACGGCGGCGGTGGGCGGAGCCGTCGCCGCGCGTCAGGTGTGGCTGCAGTCGCTGCCGCCCGGCCAGGCTCCGGCCTGCGGCCCCACGCCGGCGTATCTGTGGCACATGTTTCCCGCGGGCGAGGCGTCCCGGCGCATCGCCGAACTGATCTTCAAGGGCGATGGCGACTGCGCCAAGATCGACGCGCAATGGCTGGGCCTGACGCTGCCGGCGTGGACGCTGATCGCCTTTGCGGGGCTGGTCGTGTTTGCCTTGGCGCTGCCGATCCTGGCCCGCCGCGAGGCGCATTGAAATCGCATCTCCACCCGCGACTGCCGACATGACCATCGCCACCACCGATCTGTGCGACGCGCACCCCGAAGTGCAGGTCGCCGAGCCGATTTTTTCCGACTTCGGCGCGCGCCGCGCCTTCCACGGCCGCATCCGCACGCTCAAGGTGTTCGAGGACAACGCGCAGGTGCGCGCGGCCCTGGAGCAGCCGGGCGAGGGCGCGGTGCTGGTGGTGGACGGCGGCGGTTCGCGGCGCTGCGCTCTGGTCGGCGGCAATCTGGGCGCGCTGGGCGTCCGCAACGGCTGGGCGGGCATCGTGGTTTATGGCTGCGTGCGCGACGTCGAGGAACTCGCGCGCCAGGCGCTCGGCATCAAGGCGCTGGCCGCGCATCCGCGCAAGTCGGAAAAAGGTCTGCACTCCGCGCAGCAGGACCGCGTCGTGCATTTCGCCGGCGTGACGTTCAAGCCGGGAAGCTGGCTCTATGCGGACGCCGACGGCATCGTGGTGTCCGATGCGCCGCTCCATGCTTCGGGGCCGCCGAACCGTTCGGTCGCGCCCTGATCCGCCCGGTTGCGCGCCAGCCGGCGATGGTCGCCAGCGGCGTGGAGTCGGGATGGTGCGGATGCCGATGAATCCTTGATTTCCCGCGGCGTGCCATCAAACGCCGCTCGGGTCCGTGGATGCCCCGCTCGCGCTGCGGCCGAGGAGCGAGTCGGCGCGATTTTGTGCATTGCAAACGCTGCCGCGATCTGGTCTATAATGCGCGGCCTTTGCGGCGCCTCGCCCGATCTCGGCGCCGCTTTCGCGATAACGCGCGCCCAAGAACAGGCAGGAGTTTAGGATGAGCGTTAGCGGCATCGAGATCGTCGGCGAGTTGTCTCCGGCGTATCGCAGGATCCTCACCCCACCGGCGTTGAAGTTCGTCGCCGCGCTGGTGCGCAAGCACGGCCGGCGGCGGCGCGAGCTGCTGCGTCTGCGCGCCGAACGCCAGGCACGGATCGACGCCGGCAAGCTGCCGGGCTTTCTCCCCGAGACCAGAAAGATCCGCGCCGGCGACTGGACCATCAAAGGCATTCCCGCCGACCTGCAGGATCGCCGCGTGGAGATCACCGGTCCCGTCGACCGCAAGATGATCATCAACGCCCTGAACTCCGGCGCGAAGTGCTTCATGGCGGATTTCGAGGATTCGCTGGCGCCCACCTGGCGCAATGTCATTGAGGGCCAGATCAATCTGCGCGACGCCGTGCGGCGCACGATCGAGTACACGAGTCCGGAGGGCAAGGCGTACAAGCTCAACGAGCGCACCGCCACGCTGATCGTGCGGCCGCGCGGCTGGCACCTGGACGAAAAACACGTGCGGCTCGACGGCGAGCCGGTGCCTGCGGCGATCTTCGATTTCGCGCTGTATTTCTTCCATAACGCCAAGGAACTGCTGCGGCGCGGCACCGGGCCGTACTTCTATCTGCCGAAGATGCAGTCGCACCTCGAAGCGCGGCTGTGGAACGCGATCTTCATCGACGCGCAGAAGGCGCTGGGCATTCCGCGCGGCACGATCAAGGCCACGGTGTTGATCGAGACGCTGTGGGGCGCGTTCGAGATGGACGAGATTCTCTACGAACTGCGCGAGCACATCGTCGGCCTCAACTGCGGGCGCTGGGACTACATCTTCTCCTGCATCAAGACCCTCAAGCGCCGCGCCGACTGGGTGGTGCCGGACCGCCTGGCGGTGACCATGGACAAGCATTTCCTCGACAGCTACTCCAAGCTGTTGTGCGAGACCTGCCACCGGCGTGGCGCCTCGGCGATGGGCGGCATGGCCGCCTTCATCCCGACCAAGGATCCGGCGAAAAACGAGGAAGTGTTCGCCAAGGTCCGCGCCGACAAACTGCGCGAGGTGAACAACGGCCACGACGGCACCTGGGTCGCGCATCCGGGTCTGGTGAAAGTGGCCATGGACGTGTTCGACGAGCACATGCCCGGACCGAACCAGATCGACCGGCAGTTCGATTACCGCATCAAGGCCGCCGATCTCTTGCAGAAACCCGAAGGCCAGATCACCGAGGCTGGATTGCGCAACAACGTCAACGTCGGGATCGGCTACCTCGAGGCCTGGCTGTCGGGCAACGGCTGCGTGCCGCTGCACAATCTCATGGAAGACGCGGCCACCGCCGAGATTTCGCGCACCCAGGTGTGGCAGTGGCTGGCGCATGGCGCGGCGCTCGCCGACGGCCGGCCGGTCACGCGCGAGCTGGTGCTCAAGATCATCGACGAGGAGCTGGCCGGCTATCGCAGCCAGCTCGGCGAAGAGCGCTATTACCGCGGCCATTTCGCCGAAGCGGCCGGCCTCTTCGCGCGCATGAGTCTCGCGCCGCAGCTCGCCGATTTCCTCACGCTGCCCGCCTACGAATACCTGGATTGAACCGCCGCGCCGCCGGGCGCGAGGCTACGCTTTTTTTCACCACACCGGGCATGACCGCCCACACGAGGACGCTGCAATGAGCCGTGAACCCTCCCGCGAAACCCAGATCAAGGCCCTCGAGCAGGATTGGGCGACCAATCCGCGCTGGAAGGGCGTCAAGCGCACATACACCGCCGCCGACGTCGTCCGTCTGCGCGGCTCGCTTGCCATCGAGTACACGCTGGCGCGCCGCGGCGCCGAAAAGCTGTGGAAGCTGGTCAATACCGAGCCCTACGTCAACTGTCTCGGGGCGCTGACCGGCGGCCAGGCCATGCAGCAGGTCAAGGCCGGCATCAAGGCCATTTATCTCTCCGGCTGGCAGGTCGCGGCGGACAACAACAGCTACCTGGCGATGTATCCCGACCAGTCGCTGTATCCGGTGAACTCCGTGCCGGCGGTGGTCGAGCGCATCAACAACAGCTTCAAGCGCGCCGACGAGATCCAGTGGGCCAAAGGCATCGGCCCCGGCGATCCCGGCTACATCGACTACTTCGCGCCGATCGTGGCCGACGCCGAGGCCGGCTTCGGCGGCGTGCTCAACGCCTTCGAGCTGATGAAGGCCATGATCCGCGCCGGCGCCGCGGGCGTGCACTGGGAGGACCAGCTCGCCAGCGTCAAGAAGTGCGGCCACATGGGCGGCAAGGTGCTGGTGCCCACGCAGGAGGCGGTGCAGAAGCTGATCGCCGCGCGCCTGGCGGCCGACATCTGCGGCGTGCCCACCGTGATCCTGGCACGCACCGACGCGGAGGCGGCGGACCTGCTGACGTCCGATGTCGATCCCAACGACAAACCTTTCATCACCGGCGAGCGCACCTCCGAAGGCTTCTACCGCACGAAGAAGGGTCTGGAGCAGGCGATCAGCCGCGGCGTGGCCTACGCGCCATACGCCGACATGGTGTGGTGCGAAACCGGCACGCCGGACCTCAAGTTCGCCAAGGCCTTCGCCGAGGGCGTGCGCAAGCACTATCCGGACAAGCTTTTGGCGTACAACTGCTCGCCCTCGTTCAACTGGAAGAAGAATCTCGACGACGCCACCATCGCCAAGTTCCAGCGCGAGCTGGGCGCGATGGGCTACAAGTACCAGTTCATCACGCTGGCCGGTATCCACTCGATGTGGTTCAACATGTTCGATCTCGCGCAGGACTACGTGAAGCGCGGCATGAGCGCCTACGTGGAAAAGGTGCAGGAGCCGGAGTTCGCTGCGCGCGAGCGCGGTTACACCTTCGTCAGCCACCAGCAGGAAGTGGGCACGGGCTACTTCGACGACGTCACCACCGTGATCCAGGGCGGTGCCTCGTCGGTCACCGCGCTCACCGGCTCGACCGAAGAAGCGCAGTTCCATTGAAGCCCTAAGCCGGAGAACCCCGCAGGCCTGGGTTCCCGAGCTTGCGAGACGACGTGAGGTCCGAGGGCCGGTGGCGACACCGGCCCTTTTCGTCGAGGGTAGCAGGATGACGCTGGCGTGGGCGGGTTTTCTCCTGCCGCCCGCGCCGCGTACTGGACCAGGCAGTCATGGCAGACCCTCGATGGTCCGCGTGCGCAAGGCGCGGCGGCGGAGACGCGCTTGGCGCTTGTCTCGCCAGGATGCGCCGGTAAACTGGGCATCTACACGAGAACAAGGACGAAACATGAAATTCCTGCGCGCTGGGGTCGCCGCCCTGGTGATGTCGGCGGCGCTGTTCTTCGCCATCGGCTACGTGCTGCCGGACAAGGCGCACGTCACGCGCTCGATCGTCGTCGCTGC
>JADGHB010000076.1 GCA_019689635.1 Nevskia sp. | reverse complement strand
AGCGCTCGATCCCCTCATGACGGATGCGGGCTAGCCATCCGTATCCGGCCCGTTGTCCGGCGGCGTCAGCGGCTGCGGGGCGCCGAGGAACTTGGGCTCGGTATCGAGGACGTAGATGTCGAGCACCGCTTTGAAGCGGGCGAACACTTCGCGCAGCATGGTGCGGCTGAAGCGGCCGATCTCCTCGCTCGGCGCCGCGTAGGCGACCACCTTCAAGTGCAGCTTCTTGGCGATGAACACCGCGCGGTAGGCGTGGTAACGCTGGGTGATGAGGGTGAAACGCTCCAGCCCGAACACCGCCTGGGCGCGGGCGATGGAATCGAAGGTGCGGAAGCCGGCGAAGTCCATGACGATGGCGGCGGGCGGCACGCCGTCCTTGATGAGTTCGCGGCGCATGGCGCGCGGCTCGTTGTAGGTCGAGTCGGGGTTGGCGCCGGAAACGATGATGTGTTTGATCTTGCCGAGCTGGTAGAGCTGCGCGGCGGCCTGGATGCGGCCGTAGAACTGCGGGTTGGGCGCTCCCTCGCGCGTCAGCGGGCTGGTGCCGAGCACCAGGCCCACGTCGTTGTCCGGCAGCAGCGACCAGTCGTCGTGGATGTAGGAGTAGGTGTTGTTGATCACCCAGTTGTTGACCAGCGCGATCAGGCCGACCGCCGCCAGCGCGCCGATCAACAGCCCGCGGCGCACCCGGCGCCAGAAGCGGCGCGCGCCGAACTTCAAGCGAGCAGCTCCCAGAACATCCACACGAACAGCGTGAGCTGCACGGACCAGAAGCTCGCGCGCAGCAACACCAGCAGCGGGGTGACGCCGATCAGGTGCATCAGGCTCTGGCCGAAGCGCGCGTACAGCACGTAGGGCGCCAGCGGCGCGACCGCGGCGGTCTTGTCCAGTGCCTGCGCGCACAGCACCAGCACGGCGAAGATCGGCAGGTTCTCCAGGCAGTTGGCATGGGCGTCGGCGACACGGTTGATGAAGGGCGTGTTGGCCGGCGAAACCTGGCCGCGCGGCCAGGCGGTGATCGGCGTGCCGCCGAGCAGCTTGATGCCGCGGTAGGCGAACACCATCAGGATCAGCAGCAGGGTCCAGGCGGCGAAGCCGAGCAGGGCGGTGATGGCAGTCATACAGTGCTCCTTGTGATGTTGGACATGAGAGGTGGTGTGGCGTCAGGCATCGGCAAACGCAGGGGTTCGATCCTCACGCCTTCGGCTCTCAGTGACTGAGCCGCCGGATGCCGCGATCCAGGCCCTGCAGCGTCAGCGGAAACATGCGGTCCGCGCCGAGCAGCTGCAGCGTGGCCTGGATCGAGGGCGTGTACTCCCAGCGCTCCTCCGGTTCCGGGTTGAGCCAGATCGCGCGCGGGTAGGCGTCGAGCAGGCGCTTGAACCACACCGCGCCGGCCTCCTCGTTCCAGTGCTCCACGCTGCCGCCCGGATGCAGGATCTCGTAGGGGCTCATGGTGGCGTCGCCGACGAAGATCACGCGGTAGTCGGGCGTGTACTTGTGCAGCACGTCGTAGAGCGGAATGCGCTCGGAGTGGCGGCGGGCATTGTCCTTCCACACGCTTTCGTAGACGAAGTTGTGGAAGTAGAAATATTCGAGGTGCTTGAACTCCGTCTTGCACGCGGAAAACAGCTCCTCGCAGACCTTGACGTGCGGATCCATGGAGCCGCCGACGTCCAGGAACAGCAGCACCTTCACCGCGTTGTGCCGCTCCGGCACCATCTTCAGGTCCAGCCAGCCGGCGTTGCGCGCGGTGCGCTCGATGGTGCCGTCGAGATCCAGCACCTCGGGCGCGCCTTCGCGCGCGAAGCGGCGCAGCTTGCGCAGCGCGAGCTTGATGTTGCGCGTGCCGAGCTCGACCGTATCGTCGAGGTTGCGGTACTCGCGCCGCTCCCACACCTTGACCGCGCGCTTGCCGCCGCCGCTGCCGCCGATGCGGATGCCCTCGGGATTGAAACCGCCGTGACCGAACGGCGAAGTGCCGCCGGTGCCGATCCACTTGTTGCCGCCCTGATGGCGCTCCTTCTGCTCTTCGAGGCGCTGCCTGAGCGTCTCCATGAGCTTGTCCCAGCCGAGCGCCTCGAGGCTGGCCTTCTCCTCCTCGGACAGCAGGCGCATGGCCTCCAGCCGCAGCCATTCCTCGGGGATTTCCTTGTCGAAGCCGGCGAACACCTGCTCGACACCCTTGAAGTAGGCGGCGAAGGCGCGGTCGTAGCGGTCGTACTGGGTCTCGTCCTTGACCAGCGTGGCGCGCGCGAGCAGGTAGAAGTCGTCGAGGCTGAACAGGACCACGTGCTTGCCCAGCGCTTCCAGCAGCGTCAGGAATTCGCCGAAACCGGGCTTGAGGCCCGCGGCGCGCAGCGTCAGGAAAAAGCCGAAGAGCATCGGGAGTTTCGGTCGGGGATGTCGGCGATGAGGGACTTCGGGCATTCTAGCGCGGTTCTCGCAACCGTCCCTGCGCGATGATCCCGGCCGAAACGCTACGCCACGCCGAGGCCCACCTGCGGCGCCGCGACCGGAGGCTCGCCCGCCTGATCGAGGTTCATGGCCCCTGCACCCTGGGCCGCCGCCGGCGCGACCCCTTCCACGTGCTGTGCACTTCGATCATCAGCCAGCAGCTTTCCAGCAAGGCGGCCGATACCATCCAGGCGCGGGTGGAGGCTTTGACCGGCACGCGCGGTCGGCTGCGGCCCGCGGCCCTGCTCGGCTTGAGCGTGGCGCAACTGCGCAGCGCCGGTCTGTCCACCGCCAAAGCGAAATGGCTGCATGCGCTGGCGCAGGCGGTGGCTTCCGGCGCGCTGTCGTTGCGCCGCCTGCGCCGCCTCGACGACGAAGCCGCCATCGAGGCGCTCGACGCGCTGCCTGGCATCGGCCGCTGGACCGCGGAGATGTTTTTGATCTTCGCGCTCGACCGCCTGGACATTTTCTCGCTCGCCGACGTGGGGCTGCGCCGCGGACTGTGCCAGCTCCACAACGACGGCGAACCGCTCGACGACGACGCGATCTTGACGCTCACCGCGCGCTGGGCGCCCTACCGCTCGGTGGCGAGCTGGTACCTGTGGCGGGCCGCGGACGGCGCGGTCGAGACCTGGGCCTAATCTGTGACTTGCGTGGCGAAACGTCCCCGCCGATTGCGTATCTTGTTGGACAAGTCGCGGATCGTGTGGGGGCGGTGGTGCGGCAATTTCTCGATCGGGGTCGGCGGCGCCAGTATCTGGCGCTGGTTATGTCGTGGCTGGCCGTGTCCGCCGGCGCGGCGGGCGCCGACGCCGTCCCCACGCCGCCCGATCTTTTTCCCCAGGACGCGGCGTCTTATCTGCTGATGAGCGACGGCCGGCTGCTCGCCGCACGCGCGCCGGACCGTCCGCTGCCCATCGCGAGTCTCGCCAAAATCATGACCGCCCTGCTGGCGGTGGAAAGCGGCAGCGCTCCCGACCGGCCGGTGAGGGTCTCCGCCGGCGCGGCGCAGGAGACCGGCACGCGCCTGGGCCTGCGGCGCGGCGAACGCCTGCGTTTCGAGGACCTGCTCGCCGCCATGCTGATCGGCTCGGCCAACGACGCCTGCCACGCGCTGGCGGACGCGATCGCGGGCAGCCCGGCGCGCTTCGTGGCGCGCATGAACGAACGGGCGCGGGCCCTGCGACTGGGGCACACGCATTTCTCCAACCCCTGCGGTCACGACACGCCGGCCAATCGCAGCACGGCGCGCGAGCTGGCGGCGCTGGCGCTCGTCGCCATGCAGCAGCCGCGCATCCGCGCCCTGGTCGGCGAAGCGCACGTAGAGCTGCACAGCCTGGACGAGCCGCCGCGGCACTTCGCGTTCGACAACAAGAACGCGCTGATCGGCCGCTACGCCGGCGCCGCCGGCGTCAAGAGCGGCACCACACCGGCGGCGGGCAAATGTCTGGTGGCGCTGGCCCAGCGCGAACCGCACTGGGCGCTGCTGGTGCTGCTAAACGCCGCGGAACGCTGGTGGACCGCGGTGGCGATGCTCGATGCCGCCTTCGCGGCTGCGCAGGGCTCCCCGTGACTGCGCGTCCCGGGCTCCTCGAGCGCGAGGGGGCGTGGAGCGCCGCCGCGCTGCTGGGCGTCATCGCCCTGGCCTATGCCAACAGCCTGGCGAGCCCGTTCCAGTTCGACGACTACCAGGTCATCGTCGGCAATCCCGCGGTGCACGATCTGCGCTCGCTGGCCGGCTCGCTGTCCGGCGGCATACGCCCGCTGCTGCGCAGCGCCGAGTGCTTGTGCTGGCTCGCCGGCGGCGGCGCGCCCTGGCCGTTTCATGTGCTCAACCTGATCGTCCACGCGCTCAATGCGCTGCTGGTCGCCGCGCTGGGGCTGCGCCTGTTCGAATCCGGCGGCGTGCCAGAGGCTTCCGCGCGGCGGGCCGCGTGGATCGCGGCCGCGGTTTTCGCGCTCCATCCGGTCAACACCGAAGCGGTGACCTACCTCAGCGGCGGCTCGGTGGCGCTGGCCACGCTGTTCCAGCTCGCGGCGCTGTGGTTCTACGACCGTCACCTGGCCCACGGCCGCTGCGCGGACTGGGCGCTCGCCCTGGGCTGCCTGGTCTGCGCCCTGGCGACGCGCGAAACCAGCGCCACCCTGCCCGGGCTGCTGATGCTGTGGGAATCGCTGAGCGTCCGCGCTCGCGATCCGCTGCGCGTGCGCGTCTTGAGGATCGCGCCGTTCTGGCTGCTGCTGGCCGCGGCCGCGCTGCTGGCTTTGCAACGCGGCTACGCCGCGTTTTTCGCCACGAGCCTGGAAGCCCGCACGCCGTGGGACAACGCGCTCACGCAGATCCATGCCTACGGCTGGCTGTTGAAACAATTCTTTCTGCTCGCGCCGCTCGACCTCGACCCCGACCTGCCGGTGCGGCACGCCCCCGACGCGGCTTCGGTCTTGCAAGCCCTGCTGCTGGTCGCGCTGCTCGCCTCCGCGCTCGCCCTTCGCGGCCGCGCGCGCTGGGCAGCGTTCTGTGCCGCCTGGGGCGTGCTGGGTTTCCTGCCGACCAATTCGCTGCTGCCGCGGCTGGACGTGGCCAACGATCGCCAGTGGTATCTGCCCGGCATCGCCCTGTGCTGGACGCTGGGCTGGCTCGCCGCCGCGCTGCTCGCGCGCGCGCGCCGCCCGGCGCTGGTTCTGGTCGCCTCCGGTCTGCTCGCGCTCGCGGCTTTGACCGCGCTGCGCAACGCCGACTACCGCAGCGAACTGGCGCTGTGGCGGCAAACGCTCGCGCAATCGCCGCACAAGCCGCGCGCGCTCAACAACTACGGCGTCGCTCTGCGACTGGCCGGACGCGAAACCGAGGCGCGCGCCGCGTTCCTCGGCGCCCTGGCCTACGACCCGCGTTTTACCCCGGCGCAGCAGAACCTCGCCGTCCCGAGCCGATGAGACTCAAACACCTTTCGCGCACCCGCTGCGCATCCGCAACGATGGGAGACCTCCGATGAAACGCATTCCACTGACCCTGACCGCCGCGCCGCTGCTGCTGGCCGCGACCGCGGCTTTCGCCGGCGACGATCCCTTCGCGCAGATCCCGCTGCTGCACGACGGCAGCGAAACCGACTGCCAGCAATACAGCGAGACGATCCGTCAGCTCAACCAGCAGGCCAGCCATTACCGCGCGCTGAAGGAGGAGTACGACCGCAACCACCAAGACGAAATGAAGGCGCAGGCCATGGCACAGCAGCAACAGATGATGGCGCAATACAACGCGGCCATGGCCAGCGGCGACTACAGCGCCCTGGCCAAGATCGCGCAACAACAACAACAACAGCAGGCCATGGCGGCGAACAGCGGCCTGAGCACCGGCCTGAACACGCAGATGCAATGCCTGGCCGATCTGGAATCCGCCTACAACCGCCGCGTCGAGGCCGCCCGCGCCGAGGTCGCCCAGCGCGTGGCGCCGGACGCCGACCGGCTGCTGGCCACGGCCAGGCGCTGCGCCCAGCCTCCCGGCGGCCTGAGCAACGTGGACCACAACTGCGTGGCGAGCGCGGCGCAGGCCTACCGCGCGGCACTGGTCGCCGCGGCTCCAGTCTTCCTGTCCGGGGTCAACGACGCGATCGCGCGCTACCGTGCCGCCGCCAATGCCTGTCTGGACCAGGCCTACGCCGCCCAGCGCGAGTCGGCGGAAAACAACGCGCTGCTCAAGCCCACGCTCGGC
>JADGHB010000013.1 GCA_019689635.1 Nevskia sp. | reverse complement strand
GCCGCAACTGGGCACCGCGATAGCGCGCGGCCACCTTGCGCACCACCGCCGGCGGCGTGAGCCGGTCGCGACCCGCGGCGACGACGTACACCGGACAGCCGACGGCATCCGGATCCACGCGGGTGGTGCGCTTGCGGTCTGCCCACCAGAAAGCGATTTCCGCCAGGGCGCGGCCGGATTCCTCCACCAGCCCGGCGTAGATCTGCCGCTGCTTTTCCGTCGGCAGGCCATTGCAGGCGCTGCGCCGCACGCGCGCCCAGCTCGGCTTGTGCGGCCGCTTCCAGAAGCCGGGGCGCATCAAGACGCGGAAAAACGCGACCAGCGGCGCAGGCCGCACCGCGTTGATGCCCGCCGGCGAGGCCGGCGTCAGGAGCACCAGCGCGAAGACCTCCAGCCGCGCGGCGAGCATCTGCGCCAGCAGACCGCCCATCGAATGGCCGACCAGGGTCGGCGGCCGCGCAAAGTTCTGATCCGCGATGTAGCGTTCCAGGAACGCCGCATAATCGGCCAGGCTCAGCGAGCCCACTTCCGGATGCGGCACGCCGGTTTCGTGCGCCGGCAGCGTGGGCACGCGGCAGTCGAAGCCGCGCGCCCGCAGCGCATCGGCCAAGCGTGCGAGATGCGCGCCAGTGCACCACATGCCGTGGATCAACACCATCGGATGCGCCATCGGGTTCTCCCGGTGCGGTCGATTCTCGTGCAAGCCCTGGATTTGCGCCTGCGCCCTTCGGGTGGGAAGCCGCCAGGCGGCTTTTTCGAGTAATCTTGCTCGTGGAGGCGCCAGGACTCAAGGAGACGACACGCATCGCAGGTTGCCGCAATGAGCTCAACCCATTCGCCCGCCTTTCTCGCCCTGGTCGACGAGGCGCGAACGCGCGTCCGGGAAGTGCACGCGCGTGAGATGCCGGAAATTCTGCGGCGCGAACCGCGAGCGCGGCTGATCGACGTGCGCGAGGAAAGCGAATACGCCGCCGGCCACGTCAAAGGTGCGGAATGGATCGGCAAGGGCGTGATCAAGCGCGACATCGAAGCCAGGCACCCCGACCGCGACGAGCCGCTGTATTTGTATTGTGGCGGCGGCTTCCGTTCCGTCCTGGCGGCGGACAACCTGCAAAAGATGGGCTACCGCAACGTCTGGTCCGTCGATGGCGGCTGGCGCGCGCTGAAAGACCTGCTCCCGGTGGAATAGCAGGTCGCGTCCGTCTCGGCGGGCGCCGGCTGCGCTTGGCGCCTCGCCTCGCGGCCGTACCTGCAGAAAATGGGCTACCGCAACGTCTGGTCCGTCGATGGCGGCTGGCGCGCGCTGAAAGACCTGCTCCCAGTGGAATAGCAGGTCGCGTCCGTCTCGGCGGGCGCCGGCTGCGCTTGGCGCCTCGCCTCGCGGCCGTACCTGCAAAAAATGGGCTACCGCAACGTCTGGTCCGTCGATGGTGGTTGGCGCGCGCTGAAAGACCTGCTCCCGGTGGAACCGTAGGAGGGGCGTCAGCCCGGACGATCGCATCCGGCGCCGCCGTTACTCGTAGCGCACCGCCACGATCTCCAGTTCCACCTCGCCGCCGGGCAGGTACGCACGGACGGTTTCGCCGGCGGCGCGCTTGAGCAGGGCGCGCGCCAGCGGCGAGTCCACGCTGATCCAGCCGCGCGCGGCTTCGGTTTCGTCGGCGCCCACGATGCGGTAGCTGCGCACCGCGCCGCTGGCGTCCGCCACGTCCACCCAGGCGCCGAAGAACGCGCGCGCGCGGTCCGCCGGCGGCCCTTGCACCACCTTGAGCTGCGGAATGCGCGTCTGCAGATAGCGTACCCGCCGGTCGATCTCGCGCAGCTCCTTCTTGCGGTAGATGTACTCGGCGTTTTCCGAACGGTCGCCCTCGGCCGCGGCCGCCGCCAGCGCGCGCACTACCTCCGGCCGCCGCACGCGCCACAGCTCGTCGTACTCGGCCTTGAGCCGGGCGTAACCTTCGGCGGTGATGTAAGGCGAACTCGCGCTCATCGCCGCACGCCCTTCGTCCACCGCATCGTCCATGTCCTGCGCGGGATCGTCTTCCCTGCCCCAGCCGCGCGCCATCGGATCAGGGCACCCGGGGCGTGTCGTCCGGCACGAAGAAGTCGGGCAGCAGTTCCGAATCCGGCGTGCCGGGCACGCTCGCGTACTTGGAGAAGTCGCGCATGCCGGTCTTCTGGTAGAGCACCACGTCGTCGATGCAGAACTGGCCGGTGAACTCGCGCGCAGGCTGGGTGAGGATCGCATGCGCGGCGTCGGCCATGATCTCCGGCGTGCGCGATTTGTCGAGCAGATTCTTGCCGCCGATCATGTTCACCGCGGCGGTGGCGATCAGCGTGCGCGGCCACAGCGAATTGGCGGCGATCCCGTCCTTGCGGAACTCCTCGGCCCAGGCGAGCGTGCACAGGCTCATGCCGTACTTGGCGATCGAATAGGCCACGTGCGGAGCGAACCACTTGGCGCGCAGGTCCAGCGGCGGGCTGAGCGTGAGGATGTGCGGATTGCGCCCCGCCGCGGCGGACTTCTGCAGATGCGGAATGCAGTATTTCCCGGCCATGAACGTGCCGCGCGCGTTGATGCCATTCATCAGGTCGTAGCGCTTCATGTCGGTCTGCAAGGTGCCGGTGAGCGAAATCGCGCTGGCGTTGTTGACCAGGATGTCGATGCCACCAAAGGTTTCGACGGTCTTATTCACCGCGGCGGCCAGTTGGGCTTCGTCGCGCAGATCGCAGACGATGGGCAGCGCTTGCCCGCCGGCTTTCTCGATCTCGGAGGCCGCGGTGTAGATGGTGCCGGGCAACTTGGGATGCGGTTCGGCGGTCTTGGCCGCGATGGCGACCTTGGCGCCGTCGCGCGCCGCGCGCACCGCGATGGCCAGCCCGATGCCGCGCGAGCCTCCGGTGATGAACAAGGTTCTTCCGGCCAGGGAAGCGGGCGATTCGGAGCGTGAAGTCATGAGCGGAACGGGCGTTTTGGTTTTGGGCTTTTCAGTTTAACCGAAGGCCGCGCGCGCACGGCATAATGCGTACGCGCTCTCTCCATGGACCGTCATGAAGAAAATCGCCGGCCTCGCGCTGTGCCTGTGCCTGTCCGCCTGCGGCGCCACCGTCATCCGCCCGCAAGCGCCGGAGCACGCGGACTGGAAAACGCTGCGCGTCAAAGTGGACCCGCCCGATCCCGACCGCGCCGAGGCGCTGCGCGCGGAACTGGACGGCACGCATCTGTTCGGCGCGGTCGCCCTGCCCGCGCAGTTCGCGCAGGATGACCGCACGCCGGACCTGATCGTCTCGCGCGTGGACGAGAAAGTCATGGGCCGCACGCACGGTCCGTTCTGCTTCGCTTACGCGCTGTCCTATCTCACCCTCGGCCTCGTCCCCGAGGTCTGCGACCAGCGCTACCAGGTGCGCATCGACCTCACCGCCCCGGCCACCGGCCGCGCCGACCAGCTCACCGTCGAGCTGGTCCAGCGCCGCGTGATGGGCTGGTATGGGGCGCTCAGCTCGCTGTTCGGCGACTGGCGCTTCTTCGGTCCCGGACCCGGCGATCCTCCGCTGGCCCGCGCGGCGCTGCTCACCGAACGCGCGAAGATCGACGCGCTGCTCGCACACTGAGCCGTGGTCAGGACACCATCGCCGTCATGCGCGCGATGCGCTCGGCCTGGATGCGGTTCAAGTTGCGGAACACCGTGGCGGCGGTCGCCGGATAGCGCAGACGCAGGCGCTCGAGGTCCTGGGAATCGAAGCGCAGCAGCCGCACGGGCGTGAGCGTGTCGATGTGAGCGGTGCGGCGCTGGCCGAAAAAGCCGGCTTCGCCGATCACCGCGCCGCGGCCGAGGGTGGCCAGCCGTTTGCGTTCGCCGTGGCGCTCGACCAGAACCTCCACGTTGCCGTCGAGGATGACGTAGATGTCGCGCGCGTAATCGCCCTCGCGGATGATGCGCGTGCCGGCCGGCACCTCCTCCATGCGCGACAGCAGCGCGAACAGCCGCGCCTGGCGCATCGACAGGCCGGAGAACAGCGGAATGGTGTGCTGCGGACTCACGCCCAAGTCCAGGCGCAGCAGGTCCCACAGAGTCACGATGCGCAGCTTGGAGCCCAGCGCCGGCGTGAGCAGCATGTCCGCGATCCAGGCGCAGAACAGCGTCCAGGCCGACAGCCAGCCGAACTGCACCTGGGCGCGCAGTTCGCTGCCCGTGAACGCCAGGAACCCGAGGCACAGCGCGGCGGTGGCGAGCGTGATCGGCCGCAGCACCGCCGCCAGGGCGGAGGCGATGGCGCCGGTCTCGGCTCCCCGCTCGCGCGCGTCGGCGTTGAAGCGCGCGAGGAAGTGCACGGTGTCGTTGACCGCGATGCCGAGCACGATGCAGGCGATCAGGCTGGTCGTCGGGTTGAGGCTGATGTGCAGCAAGCCGAGCGTGCCGAAATACACGCACACCGGCACCACGTTGGGCAGCGTGGCGATGAAGCCCGCGCGCATGGAATAGAACATCACCGACAGCAGCGCCCAGATGGCGAAACCGGCGATCAGGATCGAAGCCAGATGGCCGCCGGCGAGCGCGTTGACGGCGTGTACGGCGAGCACGGTGGAGCCGGTGGCCTGAGCGGCGAGCGGCGGCGGCAGCGCGCGCAACTGCGCGTCGAGCCGTTCGAGGAAGTCGCCGATGGCGATGGAGTCGTCCACCGTAATGCGCGCCGTGATGACCGCGCTGGAAAAGCGCGGATCGACCAGGTGCTGGATCGCCTCGCCGCCGCCGAAGACCAAAAGCTGCTTGACCGCCGCCGCGGAATCCGGCACCGCGAAATAAACCGGATCGTCGCCGTTGAGCGCCCGGTTGAGGACTTTGAGCTGGTCGATGTAGGAGACCACCGCGCCGACCTCCGGCTGTTTCCGCAGCCAGTCTTCGAGCGCCTGGAGCGGCCGGATCTGGGCGGGATCGGCGAGCGCGTCATTGACGTGCGTGTCGATCAGGATCTGCACCAGATTGGCCCCGTCGAAAGCGCGGTTGATCGCCTCGAAGTCGCGCCGCACCTGGGCCTTGGCGGAAAAACCCTGGATGAACTCGGTGCCGGCGCGGATGCGGGTGGCGAACCACAGATCGAGCGGAATCAGCACCAGGGCGACGGCGATGATCTGGATCCGATAGCGCGTGTCGAAGCGCGCCAGCCGCTGACCCAAGGCGGCGAACAGCCGCTGCCCGAACGGCGGCGGCTCGTCGTCGCAACCCAAGGCATTGAGCAGCGCCGGGGTGAAACTGAGGGTGAGGAAGCCGACGTAGAGCGTGCCGATGGTCGCAAGCCAGGCAAAAGCGCGGATCGCCGGCAAAGGGTTCAACAGCAACGACAGAAAGCCGACGATGGTGGTGGTGGCCGACAGCGTCAGCCCCACCGCGATGCGCTTCATCACCCATTCCGCGCGCTCGGCGGGCGCGGCCTGCGGGATCATCGAGCGCGACAAGAAATACGCCGCCAGCAGGTGAATGCTGTAGGACAGGCCGATGGCCACCACCAGGGCCGGCACGATCGCCGTCACCAGGTTGAACTCCATGCGCAGCGCCGTCGCGGTGGCCAGCGTCAGCAGCAGCGCGATGCCCACGGTCAGCAAGGCGGCGAACAGCGCGCGCAGGCTGCGGAAGGCGACGAGCAACAGCAACGCCACCAGCACGAACACCGCGGGCACGCTGAACGCCAAAGTGCGCGACAACGCGGCGGCGGTCGCCGCGCGCACCGGCAGGGTGCCGGTGATCCACACCGGCGCGCCCGGCGCCACGGTCGCGGCGGCGGCGCGCACCCGTCCGGAAAAATCTTCTCGTACGTAGCGCGCCGGGTCGCTGTAGTCCAGGCGCAAGGCGAAGGCGGCGATCGTGCCGTCGCGCGACACCAGGGTGCCGCGATACAAGGGATTGGCGGCGAGCTGCTGCGGCAGGCGCGCGATCTGTGCGGGATTGGCGCGCGCCTGGGCAGTGAAGCTGGTGACCGTCAGCTCGTCGCCGGAGGCCAGGGGATTGGGTGCCGTGGCGAGCGAGAACACGCTGCGCACGCCGGGCAATTTTTGCAGGCGCCCGCTCAGGGCGTCGATCTTCTCCAGATTTTCGGCGGTGAACACCGAGGGCGCGAAGCGCACCGCCACGATCACCGGATCCTCGTCGCCGAACGTGCGGCGCAGGCGCTCCAGCACCGCGCGGTCGGCGTCGTGTGCGGGCAACAGCGCTTCGGCGGACGGATCGATGCGCAAGCGCGGCCGCAGGGTCCGCGGGTCCACGCTCAGCGCGGCCGCCACGCCCGCCAGCAGCAGCACCGCGGCCAGGAGCGCGCGCGGGTGGCGCGCGACGCGGGGGATCCAGAAGAACACCGGCGTCAGTTGCCGAGGTAGAAGGAATGCGGATCGAAATAGCGCGCCGCGAGGTCCGCACCGCTGGTGACGCCGGTGATGCGCAGTACCGTGCGGGTGCCGTCCTTCAAGTCGCGCATCTCGGCCTGGGTCAGGTACCAGTAACTCCCCGATCGGGCCAAGGCGGAAGCCGACGCGGACAGCTCCTTGCGCGGCGCGGCGCCCTCGTAGAAATCCACCTTGAGCGCCACGCAGGTCTTGCGATCCACCCAGGCGCGCAGCGCGCTGTAACGCGAGCCGGCGGCGGCGCGCGGACGAAAGGCGAGCACGTCCACGGTGCGGCCGTCGAGCTGGGCGGGCGCTTCCAGCTGGCCGTCGGCGTCGTTGAAGGCGTTCTCGATCTGCTTGAGTTCGCTGTAGCTGAAATCGGTGCCGAGGAAAGAATCCTCGGCGCTCGCGCCGGCAATGCGTCGCACGCGGTTGAGCGCCGGCAGATACAGGTACATCTCGTCGGCGCGCGAGGCCTCGGCCGTCTCGCGCACCAGGTAGGCGGCGCCGGCGAGGTCGGGAGGCGCGGCGATGCGCAGCATGGCGCGCAGCAGACCGTGTTCTCGCAGCGCGTAGAGCCGGCCTTTGAGCGTGCGCGTGCCGCCGGCGCGGTCGGTGGCCTGTAACTCCAGGTCCTGGATGCGCAAGGTCGGCGGGACGTTGGCGCGCATGCACGCCAGCACTTTGGCGAGCGCCGGATCGCCGGGCGCCGCGGCAGCCACCGCGAAGAGCGCCGCGGCGCTCAGCACTGCGCCCTGCAACACGTACAGCGAGACGCCCCGCAAGACGCCGATCCGCATCGCTCCCCTCGCCCGTGGTTTTATTCGGATTAGCTTAACTCCATTGCGCCGCATGGCGCGCGACCAGCGCCTCGGCGCCGTTGGCGGCGAAGCGCTCCAGCGCCCTGGCGCGCGCGGTCTCGCGTTCGCCCGCATCGGCGGCCCAGCGCGCCCGCGCCAGCCACCACCACGGCCGAGCGCCTTCGGTGCCGGTGGACCGCATCAGCGCGTCGGCGCGGGCCAGCCCTTCGTCCATTCGCACGCGCCACGGCCCGTTCGGCGGCAACTCCAGAAAGGCGAGCCAGGCCATCAGCTCCCACACCGGCGCGTGCGCGCGGCGGCCGGATTCGATCGCGGCCAGCGCCGTTTCGTGCGCGCGCGCCGCGTCCCCGGCGGCGAGATAGGCGCGCGCCAGCGTCTGCAAGGTGTTGGCCTCGAAGGAATGGGCCAATGCACCGCGCGCGACCAGCGGCCTGGCCGGCTCAAGCGCCGCGATCGCCTCCGCGGGTTCGTTGCGCAGCAGATGGGCCTGCCCCAGGCCACGCAAGGCGATGGCGCGGAAATAGGCGCTGCCCCAGGTTTCGGCCAAGGCCAGCGCCCGTTCCGCGTGGCGCATCACGCCGTCGTATTCGCCGGTGAACGAAGCGAGATCGATGACGGTGACGTGCATCCAGGACAGCGCGCGCCGCTCGCGTTCGGCATAGGCCAGCACCGTTGCGATCTCGCCGCGTGCCTCGCGGAGTCGGCCGAGCCAGGTCAGCATCAAGCCGTAGAGTGCGCGGGATTGATAGTTCTCCTCGCCCACGGAATCGGTCAGCCAGGAGTCGCCGGCGACTTCGTTGACCAGGACGATGCCTTCGCGCGGATAGCCGGCGGTTCCGTAGATCAGAAGCAAGGGTAAGCGGAAACGGTGCACCAGCTCGCGCGCACCGGAGGCGACCGCCAGCCGCACCGCTTCCTCCGCCAGCCGCACCGCGGCCCGGGCATCGCCGCGCTGCAGCCACAGCGCGCCGTAGGACAGCAACAGCTCGGCCAGCGCCGGCATGTCGCGATTGACCTCGGCCAGGCGACGCGCCTCGGCATAAGCGGCCTCGACTTCCGCCTCCGGCGTGACTGCGAATTGCGCCATGCGCACCAATCCGGCCAATGCCGCCGCGCGCAGATGGTCGGTTTCGGGCGTGCGCGGCGCGCGATCCAGGTTCTTCAGGGCCAGGCGGTACTGCTCCAGCGTGGCGTTGGCGCCCTGGTTGGTGGCCCAGCGCGCGGCTTGCAGGTTGAATGCGGCGGCGCGCGGGAACGAACCGGCGCGCCGCCAGTGGTGGGCGACGACCGCCGCGGTCTCGTCCGGCGGTGCCGACAACGGATGCTCGCGTTCCAGCAATGCGGCCAGGCGCGCGTGGGTCGCGGCGCGGTGCTTCTCGAGCTGCGTGCGATAGGCCACATCCTGGATCAGGGGATGGCCGAAGGCATGCACCGCTGCTGCGCCCTCGTCGATCGGCGGCTGCACGAATCCTGCCTCGACCAGGCGTCCCAGATGCGCCTCGCACTGCGCGCGGGGCAGCCCCGCGAGTTCGGCCAGCAGATCCGTCGCGAACGTCTGACCGATCACCGCCGCGGTCTGCAGCAAAGACTTGTGCGCCTCGTCGAGCCGGTCGATGCGCGCGGCGACGAGCGCATGGACGGTATCCGGGATGGGCCAGCTCTCGATCGGCCGCACCAGCGCATAAGCGCCGTGCACGCCCTGCAGATGCCCCGCTTCCGCCAGCGCCTGGATCGCCTCTTCGAGATAGAAGGGATTGCCGCCGGCGCGTGCGGCCAGGCGTTCCGGCAGGTCACGGACGCTGGCATGGTTGCCGAGCCGTTCGCGCGCCAGCCCTTCGAGCTGCGTGGCCTCGAGCGCGCGCAGCTCGACGTGCGCCTGCGCGCCGGCCAGCCACGGCGCTTGGTAGTCGGGCCGGAAATTGAACAGCAGCAGCGTCGGCGTGCCTTCCACTTCGCGCGCGAGCATTTCAAAGAACGCGGCGCTGCCGGGATCGGCGAAGTGCAGGTCTTCCACCAGCAGCACCTGCGGTCCGTCGGCGCGCGGCAGAAAACGCGCGAGCAGCTCGAACAAGCGCCGACGATCGGCGGGGGTCGCATCGGCGGGCGCCGCCGCCACGCCGAGAAATTCCAGCAGGCGCGGCAACATGGCCAGCGCCTGCGGATCGAACAGCGTCAGCGCGCCCGCGGCCAGGCGCCGCTGCTGCTCCGGCGCGCCATGTGCGGGCAGACCCAGGCGGCTGCGCGTCAGCGCTTGCACGGGATGGAAAGGCAGCGCCGCGGCGTACGGCACGCCGGTCGCGGCGTGCACGGCGAAACCTTCGCGCTCGCACTCGGCGATGAACTCTCGGCACAGCCGGCTCTTGCCGATGCCGGCCTCGCCCGTCACCACCGCGATCGCACCCTGCCCCGCGCGCGCCCGTGCCGCAAGCCCGCGTAACCGCTCCAGCTCGGCGTCGCGCCCGACGAAGCGCGCCACGCCACGCGCCAGACCGCGCTCCAGCCGCGTCTTCAGCGGGCCTTCGCCTTCCAGTTCGTACACGCGCACCGGCGCGTCGGCACCGGCGACGCGCAGCTCGCCCAGGTCGCGCAGGCGGAAATAGCCTTCCACCAAGGCGGCGGTATGGCGGGTGAGATAAATGCGTCCCGGCTCGCAGATGCTCTCCATGCGCGCGGCAAGATGTACGGTCGTGCCCTGCGCGGTGTAGTCCATGCGCAGATCGTCGCCGATGGCGCCGACCACCACCTCGCCGCTGTTGAGGCCGGCGCGCAGCGACAGGTTCAGGCCCGTGCGCAGGCGCAGTTCGTCGGCCCAGGCGCGCACTTCGCGCTGCATCTCCAGCGCCGCGAGGCCCGCGCGACGGGCGTGGCCTTCCAGTGCCAGCGGCGCGCCGAACAGCGCCATGATGCCGTCGCCGGTGTACTGGTTGACGGTGCCCTCGTAGCGGTGCACCGCCGCGGTGAGGATGGAAAAGAAGCGGTCGAGGATGGCGTGCCACTCCTCGACGCCGGCGGCCTCGGCCAGGCTGGTGGAATCCTTGATATCCACGAACAACACGGTCACGCGCTTGCGCTCGCCGCTCAGCGCCGCGCGCGACTTGAGCACGCGCTCGGCCAGATGCGGCGGGGTATAGGGTCGGCGCCTTGCCTGCGCAGCGCCGCTTGCGGCCGCCGCGAGCGGCGTGCCGCACTGATTGCAGTAGCGGCTGCCTTGGGGATTTTCAGCGCGGCAGTTCGGGCAGATGGGCACGCGGTTTGCCGTTTAGCGCGGCTTCGAGGATTCGAATTTTTTCTGCTGCTCCGGCGTCGCCTCCTTCTGGTAAAGACGCTTCCACTCGGCGTAGGGCATGCCGTAGATGCGCTCGCGGGCCTCCTCGTCGCTGATCGCGACACCGATCTCCCGCGCCGCCTCCGCGTACCATTTGCCCAGGCAGTTGCGGCAGAAGCCGGCCAGATTCATGAGCTCGATGTTCTGCACGTCCTTGCGCGAGTCGAGGTGCGCCAGCAGGCGGCGGAACACCGCCGCCTCGATGCGTTCTTGCAGTGCCGGGTCCATGGGCCCTCCCTTCGTCGGGCGATGGCTCTAGTTTACGCGCGCGAACCGCCTCGGGTTCCGGCCGGTCTAAACGGCGGGCTTCCTGCACCTTCGACCATGAATCGCATCCTGCGCTTGTTTTCCCCGCTGCTGCCCGTACTGCTGCTGGCCTGTTCCAGCCCGGCGACTCGCATCGAGCAGAACCCGGCGCTGTTCGACAGTTATCCGCCCGAGGTGCAGCAAAAGATCCGCGCCGGCCAGGTAGACGTGGGCTTCACGCCCGACATGGTGCGTCTGGCGCTGGGCGAGCCGGATCGTCGCTACGAACGCACCGACGCCAATGGCACCTCGGAGGTCTGGGCCTACCGCGAACGCAAGCCGGCGTTCAGCTTCGGCATCGGCGGCGGAAGTTTCGGCGGGTCGAGCGCGGTGGGCGGCGGCGTGGGCGTGGCCACCGGCGGCGAGCAGGGCGAAAAGCTGCGCGTGGTATTCGTCGACGGCAAGGTGACCGCGGTCGAAAAAACCCTGCCGTAGCGCCTCACTCCTCCGGCGCCAGCGCCTCGCGCGCGCGGATCCATTCGCGCAACCGCGGCGGCAGGGGCAAAGGCCGCTGCGCGCGGTAGTCGAACCACACCACCACGCCGCGCACCACCGCCACGGCGCGTTCGCCTTCGAACATGGCGCTTTCGGTATGCAGGCTGGACTTGCCCAGGCGCGCGATGCGCGTGCCGATGTCGAGCTGCGCCGGGTAGCGCAGTTGCGCCAGGAAGTCGCAGCCGATGTGCGCCAGGATCAGGCCGTGGGCGTCCCAGAAACCGGGATCGAGTTCCTTCCAGGGTTCGAAATAGGCGATGCGCCCGGATTCGTCGTAGGTGAAAAACCGCGCGTTGTTGACGTGGCCGAGCGCGTCCATGTCGCCCCAGCGCACGGTTTCGCGGATGAATTGGCGGAAATGCGCACGTGTTGGCGCGGTCATCGTCCGATCCTTTTTTGCAGTGATGAAAGCCTCTCGAGCCGCCGGCGGCGCGCGGCCTCGGCGATGCGGCGGCGTTGCTCGTCGCTGGCCTGCGGCCAGGCGGCGATCTCCTCGATGCGCCGACCGCAGCCCGTGCACACGCCCTCGCGGTCGAGCGTGCACACCTTGATGCAAGGCGAGGGAACGTCCATGCCAAAGGCGGATGCGGGTGGAGTCGCGATGATACCGGAGGGCTTCATAACCGCGCGGCGAGGCGGCTGCCCTGATCGATGGCGCGCTTCGCATCCAGTTCCGCCGCCCGCTGCGCGCCGCCGATGAGATGGACCGCCAGACCCGCGGCGCGCAGCGGCGCCTCCAGCTCGCGCAGCGGTTCCTGGCCGGCGCACAGCACGATGTGGTCCACTTCCAGGCACTGCGGGTGAGTCCCTTGCTCGCCGCGCGTGATGTGCAGGCCGCGCGCGTCGATGGCTGCGTAGTTGACGCCGGGCAGCATCTGCACGCGCTTCATTTTCAGCGCGGCACGATGGATCCAGCCGGTGGTCTTGCCGAGTCCCGCGCCGGGCTTGGTCGCCTTGCGCTGGAGGAGAAACACCTCGCGTGCCGGCGGCGCGACCCGTGGCGGCACGACCCCGCCGCGCGCCAACGCCGGATCGGTCACGCCCCATTCGCGCTTCCAGGCTTCCAGATCCAGCGCCGGCGAATGCCCGTCGTGAACCAGGTATTCCGCGACGTCGAAGCCGATGCCGCCGGCCCCGACCACCGCGACGCGGGCGCCCACCGGCTTGCCATGCAGCAGGACGTCGACATAGCTCAGCACCTGACCGCGGGCGCGGCCCTCCTCGGCACCGGGGATCTGCGGATCGCGCGGCACGACGCCGGTGGCGAGCACGACTTCGTCGTAAGCCTCGCGGATCAGCGCGTCGGCGGTCGCGCGCACGCCGAGTACGAGCTTCACGCCGCTGCGTTCCAGGCGCCGGCGGAAATAGCGCAGCGTTTCGTGAAACTCTTCCTTGCCCGGAATGCGCTTGGCCATGTTGAACTGACCGCCGATCTCGGTGGCGGCCTCGTAGAGCTCGACCGCGTGGCCGCGCTCGGCCAGCACCGTGGCGCAGGCCAGCCCCGCCGGGCCTGCGCCGACCACGGCGATGCGCTTCTTGCGCGGTGCCGGAAGATAGTTCAGCTCGGTCTCGTGGCAGGCGCGCGGGTTGACCAGGCAGGAGGCGACCTTGCCCTCGAACGCGTGGTCCAGGCAGGCCTGGTTGCAGGCGATGCAGGTGTTGATCTCGGAGGCCGCGCCCGCCGCCGCCTTGTTGACGAACTCCGGATCGGCGAGCAGCGGCCGCGCCAGGCTCACCAGATCGGCGCAACCCTCGGCGAGGATTTTTTCCGCGATCTCCGGAGTGTTGATGCGGTTGGTGGCGACCACGGGGATGTTCACCTCGCCCCGGAGTTTCCGCGTCACCCAGGCGAAGGCCGCGCGCGGCACCGAGGTGGCGATGGTCGGCACGCGCGCCTCGTGCCAGCCGATGCCGCTGTTGAGGATCGTGGCGCCGGCGCGCTCGATCGCCCTGGCCAGCCGCACCACCTCGTCCCAGCTCTGGCCGTCGGGGATCAGGTCCAGCAGCGACAGCCGGTAGATGATGATGAAGTCGCGCCCGACCGCCTCGCGCATCCGCGCGACGATCTCCACCGGCAGGCGCATGCGATGGCCGTAATCGCCGCCCCACTCGTCCGTGCGCCGGTTGGTGTGCGTCACCAGGAACTGGTTGATGAAATAACCCTCGGAGCCCATCACCTCCACGCCGTCGTAGCCGGCCTCGCGCGCCAGCCGCGCGCAGCGCACGAAGGCGGCGATCTGGCGCTCGACGCCGCGGCCGGTCAGCGCGCGCGGCGTGAACGGCGTGATCGGGCTGCGCAGGCGCGAGGCGGAAACCGAAAACGGGTGATAGCCGTAGCGCCCGGCGTGCAGAATCTGTAAAGCGATCTTGCCGCCTTCGGCATGCACCGCGCCGGTGATCGTGCGGTGGGCGCGCGCCGCCGCGGAAGTGGTCAGCCGGCCGGCGAAGGGCGCAACCCAGCCGGCGACGTTGGGGGCGAAGCCGCCGGTGACGATCAAGCCCACGCCACCGCGCGCGCGCTCGGCGAAATACGCCGCCAGCCGCGGGAAGTGCTTGCTGCGATCTTCCAGCCCGGTGTGCATGGAGCCCATCAGCACGCGGTTGCGCAGGCGGGTGAAGCCGAGATCCAGCGGCGCCAGCAGGTGCGGATAAGGATTCATGGGTCCTCGAAGGATTGCGCGCCTTTGCGGCGCGGAGTTTTCCAGAACTGGATGCGCGGCAGGCCGCCGGCGATGTCTTCCGTATGCCCGGCCATGCGGCTGGCGTGCACCGCGATGCGGAACACCGCCAGGCACAGCTCCAGCAGCACGCGCGCCAGCGTCACCAGCACCAGGAAAACGATCGGGCCGATCAGCAACAGGCGCAGCAGCCCGAGGCCCACGGACTGCGCGAAACCCTGCGCCGCATAGACCAGCACTGCCCAGGCGCTGGCGCCGATCGCCAGCACGAACAGCGTCGGCAGCATGCGCGGCGTCAGCAGGCGGCGGAACTGCAGGTCGAACAGGCCGCGCAGGAATTCGCCACCGCGCCGGACCCAGGTTGCGGCACTCGTCGCGCGGTTCTCGTCTGCGTGCGGCTTGCCGGTTCGCGCCATGGCGCATCCTAACCTGCCCGCTGCCGCCTGCCGATTGTCGGACAGGCCCGGCGCGTCTGTCGGCGCTGCCATACCCCGCCGTCGATGCAGCGGCAATCCTGCCACCCGCGATCGAAACCGATTCTCCGCATGAAGATTCCCATCCGCGCGCTGGCGCGTTTCGCCGTGCGCGCCACGCCGCAAACCGCCTTCGCGCTGCTCGCCGACGTGCCGCGTTCGGCGCGCCATTTCCCGGAGGTCGAAAGCCTCGAGGACGAAGGCGGTGGAGTTTACCGCTGGCGCCTGGAACCCGTCGGCGCCTTGGGCATCCGCCACCAGGTGGTCTATGCCTGCCGTTACACCGCAGACGCCAGTACGCTCAGCGTGCAATGGACGCCGGTGGCCGGCGGCAACGGCACGATCCGCGGACACTGGCGGCTTGCGGCGCGCGCTGGCGGCACGCTGATCGACTTCGCCACCTCGGGCGAGTTGGAGATTCCAATCCCGGCCTGGCTGGGCGCGCCGGCGCGGTCTTTCGTGGCCGCCGAATTCCGCCGTCAGATCGACCGCTATCATGAAAACCTCAAGCGCAGTCTGGGTGGTTGAAGCCTGCCGCCCACGCGCGTGCGGCCCATCGGCGATAATCGAGCCCAGCCCGTCCGGCCAAGCCGCATCGCCCATGAACGCTTCCGCCCAGTTGTTCGAGCCGCACAGCTTCCGCTACGGCGAGCACCGCCTGTACTACGAAACCGTCGGCGCCGGACCGCCGATCGTGCTGCTCCACGGCATCCTGCTCGACAGCCTGGTCAACCGCGAGCTCGCCACGCGCTTCGCCGCCGAGGGCTTCCAGGTCATCCTGCTCGATTTGCTGGGCCACGGCCGCAGCGACAAGACCCGCGATCCCAAGGACTACCGCACCGATTTCTTCGCCGACCAGGTGATCGCCCTGCTCGATCATCTCGGCATCGGCACCGCCATCGTCGGCGGCGTGTCGCTGGGCTGCATCGTCTCCCTGCACGTGGCGGTGCACGCGCCGCAGCGCGTGCGCGCGCTGTTCCTGGAGATGCCGGTCATGGAATGGTCGGCGGTGTGGGCCGCGCTGCTGCTCTCGCCGCTGCTGGTCTCGGCGCGACTGGGGCGCCCGCTGCACGAACCCTTCGCCCGTTTCGTGCGCCGGCTGCCACGACCGCGCGGCTTGCGCCAGCAGTGGCTGGGCAGCGTCCTCGACGTGCTGTCCTTGCCGCCGCCGGTGCTGGCGGCGATCCTGCACGGCACCTTGGTGGGGCCGATGGTGCCGTCCGAATCGCAGCGGCGCAAAATCCAGGCGCCCGCCCTGGTGATCGGCCATGCGCGCGACAAGCTGCACGAATTCCGCGATGCCCACGCGCTGGCGCACGAGCTACCGCACGCTCGGCTTCTACAGGCCCGCCACATCCTCGAACTGCGCACTCGCCCCGAGCGGCTGTGGCCGCAGATCGCGGAGTTCTTCAAGCCGTTCCGCGAAACGGCGCCGGAGCCGGCACACTCCAGCCCGGCGCCGGCCCCCGCGGCGGCGCCGGAAACTCCGGCTGCGGACCCCGAGCTGCATCAGCGTTTCGCAGCGGCCGTGGCGCGGGTGCGCAGCGCGCCGGCCAAGGGTCCGTTCAAGCCCGACAACGCCCTCAAGCTGAAAATGTACGCGCTTTATCGCCAGGCCACCGACGGCGACGCCCCGGGCAAGCGTCCCGGCGCGCTCGATCCGGTGGCGCGTTTCAAGTACGACGCCTGGGCCGCGCTCAAGGGCATGGCGCGCGAGGAAGCCATGCGCCGTTACGTCGAGGAAGTCGAACAGCTCGAGAAACGCCTCGCCTGATGCGCCACGCGCCGTGAAGGGGTTCGATCGCGCGCGCGTGGCGGTGATGGCCACCGGCGCCTGCGCCTTCTTGGAGATGTACGTGACCCAGGCGCTGCTGCCGGAGCTGCGGCGCGTGTTCGACGCCAGCATCGGCGCGGTGAGCCTGACCGTCACCGTGACCACGCTGGCCGTGGCGCTGGTCGCGCCGTTCGCCGGCGGGCTGGCGGACCGCCATGGCCGCAAACCCGTGCTGCTCGCCGCCATCGCGCTGCTCGCCGTCGCCACCGCGGGCAGCGCGAGCGCCGGAAGCCTCGACGCGCTGCTGGTGTGGCGCGCGTTGCAGGGCGCGGTGATCCCCGGCATTTTCGCCAGCGCGGTAGCCTACATCGCCGAGGAGTGGCCGCCCGCGGAAGCCGGCGGCGTCGCCAGCCTCTACATCGCCGGCGCCATTTTCGGCGGCTTCTGCGGCCGCTTCATCGCCGGGTTGATCACCGCCGCCGCCGGCTGGCGGGTCGCCTTTCTCGTCCTGGGCGCGCTCAATCTCGCAGTGCTGGGCATCGTGACGGCCTGGCTGCCGCGTTCGCGCGCCTTCAGCCGCGCCCGCTCCTGGCTCGATTCGCTCGCCGGCATCGGCGGCCACCTGCGCAATCCACCGCTGCGCGCGACCTACGCCATCGGTTTCGCTTTGCTGTTTTCGCTGGTCGGCAGCTTCACCTATATCGATTTCTATCTCAGCGCAGCGCCGTTCGAGCTCGGCACTCACGAGCTGTCGTTCATCTTTTTCGTCTATCTGGTCGGCATGGCGGTGACGCCCATGAGCGGCACCTGGGCCTTGCGCTACGGCGTGCGCGAGGTGGGGCTGGCGGCTTTGGCGGTTTCCGGTGCCGGGTTGCTGCTCACGCTGATCCCGCGACTGCCGGTGGTGATCGCGGGACTGGCGCTCGGCTCGCTGGGGGTGTTCATCACGCAGTCGCTGGCCACGGCGACGGTGCCCCGGCTGGCCAGCGCCGCGCGCTCGTCCGCAGTGGGACTTTATCTGACCTGCTACTACCTGGGCGGCAGCGCGGGCGCCAGCCTGCCCGCGGCACTATGGCCGCTGGGCGGCTGGCCCAGCTGCGTGGCGCTGATTCTGGCGGTGCAAAGCGGCGCGGCCTTTCTGGTCTCGCGCTTCTGGCCAGAACATTGACTCCGGCCAGGTGCGCCGGCGGCGGGGATTTGTTAAGTTGGACAGGTCGAGTTCACTAGCCAGCCAAGGAGCCCGCCATGACCGAACCTACTTCTTCCGCACGCCGCCGTTTTCTGTCGCGCCTGGCGCTCGGCGTCGCCGCCCTGCCGTTGCTGCGCGTGAACCGCGCGGCGGCCGCCGAGCTGCCGCACCTGTCGCCCGACGATCCGGCCGCCAAGGCGCTGCATTTCGCGCTGGACGCCGCCAAGCTCGATCCCAAGAAAGAGCCCCTGTATCAGGCCGGCCGGCACTGCGGCACTTGCGCGCTGTACCAGGCGGCGCAGGCCAGCGGCGACTGGGCGCCCTGCGGCGCTTTTCCCGGCAAAGCGGTACCGAAGACTGGATGGTGCCAAGCCTGGGCACCGATGGCCTGAAGCGAGCGGCTGGGCTCGTTCAAGCGCTGCCGACTTGCGCGCCTGAAATCGGCTTGAGCCGCGGGTAGCGCGGTTTCCAGAAACCGCGCTCGAGCCGTTCGCGCAGCACCGCTTCCTCGCATTCCGCCGCCAGACCTTCACGCTGCGCCTGGCGCGCGATGGCGTGAGCGATGGGCAGCGAAATCCGTTCCGGCACGTCCAGCGGCGGCAGCAAGGGCGCGGTGAGATCGGTCGTGGCGGGCGACAGCTCGGCCAGCGCTCGCGCGGCCGCGCGCAGCATGCCATCGCTGACGCGCCGCGCGCCGCTCGCGGCGACCGCCAGTCCCACGGCGGGGAAGATGTAGAGATTGTTGGCCTGGCCGATGCTGCGCCGGCGACCGCCGTATTCCACCGGCGCGCAGGGACTGCCGCTCGCCACCAGGGCGCGACCTTCGCTCCAGCGGACGAGATCGGCCGCCTGCGCCTCGGCGCGGTCGCCGGGATTGCTGAGCGGCAGGATCACCGGATGCCGTTGCGCCGCGCTGAGCGTGCGCACCACTTCCTCGGTGAATAGCCCCGGCTGCCCGGAGGCGCCGATCAGGATCGAGGGCCGCACGCGGCGCACGACTTCCGCGAGATCGCTGCGCGGCCAGCCGGCGATGGTTTCCGCCGGCTGGGCGAAGCGGCGCTGCACGGGCGTCAGTCCGCGCATGCCTTCGTGCAGCAGGCCTTCGGCATCGACCAGGTAGAAACGCGCCAGCGCCTCGCGCTCGCTGGCGCCTGCGTCGCGCATCGCCGCCAGCAGGTATTCGGCGATGCCGGTGCCCGCGCCGCCGGCGCCGACGATGACGATGTTCTGCGCGGGCAGCGGCTGATCCAGCGCGCGCAAGGCGGCCAGCACCGTGCCCAAGGCCATCGCCGCGGTCCCCTGGATGTCGTCGTTGAAAGTGCACAGGCGGTCGGCGTAGCGCTCGAGGATGGGCCGCGCGTGCGGCTTGGCGAAGTCTTCCCATTGCAGCAGCACGTCCGGCAGCGCCTCGCCCACCGCACGCACAAATTCCTCGATGAACTGCCAATAGCGCTCGTCGGCGATGCGCTCCGCGCGCCAGCCGAGATACAGCGGATCCTTGCGCAGCTCGGCGTTGTTGGTGCCCACGTCGAGGAACACCGGCAGCGTATGGCGCGGATGGATGCCCCCGAGCAGGCTGTAGAGAGTGAGCTTGCCGATGGGGATGCCCATCCCGCCGATGCCCTGGTCGCCGATGCCCAGTACGCGCTCGCCGTCGGTGACCACGATCACCTTGACCTCGCGATGCGGCCGGTTGGCGAGCATCTCCCGCAGGCGGTGGCGCAAGGGGAAGGACAGGAACAGGCCGCGTGGCTTGCGGTAGAGGTGCGAAAAGTGCTGGCAGCCCTGAGCCACGGTCGGCGCATAGACCATCGGCAGCATTTCGCCGATATGCCGGCGCAGCAGGGCGTAGAACAGCACTTCGTTGCGGTCCTGCAGATCGCGCAGAAAGACATGACGGTCCAGATCCGTGACGCAGCGCCGGTAGGCTTCACCGTTGCGCGCGAGCTGGTCGTCGAGCGTCAGCACCTGCGGCGGCAACAGACCGTGCAGGCCGAAGGCGTCGCGTTCGGCCTCGCTGAAGGCGGTTCCCTTGTTCAGCAAGGGCGTGGACAGCAATGCGGCGCCGCGCAAGGCGGTTTCGATCGTTTCCGTGGCTGCGCTCATCGGGCCGTGACGGATGCGGATTAGTGCTCGGGAGGCTGCCACCAGGGTTTCAGCGCCTCGTGCGCCGGCTGGTACTCGTAACCCAGGGCCTCGGCGACCGCCTTGTAGGTGATCTTGCCGCGATGCACGTTGAGCCCATGGCACAGATGCGGATCGTCGAGCAGTGCCTTGCGGTAGCCCTTGTCGGCCAGCGCCAGCGCGTAGGGCAGCGTGGCATTGGTCAGCGCGAACGTGGAAGTCCGCGCCACGGCCCCGGGCATGTTCGCCACACAGTAGTGGACGATGCCCTCTTCGATGAAAGTCGGATTCTGGTGCGTGGTGGGCCTGCTGGTCTCGAAACAGCCGCCCTGGTCGATGGCCACGTCCACCACCACGGTGCCGGGCCTCATGTCCTTGAGCATCGCGCGGGTGACCAGCTTGGGCGCGGCCGCGCCCGGCACCAGCACCGCGCCGATCACCAGATCGGCGCTGCGCACCTCGTTTTCCAGGGCATCGGTGGTCGAGTACAGCGTGGTCAGGCGGCCGTCGAACACCGTGTCCAGCCAGTTCAGGCGCGCCAGCGAACGGTCGAGGACGGTCACGTGGGCGCCCATGCCGACCGCCACGCGCGCGGCGTTGTAGCCCACCACGCCGCCACCAATCACGACCACTTTGGCCGGCGTCACGCCCGGCACGCCGCCGAGCAGCACACCGTTGCCGCCGGCCGCTTTCTCCATCGCGTGCGCGCCGGCCTGGATCGACATGCGGCCGGCGACCTCGCTCATCGGCGCGAGCAGCGGCAGGCCGCCGCGATCGTCGGTCACGGTCTCGTAAGCGATCGCCACGCAACCGGATTCCAGCAGCGCCCGGGCCTGCCCGGGATCGGGCGCCAGATGCAGATAGGCGAACAGCACCTGGCCTTCGCGCAGCATCTTGCATTCGACCGGCTGCGGCTCCTTGACCTTGACCACCAGCTCGGCGTGGGCATAGACCTCCTGCGCCGTGCCGACGATCTGCGCCCCGGCGGCTTGATATTGGGCATCGCCGATGCCGATGCCTTCGCCGGCACCGGCCTGGACCAAAATCCGGTGTCCGTGGCGGGCGAGTTCACGCACGCCGGCCGGCGTCAGGCCGACGCGGTACTCGTGCACCTTGATTTCCTTGGGAACGCCGATCAGCATGGGTTTCGTCCCTGCGCATTCGAACAAGATGCCAGTTTAGCGAAAGCCGCCTGCGCACCACCGCCCCGCCGACTGCGGCCGAGAATCGAGAGAACCGCCGTGAATCTTCGTTATCGCTTCGCCTTCCTGCTCGCCGCGGCCGGGCTCGGTCTGTGCGGCTATGCCGGTCTGCAATGGCGCGCCCTGCCCGACTACAGCGAGCAGGACTTGCAGGCCTCCACCGAGCTCAACCTCGCTTTCGACCTCGCCCGCCGCGGCGATCGAGACCCGCTGCCGGTGGATCGCCTCGACGAGCTGCGCAAGCAGGAGCGCGCGGAGATCGAGCAAGCCATCCGCGCCGACCGCAGCCGCGTGGAGCGGTACTTCGCTGCAGGGCTGGCGCTGGTGGTCGTCGCGCTCGGCCAGTTCGTGGCAGGCCGACTCACGGCCCAGGCGGCGGGCAAGGGATAAGCTCGCCCGCCGCTTGCGCGGCGCCGGCCGTGCCGAGTTCGGCGCCTAGTTCGGCGGCGGATTGGCGCACACGTCGCTGGTCGCCGGCGCCGGCGTCTGGCCATAAGGGCTGACCTGGCCGGGCGGTGCCACTTGTTGATTATTGAAGTCCGAGGACAAGCCCGGCAGGACGAACTGCGTCGAGGCCGTGCCTTGATCTCCGCCCACCGTGATGGTGGCGCTGAGCAAGACTTGTACCCAATAGGCGCGGTCTTTGGGATAGGTGACGTTGAATTGACCCGTGCCATTGGCGTCCAGCGTGACCGTGGCCGGGACGCTGGTGACGTTGCCCGGTTCGAGCTTGCCGTTGCCGTTCCAATCCACGTCGGGAGGCACGTCGAGAATCCCGTTGAGGTTCTTGTCCTCGTTGAAACAGCCGAACGCGCTGGGGCTCGCGCAACCACCGTCGGTCGTGCAATCGACTTCGTAAACCGGTTCCCACAATTTATCGAGCAGGTTGAAGGTTTCATACCCCTTCTGGTAGCTCACGGCATTGGTGACCAGATTGACGACGCTGCCGGCCGGCGGCGGATTGCCGGCGGAGTCCGTCACCAGCACCGAATACGGCAACTGGTATTGCGTGCTGTTCGGCGCATTGATGGTATTGCCGGTCCCCAGCACGATGCGCAGCGCCCGGCCGCCGACGGTCAGGAACGTCGAACCGGAGTTCGCACCCACCGTTCCCGTCACTTTCACGCCGTTGGCCGAACTGCTGGTGGCGCCCGCCTGGTAGGTCACGGTGGCCTGACCGCTGCTGTCGGTGGTGGCGGAAGACCGCAGCAGCGATCCGCCGGAATTGTCGGTCAGCGTGAACTGCACCAATTGATTGGCCACCGGATTGCTGTCGGCGTCGCGCACGGAAGCAGTGATGATGCTGGTGCCATTGATCGGCACGGTCGAGGGGCTGGCCTGCAAAGTCACCGAGGCCGGCGTGGTGGCGTTGAACTGGATCGCGGTCGAGGCGGAGATCTGCGGACTGCAGGTCGTGCAGGTCGCCGTCACCACCGCGCCGCCCGCATTGCCCGCGCCCGCGCATTGCAGGATGGCGACCGTGGCCTGGCCGCTGGCGCTGGTCACGGCGCTCGTGGTGCTCGGTGGCGTGGGACAAGCGCCGAAGCCGCCGCGCGTGGCGTCGAACTGGATCGTCTGTCCGGCGATCGTGCCCCCCGTCAATTGCACGGTGACGTTTTCCGAAACGTTGAAGGTCGCGCCGCTGCCATTGCCGCCGGTGACGCTCGCCGGACTCGGCGGCAGCGCGGTGTAGGTTCCCGCATTGGTGACCGTGACGGCCTGGATGGCGCCGCTGCCGTTCACCTGGCTCACGGTGAGTTGAGCCGGCGTGGTGGACGTGCCGCCGACGACGGTCAAGACGTCGCCGACCGCGTAGCCTGCGCCGCCGGAGGCCACCGCGGCCCCGACCGAGAACGTGCCGCTCGTTCCAAACGGAATCTGCGCGCTGTCGTTGGGCGCCACGATGCTGAGATTCTGAGCGGCCACTTGAATCAGCTTGGTGCCGCCGGTGGCGAAGCTCGGACAGCTCCCCGACTGCACGCTGAGCGTATCCGCGCCGCTGTTCGTCGCGGTATAGCTGATCGTGATCTGGCCGTTGGCGTCGGTGGTCAGGTTGCTCGCGGTGATGCCATTGCCCTTGGTGGACGACACGCTCAAGGTCCGGCCCGCGAGCGGATTGCTGGCGGCATCGGTCAGCGTGATCGTGTAACTGGTGACCGAACTCAAGCCCACCGCCGCAGGACCCGTGATCTTGAGGCTGGTACCGGTCTCCTGCACCACGACGCTGGCGGACACGCCGGCCGCGCTCGCCGTGACTTTGATGTTCTGATCGGTCGGATCCCCGCCGGTGTAGAGGATCGCCGTCGCCGTGCCGGTGCCGTCCGTCGTGGCATTGGTCACCTGCAGCGCGCCGCCGGAACCGCAGCTTGAACTCGCATCCAGCGCCGCGGTGAATTGCACCACCACGCCGGGCAGCACGTTGTTGTTCTGATCCTTCACCACGGCGGTCAAGGTCACGCCCTGGGCCGGGGTGCTGGCGCTGGACGGCAGTTGCAGGCTGCTGGCGAGCAGACTGATGGTTTTCACCGGATTGGTCACCGTCAGGTTCGCGGTGACGGGTGCCAGGCTGGCGACCGCCGCCTTGATCGTATCGGTCACGCTGCCGCTCACCTGCCCTGCGGTATAGGCGGTCGCCGCCACGCCGGTGCTGTCGGTCACCGCGCTCGTGGCCGCCAGCGTACCGCCGGAGTTGTTGGTCGGCACGCTGAAATTGACGGTGACGCCCGGAATGGGGTTGGAACCGCCGTCCAGGACCGTGGCCTTGACCGTGGTGGTGCCGCCGGTGCTCACCGAGTTCGGATTGAGCGTCAGCACGAGGGACGCCGGGGCGCCGGCGGTGAACTGAACCGTGGCGCTGGCGCTGAATCCCCCGGTGGCCCCCGTGACCGTGGCGGTACCCGGCACGGTGGCAGAGGTCAGCACGAAGTCGGCGTTGCCGTTGGCGTCGGTGACCACCGTACCGCCGGTGGGCGTGCCGGCCGTGGCGGTGAAGCTGACCGTCACGCCCTGCAGCGGCGCGTTGCTGGTATCGGTCACGTGCGCCCGCACCGTCGCCTGGCTGACCCCATTGGCGGGGATACTGGAGGTGAGCGCCGTCACCGTGAGCCCGCCTACGGTCGCGGCGGAGCTATTCACCGTGAGCACGACGTTGCCGGTCGTGTTTTCCGGCGTCGCCGTGGCGCTGACCGTCACCGTGCCGGTCGCGGCCGGCGCGGTGAAATTGACCGTGGCCACGCCGCTGTTATCGGTGGTCGCGCCGATGCTGGTCGCGTTGTTGGAAAAGTGTCCGGCACTGGCGCTGAATTGCACATTGTGTTGCGCCACCGGATTGCCATAGGCATCGGTCACGACCGCCACGATCGAGCTGACTTTGTTGGGCGCCACGGTCACGGGCGCGGCGCTCACCTGGACGTTGGCGGCGCCGCCGGATACGACCTGCACCGCCGCCTGCGCCGCGAAGTTGCCCGCAGTGGCCGTCACCTGCACCGAGCCGATCTTGGCGGGCGCCGTGAGCGTCACCGCCGCCGTGCCGGTGTTGTCGGTCGTGGCGCTGGTCGCGGATAGCGTGCCGCCAGTCGTCGCGAAGTTGACGTTGATGCCGGCCAGAGAGCCGCCGCTGGTCTGCACCACCGCGCGCAGGATCACCTGGCCGCCGGCGGCGACCTGCCCGCTCGCCGCGGTCAGGCTCAGGCCGGTGACGCTGGCGTTGTTGGGACTGATGTTGACCGTCACCGCATTGCTGACCTGACCGCCGGCGGTCTGTGCCCTGAGGCTGTCGCTGGTGATCGAGCTGCTGGTCGGCGCGTTGTATTGCGTCGTGGCATTGCCGTTGGCGTCGGTGACGACCGTCGCGGACGAGAAGCTGGCGCCGCCGGAGGTTCCGGACGTGGTCGAGCTGAAGCTCACCGCGACGTTGGGCACCGGATTGCCGCCGGAATCCCGCACTGTCGCGCGCACCGAGGCCGCGCCGCCGGGAATGAGCTGCGTCGGCGCGACGGAAAGCACCACCGTGGCCGGTGCGCCCGCCGTGAACGTGAGCGTCTGAGTGGCGGAGAACCCGCCGCTGCTCGCGGTGATCGTGGCGTTGCCGGTCTGCGTGGGCGAAAGCTGGAAGACGCTCGCGCGGCCGTTGGCGTCGGTGGTGGCGGTGACGGTCGCCGCTGGCGTGCCGCTGCCCGATTGCAGCACACCGGCCGAGGTGCTGAAGCTCACCACCTGGCTCGCCAAGGGATTGCCGCTGGTATCGGTCACCACGGCGGTGGCGGCGGTCTTGACCGCCGTGGATACGTTGAACGGCGTCGGACTCACCGAGGCGCTGCCGCTGCCCAGCGTCAAAACGATCCCGCCAATGGGGCTGGCGCCGCTGGTCGAAACCGTGAGCGACTTGGTATCGGATTGCCC
This sequence comes from Nevskia sp., assembly GCA_019689635.1. Lineage (GTDB taxonomy): Bacteria > Pseudomonadota > Gammaproteobacteria > Nevskiales > Nevskiaceae > Nevskia. The sequence goes on along the minus strand of JADGHB010000013.1, from coordinate 45,315 downwards.
GCCACTCAAGCTGGCCTTCAAGGTATCGGTGACCGTGCTGCCGACCGCGCCGGCCTGGTAGGTCGTGCCGGCCCGGCCGTTGGCATCGGTGGTCACCAGCGTGGTGGCGAACTGCCCGCCGCTGTTGTTGGTCGGCACGGTCAGATTCACGCCGATCCCGGATACGGGATTCCCGTTGACATCGGCAACCTGCACGTTCACCGAGGCGGTGCCTCCCGGCGCCACCTGGGTGGGGGCCACGGCCAGCGCGACGCTGGCCGCCGGGCCGGCGACGAAAGCGACGTTGGTGTTGGCCGACAAACCGGAGCCCGGCTCGGTCACGGTGACGGTGGCCGTGCCGACGATCGTGGAGGAATGCAGATAGACCTGCGCGTTGCCGCGGCTGTCGGTGGTGGCGCTCGCCGCCGACAGGGTTCCCGCGTTGGTGGTGAAGTTCAGCGTCTTGTTGGAGACCGCCACTCCTGCGGTATCGGTCAGATTGGCGGTCATCAGGACCGCCGAGCTACCGTCGGCGACGACTTGCGGCGCGGACGCCGTCAGACTCAATGCCGCGACGATGCCGGTGCCGGTGGAGCCTCCACCGCTGCTGCCTCCAGTCGTCCCGCCGGTCGTCCCCCCGGTGGTGCCGCCGGTCGTTGTGCCCCCGCCAATGGTCCCGCCGCTGCAGGCCGCGAGCAACAGACCCAAGAAGGCTGCACCGCAAGCTCGGACAATCATCTGACCGCGCATGGATTCCCCCATCCCGCTTCGTCGGCGGTGTCTCCCTGCACGTGATCCTAGCTTGAAACTGCAAGCGAAACAAGAAAATCTGCCGCGAACGCAAAGCGGTTTCGAAGTCGCGAAGCTGCGCGCGTACCCCTACAATCGCTGCAAGCCCCGGTAGCTCAGTGGATAGAGCGGCCGCCTCCTAAGCGGCAGGTCACAGGTTCGATTCCTGTCCGGGGCGCCAGCGGCCAAACGCCGCTTGGGCTCACAGCCTGTGAAGAAATGCACGTCCTGTGCATTTCTTCCGTCGCAAGTCCGGTACACGCCCGGACTTGCTCCCGCGAATCGAGCCCTTGCGGGCCTGATTCGCGTCCGGCCATCCCTGGCCGGCCTGAGAGCTTGAAAAATTCACAAGCTCTCAGGCCGGTTCCTATCTCGGTCGCTCGGCCGATGCCTCGCTGGCGAGGGATTGAAAGCGCCGATCCGATCGTAACCGATCCCAGACTGGATCCTGACGCAGCAGCGCTGGCGTCAACGGAGCGCTGTAGAGAAAACTGTAATAAGAAGTTCGCAGCAATGTCGGCAGCAGCGCGAGGGCGCCATCGGTATCGCCGCGCAGAGCGGCCGCGCTCGCCAGCGCTTCGCGCGCACTCGACGCGAAAGCGCCTTCGCCAGCGGCCGCCACGGCGGTCGCGTGGCAAGCGCCCTGATCGGCTTCGTCGCCAGCTCCCGCCTCCATCAAGCACTTCATGGCTTCCAGGTAGACTGCAGTGTCCGTTGGCGCCGCTACGGATTTGAAACGCTCGAGATATGCACGGCCCGCGGTGAAGGCATGGCGCGCGGCGCTCGCGTCGCCGGCGGCGCGCTGGGTCACGCCGAGAAGATACCAATAATCGCCGGCGCCCATGCCGATGGATTTGAGATCGCGCGCCAGCGCCTCCTCCAGCACTTCGATGGCCTCGCTGTAATGGCGCAGGTAGAGCCGCTGCAAGACTTGATAATCGAACACGCTGACCTCCTGCGGCAGGAAGGACAACTGATCGAGACGTCGTTGAGCCACGTCGAGCCGACCTGCGGCCTGCTCCAGCGCCGCTTGCAAAGCGATCAGGTAAGGATCGTCTGGAGCAACGTCGAGCGCTCGATCCGCCGTTGCGCGCGCTTCGTCGAAGCGACGCGTCTCCAGCAGGATCACGACATCGTCGGCCAGCAGCTTCGGGTTGCGCGGATCCAGAATCAACGCTTGACGCAAATATTCGATCGCGCGGTCCCACTGACCGCGGCCACTGGCAATACCGCTCAAGCTCGTCAGGACGTCGGCGTTATTGGGCAGGGCACGCTGGGCGCGCTCGAATTCTGCTTGTGCGCCCGCGGGGTCGTTCTTGCAGTAATTCAACCAGGTTGCCTGAGCTTGAAAAGCCTCGCCCAAGCTCAGCTGCAGCTGCAAGGCGCGCGCGGCTTCGTGTCCGGCCCGCTCGCAAGCGTCGGCCGCGCCCTGATAAGCCAGCACCACGTGAGCGCGCGACAGCCGCGCCCAGGCCAGCGCGAACGCAGGATCGAGCGCCACGGCGGCGCTCAGATAATCGGCTTCGCGCTGAGTGTTCTCTTGTTCCAAAGGGAGATTGGCGTAGGCAAGACCGTGCAGATACTGGTCGTAAGCCGCGGCGTTTTTGGTCGGCGCGGTTTCCAGCATCTGTCGTTCGGCGCCGCTGAGCCTGAGCTTGAGCGCTTCGACGACAGCTGCGGCGATCTCGCTTTCGACCGCGAAAACGTCGGACAGCTTGCGGTCGAAGGTTTCGCCCCAGAGATTGGCCCCGGTGCGCAACACGACGAGCCGCACGCTGATTCGCACCTCGTCGGCGCGGCGCTGTACGCTGCCTTCGAGGATATTGTCCACGCCCAGCTCTTCAGCGATCTTGGGCAACGCCGCCGGAACGCCGGTATAGCCGGTCACCGAGGCGCGCGAGATCACCCGCAGTGAACCGATGCGAGCCAGGCGGGTGAGGATTTCGTCTTGCAAGCCTTCCGCGAAATAAGCGTTCTCGGCGTCTGCGCTCAGATTGCGCAATGGCAAAACGGCGATGGAAGGCGCGTCGCTCGTACCACTGGTGGAGCGCCGCGATACCAGGAGCACCGCAATCAGTACCGCCAAGGCCACGGCGGCTGCGGACAGCAGCGCCAGATGAAAAGCGTGAGGGCCGCGAGCGCGCGCCGCGAGCGCTTCGTCGGGCTCGTATTCGCGCCGCAAACCCTGGGGCGTGAGCTCATAGAACCAGGAAATCACCAGGACGAAGGGAAAGCCGACGAGGGCGGCCACCACCACCAGCCGTACCGTCCAATTGGGAATGTCGAAAAACGGAAAAACCTGGGTTGCGACCTGCACCAGCAGCCATGCGGCGGCGGTATAGATCGTCGCCGCGCGAAAGACGTTGCGCCTTTTCAACTCCCTGACGAACCTGCGCATCCACCCGCCTCCGCAACCCCTCTGCGCAAGCTTGCGCCGCAGCCATCCCCTGCAGCAAGGCGGGGAACTCCTGCGCGCTCCTTATGCGCGCAGGAGCGGTCCGTCGTTGCGCCGAGGGTATCGTGCCCTCGGCGCCATCACGACGATTACTTGTTGGGCCCGTTCGGCGGCGGTGGTGGCGGCGGCATCGGCACGTTCTGCCCCCGGGGGACCAGTTCCTGGATCAGCTCGGAGCCGATCACTTCCCGGTAGCTATTGCGCTCGGAGGCGGCCTTGTCAGCCGTTTTGAGACTGCCTTCGACTTTGGCCGTGATCGCATCGATATCATCGCCGCGATCCAATGCGGCGTAGTTCGGGTAAGTGACGGTCAGGATGACGTTGGGATCGCTGGGGTTGTGCGGCGTGGCGGCGTAAATGTGGTAATCGAGAATGATCCCTGCTTTTTTCAGCGCTTCCTGTTCCAGCCGATAAGGGCCGTTCAGATAGCGCAGATAGTCCAGCATGTGACCGTACTTCACACGAATGAACCCGACGTCGGTAACCGGCCCTTGCTTGTACGGATTTTCGTCGGCCGGCGCAGCCACGGCCGATCCGAGCGAACAACCCACTAAGAGAGACGCCGCTGCAATCGATCTGAACATAAGGACTCCCAAGTTATTGATAGACGGGGCGGATGCAGTCACCAGTGCAACTGCAATCTTTCTATTCTTTGCCGTCTGCCGGACGCCGGCTTTGCCGAGCGTCTCAAATGCGCGTAGGCTGGTTTGGTGATCAGGCCGCCCTAGGCGATCCAAGGGCTTCGAAACCCGTTGGCATCGCCGGTAAGCGACACACGAGAAACGCGCCGTTGCTCTTCCCGGGAACGGCTTTTTGGTGAACCGTCGTCGTGGGAGCGATGCTGCCGATGAGCGAGGCCCGCCTCCCAAGCGACGTGCAGGATCCACTGCCGGCACTCCTCACGGTCGATCACGGCCGGGGGCCTTCAGCTTTCGCTCAGTTCCGCCTTTCCATGGCCGAGGTTTGCGAAATGGTCGCGCCGGACGGCCAAGAGGATTTTCGAGCCTGGAGTCGTGCGTTCAACTTAAGCGGGGCCGTACTCACCGAAGTGGTCGCCAGCTCGCTGCACTACCGCCGCACGGCTCGCAATGTCGCGCGCAGCGGCTATGACCACTACCAGATCAATTTCGCTTTGTTCGGCCAGTGCCGCATCCGCGTCGGTCAACAATCGATGCTGCTTCGCCGCGGGGAGATCGGCATTCTCGACTGCTTGTGTGCCTCCGACTTCGAAGTGCACGCGACGCAGGGCCGCCTGGCACACACCCTGACGCTGTTCGTTCCACGTGCGGCACTGGCGCCGTTACTCGCCAGTCCCGATGCCGCACGCTGCGCGCGCATGCGCCCCGGAACGTCGGCCGTGCGATTGCTCAAATCGCATCTGGTTCGTCTGCTCCGACAGGCTTATACGATGACGGCCGCGCAGCGCGATTCCGCCGCGCCCACACTGATCGGCCTCGTCGCCGAAGCCCTGAACGCGCCGTGCGAAGGAGCGGCAAAGCCGACACCGCGGGCAAGTTCCGCTGCTTCGATCAAATGTCACATCGAACGGCATTTGCACTCGCCGGCATTGTCCGTAAAAGCGCTCGCCATCCATTTCGGCACGTCGCGCGCGAGTCTCTACCGCCTGTTCGACACCGAAGGTGGCCTGCGCAATTACATTCAGCAGCGCCGCCTGTTATACGCCTTCAGCTGGTTGCTGTCCGTCGAGCGAACGCCGCGGCGTATCCTCGATCTGGCGCTCGATTGTCGCTTTGCCAGCGACGCCACGTTCAATCGCGCCTTCCGCCGGGAGTTCGGGCTGCCACCGGGCGAGGCGCGAGACCTGGCGCGCATGGCGCGCAACCGACTTGACCCCGCCCCGCCGCAATCCGAATGGAGCAAGACGGTGCACTGGATCCAGGCACTCGGCATGCGGCGTGCCGAAGGCATTCAAGGTGCCGCGGCCAGCGTGCTGCGCCGAGAGCCGTAGAGGAAGTAGATCGACAACCCGATCACCAGCCACACGAAGAACCGCAGCCAGCTCGTCAGCGACAGCCCGGCCATCAGCAGCAGGCAGGCGAGGATCGTGACCACCGGCGCCAGCGGTCCGCCGGGCGCGCGGAAATGGCGCCGGCGCTCGGGCTCACGCCGGCGCAGCACCAGCACGCCCACGGCGACCAGGGCGAAGGCGAACAGCGTGCCGATGTTGGACAGATCCGCCAGCGTGCCGATGTCGAACAGGCCGGCGGGAATGCCGACCGCGAAGCCCGCCACCCAGGTGGAGAACGCCGGCGTGCGGAAGCGCGGGTGCACGCGGCCGAAGGCGCGCGGCAGCAGACCGTCGCGCGACATGGCGAACCACACCCGCGCCTGGCCGAGCTGGAACACGAGCAGCGAGGAGATCATGCCGATCAGCGCGCCGAGGAGCACCGCCAGCCGCACGCCTTCCAGATTCAATTTCTTGAGCGTGTTGACCACCGGCGCGGCGTCGTCAAGCAGGCTGCGCCAGGGCACCAGGCCGGTGAGCACGACGGCCACCGCGATGTAGAGCACCGCGCAAATCACCAGCGTGGCGATGATGCCGATGGGCAGATCGCGTTGCGGATCGCGGCATTCCTCCGCGGCCGTGGAGACCGAGTCGAAACCGATGTAGGTGAAGAAGATCACCGAGCCGCCGGTGAGCACGCCGGGCCAGCCGTTGGGCGCGAAGGGATGCCAGTTGGCGGGATGGACATAAGACGCCGCGCAGCCCACGAAGATCAGGATGGCGGCGATCTTGAGCAGCACCATCGCGTTGTTGGTGCGCGCCGATTCGCGGATGCCGCGCACCAGGAGCACGGTCAGCGCCATCACCACCGCGAACGCCGGCACGTTGAACCCGAAGTGCCAGCCCGGCGCGTAGAGCGGCTGGCCCTGCAGGTCGGCGAGGCCACCGGGCAGATACGCCGGCGAGATCCAGCGCGCATCGGGGTGCCAGCCGAACCAGTCCAGCAGGCTCACCACGTGCGCGGAGAAGCCCACGCTCACCGCCATGTTGCTCACCGCGTATTCCAGGATCAGATTCCAGCCGAGGATCCAGGCGACCAGCTCGCCGAGCGTGGCGTAAGTGTAGGTGTAGGCGCTCCCGGCGATGGGAATCATGGTCGCCAACTCGGCGTAGCACAGCGCCGCGAAGCCGCAGACCACCGCCACCAGCAAAAAGGACAGCGCGATCGCCGGCCCGGCACCCGGCCGGCCGAAGGAGGAGGAATGGTGGATCAGGTATTCCAGCAAGGGCGCGTTGAGAATGGAGGACGCCTCGAAGTGTTCGCCGGCGATGGCGGTGCCGATCACGGTGAAGATGCCGGAGCCGATCACCGCACCGATGCCCAGCGCGGTGAGACTCGCCCAGCCCAGAGACTTTTTCAGCCGCCGTTCCGGCGCATCGGCTTCCGCCTTGAGCGCGTCGATGTTCTTGACGCGCAGCCAAGCCCGCCATCCGCTCATCGGCTTTCCCCCTCGTCGTTTCGCAACACTTTAACCCGCGCGTCAACCCGCGCGCCGCAAAGCCGCTGCGCCACTCGATTAAACTAGCCCGCATCCGTCGCGAGGTCGCCCGAAAATCCGAGGCTAAGCTTGATGGAAGCTGCGCTTGCCAGCGGTTTCACTCTGGAACAACCTGTTCTCCGGATTGTCGGGCTGATCGGCTCTGGCTTGTCTGCGCGGCCGTGAATCCCGAACACGCGCAACTGCTTTCGTGGATCGAGGCGCAGGCCCCGGCCTTGCGCGGCGCGCTGTGCGCACTCGCGGAAATCAACTCCGGCAGCTTCAACGCCGCCGGCGTGAACGCCTGCGGCGAGCGCCTGCGCGCGCTGTTCGCCCCGCTGGGCGCGCAGGCCGAATTCATCGATCTGCCCCCGTACCGCGACCTCGACGACGCGGGCCGGCCGCGCACCCGGCCGCTCGGCCGGGCGCTGCGCCTGCGCCAGCGGCCGGACGCAGCGCTGCGCGTCTTCCTGTGCGGCCACCTCGACACCGTCTTCGGGCTCGAGCATCCGTTCCAGCGCGTGCGCGCGCTGGATGGCGATCGCCTCAACGGGCCGGGCGTGGCCGACCTCAAGGGCGGTCTTTTGGTGATGTATCTCGCGCTCGCCGCGCTGGAACGATCCGCCACGCGCGAACGCATCGGCTGGGAAGCCTTGTTCAACCCCGATGAGGAAATCGGCTCGCTGTCCTCCGCCCCGCTGCTCGCCGAAGGCGCGCGCCGCAATCATCTGGGCCTGGTGTACGAACCCGCCTACCCGGACGGCGGTCTCGCTTCCGCGCGCAAGGGCAGCGGCAATTTCGAACTGGTGGTACACGGCCGCGCGGCCCATGCGGGCCGCAACTTTTCGGAAGGCCGCAATGCCATCGCCGCCGCGGCCGATCTGGCGCGGTCGCTGCACGCGCTCAACGGCCGGCGCGAGGGGTTGACCGTCAACCTGGGCTACATCCACGGCGGTGGCGCGCTCAACGTCGTGCCCGACTCGTGCGTGCTCAAGCTCAACGTACGCACCGCGGCAGGCGCGGACGAAGCCTGGCTACAAGAAGAGCTGGCAAAAATCCTCGCCGCGGCGAACGCGCGCGAAGGATTCCGCTGCGAGCTGCGCGGCGGCTTCACGCGCCCGCCCAAACCGCTGACCGACGACCAGCGCCGGCTGCAGGGTTTGCTGGAAGACTGCGGGCGACGACTGGGTCTGACGCTCGTCTTCCGCCCCACCGGCGGTTGCTGCGACGGCAACAACCTCGCCGCCGCCGGCCTGCCCAACGTGGACAACCTCGGCGTGGTCGGCGGCGACATCCACACCGAGCGCGAGTGGATGCGCTTCGGCAGCCTCGCCGAGCGCGCTCGGCTCTCCGCGCTCTTACTGCTGCGGCTAGCGGCCGGCGAGCTGTCTTGGTTAGCCGCCATAGAACGTTCATAGTGTCCTGATAAACTCTGCTCGCAAGACAGGGTGCCCGTCATGCGCAATTCGTTATTACTTGCGGGCCTGCTGCCGTGGAGCCTGACCGCCTGCGGCGGCGGTAGCGGTGTCACGACAGCGCCACCTCCACCAGATGTGGCTTGCCCCGGCGCCGACTGCCCGCCGCTCTCCATTTCCGGCGACGCCCCGGCTCCTGCCGGCAGCTCCGGGAGCTTCCGCGGCTTCGCCGACCCCGCGATCGCATCCGACCCGGCGGTGCCGGGCCGAATCTGGCTTGCTTATTCCTGGCCGCACGTCGTGCCGGGACAAGCGCCGAATGGCAGTGCCGTGCAAATGGCCGCGGTGGGCACTCATCTTGCGCGTAGCGACGACGGCGGCGCTACCTTCAGCTTCGTGGGCACCTTATGGCCGGATGTTGCGGCGACCGATCCCGAGGGCAGCGGGGAAAACGGCATCATCAGCTCCGAAACCCCTTCGTTCGCAACCTTGAGCAACGGGTCCACCATTACCTGGTACGGCGCGCATCTGCGCTATTTCCTCGAGCCCAAGACGGGCTACAACCCCAAGTACTCGACCAGTTGGCACGTCCGCATTGGCGCGGCAGAATCGCCCACGGCGCTGGCTAGCGCGCCGGAAACCGTGCTCGGGGTTTCGACGACGGCCGACGTCTATCACCCGGCGGCGCGACTCGATCAACTCGCCGGACTGCCGATCCAGCGTTGCGCCCTGCTCAACAACCCGGCGCTGTTCGCACAGAACGGCACGCTATACCTGGTGGTGGAGTGCCTGGCCTTCAACGGCTCGACGCTTGATCCGGCGAACTCGACAGTGCAAGTGTTCGCGACCGTACCCGTCGGCGCGCCCACGAGCTGGACCTGGCGGTATGTCGGGCTGCTGGCCAACCAAGTCGTGGCCAGCGAGCTGGGCCACGCCACTGTCCAGCAGCCCGACGTGTCGCTCGGTGCCGCCGGCCGACCCTTGTTGCTGATCACGCCGGCGGATATCGGTGGCTCCAGCACCACCACGCGGATCGGTACCGGCTGCGTTGCCCTGGAACTGGACTCAATCGATCCGCCCGTCCTGACCCGCAAAGGCGGCAAGTTGCGGCTGGATGCCCGCATCGACGGTAGCCTGGCGGGTGCCTGTACCCATGATCGAAACTCCATAACCGGGATTCTCGCCACGACGCAGGACGCCGGCGGCGGCAACTGGGTGGTCGTCAAGTCGGGACTTCAACCGTAAGTGGCCCTGCGAGCCACTGCAGCAACGTGCACGGGCCCGGCCATGTCCTTGTGCACTTTCGCGGAACGTTCATTGATGAGTTTCGCAATGTCGACGCAGATCGCGCGTGACACACGCAATGCCAGCGCTCTTTGTCCTGCTCCTCTCCTGCGGCGATCCCCGTCCCGGATCGGAATTCACTGGAGCGCTCGGTGAGCGAGCCCCTGCGGGTGCTGCAGGTGAACTCCATTTTTCAGGGCGGCGGGGTGGACAGCCAGACGCTGGAGCTGTGCCGTGCGCTGCCGGAGGAGAACGTGGAGGTGACGCTGGCCGTGCCGGAAAACGCGCGGCTGGCAGCCCAGGCGCGCGCCATTCCCGGACTGAAGCTCGTCGCGCTTTCCGGCGGCAAGCTCGGCGCCGGCCTCGCGCTCGCGCGGCTGATCCGCCGACAGCGTATCGATCTGGTTCACGCCCACCACGGCCGCGACTACTGGGTGGCCGCGCTGGCCGCGCGGCTTGGCGGCATCGGCGACCGTTGCCTGCTGTCGCGGCATCTGATGACGGCATTGTCGCGTAGCAGTGCGCGCTATTTGCCGAAGCTCGCGCACTTGGCAGCCGCTTCGCAAGCGGTGTTGCGCGTGCTGCGAGCGCAATGTCCCGGCAACGAAAAACGCCTGCATCTGCTCTACGGCGGCATCGACGGCGAACGCTTCAGTCCCGCCGCCGTCGCGCAGCCCGGCGCAAAGCTGCGCACCCGGCTCGGCTGGGACGCAAACCACGTCGTTTTCGCCGTGATCGGCTGGGCGCAGGTGCCGGAAGGCAAGGGACAGTTGCTGTTCCTGGACGCCGCGGCGCGCTTGCGTGAGCGGCTGCCGAACGCGCGCTTTCTGATCGCGGGCGACGGCTCGCTCATGCCCGCGCTACGGGCGCGTGCGCAGCACGCCGACCTCGCCGGGCGCGTCGCGTTCATTCCCTTCCAGGACGACATCGCGCCGGTCTATGGCGCGCTCGACGTGCTGGTCCATCCCGCCCTGGGCAGCGAGGCGCTGGGCCTGGTGCTGTGGGAAGCGCTCGCCTGCGGCAAACCGGTGATCGCCAGCCGCCTCGACGGCATCCCCGAGGCCTTCGTCGAAAACCAGCACGGCCTGTTGACTCCGCCGCGCGACGTGGTGGCGCTCGCCGAGGCGATGTGGCGGCTGGGAGCCGACACGGCGCTGCGCGCGCGGCTCGGCCAGGCGGGCCGCGAACACGTCCGCGCGCGCTTCGATCGCCGTCATTACGCGCAGCGCGCCCGCGCGCTGTACCGACACATCCTGGAAGCCGCCGCGTGAGAACGCCGCCTGCGGTGTATGTCTCGCTCGCGCCGTTCCGCGAGTGGTTCCGCGGCGGCCTGCCGATCCTGATGTATCACAAGCTCGGCCCGCGCCCGCGCCGCGTCAAGCTCAAGGGTCTGTACGTGAGCGCGCGGCGCTTTGCGCGCCAGCTCGCCGAGCTGCGCGCGGCCGGCTATCGCGGCGCCACGCTCGACGAGCTGCCCGCGGCGCTGGCTCGGCCTGAGCGGCGCATCGTGCTCACTTTCGACGACGCTTACGTCAACGTGCTCGTGCACGGCCTGCCGGTGCTGAAGCAGTACGGCTTTCCGGCCATCCAGTACGTGGTCGCCGAGGCCATCGGCGGTCGCAACGACTGGGACGTGCGCCAAGGCGAGGCGCCGGAGGCGCTCATGGATCGCGCGCAGCTACGCGAGTGGCTCGCCGCCGGTCAGGCCATCGGCTCGCATGGCTTGAGCCATGTGCGGCTGACGCAGGTCCCGCCGGCACGGGCGCGCGAGGAGATCTTCGCCAGCAAGAAGAAACTGGAAGACCTGTTCGGCGTCCCCATCCGGCACTTCTGCTATCCCTACGGCGACTGGAACCCGGCGGTGCGCGATTGGGTGATCGAGGCCGGTTACGCGAGCGCCTGCACCACGGCTTTCGGGATCAACGATTCCGGCGCTTCGCCCTTCGAACTCAAGCGCATCCAGGCGCGCTACCCGTCGTTCGGCCTGCGCGAGCTGCGCCGGCGCCTGTTCGGATGAAGCCATGCGACTGAGCCCCGCCCCGCGCGTGACGTCCGACTTCGCCGCTCGTACTCGCCACGCGCGGCGCGTGCTGGTGATCCAGCTTGGCGGCCTGGGCGACGTGGCGCACAGCTTCCCCGCCCTGCGCGCGATCCGCGCGGCGTATCCGCAGGCGCATCTGGCCGTGCTGTCGCCGGCCCATTCCTGCGCGCTGCTGCGGCTGGCCCCGGGCGTGGACGAGATCCTGGCCTACGACGGCGGCAAGGTCGGCCTGTCGCGGCGCCTGTGGCGGCTGATGCGCCAGCTGCGGCGGCGCCGCGACGAGGTGTGCATCAATCTGACCGGCTCCAATCATGCCAGCCTGCTGGCTTTCGCCAGCGGCGCAGCGGCGCGCTTGGGACGGCGCCCGCTGGAAGACCACAAGCGCGGCTGGCGTTATCTGCACACCGAATTGATGGAATACCCGCATCTCGAAACGCCGATGTACCGCCAATGGCTGCAATGCCTCGCCCAGGCCGGGATCGAGGGCGACGGCGAGTTCCGGGCCGAGCTCGATGCAGCGGCGCGACGCGCGGCCGGCCTGAGCCCGGCCGACCGCAAGACCTATCTGCACTTGAGTCCCTGCGCCGGCGCGCCGCAAAGAGAGTTGCCGATCGCGCAGGTCTGCGCGCTCCTGGAACGCCTGCACGGGGAGTTTCCGCAGTACCGCCTCGCCCTGTCCGCGCGCGACACCGAACGCGAGCGCACGCGCATGCGCGCGATCCTCGAAGGCCTTTCGTTCACGCCCTGGCGCGTGGAGATCGGCACGCTGAGCGCGGATGCGCTCGCCGCCCTGGTCGGCGAGGCCGTGCTGCACCTGTCCGGCGACACCGGCCCGCTGCATCTGGCGGTGCTGCTGGGCACGCCCTCGGTGAGCTGGTTTCGCGTCAATCCCACGCTCGCGGAATACCGGCCCGACGGCCCGCGGCATCGCAGCTTCGTGGTCGAAGGCGGCGCGCCCGACGCCCTGCACGGAATCGACAACTCGGCGATCGTGGCGGCCGCGCGCGAACTGCTCGCCACCCTGCCCGCGGCAGCGCAGGCGATGGTATAAGCAGGGCCATGCTCTACATCCGGCCGATCCGTTCCGACGACCTCGACGCGCTGCTGCACATGGCGCAGACCGCCGGCGCCGGCTTCACCTCGCTGCCGCCGGTGCGCGAGTTCCTGGCGAAAAAAATCGAGCTGTCGGAACGATCGTTCGCCGCGCACGTGACGGAGCCCGGACACCAGCGTTACCTGTTCGTGCTCGAAGATCCGGCGCGCGGGGTGGTCGGCGGCTGCTGCGCGGTGGAGGCCGCTTGCGGTCTCGACGAGCCGTTCTACAACTACCACGTCGGTCTCACCGTACACGCCAGCCGCGAGCTGGGCGTGTACAACCGCACGCCGACGCTGTATCTGTCCAACGACTACACCGGTGCGAGCGTGCTGTGCTCGCTGTACCTGCGACCCGATTTCCGCTCCGGCGGCAACGGCCATCTGCTGTCCAAGTCGCGTTTCCTGTTCATCGCCGCGCACCGCGCGCGCTTCGCCGACAAGCTCATCGCCGAGATGCGCGGCGTTTCCGACGAGCACGGCCGCTCGCCGTTCTGGGAAGGGCTGGGCCGGCACTTCTTCACCATCGACTACGATCGCGCCGAACACGTCGTGGGCATGGGCAACAAGGCCTTCATCGCCGAGCTGATGCCCGCGCATCCGATCTACACCGTGCTGTTGCCGCCGGAAGCGCGCGCGGTGATGGGCAAAGTGCATCCGCAGACCGCGCCCGCCCTGCGCCTCCTGGAGCAGGAAGGTTTTCGTTACCAGAACTACATCGACATCTTCGACGGCGGCCCGACGGTCGAGGCGCCTACCGCCGAGGTGCGCTCGATCAAGCGCTCGCGGGTGCTGGAAACGCGCATCGGCAAGGCCGGCGGTGGTGCTCCGCACCTCGTCGCCAACGAGCGCCTGGGCGATTTCCGCTGCGTGCTCGCCGAGCTCGTGCCCGATCCCGCGACGGCCGCGCTGTCCGAAGAAGCGGCGGCGGCGCTGGGCGTGAAGCCGGGCGATCCGGTGCGTGTGGTGGATCTGTGAAACCGTGAAGCCATGACGTTCTATCTTTCCAAAGCCGTCTGGGCCCTGCTGTCGCCCGGCAGTCTGCTGCTGTTCGCCTTGCTCGCGGCCCTGCTGTGGCATCGCCGCCGGCCGCGTCTGGCGCGCGCAGCGCTTGGACTTGCGACGCTGGCCCTGGGTCTGCTCTCGCTGTGCCCCGCCGCGCACTGGGTGCTGACCCCGCTGGAGCGGCGTTTTCCGCGACCGGAACTTCCCGCGACGGTGGACGGCATCGTCGTGCTGGGCGGCGCCATCGACATGGAGCGCACGCTCGCGCCGGACCTTCCCGAACTGAACGACGCCGCCGACCGCCTCACCGCCTTTCTCGCCCTCGCACGGCGCTATCCCGGCGCCAAGCTGGTCTATAGCGGCGGCTCCGGCCTGGTGCGCGCGCCGCAAGCGCGCGAAGCCGACGCCGCCCGCGCCCTGCTGTCCACCCTGGGCCTCGATCCGGCGCGCGTCCTCTGGGAGCGCGACTCGCGCAACACCTGGGAGAACGCGCTCTACGCCAAGCAGCTCGCCGATCCGCGGCCAGGCGAAACCTGGCTGCTGGTCACCTCGGCCTGGCACATGCCGCGCGCGGTCGGCTGCTTCCGCAAGGCCGGCTGGAACGTGCTGCCCTATCCGGTGGACGACTGGGGATCCGACGCCGGCGACTGGTTCAAGTTCGACGCCCACTGGCAGCTCTACGCGGTGGCGACGGGCGAGCGGGAGTGGCTCGGGCTGCTGGCCTATCATCTGCTGGGTCGCACCAGCGCCTGGTTTCCTGCCCCCGAGTCGAGCGACGCAAGGCGATGAGCCCAACGAGCGGAAATCTGCTGATCGCCGGACACTGGCGTCCGGGACACGGCGCGGCGTTCCAGAGCTACGATCCCGCCACGGGCGAAGCGCTCTGGCACGGCCGCGCCGCCGATTCAGGCGACATCGACCTGGCGCTGGCCGCGGCCCGCGCCGCTTTCCCCGCTTGGGCGGACGCGAGCTTCGAGACCCGCGAGGCGATCGCGCGGCGTTTCGCGCAGCTCCTGGAACGCGACCAGGAAACGCTGGCCGCGACCATCGCGCGCGAAACCGGAAAACCGCTGTGGGAAACGCGCCTCGAGGTGGCGAGCATGATCGCCAAAGTGGATCTCTCGGTGCGCGCCTGGCATGCGCGCACCGGCGTGGCCGAAACGCAGGCCGGCGCGCTCAGGCAGGTGCTGCGCCATCGTCCGCATGGCGTGGTGGCGGTGTTCGGTCCCTACAACTTTCCCGGCCATCTGCCCAACGGCCACCTCGTGCCGGCGCTGCTGGCCGGCAACTGCGTGGTCTTCAAACCCAGCGAGCTGACGCCGCGCACCGCCGAAGAAACGGTGCAGCGCTGGCTGGAAGCGGGGCTGCCCGAGGGCGTGATCTCGCTCTTGCAGGGCGAGCGCGCCACCGGCGAGGCCTTGGCGGCGCATCCCGAACTCGACGGCCTGTATTTCACCGGCAGCGCGCGCACCGGAGCGCTGCTCGCGCGACGGTTCGCGGATACCCCGCACAAGATCCTGGCGCTGGAAATGGGCGGCAACAACCCGCTGGTCGTGGGTCAGGTGGCCAAGCCGCTCGCGGCCGTGCACGAGATCATCCAGTCCGCGTTCTTGTCCGCCGGCCAGCGCTGCACCTGCGCGCGGCGGCTGCTGGTCCCGCACGGCGCCGCGGGCGATGCCGTGCTCGAAGGCTTGATCGCCGCGACGCGCAAACTGCGCATCGGCCGCTGGAACGACGTGCCGCAACCCTTCATGGGCCCGCTGGTCAGCGCGCGCGCCGCCGAGCACCTGCTCGCCGCGCAGGACAAGCTGCTGGCACTCGGCGCAAAACCGCTGCTGGCCATGCGCCGCCTGGAACTGGGCCCCGCCTTCCTGTCGCCGGGCATCCTCGAGGTGAGCGCCATCGACGATCCGCCCGACGAGGAATACTTCGGCCCGCTGCTGCAAGTGCGCCGTTACACGACTTTGGAGGAGGCGCTGCGGCAGGCCAATCGCACGCGCTACGGGCTGTCCGCCGGACTGTTGTCCGATCGCGCCGAAGATTACGACTATTTCCGCCGGCGCATCCGCGCCGGGATCGTCAACTGGAACCGGCAGACCACCGGCGCCTCGAGCGCGCTGCCTTTCGGTGGCATCGGCGCCTCCGGCAATCATCGTCCCAGCGCCTGGTACGCGGCGGACTACTGCGCCTATCCGGTGGCTTCGCTCGAGGCGGCGCGCTGCGAGCTGCCGGCAAACCTGGCGCCGGGGATCGAGCTTTGAACCGGCTGCCCGCAACGCGCATCAAGCGACGCGAAGCGTTCGCGCGCATCCGCACAGGCGAAGCTGACTCGTGAGCGCAACGGTAGAAGCCAACTTCGACGGCCTGGTCGGGCCCACGCACAACTACGCGGGCCTCGCCTACGGCAATCTCGCCTCGGCCAGGCACGCGGAGACGCCGTCCAACCCGCGCGAGGCGGCGCTGCAGGGGCTGATCAAAATGAAAGCGCTGGCCGATCTCGGCCTGGCGCAGGGCGTGCTGCCGCCCCACGAACGACCGCACCTGCCGACGCTGCGGCGCCTGGGCTTTTCCGGCACCGACGCCGAAGTGCTGTTCAAAGCGAGCCTCGAGGCGCCGGACCTGCTCGCCGCGATGGCCTCGGCCTCGCCGATGTGGACCGCCAACGCCGCGACCGTCTCGCCCAGCGCCGATTGCGCGGACGGCAAGCTGCACTTCACGCCCGCCAACCTCGCCACGCATCTGCATCGCGCCATCGAGCCGGAAACCACCGCGCGCGCGCTCAAGGCCACCTTCCCCGATCCGCGCCACTTCGTCCACCACGATCCGCTGCCGGCCACGCCCGGCCTGGGCGACGAGGGCGCCGCCAACCACACCCGCCTGTGCACGGATTACGGCGCACCGGGCCTGGAACTGTTCGTGTACGGACGCGGCGCCGAAAACGAGCCGCGGCCGCAGAAATTCCCGGCGCGGCAGACGCGCGCCGCCTGCGAAGCGCTCGCGCGCCTGCACCGCCTGGACCCCGTGCGCTGCCATTTCGCCCAGCAGGCGCCGCAGGCCATCGACGCGGGCGTGTTCCACAACGACGTGATCGCGGTCGGCAACCGCGATCTCCTGCTGTGCCACGAGCGCGCCTACACCGACCCGCGCGCGCTCAAGGACTGGGTGCTGCGCCACCTGCCCTCGGCCCGCGTCATCGAGATCGCCGAGGACGAGGTTTCCCTCGCCGAGGCGGTGTCTTCCTATCTGTTCAATGGCCAACTCGTGTCCGCGCCGGACGGGGCGATGTGGCTGATCGTCGCGCAAGAATGCCAGGAGCATCCGCGCGTGTGGGCCTGCATCCAGCGCCTGCTCGCCGATCCGCTCAATCCGATCGCCGGCGTCAAGGTCTTCGACTTGCGGCAATCCATGCGCAACGGCGGCGGGCCGGCCTGCCTGCGCCTGCGCGTGGTGCTGACCGAAGCCGAACGCGCCGCGGTCAATCCGCGGGTGTGGCTGGACGGCGCGCTGTACGCCAGGCTTCATGCCTGGGTGTGCCGCCATTACCGTGATCGCCTCGTGCCCGCCGATCTGGCCGATCCCCGGCTACTTGAGGAATCGCGCGCCGCGCTCGACGAGCTGACGCAGATGTTGAACCTGGGATCGCTCTACGATTTCCAGCGCTGAGCGACGCTCTAGCAGGCTGAAAAAGTCCTTCCCTGGACTTTTTCAGGGTCGCTCCGAAAAGGCGTGACTTTTCTACGCTCCCGCGAATCAAGCGCTTGAGGCGCTTGATTCGCGTTGGCACTTCCATGTGCCAAGCGCAGGCTGATGAAAAACGAGTTTTTCATCAGCCTGCTGGCCTATACTCGCGCAGGATTTCCGCTCGCCCCGCCGCCCACGCCGTGTACCTGGCCCATTTCAACCTCCGCGAACCGCCGTTCTCGATCGCGCCGGATCCCGCCTTCCTGTACCTGAGCGCCCGCCACCAGGAGGCGCTCGGCCACCTGCTCTACGGCACGGGCCAGTACGGCGGCTTCGTGCAGCTCACCGGCGAGGTCGGCACCGGCAAGACCACCATCGTGCGCACCCTGCTCGCGCAGAAGCTGGATCAGGTGGACGTGGCCACGATCCACAACCCGCGCCAGAACGAGCTGGAGTTCGTGCAGTCGATCTGCGACGAGCTGGGCGTGGCCTACGACCAACCGGCGACCTCGATCAAGGCGCTGGTGGACGCGCTCAACGCGCATCTGCTGGCCACGCACGCCGCCGGCCGGCGCACGGTGCTGATCATCGACGAGGCGCAAAACCTCGATCCGGCGGTGCTGGAACAGGTGCGCCTGCTCACCAACCTGGAGACCGACAAGGAAAAGCTGCTGCGCATCATGCTCATCGGTCAACCCGAGCTGATCGAGCTGCTCGCGCGCCCGGAGCTGCGCCAGCTCGCCTCGCGCATCACCGCGCGTTACCACCTCACGCCCTTGACCGCGCAGGAAACCTCGCAATACATCGTCCACCGCCTGCGCGTGGCCGGCGGCGCCGCCGACCTGTTCACCGCCGCGGCGATGCGCCGCGTGCACCGCCACGCGCGCGGCGTGCCCCGCCAGATCAACATCCTGTGCGACCGCGCTTTGCTCGGCGCCTACGCCCGCGGCCTGCGCACGGTCGGCGCCGAGATCGTCGAGCGCGCCGCCGCCGAAGCGCTGGGCGTGCAGCGCCCGGCCTCGCGCTGGCGCGGCCGGTTCGCCCGCCTGCGGCGGCCGGGCGTGCGCTGGATCGAGGGCACGCTGGCGCTGGCGGCGCTGATCGTCGCCGCCGTGCTGTTGCGCCAGATGCTGGACGGCCAGCCCCATCCGCCGGCCGTCACGGGAGCCACCGCGGCGGCCGCGCAACCCGCGCCGGCGACCGATGCGAAAACGCCCGCCGACGGGGCGGCGAAGGCCGCCGCCGCGCCCGCGGCAGACGCGGCCCAGCCGGCCGACGGCGCGGCGCTGGATGCCGACCTGGGCGCGCTGCGCGCCAGCGCCGAGCCGCTGCCGCAGTTGATGGAGCGCCTGATCGGGTTGTGGGATCCGGGCCTCACCATTCCCAGCGGCGAGAACGTCTGCGCCGCGCTCGCGCAACGGCATCTGGAGTGCTACAAGGGCAGCGGCGACTGGAACGAACTCTCCGCGCTCAATCGGCCGGCGATCCTGACCCTGAATCCGACGCCCGCCCAGGTGCAATACGTCTTGTTGCGCGGGCTGGACGGCGCGCATGCTGTACTCGACACCCCGCGGGGACCGCTGCGTTACGGCCTGGACCAGCTCGACGCCTTGTGGAACGGGGAATTCCTGCTGCTGTGGCGGAAGCCGATCGCAGCCGCGCGCATCGGCCCCGGCAGCCGCGGCGCCGACGTGCTGTGGCTGCGCAAGACCCTGGCCCAAATCGCCGGGGATGCGCCGGACCCTTCGCCTTCGCCGGTTTATGATTCCGCACTGCGTGCCGCGCTCCTGCAGTTTCAGAGCGCGCACGGATTGGCCGCCGACGGCATCGCCGGGAAACAGACGCTGCTGGTGTTGTCCAACCTCCGTTCCGATCCCGGAACGCCAAACTTAAGCCTCGCCACGAAATGAGCTACATCCTCGACGCTCTGAAGCGCGCCGAGCGCGAACGCCGCCAAGGTCGGGTTTCGGTCCTCGACGAGACGCCGGCTGCGCCGACCAGCGACGCGCAGGACCGCAGCCCGTGGCGCCGGCTGCGGGTGCCGGCCGCCGCCCTCGCCCTCGCCACACTGCTGGCGGGCGGCGGCTGGCTGTGGGGCCACCGCAGCGCCCGCGCGCCTGCGGCGACGCCGCCTCGCACCCCGGTCGTCGCCCAAACCCCAAGCGCGTCCGTGGCGAAAGCGGCACCGCAGGCCAGGTTGCCGGTCGCGGCGCCGGCGCAGCCGCAACCGCAGCCGCAGCCGGCCAAGATCGAGGACGCCAGCCGCATCGGCTCGCTCGACGATCTGGTGCCCCCGCCGCCCAAACCCAAGACGCCGCCGGCTGCATCCGCGGCCTCACCGACCAGCGCGCAGGCCAGCCAGGCGGCCGGCGCTGCCCATGCCGACGCGGCGCAGAACGTCTCGCCGGCCATCATCGCCGCGGTGAAAGCGGCGGCCGAGCAAACTGCGGCACCGCCCCCCGCGCCGCCGCCTTCACCGGAGGCGACCGCAGCCGCCCCCACGCCGCCTAGCGTCAACCCGGCCACGTCCGCGCCCGCGCCCACGGCGAGTGCTCAGAACCTGCAGCTGATGCCGGACGCCTACCGTGCCGAGTTCCCGCAGTTCAGCGTGAACGTGCACGCCTACAGCGACGATCCCGCACGCCGTTTCGTGCTGATCGACGGCAAGCAGTACCACGAAGGCGACAGCCTGCCGCAAGGACCGCGCATCGTGGCGATCGTGCCGGAGGGCATCGTCTTCGACTGGAAAGGCAGCCGCGTGCTGTACGCCTTGAACCGCTGAGGAACGCCGGGGCCAGCCGGTCTTCTTCAGGCCGAGGAGGCTTTCCCCATGGCGTTCGCGGCCAGCTCCGCGCAGGCCGCGTCGAGCCGCTTCAAACCCTCGGCGAGATCGGCTTCCGGAATGATCAGCGAGGGCGCGATGCGCAGCACGTCCGGGCCGGCGACCAGACACCAGACGCCGTGGCGCAGGCCGGCGTTGACCACGTCCTTGGCCTTGCCTTTCCACGCCGCGCTCATCGGCGCGCCGATCAAAAGCCCCAGGCCGCGGCTGGGCTCGAAGATGCCGTAGCGCCGGCCGATCGCGTCCAACCCTTCGCGCAGGCGTTGCGCGCGTGCGCTCACGCCGGCGAGCAGCGCCGGATCGTTGACCGTATCCAGCACCGCCTCCGCCACCGCGCAGGCCAGCGGGTTGCCGCCGTAGGTGGAGCCGTGCGTGCCGAAGGGCAGCACCTCGGCATATTTCTTCGTGGTGAGCATGGCGCCGACGGGGAAGCCGCCGCCCAGACCCTTGGCGGTGGTCAGCACGTCCGGCACCACGCCGTAGTGCTCGTAGGCGTAGAGCTTGCCGCTGCGTCCCATGCCGGTCTGCACTTCGTCGAAGATCAGCAGCGCCTGGTGTCGGTCGCACAAGCGGCGCGCACCTTCGAGGAACTCGCGCGTCGCCGGGATGATACCGCCTTCGCCCTGCACCGGCTCGATCACCACCGCACAGGTTTTCTCGGACAGGTGCGCCTCCAGCGACTCCAGATCGTTGAACGGCAGATGGGTGATGTTGCCCGGCAGCGGCTCGAAGCCCTTGGTGTACTTCTCCTGGCCGCCAACGCTGACCGTGAACAAGGTGCGGCCGTGGAAGGCGTTGTAGAACGCCACGATCTCGTTCTTGCCCTCCCGCAAGGTGTTGCCGTAGCGGCGCGCCAGCTTGAAGGCCGCCTCGTTGGCCTCGCCGCCGGAATTGCAGAAGAACACGCGCTCGGCGAACGTCGCCTCGGTGAGTTTCTTCGCCAGCCGCAGCGCCGGCTCGTTGGTCATCACGTTGGACAGATGCCAGAGCCGGTGCGCCTGCTCGGTGAGCGCCGCGACCAGCTTGGGATGGCAGTGGCCGAGCGCCGTCACCGCGATGCCGCAGGCGAAATCGATGTATTCCTTGCCCTGCTGGTCCCACAGGCGCGAGCCGGCGCCGCGCACCGGGATGACCGCCGCCGGGTTGTAGTTGGGCACCATCACCTCGTCGAACGTCGCGCGCGTCACCTTGAGCATGTCGTCACCATGAAACCCGTCGAATCCCTCGAAAAATCCCTCGAAAAAGCGCTTTAAGCGGCGCGATTATACGTGTTACAGCCGCCGGCCCTGCGCGCTGGAGCGCGCTGCGGCAGGCCTCGAGCGCGGGCCGCGCTGGTCAATGCCGCGCGAGCGGCGTATTTTCTCCGCCACCGGTTCGAACCGGTAAGGTCCGGCATGGCGGCGGATTGATCTGGATCAATGCCGGCTTGCCGCTCCCTGTCGAGAATCTTGAGCGCGATGTCGTCCACCGACCAAGAACCCGAACCTTCGCTCAGCGACTGGCGGCCCTGGCTGCGAGGTCGCATCGTCGGTCTGTTCGTGGTCAAGCTGCTGGCGCTGTGTGCGCTGTGGTGGCTGTTCTTCTCGCCCGCGCACCGCCCCGCCGCGGATGCCGAGGCGCTCGCCGCGCGCTGGTTCGCGCCGACGGGCACGCCCGTGACAGGGAACCCTGCGCATGATTGACCTGTGCCGCGGTCGGCAGCCGCGCGGCTGTATACTCTACCGGGTATATTACCGAAAGGTGCACCCATGACCGACGTGGTAGTGAACCTCTCGCGGCTGCAGTTCGCGCTGACCGCGCTCTATCACTTCCTGTTCGTGCCGCTGACGCTGGGCCTGTCGCTGCTGCTGGCGATCATGGAATCCGTGTACGTGATGACCGGGCGCGAAATCTGGAAGCAGATGACCAAGTTCTGGGGCCTGCTGTTCGGCATCAACTTCGCCATGGGCGTGGCCACCGGCGTGACCATGGAGTTCCAGTTTGGCACCAACTGGGCCTACTACTCGCACTACGTCGGCGACATCTTCGGCGCGCCGCTGGCCATCGAGGGCCTGATGGCGTTCTTCCTGGAATCCACCTTCGTCGGTTTGTTCTTCTTCGGCTGGGAACGGCTGTCGAAAGTCGGGCACCTGGTCGTGACCTGGCTGGTGGCGCTGGGCTCCAACCTCTCGGCGCTGTGGATCCTGATCGCCAACGCCTGGATGCAGCATCCGGTGGGCGCGCACTTCAATCCCGACACGATGCGCATGGAGCTGTCCTCCTTCGGTGCGGTGCTGTTCAATCCGGTGGCGCAGGACAAGTTCGTGCACACGGTGTCGGCCGGCTACGTCACCGGCAGCGTGTTCGTGCTGGCGATCTCGGCCTGGTATCTGCTCTCCGGCCGCAACCGCGAATTCGCCAGGCGCTCGATGACCGTGGCCGCAAGCTTCGGCCTGGCCTCGGCGCTGTCGGTGGTGGTACTCGGCGACGAGTCCGGCTACACCGCGGGTCAAAACCAGAAGATGAAGATCGCGGCGATCGAGGCGATGTGGGACACGGAAAAGCCGCCGGCCTCGTTCACCCTGTTCGGCTTTCCGGACGTCGCGCACCGCACCACCCACGCGGCGATCCACATCCCCTGGGTGCTAGGGCTGATCGTCACGCGCTCCCTGGATACGCCGGTGCCGGGCATCAACCCGCTGGTGCAAGACGGCCGCGCCCGCATCGAGAACGGCATTTCGGCCTATGCGGCCCTGCAGAAACTGCGCGCCGATCCGCACGACGCGCAGGCGCGCGCGGCGCTCGAAGCCAAGGCCGGCGATCTCGGCTACGGCTTGCTGCTGCTGCGCTACGTCGCCGATCCCACGCAGGCCACGCCCGCGGACATCGATCGGGCGGCGCAGTCGCTGATTCCCAACGTGTTCGTGCTGTTCTGGGCGTTCCGGCTGATGGTGCTGCTGGGGTTCTATTTCATCGCCCTGTTCGCGGTTTCGTTCTGGCTGGCTTCCACGCGACGGCTGGAACGCTACCGCGGCTACCTGCGCCTGGCCTTCTGGACGCTGCCGCTGCCGTGGCTCGCCGCCGAGCTCGGCTGGGTGGTCGCGGAATACGGCCGCCAGCCCTGGGCGATCGACGGCGTGCTGCCCACCTTCCTCGGCGCCTCGCCAGTGCCGGCCTACAACGTGGCGTTGTCGCTGATCGGCTTCGTCGTGTTCTATACGGCTCTCGCCGTGATCGACGCCTTCCTCATGCTGCGCATGGCGCGCCGCGGACCGGAAGGCCTGGGCTACTGGCCCACGACCGCACCGGAGCAAAGCCATGCCTGACTACGAAACCCTGCGCGTGATCTGGTGGCTGCTGCTCGGCGTCCTGCTGATCGGCTTCGCGGTGATGGACGGCTTCGACCTCGGCGTGGCGATGCTGTACCGCTTCCTGGGCCGCGACGACGACGAGCGCCGCGCCCTGCTGGAATCCATCGAGCCGGTGTGGGACGGCAACCAGGTGTGGTTCATCCTCGGCGGCGGCGCGGTGTTCGCGGCCTGGCCGCCGCTGTACGCCGCCTCGTTCTCCGGCTTGTACCTGGCGATGTTCCTGGTGCTGCTGACCCTCATCGTGCGGCCGGTGGGCTTCAACTTCCGCAACAAGCTCGCAGACCCGCGCTGGCGCGCGGTCTGGGACTGGGCGCTGTTCCTCGGCGGCGCGCTGGCGGCGCTGCTCTTCGGGGTGGCGATCGGCAACCTGTTCCTCGGCCTGCCCTACTCCATCGACGCGCTTCAGCGACCGGTCTTCGAGCTCAATCTGTTCATGCTGCTCAAGCCCTTCGCCCTGCTCGCCGGGCTCGTCTCGGTGTCGATGCTGGCCTTGCACGGCGCGAGCTACGCCGCGCTCAAGAGCGAAGACCCGATCGCGCCGCGCGCGCGCCGCGCCGGCGCCTGGGCGGCGCTGGCCTACCTCGTGACGTTCGTGGTCGCCGGCGGGTGGGTGTCGCGTCTTTCCGGCCTGCACGTCGAGACGGCGGACCCCAATGGCCCGTCCAACCCCTTGCTCAAGACCGTGACGGTCGTGGCCGGGGGCTGGCTGGCCAACTACCGCAGCGCACCCTGGCTGTGGCTGGTGCCGGCGCTGGGCCTCCTCGCCGCCGTGGCCGCCGCGCTGTTGCTGCGCGCGCGGCGCGACGGGCTGGCCTTCGTCGCCAGCGGCCTGGTGTGCGCCACGACCATCCTCACCGCCGGCTTGAGCCTGTTCCCCTTCCTGCTGCCGTCCTCCACGCACCCCGGCCACAGCCTGACGGTGTGGGACGCCTCCAGCAGCCAGTTGACACTGTTCATCATGCTGATCGCGGCCTTGGTGTTCGTGCCGATCGTGCTCGCCTACACCGCCTGGGTGTTCCGCGTGCTGCGCGGCCGCGTGAACCTGGCCGAAGTGCGCCGCCACCTCGGTTCATACTGATTCGCGTCCGGAGGGCTTGCCATGTGGTATTTCTCGTGGATTCTCGGCCTCGGACTGGCCTGCGCCTTCTCCATCTTGAACGCGATGTGGCTGGAGATCCTGGAAGACAACCGCGAGCGCGGCGAGCGCTGAGAGCTTGTGAATTTTCAAGCTCTCAGGCCGGCCAGGGAGGGCCGGACGCGAATCAGGCCCGCAAGGGCTTGATTCGCGGGAGCAAGTACGGGCGTGCACCGGACTTGCGACGGAAGAAATGCACAGGACGTGCATTTCTTCACAGGCTCTGAGGCTGCGGCTTTCAACCCTCCTTCAGAGCGATCAGCATCTGTACGAGCTGCGCCAGCCCGCGCGCTTCCAGCTTGCGCATGATGTTGGCCCGATGCAGTTCGACGGTGCGTTCGGACAAGCCGAGATCGATCGCCACGGCTTTGTTGGCGGCGCCGGCGGCCAGGCGTTCGGCGATGTCGCGTTCGCGCGGGGTCAGGGTTTCGTAGCGGCTGCGGATGAGATTGCGCTGAGCGAGCTGCTCGCGCAGGCGCGCATCCTGCTCCAGGGCCTTCTGCACGCGCCGGATCAGCTCGTCGTCCTTGAACGGCTTTTGCAGGAAATCCACCGCGCCGGCGCGCATCGCCTCCACCGCCATCGGCACGTCGCCGTGGCCGGTGATGAAGACCACCGGGATCGTCCAGCCGCGACGGTTGAGTTCCTGCTGCAGTTCCAGGCCGCTGAGCCGTGGCATGCGCACGTCCAGGACCAGGCAGCCGGCCTCCTGGCCGTCGTACTCCTCGAGGAAGACGCTGGCGTCGGGATAGCTGCGCGTACGCAATCCCACCGAGCGCAACAGCAGGGCCACGCTGTCGCGCACGGCCTCCTCGTCGTCGACGATGAACACCGTACCGGTCGGGCGAGCGGAAGTTTTCTGGCTCATGGCGCGGAAGCGGCGGGTAGCCGCAGGATGAATTCCGCTCCGCCGCGCGCGTTGCGCCGGTAGGAAAGCTCCCCGCCGTGGGCGACGGCGATGGAACGACAGATGGACAGTCCCAAACCCAGCCCTTGCGGCTTGGTGGTGAAGAACGGCTCGAACAGTCGCCGCTCGTCATCCTTGGTGAACCCCGGCCCGCAGTCGGAGACGCTGATTTCGACCCAGCCGATCTCGCGGCAGGCGGCGGACACGGCCACGTAATCGCCGCTGGCGGATTCGTCCATCGCTTCCACCGCGTTGCGGATCAGGTTGAGCACGATCTGCTGGATCTGCACGCCGTCGGCCACCACCGGCGGCAGCCCGGGCGCCAGATCCAGCAGCAGGCGCCAGCCGTGGGCGCGCAGCTCGAATTCGACCAGGCGGATCACCTCCTGGATCAGCGCGCGGCAGTCCTGCCGTTGGCGCGTCTCGGTGTGCTTGCGTCCGAGGCTGCGCAGTCCGCGGATCACCTGCCCGGCGCGCTCCGCCTGGCCGGCGATCTTGTCGAGCACGGCGACCAGCTCGGTGTGGTCGGTCTGTCCGCCCTGCACCAGGCGCCGCGCCGCGCTGGCGTAATTGGCGATGGCCGACAATGGCTGGTTGATCTCGTGGGCGATGCCGCTGGCCATTTCCCCCAGCGAACCCAGCCGCCCGGCGTGGACCAGCTTGGCGCGTAACTCCTCGACTTCGCGCTCGGCGGCGTACAGCGCGCTGCGGTCGATGATCTCGCAGATCAGCAATTGCGGCCCGCCTTCGGGATCGGGCACCACCGCGACATGGAGCAGCGTGTGAAGAATCTCGCCGTCGCCCCGCCGGTAACGGATCTCGCGCTCCAGCGGTGCGCCACTCACGACGCTGCGCGCGAAAAGCTCGCGCAAGACTTCGCGATCCTCCTCCACGATCAGCTCGGCGTGACGCTGACCGGCCAGTTCGTCCGAGGATCTGCCGAGCAGGATCTCGCAGGCCCGGTTGGCGTTGACGATGCGCCCCTGGGCATCGGTACTGGTCAGCGGCATGGGTGCGTACTCGAAAATCAGCCGCAGTTCCTCGGTGAGTCGCTTGAGCGCTTCCTCTTGCCGCTTGCGTTCGGAAAGATCGGTCAGAAACCCGACGAAGCCGTGTTCGGCGCCGTCGAAGAACTCGCCCACCGAGAGTTCCACCGGAAAAACGCTGCCGTCCTTGCGCTGTCCCGTCACTTCGCGGCCGATGCCGATGATGTGCGCCTCGCCGGTGCGCAGGTAGCGCTGCAGATAGCCGTCGTGCCGTTCTCGATGCGGCGCCGGCATCAGCAGGGAAACGTTGCGGCCGAGGACTTCGCCCGCGGCATAGCCGAACATCTTTTCGGCCTGGCGGTTGAACAGGGTGATATGGCCGGCGCTGTCGATCAGGACGACGGCATCGACGGCCGCGTCGAGCAAAGCGCCCAGACGGTCTTCGGAAACGCTTGGTGCGGGACGCAAGGCGTTCATCGTCGGCTCATCCTCGCGCCAGCCGCGAGGCTGCGGGAATTCTAGCAAGTTGCTGAAAAAGTCCCTCCATGGACTTTTTCAGGTCGCTCCGAAAAGCCGTGACTTTTCTGCGCTGCCGGGAGTCAAGCGCCAGAAGCGCTTGATTCCCGCCGGCACATCCGTATGCCAAATGCAGGCTGCTGAAAAGCGAGCCTTCGGCAGCCTGCTCGCCGAACCGCCGCGGGCATGACCCACGTCATTGGCGCAGACCGGAATCCGTGCGAGCCTATATTCATGCAACGAAGCGAACGCAGCGCCGCGGCCGCCACCCACGCCGTCGCCTGGATCAGCCACCCGGCCTGCGCCCGGCACTTCATGGGCGAAGGCCATCCGGAAAGCCCGCGGCGCCTGCAGGTGATCGAGGACCGCCTGCGCGCGACCGGCCTGCTGGACTTCGTGCGGCGGGTGGAAGCGCCGGCGGCGAGCGAAGACCAGTTGCTGCGCGTGCACACCCGCGAACACGTCGCGCGCGTGCTGCACGCCGATGTGCGCTGCGGCCCGATCTGGCACGACGCCGACACGGCGCAGGGCGAGCACAGCGCGCAGGCCGCGCTGCATGCCGCCGGAGCCGGGATCAAGGGCGTGGAGCTGGCGCTGGCGGGCGCCGCCGAGCTGGCGTTTTGCGCCGTGCGCCCGCCCGGCCACCATGCCGAGCGCGCACGCGCGATGGGCTTCTGCCTGTTCAACAACGTCGCGGTCGCCGCCGCGCATGCGCTGGCGCTGGGCTTGAACCGCGTGGCCATCCTCGATTTCGACCTGCATTACGGCAACGGCACCGCCGACATCTTCGCCGGCGACGAGCGCGTGTGGCTGTATTCGACCTACCAGCATCCGCTGTATCCCTACTGGAGCGGCGCGCCGCACGCGGCCAACCTGGTGGACGTGCCGCTGGCGCCGTATGCCGGCGGAGAGGCATTCCGCCACGGCGTGAACGTCCACTGGCAGCCGGCGCTGGAGCGCCAGCGGCCCGAATTGATCCTCGTCTCCGCCGGCTTCGACGCCCATGCCGAGGATCCGCTCGGCGACCTGCGCCTGGCCTACGACGATTTCGCCTGGATCGGCGAGCGCATCCGGCACTGGGCGCAGGTCTGGTGCCGCGGCCGGGCGGTGGCGCTGCTGGAAGGCGGTTATGCGCTGCACGCGCTGGCGCGCAGCGTCGAGAGTTTTCTGCGCCCGTTCCTGCACGACGGCCCGCCGTGAGCATCCGCAACCTGGCTGCGCTGCTCGCGCCGCGGCGGGTGGTCGTGCTCGGCGAGCCGGCGTCCGAACGCGCGCGCTGGCTGGTGGACAACCTGCACCGCTGCGCGCCGGCCGCGCTGCTCGCCGCGACCGAAGCGGAGGTCAGCGACGAAGGCAGCGGCACGCTGGCCATCGCCGCCGACGCCGGCGCGGCCACGCCCGAGGCGATCGAGAAGCTGGGCACCCGCGGCGCGCGCGCGCTGATCTGGCCGCACCGGCAAGCGCCCGACGTCTCCGTGCTGCGCGCGGCGCGCACACACCTGCTGCGCATCCTCGGCCCGCGCAGCAGCGGCGTGCTCAACCCGTCCCTGCGCCTGGCCGCCAGCGCGTTGCCGGCCAGCGGCGCCGCGGGACCGGTGGCGTTGATCGTGCAGTCGCAGTCGGTGGCGGCGGCGGCGGTGGACTGGGCCAGTGGGCGGCGCCTGGGGTTTTCCTGGGTCGCGGCCACCGGCGGCGAGTGCGATGTGGACGTCGCCGACCTGCTGGACTACGCCGCGCTCGACCCCGCCACGCGCGCAGTGGCGCTGGAGGTCGGCCACATCCGCGGCGCGCGCAAGTTCATGTCGGCGGCGCGCGCCTGCGCGCGCACCAAGCCCACGGTCGTGCTGCAGACCCAGCTCGCCGAAACCCGCACCGCGGGGAGCGACCCGGTGCGCAGCGCCGCCTTCGCGCGCGCCGGCATGGTCGAATGCCAGAGCCTGCCCGCCTTGTTCGATGCCATCGCCGCCCTGCAGCGGCTGCCGCCGCTCTCGCAGGTGCGGGTGCTGGTCGCTGGCAACGGCGCGGGCATCTGCGCGCTGGGCGTGGACGCCGTGCTGCGCCACGGCCTGAGCCCCGCAACACCCGCGGCGGACACCTGGGCCCAGGTGCTGGCGGCGGTGCCCGACCTGCGCCGCATGGCCGGCGCCGCCGACCTCGGCGAGCCGGAGCCGGAAGCGACGGTCGCCGCGCTGCGCGCCTTTCTCGCCGACGCGGACATCGACCTGGTGCTGTATCTGCGCAGCCCGCTCGCCGGCCGCGGCCACGAGGCGGTCGCCGCGCGCCTCGCGCGGGCGGGCTTCGACCAGCGCCTGCTGACGGTGTGGCTGGGCCTGGAAACCGCATTGCCCGCGCGCCGCATCAGCGCGGAGGCAAACCTCGCCACTTTCACTTCGCCGGACGCCGCGGCGCGCGCGATCCGCTACCGCTTCGAGTACGCGCGCAACCGCGAACTGCTGACGCAGACGCCGCCGCGCGGACCGACCGCGGTGGATCACGCCGCCGAAGCGCGCCGGCGCCTGCAGCGCCTGGCCGAAAGCGGCGTGCGCGAAACTGACGCCGCCGCCGCGCTGCATCTGGCCGCCGCCTATGGCATCGCCGGCGCCACGCGACGCCAGCCGGAAAGCGTGCTGGCGGTGAGCCTGCACCGCCACGTCGAACTCGGCATGGTGCTCGAAGCTCGCCTGCTGGCCGCAGGCGCGGCCCTGGGTTGCGGCCGCGGGTTCCCGCCGCTGGATCCCTTGCTCGCGCAGCGCGTCCTCGCCGACGCCGGCGTGCGCGAAGCGCCACCGGCGGAGCGCGACGCGCTAACGCAGGCGCTGATCCGCATCGGCCAGATCGCGCTGGATCAGCCGGCGGTGGAGGAACTGGAGCTGCATCTGGTCTGGGCGCGCGGCGCGGTCCAGGCGCTGCGGCAGGCCGCGCGCCTGCGGCTGACGGCGGAACCGGCGGAGGAGCGCGCCCGGCTGGCGCTGGCGCCCTATCCCGCGGCCCTCACCGACCGCCTCGACCGCAACGGGAAGCTCTACGTCATGCGGCCCGTGCAACCGGCCGACGAGCCGGCCTTGATCCGCCTGCTCCAGGGCCTCGACCCGGAAAGCGTGCGCCTGCGTTTTTTCTGCGGCATGCGCCACTTCAGCCACGAGATGGCGGCGCGCATGACGCAGATCGACTACGACCGCGAGCTGGCGCTGGTGATCGTCCCCGACGACGCGCCCGAGACCTTGCTGGGCATCGGCACGCTGGCGATCGACCCCGACGGAACGCACGCGGAATTCGCCGTGCTGGTGGACCCCCGCCATCGCGGCCTCGGTCTGGGCCGCCAACTGCTCGAAAAGCTGGTGCAGCACGCCCGCGCGCGGGGGGTGCTGCAGGTCTATGGCGAGGTGCTGCGGGAAAACCTGCCGATGCTCAAGCTCGCCGAAAGCCTCGGCTTCAGCCGGCGGCCGCTGCCCGACGATCCCGGCACCGTGCGGGTGGAGATCGCGACGGCTTGAGGAACGGCCGATCGAGCGCGGATGGCACGGATAAGCTCGCAGGAGCCGGCGGCGGCCGCGACCCGACTCAGAGCTCGTGAAGAAATGCACGTCCCGTGCATTTCTTCCGTCGCAAGTCCGGTCCACGCCCGGACTTGCTCCCGCGCATCAAGCTTCTGCGGCCCTGATTCGCGTCCGGCTCTCCCTGGCCGGCCTGAGAGCTTGAAAAATTCACAAGCTCTCAGGCGGCGGCCGCAACCGGCCCTGCGTAGCGCTCCCGCAGCTTGTCCAGGTCGAGATGCCTGGCCAGCTCGTGGACGAATCCGGCGGGCTTGACCATCAGCGCGTCGCAGCTCGCGCGGCGCAGCAGCGCCTCGGCGGTCGTGCCGAACATGAGTTTTTCGAAACCGCTGTGATAAGCCGAGCCGAGCACCAGCAGGTCGGCGCCAGCGTCGCGCGCCGCCTCGGCGATGCCGGCGGCGACGTCGAGATTGACGCGGCGCTTGATATGGGACGCCGGGATCTTGTGTTGCGTGGCAAAACGGGCCAGCGCCTCCTTGTGCGCGGAATCCATGATCTCGTAAGAATCGGCGATGAAGCCGGCACCGAAGGCTTCGACCGGAACGTAGGAGAACACCGATACCAGCTCCAGCGCCGCATCGCTGAATGCGGCGTATTGGCGCGCGGCGTCCACGATGGCTTCGTTAAGCGCTTCCCCCTCCTCTCCGACGGTCACGTCCACCGCCGCCAGCAGGTGGTGCGGGAGCAGCCTGGCCTGCGGTCGCACCAGCATCAGCGGCGCCGGCGCGAGACGCAGCAGCTTCCAGTCGCTGGCGTCCGGCAGCAGCGTGCCCGCGGCCGGGTCGTTGGCGACGTCCTTGACCACCAGATCGGCCTGCGTCTCCAGGATCTTGCCGATGATCGCCTCGTAGCGGCGCGGCGCCCACGCCACGTCGCACTCCACGCGCAGGCCCTGTTCGGCCAGGCCGCGCGCCTGCTCCGCAAGCCAGCGGCTTCGCTCCTCGAGGAAATCGCG
Organism: Nevskia sp.; assembly: GCA_019689635.1. Lineage (GTDB taxonomy): Bacteria > Pseudomonadota > Gammaproteobacteria > Nevskiales > Nevskiaceae > Nevskia. Next base: position 13,825 of record JADGHB010000013.1, on the reverse strand, counting down.
GCGCGCACGCTCGGCCACTTCGGCGCCGAACACGCGCCCGGCGTAGTCGATCGGCCCGTAGTGGTCGAACAGACACAGATGCAGCCTGGCCTGGCTGCGGCGGGCGTAGGCGATCGCGCGATGCACCGCCGGGCTCAGCCTGCGCTCCGTCGGCACCACGGCCAGGATCGATTCCAGCTTGCTCATTGCAGTCTCTCCTCGGATGGGACGAGTCTAGGCGCCGTTTCGCACGCCGCCATGACCCAGATCATGGGCGCCGCGGGTCGGCACGCCGCGGATGAAGGGCGCGGCGGCGGCGGAGCGCGCGGCCGGCGCGGGGGGGGCGCACTTCGATCGACATTTCGCTCATGCGGCGATACAGCGCCTCGCGCTCGCGAATCGGCCACCAGTCGTAGAGATAGATCTGCAGCGGCTGCCACATCGCCACCCAGCCGGCGATGGCCAGGCTTTCGCGCAGCGCGCGCGCCCACAGGCTGTCGGGCTCCAGCCGCAGCAGCCAGTGCACGAGGAACAGGCAGGACAGCAGGAACAGCACGCCGATCGCCAGGCTCACGCGGCCCTTGCGCAGCAGGCGCTGCCGGCGATGGCGCGCCTCGCGCGCGCGACCGCTGAAATAGTTGTGGATCGCGTCGGCGATCCACTGCCGGTCGCCGCCGTCCTCCGGCAGCGTCTCGAAATGCAGCACCAGGTGCAGCGGCCGCTTGCGGGGCAGTTCCTCGGCCCAGCCGACCAGGAATTCCTCCGCGTCGGGATCGAGATCCTTGTCGTAGAACGGCGAGGGATCCAGCGAGTTGAACAACTGCTGCGGCGCGCGCAGGGAAATCTGCAGCCGCTCCGCCGCTGCGCGGCGCTGGACGTTGTGTCGGGGTTTGTGTGGAGCCGCGACAGCGCTCACGCCGCCTGGGCCCAGTCGCGGTCCGCGTTGGGCAGCACGACCGCCTGCGCCAGGCGCCGCAGGGCGCCCGCGTCGCGCAAGCGGATCTGCCGCGCGCTGACCGTCAGCCAGCCGCGGCGCTCGAAGCCCTTCAGCGTCCGGCACACCGTTTCGGTGGCCAGGCGCAGGTAATCGCCGATGTCCCGCTGCGACATCGGCAGGTGCAGGGTTTCGCCCCCGAGCCGCTCGCGCATGTGCAGCAGGAACGCGGCCAGCCGCTGTTCGGCGCTGAAATCGCCGGACAGGGCCAGCGCCAGCGCCAGCTCGCGGCTGGTCTGCTCGACCACGTGCTGAGCGAGCTGCGGCTGGCGCCCCATCAGGCGCTTGAGCTGCTCCAGCGGCGCCGCGCACACCTGCGAAGGCACCACCGCCACCGCGGTGGAGAGATGGTACCCGCCGCCCAGCGCATCGAGGCCGACCAGATCGCCGGGGAAGTAGAAGCCGCGGATGCGCTCGTTGCCGTCGGCATCCACGGTGTAGGCCTTGAGGCAACCGCCGCGCACCGAATAGACGTTGCATTGCTTGTCGCCGGTGTTGAACAAAGCCGCGCCGCCGGGCATCACCGCGCGCCGCGGGAGCAGCGCCTCCTGCCAGGCCTCCACTTCCTCGCCGTTGCCGGTGCGGCCCAGGCAGCGCTGCACCGGGCACAGCACACAGTCGATGCGCAGTTGACCGCGAGCCGTCGTGTCGAACGCCATGATCTGCCCCTCCTCAAATGCGGGGACAGCTTCGCCCGCCGCCGCATGCGGCGCCATCCGGGATTACCGCAGGGGACTTGCGGGAACTACGTAAGGACGGCTGCGCAACCCGCAGACCTTGTATCTTTCAGCCCGCGTCCAGCGCCCGCGGCACGGACTCGGCCGCACCGTCGCCGCTACAGGACCAACGTTCGATCTCTCTCGCGCGCGCGGCGAATTCGTCGGCCGCCACCGCGACGCCGAAGAAATAGCCCTGTCCCTGGTCGCAGCCGCGCCCCAGCAGATGGCGCCACTGACGCTCGCTCTCGATGCCTTCGGCGACGACGCGAATCCCGAGGCTGCGCGCCATCGCGATGATGGCGCCGACCACCGCGGCGTCGGTGGCGTCGGTCAGCAGGTCGCGGACGAAAGCACGGTCGATCTTGATCTTGTCGATGGGAAAGCGCGTGAGATACGACAGGCTGGAATAGCCGGTGCCGAAGTCGTCGATCACCACGCCGACGCCGAGCCGGCGGACGGCGCGCAGGATTTCCGCGCTTTGCTCCGGATTTTCCATCAGCGTGCCTTCGGTCAGCTCCAATTCGAGACCTTGAGGCGGCAGGCCGCTGTCGGCCAGCGCCTGGGCCACTCCCTGCGGCCATTCCTTGCTCTGGAGCTGCCGCGGCGAGACGTTGACCGCCACCGTCAGAGGCCGGCCGAGCGCGCGCCGCAGCGCGGCGCAGTCGCGGCAGGCCCGGCGCAGCACCCATTCGCCCAGCTCCAGGATCAGGCCGGACTCCTCCGCCACCGGGATGAAGCGCTCCGGCCCGATCACGCCCAGCACCTCGTCGGACCAGCGCGCCAAGGCTTCCATGCCCACGATGCGGCCGTCGTGCAGCGTGAGTTCCGGTTGATAGTGAAGCTTGAGCCGCTCCGCGCGCAGCGCGCGGGTCAGCGCGCTGCCCAGGCCCATCCGCTCCCGGATCTGCTCGTACATCGAGGCGGTGAACCAGCGGACCCCGTTGCGCCCGGCGGCCTTGGCCTGGTACATCGCGGTGTCGGCGTTCTTGATCAGCGCGGTGGCGTCGTCGCCGTCTTCGGGATACAGCGCCGCTCCGATGCTGGCCGTGACCGCCAGCTCGTGACCGTCCACGGTCAACGGAGCGGTGATCGCTTGCATCAGCCTGTCGAAGGCCGGGACCACGCTCTCGCGCCGCTCGACTTCGGTCAGCACCACGACGAATTCGTCGCCGCCGAGCCGCGCGAGGGTATCCACCTCGCGCAGCGCGGACTGCATGCGCTGCGCCAGGCCGAGCAGCAGCCGGTCGCCGACCAGATGGCCGAGCGTGTCGTTGATGCGCTTGAAGTGGTCGAGGTCGAGCATCAGCACCGCGAGGTGCTGGCCGTGGCGCCGCGCCTGGTGGATGGCCATGTCCAGCCGGTCCATCAGCAGCGCGCGGTTGGGCAGCCCGGTGAGCGCGTCGTGGTGGGCTATGTGGCGAATCAGCGTCTCCGCTTCCTTGCGCTGGGTGATGTCGTAGGCGACCTTGAGGTAGCCGTTGACCTGGCCGGACTCGTCGCGCATGGCGGTCATGGCGATGTTCACCGGCACGCGCTTGCCGTCTTTGCGCACATAGGTCCACTCGCGCTCGTCGGCGCCGCGGCTGCTGGCCGCGACGATCACCTGGAAATCGGCCGAAACGGCTGCCCCGCGCGCCAGCAACAGCTCCTGCGCGCGACGGCGGAGTTCCTCGCGGTCGTGCAGGATCAGCACGGAACGGCCGACCAGTTCGTGGCGGTTATAGCCGAGCAGGTGCTCGGCCGCGGGGTTGGCCGAGACGATGATGCCGGAGGGGTCGGTGGAGATCACCGAGAACGGCAGGTTGTCGAGGATCGACTCGCGCAGCTCGGCCGCCTGCAAGGCGCGCTGCATCTTCTCGGCGTTGAGCCGCGCGGTGATGTCGATCACCGAGGCCAGCACGTAACGGCCGTCGGGCATGGTCAGCGGATTGAGGCCGATCTCGATGGGCACCTCGGAACCGTCCTTGCGCAGACCGTGCAGATCGCGGCCCGCGCCCATCGGTCTGGCCGCCGGCGCGCGCGCGAACCCTTCGCGATAGCCGTGATGGTGGCCGCGCGCGGCCTGCGGCACCAGGATCTCCACCGGCTGACCGAGCAATTCCCGGCGCTCGTAGCCGAACAATTTTTCGGCCTGCGAGTTGACCATCACGATGCGGCCCGCCGCGTCGGTCATCAGCATCGCGTTGGGTGCGGCCTCGATCACCAGGCGCAGCCGTTCGCTCTCCGCGTCCCGGGATGATTGGCGCTTCATTTCGCTGTTCATGAACCTTCGTTCGGGTCCCCGCGCCGTGGGCGGCAAGACGGGCGGCCGGCGGGTCGTCCTGGGACCGACTGTAGCGGGGCGCATCCGCCAAAATGGCCGTAGCGGCGACGAATGCGGACGGCAAGCCGATCGGCGGCGGCGGCGGCCCGCTGCCCGCCCCAAAGGCCGCGAGCCCGACGGGACCGTAGCCCGAATTGACCCAGGTCAATGCTCCCGGCCGCGCGGCGTTCTAGCCTAGCGAGCACCGGTTGCCGGCTTCATGAACGGAGGGCGCGCCGTCCGCCTGGCCGAGGCGGGCCGCAGGAAAAACCGCGCCGTGCAGGTCGAGCTTGCCGTAACGGAATCCTCGAAAATCTCCGGCCGATTCTTCGATTGATGACTCACCACGAACCAGGAGCGACACGATGTCACGAGTCAAGACCGCGATCCACAACAACCTGCAGGCGCTGGAGCTGCTGCGCGACGAGCTCGCGCTGCAAGCGCATCTGTTGCGCGCCGATCTCAAGAGCGAGTGGGATCGGCTGGAGCAGAAAAGAGCCGAACTGAAGGAACGTCTCGGCCGCGCCGCAGTCGCCGCCCGCGATTCGAAAGCCGAGATCGACGCCGCGAGTCAGCGCCTGATCGACGCGCTGGTCGCCGGTTACACCAGCCTCAAAAACGCGCTCAAGAGCTAAAAAAACCTGCGCCGCACGCCCGCCTCCACGCCACCCTCGCAGGAGCGGGCGGCGGTCGCGCTTTCGACCTGGTCAATCGCCGCCCGGCGTGCAGCCGTAGTCCTCCAGATAGGTGAGAATCAAGCTCAGTTCGCGCTGCGTAGGCACTTGCACGGGCACGCTGCCGGACGCCTTGGCCAGCGCCATGTGCGCTTTCATCATCGCCGCCACGCCCTGCCACTCGTTGGCGCTGTGCAGGGCCGGCGTCGGCTGGGCATGGCACTGAGTGCAGTAGCGGCGCAGCAGGAAGGCGCCTTCGGACGCCGAGGCCGGCAGCGGCCGCTCGGCGGCGGCGCTCGGCGCGGGTTTCCCGTACAGCCAGCCCATGCCGCGCAGCGTCTGCAGGCGCCGGTAGGCGCTGACCCACAGGTCCGCGAGGCGGCCCGCGCGCGCCTGCGCTCCGGCGAGCTGCGTGACGCCGGTCAACCCCGCTTGCAAATCGAACAGCAGGTCCCGCATCTGCTGCCTGTAGATGTCCAGATCCATGTCCGGCGGCAGGCTGCAGCCGACCGCGGAACCGTAGGCGAGCTCGAAGCCCTCGGCGCCGGTGGGCGGCGGCGACAGCGCGCGAAGCTGTGCGCGCACGAGATCCTGCACCGCCTCCCAGTGGGTCACCATCGCGCGCCGCGCGTCGTCGTTCTCGTGCTTCGGAATCTGCGCCAATTCGTCCTGCAGGAGGCGCACGCGGTCTTGCAAGGCGGCGAGCGCGGCGTCCGACAGCGCAGCGACGTCGGCGGGGGCCGGGCTCGAAGGAGCCGCAACGGTCGCCGCCGGCGGCAGCGCCCAAGCAAAAGCGAGCAGCGCGATACGGAAGCTCGCGCGGCGCGCGGCGCGGGCCCTACTCATCTGCGGCCTCGGCGTCGAGCCGCAAGCGCGCCTGGCGTTCGCGCAGGGCCTTGAGATCCAGCGCACGGTCGAGCGCTTCGAGCGCCCATGCCGGCTTGACCAGCAGCGTATCGGCATCGATGTCCTGCACCAGGCTTTCGGCAGTGCTGCCGAGCAGCAGGCGCTCCCAGCCCTTGCGGTACACCGAGCCCAGCGCCAGCAAGTCGACGCCGTGCCGTTCGGCGAACTGCTCCAGCGCCAGCGCCGGAACGCCGGTCAGCCGGTGCCGGCGGTCTTCGGGAATCCGGTGGATGCGGCAGTAGGCCTCGAAAGCCTCGCGGTGCTGGGCGTCCAGTTGCTGATACAGGCCGCTCATCCCGATCAGCGCACGGCTGTAGGTCGGCAGGAAGGGGAACACCGAAACCAGGTCCAGCCGCGCATCGAAATACTCCGCCAGGCGCAGCGCCGCTCGCAGGATACGCCGGTTGAGGCCGTCGTCCTCCGGCGCCTCGGCGAGCACGTCGAGCGCCACGGCCATGCGTCGGATCGCGGGTTGCGACTGGGGGTTGACCAGCAGCAGCTCGCACGGCAGCCAGCGCAAAAGCTGGCCGTCGAGCGGCGTGAACAGCGCGCGCTTGAAGCCCGATTCGCGATGGACCTCCTTGATCACGGTGCGAGCGTCGATCTCCAGCGCCTTGGCGATCACCGCTTCGGCGGCGTCCGCGGCCCAGCGCACGTCGCAATGAATGGTCACGCCGCCGGCGTCGAGCGCGGCCGCCTGGCGCTCGAGCTCGAACAAGCGCGCGCGCAGGATGTCGTTGCGGGCGTGCGCGGCCAACGCCAGGCCGACGCGGGCCGCGGCGAGGTCCACGGCGGGGTCGTAAACCAGCGCGCACAGGTGCAGCGGCGCCCCGCTCGCGCGCGCCAGCTGCAAAGCGCGCGCAACCGCCGCGCCCGGTTCCCCTGCGGATGGAAGGATCGTCAACAGTGCGTCGTTCGGGTCCACGTGCGCCTCCGTTCCGACCGCAGTCTAGAAGAGGCCGCGAACGATCCCATTGATCCAGGTCAAACCGCAGGCGGAAGTTCGCCTCCGGCCAGGGGGAATCGCGTCAGGCGGCGAGCGCGGCCTCGGCTTCTTCGGCGCTGTGGAAGTAGTACCCCTGGAACTGCGTCACGCCCATGGCGCACAGCTCCTGGCAAGTGCGTTCGTCCTCGACGCCTTCGGCGATCAGCTCGAGATCCAGCCGCCGAGCCAGGGACACGATGGCCTCGACCAAGGCGCGGTCCACCGGATCGCGCAGCAGGTCGCGGGTGAAGGACGCGTCGATCTTGATCCCGTCCACCTGCATGCGTCGCAGCAGTTCGAAAGAGTTGTAGCCCACGCCGAAATCGTCCAGCCACACCTCGTATCCGCGTTGCCGCAGTTCGGAGATCAGTCGCAGTTCCTGCTCGCCCGCGGCGAGCAGCTCGGTCTCGGTGATCTCGAACCGCAAACGTTGCGGGGAGGCCATACTGCGTTCGAGCTCGCTCAATAGCCAGTCGGCGAAGATCGGATCGCCGGCGCTGCGCGCGCTGAGATTGACCGAGATCGAGCACCGGCCCGGATCTCGGCACGTCCCGGTAGCGCTTCCCGTGTGCAAGGCCTTGTCGTCCCAGCGCCGGATCACCTTCAAGGTTTGGCGTACGACCCAGCGATCGATGCGGCTGACCCAGCCGAGACGTTCGACGGTGGGCAAGAAATTTGCGGCCGGGACCAGCTCGCCGCGCTCGCCGTGCAGGCGCAGGAGCGCCTCGTAGCCGACCACGCCGCGCTGTTCATCGAAAATCTTCTGCAGGTGAAGCACGAAGCCGTCCCGGTCGAGCGCAGTTTGAACATGCTGCGCCCAGTCCATCGTGTGGAGCGCCTGACGGATGCCGGCATCGTCATCATGGTAAAAGCAGTAGCGGCCGCGGCCCCGGTTCTTGGCCGCATAGCAGGCGGTGTCGGCCTGCGCCAGCACGATCCCGTGATCGGCCACGCTCGGCACGATTTCGGCCGCGCCGATCGACAAGCCGATCTGGAACGTCCGCTGGCGGTAAGTGAGCCGGTAATCGGCGGCCATCTGCAGCAGGTCTTCGCACAGCCGGCGTACGCCTTTGGTATCGGTGTCGCGCAGCAGGACGCCGAACTCGTCGCCTCCCAAGCGCGCCAGAAAATCGTTGCGCCGCAGACGCGACTTGAGCAGAGCGGCGAATTCGCGCAGCAACCGGTCGCCGGCCAAATGGCCGCAACCGTCGTTGACCAGCTTGAAGTGGTCGAGGTCGAGATAGAGCAGGAAATCGCGGCCCGCCTGGCGAGCGGGCGTCGCCAGCACCTCACGCAAGGCCTGCTCGAAGGCCAGGCGGTTGGGCAGCCCGGTGAGCGCGTCGTGGCTTGCCTGGTAAGCGAGTTGCTCGGTGATGCGCTTGGCCTCGCTCACGTCCTGGATCTGCGAGATGAAATACAGCGGCCGTCCGGCGGCGTCGCGCAGGATCGAAACGTCGAGCTGGATGTGGAGGATCGCGCCGGAGCGGGTGAAGTAGCGCTTCTCCATGCGGTAGGTTTCGCCGCGGCCCTCGATCAGCGCCTGCACGTGCGCCAGGTCCTGCGCGAGATCGCCGGGATGCGTGATTTCCTGGAAAGTTTTGGCCAGGAGCTCGGGTTCCTCGTAACCGAGCATCGCGCACAGCGCGCGGTTGACGTGGAGGAAGCGGCCGTCGAGGCCGACGATGGCCATGCCGATCGGGGCGTTCTCCAGGATCAGGCGGAAGCGGCGCTCGTTTTCCTCGATCTGGGCCTGCTTGAGTTGCATCTGCCGCAGCGAGGCGAACAAGCGCTGGTTGCTCTCGTCGAGCGCCGCCAAGGCGCGCCGGCGTTGGTGCAGGAACTGCGAGACCTTCGGGATCAGCGGCCAGATCAAGACGCCCGTCAGCAAGGAAACGCCGGCGGTCAAGTCGAGCACCGCGGCATCCAGACGGTAAATGGGCCACCAGATGCTGACCGCGTCGATGAAGTGGGTGGTGCCGCAGGCAAAAATGAAAGCCGCGAACAGCCAGAAGATCCAGTTGAAGCGCAGGTCTTTCTCGCGGCGCACGAACCAGCCTAGCGCCACCGGAATGGCGTAGTAAGACAGACCGATGATGACGTTCGAAATCACCAAAGACCACAGCAACGCAGGTTGCCAGGCGATGCAGTAACCGTGCGGCAGCAACCCGACGCCGGCGAGCCAGTGATCGATCGATTGGAGCATTCCCTCCTCCCCGAGCCCTGCGCTGGGAAACGCGGCTGAAGTTTGCCCGCCGCGCGTCGCCTGGAGCAGCCCGGCCGATGGAAGGAGGCTTGCGGTCCTCTGGCCGGTCAAGACGCCCGCGCGCAGCCGTCGCGCGTCGGTCGAACAATGCCGCCGATCGCGCGAGCGGCGGGCTTACGTTTTCCCGCCCGCAAGACCGCAAGGAGAATTGGATATTGGTGGAGCGGAGGAGGATCGAACTCCCGACCTTCGCATTGCGAACGCGACGCTCTCCCAGCTGAGCTACCGCCCCACGGCAATGGCTGCGATGCGCGCGCATTTTAACAGGTCCCGCGCGTTTTTTCGGACACGCGAGTCAAAATGAGTCATGAGGTTCGCGTTCAGTCGCCATTCAGCCCCATCATTCGAGGCTGGGGCTTCGGGCTGAGCGAGATCCGAGGATCTCAAAGCAGGGAGAGTCGTATGAAGCGCGTGTTCTTGATGGCCAGTCTCCTCGCCGCCAGTGGGCCGACCTTTGCCTGGCGTGGCCACACACTGCCGCCGTACCGCAGCGGTGAAGTGCTGGTCGAGTACCGCGACAGCGCCAGCCTCGCGCAGACCAAGGCGCTGCAGACCGCCATCGGCATGACGCCCAAGCGCAGCTTTGCCGGCGGGCGCATCGAACTGCTGCAACTGCCCGCGACGATGGACGTACCCGGCGCGCTCGCCACGCTGCGCAGCGAATCGGACGTGAAATACGCCGAACCCAATTACCTGCGCTATCCCAAGCAGGTCACCCCCGACGACACTTATTTCGGCGACCTGTGGGGCATCCTCAACACCGGCCAGGCGAATTTCGTCCAGGGCGGGCCGGCGGGCACGCCGGGGGCGGATCTGAATTTGCTCCCGGCCTGGGATCCGAGCGGCGATGGCAGCTTCCCGCGCACCGGCGACGGCGCCGTCACCGTGGCCATCCTCGACGATGGCTTCGAGACCACTCACCCCGATCTCGCCGCCAATTTCATCGCCGGCTACGACTTCGTCCACAACGACACGAACGTCTCCCCGGACAGCGATCAGGACGATCACGGCACCGAGGTCGCCGGCGCGCTCGGCGCGGTGGGCAACAACGGCATCGGCGTGGCCGGCGCGATCTGGAACGTGAAGCTCATGCCGCTGAAGTTCAACTATGACCTCGCTTCCGAGATCCAGGCACTGGACTACGCGATCGCCCACGGCGCCCAGATCGTCAACGCCAGCTTCGGCGGCCCCGGCTACAGCCAGATCGAGCACGACGAGATCGCCAAGCTCGGCGCCAACGACATTCTGTTCGTCACCGCCGCCGGCAACGAGAACTCCAACACCGACTTCGCCGGCGCCGAATACCCGGCCAATTACCGTCTGCCCAATGTCGTGGCGGTGGCGGCCACCAACCGCCAGGACGACATCGCCAGCTTCAGCACTTACGGGCCGGTGACGGTGGACGTGGCCGCGCCGGGCTTGCAGATCGTCACCACCACGCTGCACGGCGGCTACACCACGGCACCCGGCATTTCCGGCACCTCGCTGTCCACGCCCTATGCCGCCGGGGTGGCGGCCCTGATCCGCGACTACGTCAGCGGCGCCAGCGCGATCGAAACGCGCGCGCGGCTGATCGAGGGCGCGAACGCCGGACTCGATGGCGCGAGCCCGGTGAACCGGCGCACCGCCGGCGGGCGCATCGACGCCGCCCAGTCGTTGAACCTCGCCGCGCGCCCGGCGCTGGTGATCCAGCCGCAGCAGTTCGCCACCTATTCCTCCACCGACGAGAACGGCAATCCGGTGACGGTGCCGATCTTGGAGCCGGTGCTGGTGGTCAACGACCCGGACGGCAACGGCGTGCTCGATCCCGGCGAGACTGCCGACCTGCAGATCACGCTGACCAACTTGTGGCAGGCCGCCACCCTGGTGCGCGGAACGCTGAGCGCCTCGGGGGGCGGCGTGACCGTCAACAGCGGGACGGTGACCTTCGCCGCCAACCTTGCCAGCCAGGACAGCGCCACGGCGACGTTCAACGTCACCGTGCCCTCGGTCGTCACCGGCCATCAATACGTGGACTTCTCGCTGGCGCTGACCGCGCTGGGCGGTTACAGCGCCACGCGCCATTTCACCCTGGAGCTGGGCACGCTGGCCGACAACGTGCCGCAAACCCAGGCCATCGGCACCGACCTGTACGACTGGTTCCACACCTGGCATTACACGCTGACTTCGCTGCCCGCCGGCGACGACACGCTCACGTTCCAGGCCAGCGCCGGCAACGACATCGACATCGTGGTCAGCTACCAGGCGCCGCCGCAGTACGACATCGACCTGGCGGTCAACGACATCCCCGGCGCCGACACCAGCCAATCGATTTATTACGTCAACCAGCCGGACGCCCAGCTCGGCGCGGCGCCGGGCGGCAACGAGTACGTCAACATCCGCAACCCCCAGCCCGGCACCTACTACGTGACGGTGATCGACTACGATCAGACGCAGGGCGCGCAGTACACGCTGAACGCCTTCTCCAACAAGGGCGGCGTGGGAAATTACGCCAGCTCCACGCTCGCCTATCAGGCCAGCCAGCACCAGGGCGGCGGCGGCGCGTTCGCGCCGGCCAGCCTGCTGTTGTTGGCCGCGGCGGCGTGGCGGCGCCGGCTCAGCCGGGCTTGTTGAGCTTGGCGAGCAGCGGTCCGATCAAGTCCATCGGCAGCGGGAACACGACCGTGTTGCTGTTGCGCGCCGACATGTCGAGCAAAGTCTGCAAGTAGCGCAACTGGATCGCCTGCGGCTCGCGCGCCAGCGTCGCCGCCGCCTGCGCCAGCTTCTCCGAGGCCTGCAGCTCGCCGTCGGCGTTGATGATCTTGGCGCGGCGCTCGCGCTCGGCCTCGGCCTGGCGCGCGATAGCGCGCACCATGGTCTCGTTGATGTCCACGTCCTTGATCTCGACGTTGGTCACCTTGATGCCCCAGGCGTCGGTGGCCTGGTCGAGGATTTCCTGCAGGTTGGCGTTGAGCTTCTCGCGCGAAGTGAGCAGCTCGTCGAGCTCGTGCTGCCCCAACACCGAACGCAGCGTGGTCTGCGCGAGCAGATTGGTGGCCTGGTAGAACTGCGCCACTTGCAGCGTCGCCTTCTCCGGCTCGACCACGCGGAAATAGATCACCGCATTGACGCGCACCGAGACGTTGTCGCGGGTGATCACGTCCTGCGGCGGCACATCCAGCACGTTGACGCGCAGATCCACCTTCAACATGCGCTGGATCAAGGGAATCAGAATCACCAGGCCCGGCCCCTTGGTGCCGGTGTAACGGCCCAGCGTCAACACCACGCCGCGCTCGTACTCGGCCAGCACCTTGAGCGAGGAAGTCAACAGCACCACGCCGAAAATCACCAGCACCACGATCAATGCGAACATGAGATCCCCCTTACCGGTCCTCGATGGGTTCGATGGTCAGCGTCAGCCCTTGCACGCCGACGACGCGCGCCTTCGCGCCGGCGGGCAGCGGGCGCGCGCAGCGCACGCGCCAGCGTTCGCCGCGCACTCGCGCCCAGCCTTCGCCGGTCAGCGCCTCGAGCACCACGGCCGTCTCGCCGATCATGGCCGAGCCTCCGGTGACCACCGGCGCGCGGCGCGCGCGATAGATGAGATACAGCGTCAGGAGCAGCACCAGCGCGGCGGACAGCGCGATGCCGGCGATCACGCCGAGATTGATGCCGAACCCCGGCACGCCGGTGTCCAGCAACAACAGCGAACCCAGCACGAAGGCGACGATGCCGCCGAAACCCAGCACGCCGAAGCTCGGCGCCGACATCTCCGCGATCAGCAGCGCCACGCCGAGCGCGATCAGCGCCAGGCCGGCGTAGTTCACCGGCAGGATTTGAAAGGCGTACAGCGCCAGCAGCAGCGCGATCCCGCCGGTCACGCCGGGCAGTACCGCACCCGGGTGGTAGCCCTCCAGCAGCAGACCGTAGATGCCGATCAGCAGGAGGGCGTAAGCGATGGTGGGATTGGTCAGCACCGCCAGCGCGCGCATCCGCCAATCGGGCGCGATGCGCACGATCCGTGCGTCGGCGGTGTGCAGCGTCACGCGGCCGGCCGCGGTGACCACGCTGCGGCCGTCGATCCTGGCCAGCAGGTCCGGCACGTCGCCGGCCAGCAGGTCCACCACCTTGAGCCGCAACGCTTCCTCGGCGCTTAAGCTCGCCGCCGCGCGCACTGCGGATTCCGCCCAGTCGGCGTTGCGGCCGCGCTTCTCGGCCAGGCCTCGAATATAGGCCACGGCATCGTTGATCGCCTTGCTCGCCTCGGCGTCTTCAGGCGCCGCGGCTTTTTTCTCGCCCGCTTCGGGTTTGCCGGACAGCGGCCAGGAACCGCCGACGGGAATCGGCGTGGCAGCGCCGAGGTTGGTGGCCGGCGCCATCGCCGCCAGGTGACAGGCGTAGAGGATGTAGGTGCCGGCGCTGGCGGCGCGCGCCCCGTCGGGCGCGACGTAACCGACCACCGGCACCGGCGCAGCGAGGATCGCCTTGACGATGTCGCGCATCGGACCGTCGAGTCCGCCCGGCGTATCCAGGCGCAGGATCACCACCTGCGCCCCGGCGGCCTCGGCCTGGGCCAAGGCTTTCTCGAAATAGCCGCTGGTGGCCGGACCGATCGCTCCCTGGATGTCCAGCACGGCGGCCACGGTCCCGCCCCCGGCCCGCGCGGCGGCAACCCAGAGCGCGAACCCGACAGCGGTGATGGTGCGCAGCATGCGGCGAGTATAGCCCGCGGAAATAAAGCCGCCGGCCCTGCTCGGGCGAGGGGTCTTCCTTTCGGCGCGAAAGCCTGCTAAAAGGCGCGTCCCCAAGATGTGAGATCACGGAGAGTCTGCACGCATGGCCGGACGCCCCGGAAAAAAACCGCAGCCGCCGCCCAAGTCCCCCTTCGACGAGTTCGCCGACGATGTCGAGGGCTTCGAAGAAGACGTCCCCGCAGTGGATGCCGAAGGCAACCCCATCCCCGGAGCCCGTACCCGAGACTGGCGCGACGTCGAGAAGTACCGCGAGCTGCGCGAGCTCAAGAA
>JADGHB010000012.1 GCA_019689635.1 Nevskia sp. | reverse complement strand
GCCGATCGCCGACAACAGCACCGAGGAAGGCCGCGAGCTCAATCGTCGCGTCGAGCTCAAAGTCACCGAGAGCAATCCGCCCGCCGGTGGCGAAGCCGCACCGGCCGCTGGCGAAGGAGCCGCGGAGAGCAAAGAAGCCGCACCCGCGCCCTCCTCCGGCGGCGAGGCTGCGCCACCCGCTGGCAACGAAGCGGCGCCGCCCGCCGATCAGGGCAGCACCCCGAGCGGTGGCGAAAGCGCTCCGCCCTCCGAGGGCAACGGGGCAGCGCCCGCCGAAAGCGCGCCTCCGCCTGCCGATTCAGGAGCAGCAGCACCCGGCGACAACTCCACGCCGCCGAGTGGAGACGCAGGCGCTCCGTCGGCCGATACCTCGGCAACGCCGAGCAGCGAGACTTCCGCGCCGCCGAGCGACGGTTCCGCCCCGCCGCAGTAACAGCGCGCGAATTGAACAAAAGCCCCGCAAGCTTGCGGGGCTTTTGCTTTCTTCAGCGATCGCTAAAAATCGCGCGGCGTCAGACGCAAGGCCAGCCTGCCGGACGCTCACGACCCGAAGGGTGGTTGGTGAGAGTCCAACGGGCCGCGCCGCGGAATGGGAGAAATGGCTCCCCGAGTTGGACTCGAACCAACGACCCAGCGATTAACAGTCGCTTGCTCTACCGGCTGAGCTATCGGGGAACGCCGGAGTGAAGGCTGCGTATTCTAGCGGACGGAAGCGGTGGCGCAAACGTCAGCGCGCCAACTGGGCGATACGCTCCAGCGATTTCTTGAGCACTTCGTCGCTGGTGGCAAAGGACAGCCGTAGATGTCCCGGCGTGCCGAAGGCAGACCCCGGCACCAAGGCCACCAGCGCCTTGCTCAGCAACTCGTCGGCCAGCGCCAGATCGTCCTTCACTCCCAAGCGCGCGATCAGGCCACTGACGTCCGGGAAGACATAAAAGGTTCCGTCGCCCGGCAGGCAGCGGATGCCGGGAATCTCGTTCAGGCCTTCCACCAGCAGGTCGTGGCGGCGCTTGAACGCGACGGTCATCGCAGTCACGCAGGACTGGTCGCCGTTGAGCGCGGCCTCGGCCGCCACCTGGGAGATCGAGGTCGGGTTGGACGTACTCTGGCTCTGGATGTCCGCCATGGCCGTGATCAGCGGCTTGGGCCCGCAGGCCCAGCCGATGCGCCAGCCGGTCATGGCATAGGTCTTGGAGACCGCGTGGATCACCACCGTGCGGTCGTACAGTTCCGGACACGCATTGAGGATGTTGGAAAACGGCTCGGCCGACCACAGGATCTTCTCGTACATGTCGTCGGTGGCGATGATCACGCGCGGGTGGCGGCGCAGCACCTCGCCCAGCGCGGCGAGCTCGGCCCGGGTGTAGGCCATGCCGGACGGATTGGACGGCGAGTTGATGAACAGCAGCCGCGTGCGCGGCGTGATGGCCGCTTCCAGTTGCGCCGCCGTGATCTTGTAGCGCGAGGCCGCGCTCGTCGGGATGAACACCGGCACGCCCCCCGCGAGCAGCGCCATGTCCGGATAGCTGACCCAGTACGGCGCGGGGATGACGACTTCGTCGCCGTCGTCGAGCAAGGCCTGGCACAGGTTGTAACACGCCTGCTTGCCGCCGCAGGAGACCAGCACCTGCGCCGGCGTGTAGTCCAGGCCGTTGTCGCGTTTGTGCTTGGCGATGATCGCCTGCTTGAGGCTGGGAATGCCGCCGACCGGCGTGTACTTGGTGAAGCCGGCATGGATGGCCTTGACCGCGGCGGCCTTGACGTGATCCGGCGTGTCGAAGTCCGGTTCGCCGGCGCCGAGCGAGAGCACGTCCTTGCCCTGCGCTTTCAGTTCGCCGGCTTTGGCGGTGACCGCCAGCGTCGGCGAGGGCTTGATGCGGCGCACGCGCTGCGCCAGCGCGAATTCGACGGGGGTCACGGCGGTTCCTCGACGGGGTGTCAAAGTGCGATCAAACGGCGCACGATGATACTGAAAGCGCGCTTCGAGCACACGCTATTTTTCTCGATCGGGCGCACAATATTTCTCCAATGAGCAAATCCCGAACCGCCGCCGCCACCGAACACCTCCGGCAGCGCCAGCAGCGACGCGCCGACCGCGGCTTTCGTCTCAAAGCGGACTGGGCGCCTTCGGGCGACCAGCCGCAGGCGATCGAGAAACTGGTCGAAGGCTTGGAGAGCGGACTGGCGCACCAGGTGCTGCTGGGCGTCACCGGCTCCGGAAAGACCTACACCATCGCCAACGTCATCCAGCGCGTGCAGCGCCCCACCCTGGTGCTGGCTCCGAACAAGACCTTGGCGGCGCAGCTCTACGGCGAATTCAAGACGTTTTTCCCCGACAACGCGGTGGAATATTTCGTCTCCTACTACGACTACTACCAGCCGGAGGCCTACGTCCCCTCCACCGACACGTACATCGAGAAAGACTCCTCGATCAACGAGCAGATCGAGCAGATGCGGCTGTCCGCCACCAAGGCGCTGATGGAACGCAAGGACGCCATCATCGTCGCCTCGGTGTCCGCGATTTACGGCCTGGGCGATCCCGAGAGCTACTTCCAGATGGTGCTGCACCTGGTCAAGGGCGACCGGCTGGGCCAACGCGAAATCATCCGTCGCTTGACCGAGTTGCAATACACCCGCAACGACCTCGAGCTGGCGCGCGCCACCTATCGCGTGCGCGGCGAAGTGATCGACGTATTCCCCGCGGAGTCGGACGACGAGGCGCTGCGCATCGAGCTGTTCGACGACGAGGTGGAATCGCTCTCGGTGTTCGACCCGCTCACCGGCGAGCTGCGCCACAAGGTGCCGCGCTACACCATCTACGCCAAGAGCCACTACGTCACGCCGCGCGAGCGCCTGCTGTCGATGATGGACGGCATCAAGGCCGAACTCGCCGAACGCCTGGAATACTTCCGCGCCCACGGCAAGCTGCTGGAAGCGCAACGCCTGGAGCAGCGCACCCTCTTCGACCTGGAAATGATTCAGGAAGTCGGCTACTGCTCCGGCATCGAGAACTACAGCCGCTGGATCACCGGCCGCCAACCGGGCGAACCCCCACCCTGCCTGCTCGACTACCTGCCGCACGACGCGCTGGTGGTGATCGACGAATCCCACGTCACCGTGCCGCAGCTCGGCGGCATGTACCGCGGCGACCGCAACCGCAAGGAGACGCTGGTCGAATACGGCTTTCGCCTGCCGTCGGCGCTGGACAACCGTCCGCTCAAGTTCGAGGAATTCGAGCGGCTGGTCCCGCAGACCATCTACGTCTCCGCCACGCCCGGCCCTTACGAACTGGAAAAAGCCCGGGGCGCGGTGGTCGAGCAACTCGTGCGGCCCACCGGACTGGTGGATCCCGAAACGGAAGTGCGGCCCGCCTCCACTCAGGTGGACGACGTGCTGGGCGAAATCCGCCTGCGCGCCGACAAGCACGAACGCGTGCTGGTCACCACGCTGACCAAGCGCATGGCCGAGGACTTGACGGATTATCTCCACGAGCACGGCGTCAAGGTGCGCTACATGCACTCGGACATCGACACCGTGGAGCGCGCGGAGATCATCCGCGACCTGCGCCTGGGGGTATTCGACGTGCTGGTCGGCATCAACCTGCTGCGCGAAGGTCTGGACCTGCCGGAAGTCTCGCTGGTGGCGATCCTCGACGCCGACAAGGAAGGCTTCCTGCGCTCGGAGCGTTCGCTGATCCAGACCATCGGCCGCTGCGCGCGCCATCTGCACGGCAAGGCCATTCTTTACGCCGATCAACTCACCGACTCGATCAAGCGCGCGCTCGCCGAGACCGAACGCCGCCGCGCGCGGCAACTGGAGTACAACAAAATCCATGGCATCACGCCGCGCGGAGTGCAAAAGCGCGTCGCCGACGTGATGCATTACGGTTACGAGACGCTCGACCACGCGGTGGCGCTCAAGGTTGCCGAGCGCGAGAGTTCGAGCTACGCGCGCCTGCCGCCGGACCAGCTCGCTAGGCTCATCGCCAGACTCGAAAAAGAGATGCATCAGGCGGCGCAGAACCTGGAGTTCGAACTCGCCGCCAAGAAACGCGACGAGCTGCGCCGCGTGCGCGAATTCGCCCTGGGAATGACCACCGACGCGGCAGTCGGTCGCGAGCCGTTCAGTGCGTCGCCGGCATCCGGGAACGCAGGTCCGCGTCGGTCAAAGTCTTCAGGAAAGCCAGCAAGTCATCGAGCTCGGCATCCGTGAGCGCGGGCGGAGCGCCGGGTTTTTGCCCGAATGGCGGCTCACGCTCGATGTTGTCCCAGTAAAGCCTGGGCAGATCGTCGAAGACCCGCAGGCGGCCGGCGGACGTGCGCGAGTACCAGCGCTGCGGCTCGCTGTCACGCCGGGCATAAAACTGCAGCACCTCGCGCAAGTCGTGAAACACCCCGTTGTGAAAATAACTGCGTCGGACCGCCACGTTGCGCAGCGAGGGCACCCTGAACAGGCCGCAGTACTCGGGATGATCGCGCAAGTCCTGACGCAAGGGACCGCACAGACCCAAGTCGAAATACCCGGGATCGGCGTTGGCGCGAATCGCGCGATTGCGCGGCGCCCCCAGCGCCGCGTACCCGTAGTCGGTGAACTGCGGGAAGGCGCCGTTGAACGCCTGACTGGGATGGCACCGCGCGCAATTGCCCTTGCGCGGATCGTTGAACAGCCGCAAGCCGCGCAATTCCTGAGCGCTGAGCGTTTCCCGACCGCGCAGCCAGTCGTCGTAGCGGCTGGAGTAAGGATAAAACGTCGCCGGATCCTGCAAAAACACTTCCAGCGCCCAGCGCAGGGCGTCGAAGGCCCGCTGCGGATCGTCGAACACGTCCGGGCCGAAAACCTCGCGCATCGGAGTCGCGAGCGCACTGTCGCGGATGCGGCGGATCAGCGCGGAGGGACTGGGATTCCCCATCTCGGCGGCCGACAGCAATGGCAGCCGCGCCTGGTCGTGCGCGCTGTCGGCGCGCCCGTCCCAGGTATATCCCCCGCTCGGTCCCTGATCCTGACTGTCGTCGGGCTCCTCTTCGAATCGATGCTGGGCGAAACTGGGCAAGGTCTGCAGATAGCGCAGCGCGGGCACGGCCCGCACGCCTTCGGCCGCGAGCCGGGCACCGCCGCGCTGCACCGGACGATCGTTGGGCGCGGCGAATCCGTAGCGCGGGTCGTGGCAGCTCGCGCACGCGAGCCGGCCATTGGCGGACAGCTCGGGCGAATAAAACAGCGTGCGGCCCAGGGATGTGAGCTCGGCAACGGTCGGCGTGCGGGCGTAATCCCGGGCATAGAAGGCGCTCGTCACAGCCGGCTGGCCCGGCGCGGCCGGCGCCGGCGTCTGGCCGTTGGCGGAGACACTCGATCCCGCCAAGGCAGCGAGGAGGATTGGGGCGGCGGCCCACATACGATCCATCCTCGAGATTGAAACGCAGCGCCATGACAGAGGGATGAAAACGCACCGGGCGCGGAGCTCGCGTCCGCGAACCGTCACTCATCTGAAACCGTCTCGTCAAACGCGGCGCCTAGGCTTTTCGCGCCTGGACATCACTGACCTTGGGAGTACCTCCGATGCGACTGAGCCTTCCATCACGACTGACCTGCGGTGCCGCCGCGGCGATCCTGGGCATCGCCGGCTTGCTCGCGGCCTGCAACAACGACAACGGCAGCGCCGCGCCGCCCAGCGCCGATCAGCTCTTGAAGAGCAAGATCAAGAACGTGGTCGTGATCTACGCGGAGAACCACAGCTTCGACAACCTGTTCGGGAACTTCCCTGGCGCGCATGGTTTGAGCGAGGTGCTCGATGCCAGCGGCACGCCCTCGGCGAATTACATCGCGCAGAAGGATCGCGATGGCACGACCGTGCTCGGCAAGCTTCCCCAGACCTGGGGCGGGGTGACGGCCGCCGGCAATCCCAACACCGTCACTCAGGCGCAGAGCGACAATCTGCCCAACCAGCCGTTCTCCATCGAAACCGCATTCACGCCGGCCTCGAGCGTCACGCTGAGCACCAATGACGTGACGCGCGACCTCGCCCACCGCTTCTTCGAGAACATCATGGAGATCAACGGCGGCACGAACGACATGTATGCCGCCTGGCTCGACGCGGGCGGCTTGACCATGGGGCACTACGACTACAGCCAGTCCGCGCTGTACAAACTCGCCCAGCAATACGTCCTGGCCGACAACTTTTTCCAGGCTGCCTACGGCGGATCGTTCCTGAACCATCAATATCTCATCTGCGCCTGTGCGCCCAAGGTTCCCGACGATTTCGTCGCCAACAACAAGCCTTCACTCAACGTGCTGGCGGCGCCCAACGCCAAGGGCGTGCCACAGCTGGCCACCGATGCGAGCTCGCCGGCCTCGGCCTTGAACGGCCCGCCGAAGTTCCTGACCGGCAACATCGCGCCCAAGGATTACTTCGGCAGCGGCGACGGCTACCGCGCCGTCAATACCATGCAACCGCCGTATCAGCCGAGCGGCAATTTCCCCGCCAGCGGCAGCAGCGACCTGCGCTACGCCGACCCCGGCAAATCCACCACGCTGCCTCCGCAAACGCAGACCACGATCGGCGATCTGTTGACCCAGAAAGGCATCGATTGGGCCTGGTATGCGGACGACTGGTACGCCGCGCTCCAGGACGGGACGCAGCCTGCCGGCTCCACCCACAGCGTGATCTACGCGCCTTCCGGTCCGCGGGCAGCGCCCGACTTCCAGGCGCACCATCATCCGTTCAATTACTACGCCGCTTTCGATCCCGCGACGCACGGGGCGGACCGTGCACGCCATCTCAAGGATTACCAGGATCTCGTGAGCCAGGCGGCGAGCGGTACCCTGCCGCCGGTGGTGTTTTATAAGCCCACCGGCAACGTCAACCAGCACCCCGGTTACGCCAATGCCGCCGACGGCGACGCCCATATCGCCGACGTCGTGTCGCGGCTCCAGGCCGGCCCGCAATGGAACAACATGGTGATCGTCATCACCTACGACGAGTACGGCGGCCAGTGGGACCACGTCCCGCCGCCCAAGGGCGACCTGCTCGGCCCGGGCACCCGCATCCCGGCGATCATCATCTCGCCCTTCGCCAAAAAAGGCACCGTCGATCACACCCAGTACGACACGGCCTCCGTCTTGCGACTGATCACCCGGCTTTACGATCTGCCCGAGCTCGACGGCCTGAAGGCCCGTGACCAGGCCTTGCAGGCCAATGGCTTTCCTCCCATGGGCGATCTGACCAACGCGCTGGATATCCACCCGTAAAGCAGGCCTCCATGCCGGGGACGGGCAGCGCCGCTGCCCGTCTCTTTTTGCTCGTCGGCGGCATGGCGGCAAGTCGTGGAGCGGACGACTGGCAGCGTAGCGGGTGCCGCCCTTATAATTCGCTCTCGTTGCGCATTCTGCGCAGGCGCGTAGCTCAGCTGGTTAGAGCACCACCTTGACATGGTGGGGGTCGTTGGTTCGAGTCCAATCGCGCCTACCAATCTCCCTCGGCTGCTGTCTGTCTCCCCGACGCGCGCGGGACCGGCGGAGCGTGGGTGCACGCCTGCGCCCGATTCCCCCCGAGCCGGCCATGGAGGCCGTCCACCATTCCCGGCGCTTCGTTCAGCCGCGGGTCGGCATCGATCTTGTATGGAGAACGCTGCCGCCGGCCTGCGTCGCGGCGCGGGGACGTTATCCTGACCCAAGGCGCGCACCGCCCGGACGAACGGGTGCGCCGGAACTTGGCGACGGGTGTACCCTCATAAGACCGGAGGACCAGCAACGCTCCGGGAGAGGACGCCATGTCGAGTGCAACCGGTCAAGAGGAACAGGACAAGCAGCAGAAATTCGTCGAGTCGTTGGCGGGCTACACCCAGGCGCGCCACGCTCTGAAGTGGGAAGGCACGCTGGGACAGTTTTTGCGCGACATCTTTCCGCAGAACCCGCAAAAGCTCGCGCGCACCAGCCACCAGTACATCTGGGACATGATCCTGTGGCACGGGCGCGAGACGTCCGACGAAGGCAGCCACGTCACGCGCTACAAGCTTTTCGCCAAGGATCTGTTCGGCGTCGACGAGCCCTTGGAGCGCTTCGCCAATTACTTCAAAGCCGCCAGCGAGGGTTCCGAGGTCGGGCGCCGGCTGTTGTTGTTGCTGGGACCGCCCTCGGGCGGCAAGTCCAGCCTGGCCACGCTGCTCAAGCGCGGCCTGGAGGCTTACAGCCACTCCGACGAAGGCGCGCTGTACGCGGTCAAGGACAGCCCGGTGCACGAAAGTCCGCTGCTGTTGATCCCGCCCGCCAAGCGCGCCGAGTTCCGCGAAGCCTACGGCGTGGAGATCGAGGGCACGCTCACCCCCTACCTGCACACGCTGGTGGAACACGAATACGGCGGGGATTTCATGAAGGTGCCCGTGGAGCGCATCTTCATTTCCGAGACGGCGCGGTGCGGCATCGGCACCTACGCGCCGCACGACCCCAACACCGCCGACATCGCCGACCTGGTGGGCTCGGTGGACCTGTCCAAGGTGGCGCGCTACGGCGATGAAGGCGACCCGCGCGCCTGGTCCTGGTCGGGCGCGGTGTACTCCGCCAACCGCGGCCTGCTGGAGATGATCGAAATCCTCAAGGTCAAGCGCGAGTTCCTGTATCTGCTGCTGACGCTGACCCAGGAGAAGAACGTCAAGGTGTCGCGGTTCCCCTTGATCCACCTGGACGAGAGCATCGTCGCCCATACCAACATGGCGGAGTTCCGCAAGTTCCTCCAGGAGAAAGAGAACGAAGCGCTGCTGGACCGCATGGTCATCGTGCAGGTGCCTTACACGCTGCGCTACCACGACGAGGCCCGCATCTACAAGAAGCTGACTTCGGCCACGCCGACGTTTCGCGAAGTGCACCTGGACCCGCACGCGCTCAACGTCGCGGCGGTGTTCGCGGTGCTGACGCGCCTGACGCGTTCGGAGCGCGAAAACCTGACGCTGGCCAAGAAAGTGCGGCTCTATGCGGGCGAGGCGGTCGAGGGGCTGTCGGGCAGCGAAGTCGAGCGCGTGCGACGCGAAGCGCCGGAAGAGGGCATGGAAGGCTGCAGTCCGCGCTTCGTCGTGAACGCCCTGGCCAGCGCCATCAGCCGCAGCCAGACGCGCAGCCTCACCTCGATGGAGGTCCTGCTGGCGCTCAAGGACGCCATCGATTCCGACGCGCGCATGGATCAGAAGCGCAAGAGCGAATGGAAGGATCTGCTGGTCACCGTGCGCAAGGAGTTCTACAACAACTGGGTCAAGGAGGATGTGCAGAAGGCGCTGTTCGTCTCGTTCGAGGACGAAGCCCAGAAGCTTCTCGACAAGTATCTGGACGAAGTCGAGGCGGTGCTGGACAACCGCAAGATCACCGATCCCATCACCAACGAAGAGCGCGCGCCGGACGAGCGCTTCCTGCGTTCGGTGGAGGACAAGATCCACGTCTCCGATTCCGGCAAGCACAGCTTCCGCCAGGAAGTGGTGCGCAAGGCGCTCGCCACTTACAAGCGCGGCGAGAAGTTCACGCTGAGCAGCCACCCGCGCCTGCGCGAGGCCATCGAGCATTACCTGTTCGAGGATCGGCGCGACGTCCTGCGCCTGGTCACTTCCGCCACCCGTCCGGACGAGGAGGCGCAGAAGAAGATCTCCGCGGTGGAGTCGCGGCTGGTGGCGGACTACGGCTACGACGCGCACAGCGCGCGCGAGGCGCTGAACTATGTCACCACGCTGCTGGCGCAGGAGTGAGACGGGCCGCCCAACGTCTCGGCCCTGGTGGCGGCCATGAGCAGCACCGCAGCGCACTGGTACGACCTGTTCTCGCGCGGAGCCCGCGACTGGCTGCGCCACAACGCCAAGATCCGCGAAGCCGTCCGCGAGCAGTTCCCGGAACTGGTGGCCGGCGCCGACGTCCTGACGCGCCCCGGCAGTCGCACCGTGCGCGTGCCGGTGCGCTTCCTGGAGCATTACCGCTTCCGCCTGCGCGACACCGGGACCGAGAGCGGCGTGGGCCAGGGTCCGGCCCAGCCGGGCGATGTGTTCCGCCGGCCCGGCGCGCCCGGCAGCGGCGAGGCCGGTGGCGAGGGCGGCGCCGGTGGCGGCGAGCTCGAGTTCGTGCTCGAGTTCCAGGTGGACGACATCGTGGACTGGATGTGGGAAGAGCTCAAGCTGCCCGACTTGAAGCCGCGGCTGGCCGATTCTCTGGAGGACGATGGCGTGGTCCGCGAAGGCTGGGACAAGCGCGGGCCGATGGCCCGACTGGATCGCCGCCGCACCTTGAAAGAAGCGATCAAGCGCCATGCCGCGCAGCCCGACGCGCCCGAGGGCTTCAGCAACGAGGACCTGCGTTTCCGCCAGCTGGCGGAGCGCAAGCGGCCGTCGACCCGCGCGGTGGTGCTGTTCGTCATCGACGTCTCGGCCAGCATGGATCGCGAGCGGCGCAAGCTGGCCAAGGCCTTTTTCTTCTGGGTCCTGCAGGGTCTGCGACGCCGCTACACCGGCGTCGAGGTGGTGTTTTTGGCGCACACCAACGAAGCCTGGGAGTTCGGCGAGGAGGAATTCTTCAAGGCTACGGCCAGCGGCGGCACCGTGGCGTCCAGCGCCTTCCGCCTGGCACAACGAATTCTCGACGAACGCTACGATCCCGCCCGCTACAACGCCTACCTGTTCTACGCTTCCGACGGCGACAACTTCGCCGACGACCGCAACGCGGCACACGACAGCCTGACCGAGCTGGCGCGGTGCATGAACTTCATGGGCTTCCTGGAAACGCCGCAGAACCATCTGGAGAGCGCGCGCTCGGAGACCGGCCGCCTGTTCCGCGCGCTGGAGGCACGCGGACTGCCGGTGGGCAGTTACACCGTGCACAAGGACGCCGACATCTGGGAGGCGATCCGCGCGTTCTTCCAGCAGCAGTCCGCGCAAGCCGCATGACCGTGTCCGACACATCCGTCCAAGACGGCGGCCTGAGCCAGTACCGCGAACGCATCGAGACGCTGGCGCGCCGCTACGGACTCGACTTCTATCCCGTGGACTTCGAGCTGGTGCCGAAGACCTTCATGATGGAAGTGGCGGTGTATGGCCTGCCGGTGCGCATGCCGCACTGGTCCTTCGGCGTGCGCTACATCTATCAGTACGTCCAGCACCGCATGGGGCATTCGCACATCTTCGAGGTGGTGTTCCCGGGCAATCCCAACCGCGCCTACCTGGAGCGCGGCAACAGCCTGTCCGAGAACACGCTGGTGACGGCGCACGTTCTGGGGCACGCCGACTTCTCGCGCAACAACGCGCTGTTCGCGCGCATGCAGAAGGAAGTCGGCGACCGCATCGTGGAGCAGGCCGCCGCCCGCGCCCACCAGATCGAGGACGCCATCCGCCGGCATGGACAGGAGCGCGTCGAGGCGGTGCTGGATGCGGCGCTGGCCCTGGAGCAGCACATCGATCTCAACCAGGCGCTGCGTCGCCCGCCCTATCCCGAGTGGCTGGCGCCGCCCGAAACGCCGGCGCCGACGCCCTTCGAGTCGCGTTACGGCCGCCTGCCGGGCGAATCGGGCCAGGCACCGCCCGCCCCGGAGCCGCGCAGAGCCCCGGTACCGCCGCAGCCCGAAGCCGATCTGCTGTGGTTCATCGCTCACCACGCCCCGGAGCTGGAAGACTGGGCGCGCGACATCTTTCTTGCCGTGCGCGAGGAGTCCTATTACTTCTACCCGGTGTTCGCCTGCCACATCATGAACGAAGGCTGGGCCAGCTACTGGCACGCGCGGCTGCTGCGCGAAGCCGATTTCCTGCCGCAGGCGCTTTATCTGGAGGCCATCAAGGCGCACTCCGACGTGGTGCGGCCTTACGCCGGCGAAGACGCGGTGGCCTTGACCGTCAATCCCTATCATCTGGGGTTCGCCATCTGGGAACACGTCGTCGAGCGACGCGGACTGGCAACCGCGTTCCGCATCCGCGCGGAAGAGGACGACTTCGGCTTCATCCGCAACTGCCTCGATGAAGAACTGGCGCACAAGCTCAAGCTGTTCAAGTACCAGCACGAACAGCGCGGCTCCCGCGACGAGCGCGTGGTGGTCGGCGAGGCCGGCATCGACGAACTGCGCGAAACGCTGCTGGCGCCGCGTTTCAACTACGGCGCCCCGCGCATCCTGGCGGTCGAGAAAGGACGCGACGGCAGCCTCAGCTTGCGTCACGACGTCGCGTCCGATCGCCGCGGTCTGGATCTGGCGAGGGCCGAGAAAGTGCTCCAGTACATCCATCGCGTGTGGCGACGTCCGGTCCGACTCGAAACCGTGGGTCCCGAAGGCGCCCCGCACACGCTGTCGGTCGGCTGATGGCGGCAGACGGGCTTCGCCGAACGCTCCCCGCGTGCCGTAGGCTTGCACCGCGCATCTTGTGCGCGGCAGGCACGATTTCTATACTATTGCCCCTTTTCTGTCGGCCGCCCTTGGAGCCGCCGACATTTATTTTGCCCGTCGCAGGAGGATTGCCCGATCAGCGCTGAACGTCAGGACCGCCGCAACGAAGAGATCACCGTGCCGAGAGTTCGCGTGATCGCCGCGGATGGCACGCAGATTGGCATCATGTTGACGCGCGACGCCATCGCCCGTGCCGAGGCGGAAGGTCTGGACCTCGTCGAGGTGTCGCCCAACGCCGAACCGCCGGTCTGCAAGATCATGGACTACGGCAAGTTCGTCTATCAGAGAGACAAGGCCCAGCAAGCGGCGCGCAAGAAGCAGAGACAGATCCAGGTCAAGGAGATCAAGTTCCGGCCGACGACCGAAGAGGCGGACTACCAGACCAAACTGCGCGCCCTGATGCGTTTCCTGGAAGAGGGCGACAAGATCAAGGTCACGCTGCGCTACAAGGGCCGCGAGCTGGCCCATCAGGAGCTGGGTTTCCAGCTCATCGACCGCATCAAGTCCGATCTCGAAGGCCTGGCCCAGATCGAACAGGCGCCCAAGCTCGAAGGACGCCAGGCCGTGATGGTCATGGCCCCGAAAAAGCGCTAGAAGATCTTTAGTCGTTGTTGCTGCAAGCCCACAAGCCGCGTTCCGGCCCCCAAACGCGCGCAAGCGCTGCCGGACGGGCAAACAACATGGAGATGACGAGAATGCCCAAACTGAAAACCAACCGTGGCGCCGCCAAGCGCTTCGCCCGCACCGGCAAAGGCGGCTTCAAGCGCAGCCATTCGCACAAGCGCCACATCCTCACCAAAAAGCCGGCCAAGCGGATCCGTAAGCTGCGCGGTCCGACGCAGGTGCACCCTTCCGACGTGCGCGAAGTCGCGCAGATGCTTCCTTATTCGTGAACTTCATTCCTGAACTTCTCGAGGGGGTCGCCTGAAACGCGACCCCGGATTCGAGCGCAGGGCGGCCCGCAGGCCGGCCCTGACAACGGCGTTCAGCGCCGCACATTATTCGATTCGCGACAGCGAACGACAGACGAAAGAGGTCGAACGACATGGCTAGAGTCAAACGCGGCGTCACGGCACGCGCCCGCCACAAGAAGCTGCTGAAGAAGGCCAAGGGCTATTACGGCGCCAAGTCGCGCGTCTACCGCGCGGCCAAGCAGCAGGTGATCAAGTCCGGTCAGTACGCCTATCGCGACCGCCGGGTGCGCAAGCGCGAATTCCGCGCGCTATGGGTCCAGCGCATCAACGCGGCCGCCCGCGAGCACGGGTTGTCTTACAGCCGGTTCATTCACGGGCTAGCCGCCGCGGGCGTCGCCCTCGATCGCAAGCTGCTCGCCGATCTGGCGGTCAACGACAAGCAGGCGTTCGCGCAACTCGCCGCGCAAGCCAAGGCCCGGCTCGCTGCCTAGTACCCAGCCGCGCCTTCAGCGCGGTTTGCCGGAAACGCGGAAAGGGAGCGGCGCGCGCCGTTCCCTTTCTCGTCTGTGATAATTGACGATCATGGGGACCGACTTGGACGAGCTGCTCGCGCAGGCACGCCGCGATGTGGAAACCGCGACCGACGCCCGCGCGCTGGAAGCGCTGCGCGTCGCCTGGCTGGGCAAGAAGGGACGCATCACCGAAGGCCTCAAGCAGCTCGGCCGCCTGCCGCCGGAAGAGCGCCGCCAGGCCGGGGAACGGCTCAACCGCGCGCGCGATGAGCTCACCCAGGCCCTGGAAGACAAGGCCCGCGCGCTTTCCGAACAGGCCTTGACCCAGCGCCTGGCGGCTGAAACCCTCGACGTCACTTTGCCCGGTCGCGGCAGCGGCGCCGGCAGCCTGCACCCGATCACGCGCACCCTGCGGCGCATCGAGCGCATCTTCACCGCGATGGGCTTCGAGTCCGTGGACGGTCCGGAAATCGAAGACGACTGGCACAACTTCCAGGCGCTCAACATTCCGGAATCGCATCCCGCGCGCGCGATGCAGGACACGTTCTACCTGTTCGGCGGTGCGCGGCTGCTGCGCACGCACACCAGCCCGGTGCAGATCCGCACCATGCGCACGCGCAAGCCGCCGATCCGCATCATCTGTTCGGGGCGCGTCTATCGCGTGGATTTCGATCGCACGCACAGCCCGATGTTTCACCAGGTCGAGGGGCTCTACGTCGCCGACCAGGTCAGCCTCGCCGACCTCAAGCACGACCTGCAGCGCTTCCTGTCCCTGTTCTTCGAGCGCGAGGTCGAAGCGCAGTTCCGGCCCTCGTACTTCCCCTTCGTCGAGCCCGGTGCGGAAATGCAGATCCGCTGGGGCGACCGCTGGCTCGAGGTGCTGGGCTGTGGCCTGGTGCATCCCAACGTCCTGCAGGCGGTGGACATCGACCCCGAGCGTTACACCGGCTACGCCTTCGGCATGGGCGTGGAGCGGCTGGCGATGCTGCGCTACGGCGTGGACGATCTGCGCCTGTTCTTCGACAACGACCTGCGCTTCCTGGAGCAGTTCGCGTGAAGCTCTCGGAACGCTGGCTGCGCGAATGGGTGAACCCGCCCGCGGATTCCGCCGAGCTCGCGGCCCGGCTGACCGCGGCCGGCCTGGAATGCACCACGCGGCCGCTGACCGACGATCCGCCGCGCGGCGTGGTGGTCGCGCGCATCCGCGGTGTCGCGCCACACCCGCAGGCCGAGCGCCTGCGCATCTGTGAAGTGGACGCGGGCCACGGATCCGCGCTCAAGATCGTCTGCGGCGCGCCCAATGCGCGTGCCGGGCTGGTCACCGCCGCCGCCTTGCCCGGCGCGGTGCTGCCGGGCGGGCGAGCGATCGAACGCGCCTCGCTGCGCGGCGTGGAGTCCGAGGGCATGCTGTGCTCCGCCGCCGAACTCGGCCTCGGAGAGGACGCCGGCGGCCTGATCGAGCTCGACGCCGATGCCGCGCCCGGCACGCCGCTGGAGCGCGTGCTCGCGCTCGACGACCGCCTGCTCGAACTGGAGCTGACGCCCAACCGCGGCGACTGCCTGTCCGTCGCCGGGCTGGCGCGCGAAGTGGCGGCGCTGTACGTCGTGCCGGCGCTCGGACCGCGCGAAAAACCGGCGGTGGTGAGCGCCTATCACAGCGTGGACGTGACCGTGGAAGACAGCACCGGCTGCCCGCACTATCTGGGCCGGGTCGTCACCCGACTCGATCCCAAGGCGCGCACTCCGGCCTGGATGCGCGAGCGCCTGCGCCGCAGCGGCCTGCGCGCCATCCATCCGCTGGTGGACGTCACCAACTACGTGATGTTGGAGCTGGGCCAGCCGATGCATGCCTTCGACTGCGCGCAGCTCAAAGGCGGCGTGCGCGTGCGCCGCGCTCGGCCCGGCGAGAAGCTGCGGCTGCTCAACGGCCAAACCGTCGAGCTCGACGCCGCCGATCTGCTCATCGCCGACGGCAACGGTCCCTTGGCGCTAGCCGGCGTGATGGGCGGGGAGCCCTCCGGCGTGGGCGCGCAGACCAGCGCGGTGTTTCTCGAAAGCGCCTGCTTCGATCCCGCCACCGTCGCCGCCGCCGGCCGCCGTCACAAACTCAACTCGGATGCGCGCTACCGCTTCGAGCGCGGCGTCGATCCGGCGCTGCAGCGCCGGGCGCTGGATCGCGCCACGGTGCTGATCCAGCAGATCTGCGGCGGAGAGCCGGGCCCCATCGTCGAAGTCGGCCGCGCCCCCGCCCATGGCGCAACGATCCATCTGCGCCACGGCCGTGTCGAACGTCTGCTCGGTTGCCCCATTCCCGCGCGCGACATTCCGCCGCTCTTGGCCCGGCTCAATATCGAAACGCAGGCCGAAGCCGCCGGCGCCTGGCGCGCGCGCGTGCCGACTTACCGCTGCGACCTGCGCATCGAGGCGGACCTGATCGAAGAAATCGCGCGTCTGCACGGCTACGAGCGCATCCCGGCGCGCAGCTACGCCGCGCAACTGACGCCGCACGCGCCCTCGGAACGCCGACGGTCCTTGGATGCCCTCAAGGACGTGCTGGTCGCGCGCGGCTGGCAGGAGGCGCTGTGCTACAGCTTCGTGGACCCGCGGCTCCAGGACCTGCTCCTGCCGGACCTGCCCGCGATCGCCCTGGACAACCCCATCGCCGAGACGATGTCGGTGTTGCGCACCACGCTGTGGAGCGGCCTGATTCCGGCCTGGCGTTACAACCGCAGCCGCCAGCAGCCGCGCGCGCGCTTGTTCGAGTGCGCCGCCTGCTATTTCAAGGACGATGGCGGCAGCCGCGAAACGCTGCGCATCGCGGGGCTCGCCGCCGGCAGCGCCGTGCCGGAACAATGGGCCAGCCCGCCGCGCGCGGTGGATTTCTATGACGTCAAAGGCGACCTCGAAGCGCTGTTCGGCCGCGATGCCGGCGAGTACCGCTTCGAACCGCAGCCGCATCCCGCGCTGCATCCCGGACAATCGGCGCGCATTTTCCGCGGCGAGCGACCCGTGGGCTGGCTCGGCAGTCTGCACCCGCGCCTGAGCCAGACGCTCGAGCTTGCGGAAAGTCTGGTGCTGTTCGAGCTGGATGCCGTCGCGCTGTGCGAAACCCGGCTACCCGCCGCGCAACCGATTCCGGAGTTCCCTTCCGCGCGCCGCGATCTGGCGCTGGTGGTGCGCGAGGAGATCGGTGCCGAGCGCCTGATCGCCACGGTGCGCGAGGCGGGCGGCCTTTTGCTGCAATCCGTGCGCCTGTTCGACATCTACCGCGGCGCCGGTCTGCCGGAAGGCCATAAAAGCATGGCCCTAGGCTTGATTTTTCAAGACCGCTCCCGCACCCTTAACGAAGCTGAAATCGACGCGGCGGTGGCGAACATCATCGCGGGCGTCTCCGCCCATCTGGGAGCCTCGGTTCGGGGGTAAACGAGGTTGGGAACGTGGCGCTGACCAAGGCAGAACTGGCCGAGGCTCTGTTCGACGAGCTCGGCCTCAACAAACGCGAAGCCAAGGAATTCGTCGATCTGTTTTTCGAGGAAATCCGCGCGCGCCTGGAACAGGGCGAACCGGTCAAGCTCTCCGGCTTCGGCAACTTCGAGCTGCGCGACAAGAACCAGCGTCCCGGCCGTAATCCCAAGACCGGCGAGGAGATTCCGATTTCGGCGCGCCGCGTGGTCACTTTCCGTCCCGGCCAGAAGCTGCGTCTGCGCGTGAGTGTCGATGAAACCCGCCGTTGAGTTGCCGACCCGCGCCCTGCCGGAGATCCCACGCAAGCGCTACTTCGCCATCGGCGAAGTCAGCGACCTGTGCGCGGTCAAGCCGCACGTGCTGCGCTACTGGGAGCAGGAATTTCCCCAGCTCAGACCCGTCAAGCGCCGCGGCAACCGCCGCTACTACCAGATCGACGACGTGTTGATGGTGCGCCGCATCCGCAGCCTGCTCTACGAGGAGGGGTTCACCATCGGCGGTGCGCGTCAGAAGCTGAAAGACCTGGCACGCCTGGAGCACGCCAGCGATCCGCGCTTGGCCGCAGCCACCGCGTCGCCACCGCCTTCGACGGCCTCCGCCCGGCAAAAGGAACTGCAAGCCATCCGGCTGGAACTCGAGGCGCTGCTGCGCCGCTGGCCCGCGTAGCGCCGACTCGCTCGCGGCGATGGTCGGGGCGGCCGGATTTGAACCGGCGACCACCTGCGCCCAAGGCAGGTGCGCTACCAGGCTGCGCTACGCCCCGTCATCTTTCGTTGCCTTTCGCGCCGACCTCCCGACTCCAGGTCGGCGGCGGCCTGATCGCCGGGCCGCGACGAGTCCCCGCGGCACTCACCCAGCATGGTTTCTCACCCGGGCTGCGCGACATGGCGAAATTTCGCAGCCCGAATTCTAACGGCTCCGGAAATGCGTCGGCAAAGTGCCGGGTCCGTCTCAGACGTCTTCGCGCGAAAAACGGATAATGCCCGCATGTCCGACATGAGCCTAGGGTACAGCGACGCGCCCGCCCCCGAAGTCAGGCGGCTGAGCGCGGAGCTTTACGCCAGTCTCAAGCGACTGGCGCGCGCGCAGCGCGGTCGCTTGCGTGCGGGCGAGACCCTGCAAACGACCGCGCTGGTCAGCGAGGCCTGGATCAGGCTTTCGCGCCAGCACGGCTGGAAATCGCGCGATCATTTTCTCAACACCGCCGCCGCGGCCATGCGCCAGGTATTGGTGGATCACGCGCGCGCGCATCTGGCGGCCAAGCGCGGAGCCGGCGCGGACGACCTGCCGCTGGACGAAGTGGCGCTGTACGTCGGCGTTTCGTCCACCGAAGTCCTGGAAATCGATCTGGCGCTGTCCAAACTGGAAGGAGTGGATCGCCGGCTGGCGCGCGTCGTGGAATGCCGCTTTTTTGCCGGTTACAGCGAAGCCGAGACCGCGCGGCTGCTCGGTCTGTCGCCGCGCACGGTGCAGCGCGACTGGCTCAAGGCCCGCGCTTTTCTGTATCAGGAACTGGAATCCACGCCGTAATCCCGGCGCAGGCGCTCGACTTCTTCGAGCACGCCGGCTCCGGCCGGCCCCAGTTTGCGCAGCGTGGCGCCGGCCGCATCGAGCAGCCTCAGCGCTTCGTCCCGGCGCTGCTGCGCAAGACGCAGATGCGCGAGATTGGTTTCGGCGGCGGCGGTCAGCAGATGCGTTTCCCCAAAAGCCTGACGCGCCACCTCGACCACCTGGCTGGCGCGCCTCTCCGCTTCGTCACCGGGCCCCAGGGCGACGAGCGCCTGGGCGAGGCTCAATTGCGCGGCCACGCTCAGAAAACTGCCCAAGCCGCTGTAGCGCGCGCTCAAGTCCACCGCCTCGCGCAGGCACGGCAGGGCCTCGCCCGGACGATTCCGTTTGATCAACAGCTTGCCGTAATTGTTGAGCAAAGCCGCCAAGGCCGCCGAAGGACCGAACAGTTCGCGACGCAAGGCGATCGCCTGGCGGAAATCGTCCTCGGCCTCGCGCCAGTCCTGCTGGAAATAGGCCAGCGCGGCGAGATTGTTGAGCACATCCAGACCCTGGCTGCTGTGCTGGTGCTGGAGTGTTGCGAGAATCTGCCAGGCCCGCCGCGCGGATGCGCGGGCGGCGGCGATCTGCCCGGCCTGTTGTTGCGCGGCGGCGAGATCGTTGTAGCGATAGGCCGTGCGCAAATCGTCTTCGCCGAACCACCGCCGGCTTTCGGCCAGGGCGTCTTGCAGCACACGGATGCCGCCCGCCGTGTCGCCGTCCGCGCGCAGTAACTGCGACTGCAAAGTTCGACTGTCGAGCAACGCCTGTTGATAACGAGCGGGATCCGCCTCCCAGATCGCCTGCGCCAAGGCGAGTTCTCGTCGCGCCGGCTCGACGCGACCGGTGCGGAACAAGGCCGTGGCCAGATCCGCGTGAGCGGCGGCGAGTTCCTCCGGCGGGAAGTCCGGCGGGGCGTCGCGCAGGTAGGCGGTCAATACGGACACCGCGTCGGCGTCGTCGTCCATGTGCGCATAGAGCTGGCCGAGGATGCGCAGTTCGCGGAGCGCCTCGCGATCCCGGCCGCCTTCGACCCGCTGGCGCTGAGCGTCCAGCAGTTGCCCCAGACTCAGATTGGCGCCGGCGCTGCCCTCGCCGGCCTGACGGAACAACCCGAAGAGAAAGCTCTCCACGTCCTCCAGGCGCTCGGCCTCGGCGCGCGCGAGGTCTCGTTCGATGCGCAAGCGGTGTGCGGATCGGGCGGTGAGCACGGTGGCGCCGAGCAGGACGGTGGCCACCACCAAGGCGCAGCCGGCGAGGACCCGATGACGCCGCAGGAAGCGCCGCAACACGTAAGCCGGCGCGCGCGGCAGCGCGGCGACCGGCTCGTGCCGCAGATGGCGGCGCAGGTCCTCTTCGAGCGCGGCGGCACCGGAATAACGCTGCAGCGGATCGCGCTGCATGGCCTTGCCCACGATGGCATCGAGATCGCCGCGCAACCGGCGGGCCGGCACTTGCGGATCCTCCGCCACCGCGCTCGGCGGAGGCGGCACTTCCTCGAGCGGAGGTAGCACCGCCAGCGCGAGGCCCTCCTCGGAGCGAGTCCAGGGCCCGCGGCCGGCGAGCAGATGGTAGAGCAGCACGCCCAAGGCGTAGACGTCGGTGGCGGGAGTGATCGCCCCGCCGAGCCATTGCTCCGGCGCCGCATAGCCCGGCGTCGCCCGCCCCGCCGCCAGAGCCTGGCTGGAGCCGCTGCCGAGCCACTGGGCGACTCCGAAGTCCAGGAGCTTGACCCGGCCCTCCGCCGTGACCAGGACGTTGCCTGGCTTTATGTCCCGATGCACGATCAGGTGTCGGTGCGCATAAGCCACGGCCTCGCACAGTTCGACGAACAAGCGCAGGCGTTGAGCGAGGTCGGCCCGCCGCTGCCGGCAGTACGTCAGCAGATCGTGACCCGCGACGTATTCCATCACCATGTAGGGCCGACCGTCGTCGGTGAGACCGCCGTCGAACAAGCGCGTGATCCCGGGGTGTTCCAACTGGGCCAGCAGGCGCCGCTCGGCCAAAAACGATTCGGGTTCGGCCGTGCAGGAGGCACGAATCAGCTTGATCGCCACGCTGTGCTCGAACTGGCCATCGGCGCGCAGCGCCAGATAGACCTCGCCCATTCCGCCGCGACCGATCAGCCGCTCGATGCGATAGGCGCCGATGCGGTGGCCCGCCGGCAAGGGACGGAAATCCTCGTCGGCGGCGGCCTTGGGCTCCAGGAACCCCGTGCTGGCCTCGAGTGCGGACAACCAGCGCCGCATGACGGCGAGCTTTTCGCCGTCGCCCGCGCACGCGCGCTCGATATAAGCGGCACGCTCGGTGCGCGGCAGCTCCAGCGCCCGATCCATCAGGGGGCTCAGCGCAGGCCAGTGGCGGAGCAGGTCCTCGATCAAAAAACTCCCTCGCAGGTCGGGCGCTTCAGCCCCCGAGCCTAGCGGAATCCCATCGCTGCCGCATGAAAAACGTCACGGCGAACGGTCGCGGCGCCGCGACCCGGGGGCGCCGCAGCCCTTGCATGCCCGACGCCGGCGACGCAGATTGCCGGCATGAAGCGGAAAGACGATCAAACCATCCCCTTGCGCGAGCTCGCCCGCGGCCTGGTCCGCAGCCTGCCGGAAGCCTGGCGCGGCAGTCGCGGCGCCTGGAACCTTTTGTGGCTCAAGCCGGAGCGGCACGGCTCGATCGGCCGGCTTTTGGAACGTCAGGCGCGGCACCACCCTGAGCGCATCGCGCTGCGTTTCGAGGACCGGCATTGGACCTACGCTCAGTTCAACGCCTGGGCCAACCGTTGCGCCGCGCTGTTCCGCAGCCAGGGGGTCAAGGCTGGCGATGCGGTCGGCATCCTCATGGAAAACCGTCCGGAGGTCTTGGCGTGCGTGGCCGGCGCGGTCAAGCTCGGCGCGGTGGCGGCGATGCTCAACACCCAGCAGCACGGCCAGGCGCTGACGCACAGCCTGGCGCTGGTCCAGCCGAAACTGCTGGTGGTCGGCGAGGAATGCCGCGGCGCGTTGGAATCCACACCCTGGACGCCGCGCGGGAACTCCTCGCCGGTTTATTTCTGGGACGGACCGGGCGCAGCGCCGGAAGGCTACCGTGCACTGGCCGCCGCGTGCGAGGCGCTGCCTTCGACCGACCCGCCGGAAACCGCCCAGGTGCGGCTGCGCCAGCCCTGTTTCTACATCTTCACCTCCGGCACCACCGGCCTGCCGAAAGCCTCGGTGATGACGCATTACCGTTGGTTGCGGGGCATGGCGGGCTTGGGTCAGATGGCGCTGCGGCTGACGCCCGAAGACGTGTTCTATTGCGCTTTGCCGCTGTACCACAACAATGCGCTGACCGTGTCCTGGGGCGCAGCGCTCGGCGCCGGCTGCACCTTGGCGCTGGCGCGCAAGTTTTCGGCACGCCGTTTCTGGGACGACGTTCGCGACTCCGGCGCCACCGCGTTCTGCTACATCGGCGAGTTGTGCCGCTATCTGCTCAACCAGCCGGAAACCCCGCGCGACCGCGAACACCGGGTGCGGCTGATGGTGGGCAACGGACTGCGGCCGGAACTATGGGAGGCGTTCGAACGCCGCTTCGGCATCGAACGGATTTACGAGTTTTACGGCGCCAGCGAAGCCAACATCGCCTTCGTCAACGCTTTCGGCCTGCCGCGCACGGCCGGCTTCTGTCCGCTGTCCTACGCCATCGTCCAGTACGACGGCGAGCGCGAGGCGCCGGTGCGCGGCGCCGACGGCTACATGCGCCGTGTCGCTCGCGGTGAGGTGGGCCTGCTGCTCGCCGAGATCACCGACCGATCGCCCTTCGACGGCTACACCGAAAAGGACGCCAGCGAAGAGAAACTGCTGCACGACGTGTTCCGGCGCGGAGATCGCTGGTTCAACACCGGCGATCTGGTGCGCGACCAGGGGTATCGTCACATCCAGTTCGTGGATCGGCTGGGCGACACCTTCCGCTGGAAAGGCGAGAACGTCGCCACCACCGAAGTCGAAGCCGCGCTCAACCGCTTTCCCGGCGTGACCCAGGCCGTGGTGTATGGCGTGCAAATCCCCGGCACCGAAGGCCGCGCCGGCATGGCCGCGCTCACCCTGGCCGGCCCCCTCGACGGCCGCCGGCTCGCGCAGCATCTGCGCGAGGCACTGCCGGATTACGCGGTACCGCGGTTCCTGCGCCTGCGCGAGGAACACGACACCACGGGCACCTTCAAGTACCGCAAGACCGCGCTCAAACGCGAAGGCTTCGACCCCGGAAAAATCCCGGAGCCCTTGTACGTGCTGCTCGATCCCGCGCGGGGCTACCAACCCCTCGATGCGCAGATTCACCAGCGCATCCTGCGGGGCGAGATCCGCCTGTGAAGAATTGACCCTGCCGCCAGCGCCTGCGGCACCGGCGGGCAATGCTTCGCGCCGTGCATGGATGCCATGCTAGCCGGCATCTTCCGGCCTTTCCTCCATGCAAGTCGACATCGCCATCGAACGCAGCCTGAGCGTACCGCTCGCCTACGAGCGCGTCGTGCCCTTGCTCGACGACCTGGAGGGCACCATCCGGCGTTTCCCCAAGCTCAAGCGTCTGACGCGCCTGGGCGAGCGCGCTTACCTGTGGGAGATGCAGACCATCGGCTCGCGGCTGGCGAAGATCGCCCACGACGTGAGCTATGCCGCACGCTACCGGGTCGATCCTTCGCGTGGACTGCTTTCGTGGGAACCGCTGTCGGGCCACGGCAACGCCCGCATCGAAGGCGCGTTCCGCCTGGCACGCGAAGGCGAACACACGCGGCTGGACTTCGCGGTGCGCGGCGAACTGTACGATGTCCCCGTGCCGCTGATGTACCGGCCGCTGGCGCCGCCTTTCATCCAAGGCAAGTTCACGCGCCTGGTCGACACCTTTCTCGAACGCACGCGCGCGGCCCTGCTCGAAGCCAAACCGCGCCGCCAATAGTTTCTCGGAGCGAATGATGACCAAGCTCGCCGATCGCGCGATGGGCTACGGCCTGCGCGCCCTGAACCACTTCGCCGGGCTGGCGCTGGTCGACCGCCTGCGCCTGCGCAAACCGGCCGAACGCCTGCTGTACCGCGCCGCGCGCGGCGGTTTCCGCAGCGCCGCGGCCGCGGGGCGCGTCTTCTCGGCCGCGCGCAAGCTCATGCAGCCCGAACGGCCCGCGCGGGTCGGCGAGTCCGCGCTGTTCGATCTCACCCCGACCGAAGAGCAACGGATGCTGCAGGAAGCCGCGCGCAGCTTCGCCGACGAACGTCTGCGCGCGGCCGCGGCCCAAGCCGACGCCGCTTGCGCTGCTCCCGCCGAGTTGCTGGCGCAGTCGCGCGAGCTGGGATTGGCCGCGCTGGGCGTGCCGGAGGCGCTCGGCGGAACCGGAAGCGAGCGCAACGCGGTGACCAACGTCCTGGTCGCCGAGGCCTTGGCCCATGGCGATTTGGGCCTCGCCCTCGCCTGCCTGGCGCCGGCAGCGGTTTCCACGGCGCTTTCCCTGTGGGGCGACGCCGAACAGCAGGCGAAATACCTGCCCGCCTTCACCGGCGAAAACCCTCCGGCCGCGGCCCTGGCCCTGATGGAAGCGCGTCCGCTGTTCGATCCGTTCGCGCTCGAAACCCGCGCGCGCGAACGCGGCGACGGCTACGTGCTCGAGGGCGTCAAGACGCTGGTGCCGCTGGCGGCTAGCGCGGAGCTGTTCGTGGTCGCCGCCCAGCTCGCCGAACGCGGTCCAGCCCTGTTCCTGGTGGAATCCTCCACCGCCGGCGTCTCGATCGAGGCCGAACCAGCCATGGGCCTGCGCGCCGCGGCCACCGGCCGGCTGCGTCTGGACCGGGTCGAACTGCCGCGTTCGGCCTTGCTCGGCTCAGGCGAGGCACGGATTTACGAAGACTGCGTGCAGCTCGCGCGCCTGGGCTGGTGCGCGCTGGCCTGCGGCACGGCACAGGCGGTGCTGGACTACGTGATCCCTTACGTCAACGAGCGCGAGGCCTTCGGCGAACCGATCAGCCATCGCCAGTCGGTGGCCTTCACCGTCGCGGACATCGCCATCGAGCTGGAAGGCCTGCGCCTGGCCACCTGGCGCGCGGCCAGCCGCGCCGAGCGCGGCCTGCCCTTCGCGCACGAAGTCGCGCTCGCGCGCCGGCTGTGCAGCGACCGGGGGATGGCGATCGGCTCGCACGGCGTGCAGCTTTTGGGCGGCCACGGCTACGTCAAGGAACATCCGGTGGAGCGCTGGTATCGCGACCTGCGCGCGGCCGGCCTCATGGAAGGCGCGGTGCTGGTGTGAGCGCGGCGCAAGCCACGATCCCGGGGCGCGCGCCCCAGCCGCAGGATGCGGCGTCATGCTGAGACAGCCATGATCTATCTCGAAACCCCGAAGAAATTCCAGGCCCTGGTCGCGCAGGCCCACCAGGTGGCGCAACAGGTGTTCCGCCCGATCTCGCGCAAGTACGATCGCGCCGAGCACACCGACCCCAAAGAACTGGACATGCTGGCGGCCCTGCTCGACGGCATGAACGAGGCCGGCGGCACCGGGGGCGCCGGCGCCGCCGGCGTGCGCCGCGAGAGCCAGAGCCAGAACGACGGCGCCAATCGCAACGGCAGCAATCTGTCCACCGTGCTCGGCATCATGGAACTGTGCTGGGGCGACGTGGCGCTGACCCTGTCCTTGCCGCGTCAGGGCCTGGGCAATGCCGCCATCGCCTCGGTGGCCAACGAGGAACAGCTCGCGCGTTTCAAGGGCCGCTGGGCGGCGATGGCCATCACCGAGCCGCATTGCGGTTCTGACTCGGCGGCGATCCGCACCACCGCTCGGCTCGACGGCGACCACTATATTCTCAACGGCGAAAAGATCTACGTGACCGCGGGCCATCGCGCCGATCTGGTCGTGGTCTGGGCGACGCTGGATCGTTCCCTGGGCCGTGCCGCGATCAAGTCCTTCGTGGTCGAAAAGGGCACGCCCGGCTTCGAGGAAGTGCGCCTGGAGCACAAACTGGGCATCCGCGCCTCGGACACCGCCGCCTTCGTGCTCAAGGATTGCCGGGTGCCGAAGGAAAACCTGCTCGGCTCGCCGGAGATCAACGTCGAGAAAGGCTTCGCCGGCGTGATGCAGACCTTCGACAACACCCGCCCGCTGGTGGCGGCGATGGCGGTGGGGCTGGCGCGCGCCTGTCTGGACGAGACCCGCCGGCTGCTCGAACGGGCCGGGATCGAGATCGACTATCGCCGCGCGGCTGCGCAACAAAGCGCCGCCGCCGCCGAATTCCTCAAGATGGAAGCGGATTACGAGGCCGCGCGCCTGCTCACCCTGCAGGCCGCGTGGATGGCCGACAACCGCAGGCCCAATTCCCTCCAAGCTTCCATGGCCAAGGCTAAGGCCGGGCGCACCGGCGTGGAAGTCGCGCTCAAATGTCTGGAGCTGGCCGGTGCGGTGGGCTACGCCGAAGGCGAGGAAGGCGCGGGCTTGCTGGAAAAATGGGCGCGCGACGCCAAGATCCTCGATATTTTCGAGGGCACCCAGCAAATCCAGCTCTTGATCATCGCCCGCCGGCTGTTGAACAAAAGCTCGGCCGAGCTCAAATAACGCGGCCGCGAACCGCCGCACAGCACGCCTGCCAACGATGACGCACAATGTGCGCCCATGCGCGAACGATTGGGCTTGTTGGTGCGCCTGCTCAAACGGCTGAGCGCGCCGCTTTACTGGTGGTACGAGAAACGGCTGGAACACGAGGTCCGCACAGTCGGCAAGCTGCCGACCCACCTCGGCCTGATCCTGGACGGCAACCGGCGTTACGCCCGCGCCAAGGGCATGGCGACCGAGCTCGGCCACACGATGGGCGCCGACAAGGCCAAGCAGGTGATCGAGTGGTGCGCCGACCTCGGCATCACCCACATCACGCTATGGGTGTTTTCCAGCGACAACAAAAGCCGCGACCAGGCGGAAGTCGCCCATCTGTATCGCCTGTTCGCCGAACAGGCGCGGGCCATGGCCCAGGATCGACGGGTGCATCGCCATCGCGTGCGCGTGCGCACCATCGGCGAGATCGAACAGCTACCGGAGGACGTGCGCGCCTCCTTCGCCGAACTCGAGCAAGCCACTCAGGATTACGACGGTCTGCAACTGTACATCGCGCTGGCCTACGGCGGCCGCGAAGAGATCGTCGCCGCCATGCGCAAAGCTCTGCTGGCGCGCGCCCAGGCGGGCCAATCGCTGGAACAGGCCGCCGCCGAGTTGAGCGCCGAGGACATCAATGCGGCCCTCTACGCCGCCCCGCGCCCCGAACCGGACTTCATCATCCGCACCAGCGGGGAGATCCGCCTGTCCGGTTTTCTGCTGTGGCAATCGGTGTACAGCGAATTCTATTTCTGCGACGCCTATTGGCCGGAATTCCGCAAGACCGACTTCCTGCGCGCGCTGCGCTCCTATCAGCAGCGCCAGCGCCGTTACGGGCGATAATGCTAGCCCCTGCGCCAGCCGCGGGCTGCCGTGCGGCCAATGCTGGTGCAGGAGTGGCGGCTTAGTTTTATTCAATTTAAGAAAGCGCCGGCGGACACCGCGCTACGGGAGGGGGAGACTTCGATGCGCTCAGCGGCTGCGGAGCATAGTGTGGAACGCGCGCGCTCCGACCTGGCGCGCGAGTTGGGGCTACGGCAACCGACGAGCGTGCCAACCCTGGCGGCGCTCCAGCCGCAGGAGATCGATGTCTTGACCGCGGCCTTGCGGGCCTCCAAACAGGCGCAACAGGACCAGCTCGGGCGCGCGCTGCGCAAGGCGCTGGCTTACGTCCCGTCGCCATTGCGCGGCCCCATGCGCAAGATCCTGGAGCCATGAGTCCGCTCGCGCGCCGGGCCGAGACGCTCAAGCTGGCACGTCTGCTCGGTACCCCGCCGGAGCGGCTCGAATTCCTGCAGCGACTGAGCCCGGACGAACTGCGCAGCCTGCGCCGGCACTGTACCGATGCGCTGCACGACACCGGCCACGAACAGCTCCTGCGCCTGGCCAATGCGGCGCGCCTGTTGCCGGTGCCCTTGCTGGCGAAACTGGGAGAGAAGGTCTTCGGTCCCCTGCTATGCGCCCGCCTCGCCGGCCTGCTGCCGGTGACACGCGCGGTCGAGATCGCCCAGCGTCTGTCGACGCCCTTGCTCGCCGAGGTTTGCGTGCAGCTCGATCCGCGGCGCACCCAGGCCCTGGTGCGTTCGATGCCGGTGCCGCGCGTGGTGGAAATCTCCCGCGAACTGGCGCGACGCGGCGAGTATGTCGTCATGGCGCATTTCGTCGACAGCCTGGAACTCGCGGCGGTGCTGGCCACCGCCGCGGTCCTGGACGCCGAGACCCTGTTACAGGTGGGATTTTTCGTCGAGGACGCCGCGCGCCTATCCGCGATCGTCTCCGGCTTGTCCGACGTTCGCCTGGCGGACACGATCCGCTGCGCGATCGAGGCCGCACCGGAGCTGTGGCCGGAAGCCTTGTCCTTGATCGCCACGATCGACGCGCCGCAGCGTCGCCGCATCGCGCGACTCGCGGCAAAGTTCGACGATGCCGTGCTCGCGCGCATGATCGAGCGCACCCAGGAACTGGCGCTGTGGCCGGCCTTGCTCCCTTTGCTGGCCGAAATGGAGGAGCCGGTGCTGGCGCGTCTGATCAAACTGCCCGCGCTGAAGACGCCGTCGGTGCGTCAGGCACTGACGGAAGCCGCCGCATCCGACGAGACCTGGCAGCGTCTGGCTCCGCTGTTCAGCCGCATGGAGCCGGGCGCCGCGCGCGTCCTGCTCGCCGCGGCGGACGAACTGGCGCCGCGGCTGCGTACGCGGCTCGAGGCAGGATTGCCCGGCACGGCATGAGGTAACACTCGACGGCCGCCCGATACCGACCGGAGCGGCCGCATCAGGAGGAGAGGACCGCGATGTTCAAGCATCGATTTGCGTT
The DNA here is from genome assembly GCA_019689635.1 of Nevskia sp. Taxonomy (GTDB): domain Bacteria; phylum Pseudomonadota; class Gammaproteobacteria; order Nevskiales; family Nevskiaceae; genus Nevskia. The sequence continues at coordinate 41,998 of JADGHB010000012.1, read as the reverse complement.
GCTGGTGCTGGCGCTGAGCTGGGCCGGCTCCGCCGCCGCCGCAGAATTCGACTGGGGCGATCTGTCCGGCAATCTCAAGAGCCGGCTGTCCTACGGCATGGCCTGGCGCACCGAGTCTCCCGACCCACGCCTGATCTACAAGCTCAATCTCAATCCCAATCTTTGCGGTCCGGGTGACTGCATGTCGTTCACCGGCGATCCGGCCCCCAACGAGGTACTGGTCAAGGCACCCGGCGCGTTCTTCGCATCCAACAAGGACAACGGTGACCTCAATTATTCACGCTGGGGAGTGGTATCTGCGGTATCCAAGCTCAATGAAGAGCTGTCGCTGTCCTGGCACGATTTCACGTTCAAGCTCGGCGCTTTCGGCTTTTTCGATCCCTCCGCCTTCAACAAAGCCGACCGCCACCCCGACACGACGTTCCAACCCGCCGAAACGCCGCGCTCGCCCGCCGTGCGCCAGCAAATCGGCAAGGACTGGCAGCTCACCGACGCCTTCGTCGCAGACCGCTTCAAACTCTTCGATCACACCTTCAACGTGCGCGCCGGCTATCAGCACATCCGCTGGGGCGAATCCACCTTCATCGCGCTCAACAGCGTCAGCCAGATCAACCCGCCGAGCGCGGTGTTGTTGCACCAGCCGGGCACACCGATCAATGAAGTGTTCCGGCCCACGCCCGCCGTGCTGCTCAGCACCAACCTCAACGAGTCGCTCTCGCTGGATCTGGTGTACGAGTTGGGCTGGGAGCGGGTGGTGCCGGATCCTGACGGCAGTTTTTACTCCTACCTCGACGTGGTCAAAGGCAGCTACGCCGACATCAGTCTGGGCCAGTTCCACGAAGACCCCCAGTGCATCGGTCGTCTGCCGCCGCCCGGCAACGCGATCTCCGACACTTGCCTGACCTCGCGGGTGCTCGACGAGCGCTTCGCCCACCCGCGTTCACAGGGCCAGGGCGGATTCAAGCTTTCGTACTACGCCGCCGATTTCAACGGCGGCACGGAGTTCAACTTCTACGCGCTGAACTACCACAGCCAGTTGCCCTACTTAAGCTTCATCGCCACCGACGAATCCTGCATGCGCAACTCGACCAGCTTTTTGCAGGCCTTCGTCGATTGCAACGGCTTCATCGGTCTCAATCCCGTCAGCGGCAAGGAACCGCTGCCCCTCGACACCATGAAGACTTTCCTCGACTATCCCGAGGACATCCAGATGTTCGGCTTCAGTTTCAACACCAACGTCGGCAAGTGGTCGCTGGCCGGCGAATATTCGCTGCGACCCAATTTGCCGGTGCAGGTGGACGTGCCGGACCTGGTCTTCGCGGCCCTGCAGCCCGCCTTTCCCAAACAGGATTTGACCCTGGGGCTCGACGCCACCACCATCCAGCAGACCATCGCCTCCCTGCCCGCCGTCATCGGGTCGATCAGTACCAGCAATCCGACGCAGTTATTGCAGGACACCATCGGGCTGCTCAACGCCTTGCCGGTGATCGCTGGCACCGCGGGAAAGAGCGTCACCATCCCGAGCGGACGCACCATCCTGCCCGATTATGTCGAAAGCTACCGCGGAATCACCGTGCAACCGCACCAGATCGTGCGCGGCTACGAACGCCTGCCGGTGGATCAGCTCGACCTCACCGGTATCCGTGCCATCGGCGCCAGCGAGAATCCTTTTGGCGCGGACCAGATCCTGATCCTCGCCGAGCTCGGCTTCACCCACATCTGGCACATGCCGCCGCGCAGCCGCCTGCAACTGGAAGGCGGCGACAACAACGACACCCACGCCAGCCCTGGCGCGGACGGTACCGGCAGCGGCGGCGTGCCGGATGCGAGGCGCTTCAACCCCACGCAGCAAACCCACGGCTTCGCCTCCAGTTTCTCCTGGGGTTATCGCATCCTGGCCCAGTTCGAGTACGACAACCTGATCTGGAACCTCAATTTCAAGCCTTCGCTGCAGTGGAACCAGGACGTCTCGGGCATCGGGCCGCAGCCGATGCAGAACTTCGTCGCCGGCACCAAGACCTACGTGATCGGCACGGTGATCGAAAGCGGGCAGGACTGGAGCGGACAGATCTTCTATCAAGGCTCGACCGGCGGCGGCACCGTCAACACCCAGCGCGACCGCGACGTGATCGGCCTGGCCATCAATTACACCTTCTGAAAGGCTCGCGACCCAAGGCTCAGGGAAATCGCAATCAGGGAAACCACTCAGGACGGAGCAATGACATGAAACGCAAGTACTGGATGATGATCGCCGCCGGCGCCTGGGCGCTGGCCACGGGCGCCGCCGCCAAGGTCTCGCCCGAGGAAGCCGCGCACCTGGGCAAGGATCTGACGCCGGTCGGCGCGGTGCGCGCAGGAAATGCACAAGGCACCATCCCGGAATGGATCGGCGGGAAAAACTTCGACGACGCCATCCGCAACCAGACCCCGCAGAGCCTGGAAGCCGTGCGGCAGGCTTTCGAGCAGGTGCGTGCCGCCGACCCGCAGGATTTCGAGGCCCTGCTGAAATACATGGATCACTTCAGCATCGCCGACTATCCGACGATCTCCCAGCAGATCGATCGCATCATCGCCAAGATGCCGAACCTGACGCTCGCCCAGTACGCCGAGAAGTACGGCACCAGCGAGATGCAGGCGGCGCTGCGGCAGATGCCCAAGCCATACGCCGACCTGAACATTCAGGAACTGGCCCGCCGCGAGCGCGCACAAATCGGCGGCGCCGGCAAGTACGAAAAGCCGGAGTTCATCATCACCCGCGACAACCTGGCCCAGTACGCCGACCATCTCACGGTCGGCCAGAAGGCGATGTTCGCCAAGTATCCCGACTACCGGATGATCGTGTATCCCACGCTGCGCGACGCCTACTTTCCGCCGCAGATCGAGCAAGCCACGATCCAGAACGCCACTCGCGCCGAGCTCAAGGGCACCGACGACGTGGAAGGCGCGGTGCTCGGATTTCCGTTTCCGATTCCCAAGAACGGCGCGGAGGTGATCTGGAACCACAAGATGCGCTTTCGCGGTTCCGCCGTGCGGCGCTACAACAATCAGGCCATCGTCAAGGCCGACGGTTCCTACCAGATCACCAAGCTGATCGAGGACGTGAAGTTCAAATATTCCAACCTCAAGGAATCCAATCCCGGCACGCACATCCTGCTGTACTACCTGTCGGACGTGCTGTCGCCGCCGCGCGTCGCCGGTCAGCTCATCCTGGTGCACGAGAGCTCCGGCGCCGGCGGTTCCGGCCGCGACGCGTGGATTTACAACCCCGGCCTGGGCCGCGTGAACCGCGCGCCGGACGTGGGCTACGACAACCCCTACATCGGCACCGACGGCGAACAGTTCAACGACCAGGTGGACGAGTTCAACGGCGCCCTGGACCGCTACAACTGGAAGCTGGTCGGCAAGAAAGAGATCTACATCCCCTACAACAACTTCCTGATCAACGCGCCGCTGATCAAGTACAAGGACATCATCCGCCGCGGCCACATCAACCAGAACCTGGTGCGCTACGAGCTGCACCGCGTGTGGATCGTGGACGCCACGCTCAAGCCCGGCCTGCGCCACCAGTTCAAGCGCCGCACCTTCTACGTGGACGAGGACTCCTGGGCGATCGCGGCGGTGGACTGCTACGACAACCGCGACCAGCTCTGGAAAGTGCAGGAAGCGGACCTGCTGACCGTGCCGTTCGTGCCCACCGTGACCGGCATCCCGGAGATCATCTACGACCTGCAGAGCGGCCGTTATTTCGTCACCGCGCTGGAGAACGAGGACAAGATCAGCGACTTCAAGATCGACTTCAAAGACGACTACTTCTCGCCCGCGAACCTGGCCCGCAAGGCGCAGAACAAGTGAGCGCGGCGCGCTCTTCGGCGCTGCGCCGAGGCGGCTGGGGCCTCGCGCTGGGGTGGGCGCTGGCTTGCGCTGCGCCGGCGCTGGCGCAGGACGGCAGCACCGGCACCGACACCAGCCTCGCGCCGCGCGCCGCGATGGAAGCCCCGCGCGCCGACCAGGCCCTGCTGCTCGACGTCGCCCAGGCCGGCGGCGGCTGGCTCGCGGTCGGCGAGCACGGATTGATCCTGCGTTCCACCGACGGCGCGCACTGGCAGCAGGTCCCCTCGCCGGTCGACGTGACCCTGGTCCGCCTGCGTTTCCTCGACGCGCAACGCGGCTGGGCGCTGGGCTACGACGGCTGCGTGCTGGCCACCGAGGACGGCGGCGCGCACTGGCGTATTCTCCAGTACGACGCGGCCTGGGGGCGGCCCTGGTTCGACGTGCGGTTCTTCGATCCCGACCACGGTCTGCTCGCCGGCACCAACGGCACGCTCAAGATCACGAGCGACGGCGGCAAGACCTGGCAGGCGATCGACTCGCCGGCGTTCGCCGATACGCCCAACCTCTACAACCTGATCGCGCTCGGCGACGGCAGCCTGCTGATCGCCGGCGAGCGCGGCCTGCTCGCGCGCTCGACCGACCGCGGCCTTTCCTGGACCCAGCTCAAGTCGCCCTACACCGGCTCCTATTTCGGCGCGCTGGCGGTCGGCGCTCGGGGTGCGCTGGTGTTCGGCTTGCGCGGCAATGCGTTTTACGCGCCCGACCTCGCGCAGGCGCCCGCGCTCAGCGCGCAGGAGCGCGCGGCGCTGGAAGAAGCGGCCAACAATCCGGAATACGCGGCGCGGAAGATCGATCCGGTCAGCGCCGTGGCCGGCTGGATCGAGCTCAAGAGCGATCAGACCGAAAGCCTGTTCGGCGGCACGATCGCGCCGGATGGCCGCGTCCTGTTGTTCGGCATGAACGGTCACGTGATGCAGGCCGAGCTTAAGGCCGCGCGGCTCCAGCCCTTGGCGGTGTCCACGGACAACAATCTCAACGCCGGCGCGGTCGCCGGCGACCATCTTCTCGTCGTCGGCAGCGCCGGCGTGCAGCGACTGCCGCTGCCGCGTTGAGCGCAAAGAAATAACGCATGGCCAGCAAGGCGATCAGCGGACCCTGGGCGGATCGCATCCTCAGGCTCGTCGAGCCGGTGATCTACGGCCGCCGCCACCTGACCCATCTGATCCTGGTCCTGCTCACGGCGTTTTTCGCGGTGCAGACCGCACGCCTGCAGCCGGACGCCGGCTGGCTCAAGTCGGTGCCGCTGGATCATCCCTACATGCAGAAGTTCCGCGAGTACTACAAGGATTTCGGCGGGGCCAACACGGTGCTGTTCGCCCTGATCCAGGATCGCGGCGACATCTACAACGCGCATTTCATGACCGAGCTGCAACACGCCACCGACGACATCTTCTTCATGCCGGGCGTGGATCGCGCGCGGGTGATGTCGCTGTTCACGCCCAACGTGAATTACGTGGAGAACGTCGAGGGCGGACTGGCCGGCGCGCCGGTGATCCCCGCCGACTACCGGCCCACGCCCGCGATGCTGGAAAAGATCCGCTCCAACGTCGCCAAGGCGCAAGTCATCGGCCGCCTGGTCACCAACGACCAGCGCGGCGCCATGATCATGAGCGAGCTGCTCGAGGTCAATCCGGACACCGGGAAGAAACTCGACTACCGCGACGTCGGCCGCTACCTGGAAAAGCTGCGCGCCAAGTACGAACGCGACGGCATCAAGGTGCGCATCATCGGCTTCGCCAAGATCGTCGACGACATGACCAACGCCTCCTTGGAGGTGGCGGGCTTCTTCGGCCTGACGCTGGTCATCACCGGGCTGTTGCTGTGGCTGTACTGCGGCTCGTTCAAGCTCGGCTTGATCCCGCTCGGTTCGTCCTTCGTGGCGGTGATCTGGGAGCTGGGACTGCTGCGCACGCTCGGCTACGGCCTCGATCCCTTCGCCATCCTGGTGCCCTTCCTGATCCTGGCGGTGTCGGTCAGCCACGGCGTGCAGTACGTCAACTCCTGGGTGGACGAGGTCCACGCCGGGCGCTCGCCCTACGACGCCTCGCTGGAAACCTTCCGCCGCCTGGCGATCGCCGGGACCATCGCGCTGCTCACCGACGTCGCCGGTTTCGCCACGATCTATCTCATCAAGATCCAGATCATCCGCGAGATGTCCATCAACGCGGTGCTCGGCGGACTGGCCATCATCGTGGCCAACAAGATGTTCGTGCCGATTTGGCTGACCTTGATCCGGCTCAAGGACGTGCGGGCCTTCGTCGCGCGCCAGAGCCGGCGCGACGCGGTGTTCGACAAGCTGTGGTGGACGCTGTCCGCGGTGACCCGGCCGCGCGTGGCGCTCGCCGTGCTGGCGGCCTGCGGCCTGGCGCTGGGCTGGGCGCTGTGGGCGCGGCAGGGGCTGATCGTCGGCGACGCGCAGAAAGGCGTGCCCGAGCTGCGGCCCGACTCGCGCTTCAACCAGGATTTCAACGCCATCACCCAGGACTTCTCCATCGCGGTGGACCAGCTCAAGGTCATCGCGGAATCCAAACCCAACGGCTGCATCGACTACTCGTTGATGGACGAAGTGGACCGCTTCGCCTGGCGCATGGACAACACGCCCGGCGTGCAATCGACGCTGAGCCTGCTGACCTTCGCCAAGCTGGTCTATCAGGGTCTGTCCGAAGGCCGCCTCAACGCGCTGGTGCTGCCGCGCAATCACTACGCGCTGGCCCAGGCCACCGCGCTGGTGCCGACCACCAGCGGCCTGCTCAACGAAGACTGCTCGGCGCTGGCGGTGTACATGTTCACCCAGGACCACCGCGCGGAAACCATTTCCCGCATCGTCGATACGGTCAAGCGCTTCGACGCCGACAACCGCGCGGACTTCTTCGCCCGCGCCAAGGACGTCACGCCGCAATACTGCGACGACAAATACGCCACTTTCGAACGACTCAAAGAGGCCCAGGCCACGGCCTTCAAGCTCACCCAGGATCCCAAAGCCGATCCGCAGGCCGCCGAACACGCGCGCCAGGCGCGCGACGCGCTGCAAGCGAAATACGACGCCATGACCAAGGACTGCCCGGTCCGCTTCGCGCTGGCCACGGGCAACGTCGGCGTCATGGCCGCTACCAACGAAGTGGTGCAGGCCGAGGAAAGCCAGGTCGTGCTGTGGGTGTACGTGGCGATTCTGGTCCTGTTGTGGATGAGCTTCCGCAGCCTGCGCGCCATCCTGTGCGTGATCCTGCCGCTGGCGCTGGTTTCGGAACTGGGCTACGGCGTGATGGCCACGCTGGGCATCGGCATGAAAGTCGCCACGCTGCCGGTGCTGGCCTTGGCGGTGGGCATCGGCGTGGACTACGGGATTTATGTCTACGGCGTGATGGCTGCGGCGCTGGCGGAAGGCAAGCCGCTGCGCCAGGCGTATTTCGAAACCCTGCGCGGCACCGGCAAGGCGGTGATCTTCACCGGCATCACGCTCGCCGTCTCGGTCACCACCTGGCTCGCCTCGCAGCTCCAGTTCCAGATCGACATGGGCAAGCTGCTGCTGTTCATGTTCACCGCCAACATGATCGGCGCGATCCTCGTTCTGCCCGCGCTGGCGGCGTTCCTGCACCCCGAAAAGGGGCGCGAAAGCCCTATCGGGCACATCCGCCCGGAGCCTTGATCAACGGCGTTCGGCCGCCGCTTGCGCGCCCGAGGCCGGATCGGCGCTGCGGCTGCGCTTGGCCGCCCGGTACTGCACCGGCGTCATGCCCGACCAGCGTTTGAACGCCCGATAGAACGTGCTCGGCTCGGAGAAGCCGGTGAGATAGACGATGTTCTCGATCGGCTCCTCGGTTTCGCGCAGCAGCCGGCGCGCGAGCGCGTAGCGGAACTCGGCGAGCACGCGGCTGAAGCTGGTCCCGGCGCGCGCCAGCTCGAAGCGCAGGCGCCGCGCCGGCATCCCCAGCTCGCGCGCCACGTCCTCGAGATCGCAGCCCTCCAGTTCCAGCCGCCGCGAGAAGATACCGCGGATGCGCTCGATCAAATCCTGACGCTCGACCTTGGACAGCCGTTTCTCGGCCAGCTCCTCGTGGAGGCGCAACAGGTCGGGGTCGTAGTGCGGCGAGCGGTAGTCGAGCAGCGCGGGATCGAACTCGATCTCGCTTTCCGGCGACTCGAACTCCACCGGACAGCCGAACACGCGCTCGTATTCCTCCCGGGCGGAACGCTGCGTGCAATGCAGGCGCACGCGGCGCGGCGGATGGAATTTGCCCTCGCTCACGCCGCGGGTGAACTGGATCAAGCCGTAGAGCATGCAGATCTCGGTGTGGCGCAACTGCGGCGCCTGATGCGCGGCGCTGACCACGACCACCCGCGCCGTGTCCGGTCCCTCGACCAGCCGCACGTTGAGCGCATCGGAGACCAGGCGCAGGTATTTGAGCGCGCGCTGGCAGCCTTCGCGGAAGGTCGGGCTGCTGAAGAACAGATACTCCAGCACTTCGCCGCCGAACGGCGGCATGTGCGGACACAGGTGCAGGCCGATGTCCGGATCGCCGGTCACCGCCTCCACCGTCTCCCAGAAGTAGGCCTGCAGGCGATGCGGCGTGCGCAGGTCGCGCTGGCTCAAGCGGTCCACGTTGTAGCCCAGGCGATGGTAGATCGCCGCCACGTCGAGACCCGCCCGGACCATGGCGTTATGGACGATGTGCAACAACTGACCGGAATCGCGCACCTGTGCTCCCGTCTGCGATGGAACGCCGGACAATATTACGCCGACCGCGCGGCGCGTCTCGCGCTACACTGCCACAGACCGACGACGGATTCCGCCACCGCATGCACTCGCGCAGCCGCTATCCCTATTTCCAGACGCTGAACACGCGCTGGAAGGACAACGACCTCTACGGCCACGTCAACAACGTCGAGTATTACAGCTACTTCGACACTCTCATCAACGCCTATCTGATCCGCGCCGGCGGGCTGGACATTCATGCCGGGCCCGTCATCGGCGTGTGCGCGGAGTCGCACTGCCGCTTTCTCGAAGCGCTCGCCTTCCCCGACAACGTGGACGCCGGCCTGCGCGTGGCCCAGCTCGGCACGTCCAGCGTGCGTTACGAGATCGGCCTGTTCCGCGAGGGCGCGGACACGCTCGCCGCCGAAGGCTGGTTCGTGCATGTGTTCGTCGATCGCGCGACGCGCAGGCCGCATCCGATCCCCGGATCCCTGCGCACGGCGCTGGCGCGCCTGCAGCCGGAGGCAGCCGCTTGAAGACCGCCGGCGCGGTATTGCGGGAGATGGGTCGGCCCGCACCCTATGCCGCTTCGCGGCCGCTGACCATCGAGACGCTGGAACTCGACGATCCCGGCCCGGAAGAACTGTGCGTGCGCGTGCTCGCCGCCGGGCTGTGCCACTCCGATCTTTCGGTGATCGACGGCTCGCGCCCGCGTCCTATGCCGATGGTCTTGGGTCACGAGGCGGCGGGCGAAGTCCTCGCCGTCGGTCCCCGCACGCAGGGTTTCGCACCGGGCGATCGGGTGGTGTTCTCGTTCGTACCGAGCTGCGGCCGCTGCCTGCCCTGCGCCGGCGGCCGTCCGGCGTTATGCGAACCCGGCGCGCGAGCCAACACGGCCGGAACGCTGTTGTCGGGCGCGCGTCGCTGGCGGCGCGAGGGCGCCGCGCTCAACCACCACCTGGGCGTATCCGCCTTCGCCGAGACGACCGTGGTTTCCGCGCGCTCGGCGGTCAAGATCGATGGCGAGCTCGACCCGGAGATCGCCGCGCTGTTCGGTTGCGCGGTGCTGACCGGGGTGGGCGCGGTGATCAACACCGCCCGCGTCGCGGCAGGCGAAAGCCTTGCCATCTTCGGGATGGGCGGCGTGGGTCTCGCCGCGCTCCTCGGTGCGTGCGCAGCTGGTGCCCATCCGCTCGTGGCCGTGGACGTGCAGCCGGCCAAGCTCGAGCTGGCGCGCGCGCTCGGCGCCACACACGCCGTGCTCGCCGGCACGGACGACTGCGTCGAAGCGGTGAAAACCGCCACCGGCGGCGGCGCGCAAGTCGCGCTGGAAACGGTCGGCAGCGAACTGGCGCTGGCCCAGGCCTACGCCGCCACGCGGCGCGGCGGAACCACCGTCAGCGTGGGTCTGCCGCATCCGGAGAAGCGGTTCTCGGTCCCGGCGGTCAGCCTGGTGGCGGAAGAGCGGACGGTCAAAGGCAGCTATCTCGGCTCGGCGGTGCCCGCCCGCGACATTCCGCGCTACATCGCCTTGTACCGCGCCGGCCGCCTGCCCGTCGATCGGCTGATCAGTCACCGTCTGCGGCTGGACGAACTCAACGCCGGTTTCGACCGCCTGGCGCGCGGAGAAGCGGTGCGCCAGATCCTGCGGTTCGACTAAAGAAAACGGCCGCGCGTCGCCGCGCGGCCGCCTGCTCGCAGCCGCTCGTGCTTACTGCACGGTGATCTTCAGCTCCACCCGGCGGTTTTCGGCGCGACCTTGTTCGGTACCGTTGTCGGCGATCGGCTGGGTCGCGCCGTAACCCCGGGCGCTCAGGCGCGCGGCGTCCACGCCTTTGCCGATCAGATATTGGCGCACGGCCTCGGCCCGCTTTTGCGACAGCGCGAGGTTGTAGCTGGGCTTGCCGACGTTGTCGGTGTGGCCTGCGATCTCCACCTTGACGTCCTTGCGGCCGTTGAGCGCGTCGGCCACCTGATCCAGCACCTGGGTGGCCTGGTCGGTGAGCAGTGCCGATCCGGTCTTGAAATTCACGCCGCGCAAAACGAGCGTGTCTCCCGCCTTGCACCCGGCCAGGTTGATCGCCTGGCCCGGCGCGGGGGCCTGGCAAGGCGGCGCCGCGGCGGCCGGTGGCGCTTGCTCCACCGGGACCACGTGCGGCGGCTGCTCCGGCGGCGGCTCGACCGGCGCATGGCGCGAGGCGAAGAACGGCGTCAGCGGAATCTGCACGCCCACCGTGAGGTGGTAATCCGCCAGCACGCGATGGTCGGGAATGGTCTCGTCGCTCTGGATCTGCACGATGGCCGTCGCCTCGGTGCGCACCGCCCAGCCCCAGTCCCAGTGGCCGATCTTGAGCGGAAACAGCAGGCCGCCGCCGGCGTCGAGACCGAAGTTGTCGTGCGTGGAACCGCGCACGTCGTCGTGCACCCAGCCCGGACCGCCGAGCAGATAGGGCTTGAAGTTGGGCAGGTAGGGCGCGTCGAAACCGTACAGGCCGAAGTCGTGCACGTAGTTCACGAACAGGCCGATCTGGTAATCGTCCTTGCCGTCGATGTCGCGCGAACGCGAGACGTTGAAGAAGCTCAGCTCCGCCGCGCCGTGCTCCGACAGCGGCCAGCCGCCGGTGAACTGGAAGGCGTTGCCGTTGCTGGAGTCGCGCACGCCGTCGCTGATCTCGTAGTCGTACAGCACCGCGGCATAGGGAATGTCGTAGCCGTCGACGTTGACCGCCGCGGCCGGATTCGCCCACAACACGCCGGATGCAAAAAAGACCCCGCAAATGCCCCTGAGCAGCTTGCGCATGTCATTTCCCCTTTCTTTATTTGTCGGCCCGCCGCGTACGGCTGGCGAGGTAGTGATTCTAACCCGAGAAGATGACCGTCGCTTGACCCCCGCGCCGGCCCACGGCCGCGGCCGCGTCAATCAAGCGCCCAGCGCCCGCGCGCACTCCCCGACCAGCCGCGGCCCGCGATAGATCAGTCCGGTGTAAAGCTGGATCAGATCGGCCCCGGCGGCGCGGCGCGCGCGCGCATCCGCTGCGCTCATGATCCCGCCGACGCCGATCAGCGGGTAATCCGGTCCCACGGCGGCGCGCAGGGTGCGCAGCGCGCCTTCGGCCGCTTCGCGCAGCGGCGCTCCGGAAAGCCCCCCGGTTTCGCCGACCCACGGCTCGTCCCTGAGTCCGGCGCGCGCGACCGTGGTGTTGGTGGCGATCAGGCCGTCGATGCCATGGGCGCGCGCGGTTTCCGCGATCTGCACCAGTTGCTCCGCCGCCATGTCCGGCGCCAGCTTGACCAGGATGGGTCGGCGTACGCCGTGGCGTTGCGCGAGTTCCATCCGCGCCTGGTCGAGCTTTTGCAGCATCCGCTCGAAGCGGCCGGCCTGCTGCAAGTCGCGCAGGCCGGCGGTGTTGGGCGAGGAGATATTGACCGTCACGTAATCGGCCACGCCATAAACCTTGCGCAGGCCGGCGAGGTAATCGTCTTCCGCGCGCTCCAGCGGCGTGTCCGCGTTCTTGCCGAGGTTGATCCCCAACACCGTGCGCCGCGGCGCGCGCGCCAGGCGCGCGACCACGGCCTCCACGCCCTGGTTGTTGAAACCCAGCCGGTTGATCAGCGCGCGGTTGCGCGGCAAACGGAACAGCCGCGGCCGGGGATTGCCGGGCTGCGGGCGCGGCGTCACCGTGCCGATCTCGACGAAACCGAAGCCCATGCGGTCGAAGGCTTCGATGGCCTCGCCGTTCTTGTCCAGCCCGGCGGCGAGACCGACGCGGTTGCGGAAGTCCAGGCCCATCAGTCGCACCGGATCGTGCACCGTGGCGCCGGCGAGCAGGGCCGCGCTCTGCGGATGGCGCGACAGCCAGGCCAGGGTCGCCTCGTGCACGCGCTCGGCGTCCAGCCGGAACAGCAGCGGTCGCGCCAGGCCGTAGGGCAGCATCACGTCGCCGCGGCTGGGCGCCCTGAGCCGCCACGCGCCGGGACCTGTGACCGGCGCCCGGAGAACGACCCGCCTGGTGCGGCCGGCACGAGCGTTTCGCCGGGCATCACGGCGTGCGCATCCCCTTCTTGCCGATCAGATGGCCCAGCTTCTCCGCCTTGGTGTCGAGATAGGCGGTGTTGTGCGGATTGCGGCCGCGTTCCAGCGGCACCCGCTCGACCACGGTCACGCCGTCCTTGACCAGAGCGTCGAGCTTGGCGGGATTGTTCGTCATCAGGCGGATGCGGCACAGGCCCAGCTCGCGCAACAACTGCACCGCCAGACCGTACTCGCGCGCGTCGGCGGGAAAGCCGAGCTGGTGATTGGCCTCCACCGTGTCGGCACCGGCATCCTGCAAGGCATAGGCGCGGATTTTGTTGCCCAGACCGATGCCGCGGCCTTCCTGGCGCAGATACAACAGCGCGCCGCAACCCTCGCGCGCGATGGCCTCCAGCGCCGCACGCAACTGGAAACCGCAGTCGCAGCGCAGCGAATGCAGCGCATCGCCGGTCAGGCATTCCGAATGCACTCGCACCAGCGGCGCCGGCCCGCGCGCGTCCTTGCGCCCGGCGGGCGCGAGTTCGCCCAGGGTCAGCGCCACGTGCTCCTTGCCGTCGGGCGACTGGAAGGCATGCAGGACGAACTCCGCGAACGGCGTGGGCAGCCGCGCCTGGGCGAGTTTCTTGAGCGTCTTGCGCGAACCGTCCAGCTTAGGCTCCAAAGTAATTCTGCCCGCACACGCGCAGCGTGCGGCCGTTGACGGCCATGGCCAGCGGGCTGCCGAGGAAGCATACCGCCTCGGCGATGTCCAGCGGCAAGCCGCCCTGGCCGAGCGAGGACAGCCGGCGGCCGACTTCGCGCGGAATCGCCGGCATGGCGGCGGTCATCTGCGTCTCGATGAAGCCGGGCGCGACCGCGTTGATCGCACCGCCGCGGCTCGCGAACTGCGGCGCCAGCGCCTCGACATAGCCGATCAGGGCCGCCTTGGTGGTGGCGTAATTGGTCTGGCCGGCGTTGCCGCCGATGCCGCCGATGGAAGCGATGCACACCATGCGCGCGCCGTCCTTGAGCCCGCCGGCGAACAGCCGTTCGTTGATGCGCAGGATGGCGCCGAAATTCACGTCCAGCACCTGGTCCCAGAAATGCGGCGGCATGTTCTTGAGCATCTTGTCGCGGGTGATGCCGGCGTTGTGCACGACCAGGCCGGCGCCGCCGAGCCGGGTCAGCTCCTCGGCGATGCGCGCCGGCGCTTCGGGCGCGGTGATGTCCAGCGCCAGCCCGCGCCCCCCGATGGCGGACAAGGTCTGGCCCAGCGCGCCTTCTTCTTCCGGGCGATCGATGCCGACCACCTGCGCGCCTTCGCGCGCCAGCACCGTGGCGATCGCCGCGCCGATGCCGCGGGCCGCGCCGGTCACCAGCGCGACCGTGCCGTCCAAGGGCTTGACCCAGCTCGGCGGCGGCTGCGCGCCCGGCGGCGGCGCGGCCAGCGCCAGCACCTGGCCGGTGACGAAAGCGGCATGCTCGGTGAGGAAGAAGCGCAGCGGGCCTTCGAGGAAGTCCTGCGCCGCGCGCGGCACTTCGAGCAAATTGACGGTGATGCCCTTCTTGCCCAGCTCCTTGCCCAGCGAGCGCGCGAAGCCGCGCAGGCCGCTGGCCACCGCAAACGCCACCGCATCCCCGGCTTCCGCCGGCGCGCGCGAGAGCAGCACGACGCGGCCGTTGCGTGGAATGCGCGCGATGCGCGGATGGAAGAAATCGTAAAGCTCGCGCAGCGATCCGGAACCGTTGAAGCCGCTGCCGTCGAACACGTAGGCCTCTGCCGCGGCGGCGCGATCCTCTTCGCCCGGCTCGCTTTTGAGCGCGACGCCCGCCGCGGCGGCGGCCTGCTTGATCGGTGCCAGGCCCGCGTGTTCCGGCGCGATCTGCAGCGCCGCGCCCATCGCCGTCAAGGCCTGGATCAGTGGCCCCGCCAACTCGCCGCGCGAGCTGCCGCCCAACAGCACCGCACGGCCGGACAGCGGTTGTGCGGCGTAACCCTCCTGCGCGCGCTTGAGGCGCGGCGGGGCGGGCAGGCCCAACAGACCGGCGAGGCTGCGCCCGAAGGGCGAATTGGCGAATTCCAGATAACGGTCCGTCATGCGCGGCAGGCTCGATTGTGGAGAGCGCGTATTATCGCAGCCCGTTCGTTCCCGGCACAGGCGCGGGCGCCAGCCGCGCGCGTCCACAAGGCAAACAGCGGTTTGACGGCCTGCGCCGCGCCACGCATAGTGCGGTCATAAAAGCGGCCTCGACGTTTCGATCCTCGAAGCCACGGGGCCGACAAGACGAATGTCCTGCGCAACATCTCGGGGAGTGGACATGCGGAAATACCTCGTCTACATCGCGCTGCTGGTCGCCGGGAGCAGTAGCGGCTTCGCCGCTTACCTCATCGCGCCCTTGCGCCACGCCACGGATCGCCCGCCGGCCGCGGCCTCGTATCCTGAGGCCGATGCGACGCGCGCGCGGATGGCGCGGTTGGTGGCGGAAACCGCGGCGCGCGAAGCGGCACGGACCGCGCGCGAACGACTCGAGGCCCGCGCTCAAGCGCGCCAACTCGCCGCCGACTGACGCAGCGCCCGATTTCGCTTAGACTTTTCAGCGGCGCCGGCCCTTGTCCTCGCGAGCGGATCGGGCCGCGCGAGAAATCCAAGAGCGCACTCATGACGCTCCATCGACACCGCCAGCAGGCTTAGGGACTCGAAACATGACTTTCACGAGAGTCGTCATCATCGTCGCCATCACCGCCATCGCGGTGTATCTGGGACTCAATTTCCTGTTCCCGCGCAATCTGCCGGAAAAAACCGTCAGCACCGGTCCCAGCGTGGCCCAGATCTTCGGCGGCAACGAATCGTCTCCCGGAACGCCCGGGGCGACGGCCGAGTCCCAGGCGGCGCCCGCGCCGGACAGCACCGCGGTGGCGCCGCCGCCGTCCACGCAGAACGGCCAGGGCCTGAGCGAGGAGGAAGCGCGCAAGATCGCCGCGGACGTGGGGCGTAAGGTCGCCACCCAGGTCGCAGAATCGGTCACCGAGCAGCCCCAGCCCGGGGAACAAACCGCGGCACCTGCCACCGAAGCCGGCGCCCAAGCCGCGCAGCCCGCCCCCGCCGCCGCACCCGCACCCGCACCTGCGCCGGCCGAGACCAGCCCGGCACCGGCGCCCAGCGCACCCGTCCCCGCGCAAAACGCCGCGCCCGCCGAAGCCGAAGCCGCGCAGGAAACTCAGTCCCCTCCCACCCAAGCGACCCAGCGCGTAGCCAAGCACAAGGCGAGCAAACCCGTCGCCATCGCTTCCGCCGCGCCGACCGCCTCCGCGACGCCCAAGAGCGCCGCCAGGACCCGTGCGCAGAATCTCCCCGCGACCGATGTCATCAGTGCCTGGTGGCCGGTGGTGGACAAGCAATCGCCCGACCGGCTCAACCTGGTCTATGCCGGGGAAGCCGCCTTCGAGAAGGCGGTGGTGCTGCTGTTCGACCAGGACATCGGCAATCCGACCCTGGCGGGCAGCCATATCCAGGTGCTCGACGATCGCGGCCAGCCGGTCTCCGGCACCTGGGAGTCGAGCCCCAGCAATCCGCGCATGCTGATCTTCAAAACCCGGCCGGGACGCTACACCCTGATCCTGTCGGCAAGCCTGGCCGACGCGCAGGGCAAGACCTTGGGCAGCGAGCTGCACGGCCCGGTTTACGTGCACTGAAAACCGGTCATCCGCAGAACCTGGACAAACCGCCTCGAAAACGTCGCGCGGCGCGGCTAAGCTGTCGCCTCCCTCACGCGCAGCGAATTCCGAGATGGCTTCAAGGCCGTTGCTCTATCTGATCCGCCACGGCCAGGCCTCTTTCGGTGCGCCCGACTACGATGCGCTATCGCCGACCGGCGAACGCCAGGCGGCGCTGCTCGGCGAGCACTGGCGGCGTCTTCGCCTGCGCTTCGACGCGGTTTACAGCGGCCGTATGCGTCGCCAGCAAGACAGCGCCCGGCGCGTGCTGGAAGCTGCGGGTGAAAACCCTGCCGCGCTGCGCATCGAGGCCGCGTTCGACGAATTCGATCACCGCAACCTGATTCGCGCCTACCTGCCGCTGGTGGCGCGCGAACATCCTGAGCTGGCGCTCGATCCGCGCCAACTGTTCGGCGATGCGCGCAAGTTCCAGGCCTTGTTCGAGCACATCGTCGCGGCCTGGGCGAGCGATCGGCCAGGCGCGGAGCCGCTCGTCGAGCGCTGGACGGATTTCTGCGCGCGCAGCCTGGACGGCCTGGCCCGCGCCGCCGCCTCGGGCGAACGGGTCGCGGTGTTCACCTCCGGCGGAGTCATCACCGCCGTGCTGCGCGCGGCGCTTGGCCTTTCGGACCGCGCCGCCTTCCGGCTCAACTGGCGTATTCTCAACGCTTCGGTGCACCTGTTCCGGCTCGAGGCAGCGCAACCGGAGCTGCGGCGTTTCAACGACGTGGCGCACCTGGAGCTGCACCAGGACCCCTCCCTGCTCACCTACCGTTGAACTGGAGATTCCGATGGCCGCCGACGCCCATCCGCCGATCGAGGAACTCGCCGCGCGCATCCGCGCCTTCGTGGACCGCGAGCTGATTCCGTTGGAGGCGGAATTCCTCAAAAACGCCGCCGCGCTGGAGCCGGTGCTCGAAGCCAAGCGCGAAGAAGTCCGCAAGCTCGGCCTGTGGGCGCTGGCGCTGCCCCGGGAGGCCGGCGGCCAGGGTCTGCCCTTGGCGCAGTTCGCGCGCGTGTCCGAGGAGCTGGGACGCACGCCCACCGGTCATTATGTCTTCGGCGTGCAGGCCCCGGACATCGGCAACGCCGAGTTGCTGCACCTCGCCGGCACGCCGGAGCAGAAGGAGCAGTACCTCAAGCCGCTGGTCGCCGGCCGCGTGCGCTCCTGCTTCGCCATGACCGAGCCGCACACCGCCGGCGCCAATCCGGTCCTGCTGTCCACGCGCGCGGTGCGCGAGGGCGACGAGTACGTCATCGACGGCCACAAATGGTTTTGTTCCTCGGCCGACGGCGCCACCTTCGCCATCATCATGGCGGTCACCGATCCGGACGCCCCGCCCTACCAGCGCGCCAGCATGTTCCTGGCCGACACGAGCAATCCCGGCTGGAAGTTCGTGCGCAACATCCCGGTCATGGGCGAGGCGCACGGCGGCTATTTCTCGCACGCCGAGATCAGGCTCGAAAAACTGCGCGTGCCGGTGTCGGCGCGGCTCGGGCCGGAGGGCGCGGGATTTCTGCTGGCGCAGGAACGCCTCGGCCCCGGTCGCATTCACCACTGCATGCGCTGGCTCGGCATCTGTGCGCGCGCGCAGGAGGAGCTGTGCAAGCGGGCCGTCCGCCGCGAAATCGCGCCGGGCAAGCGGCTCGCCGACACCCAGTTGGTCCAGAGCTGGATCGCCGAGAACGCCGCGGACATCGCCTGCTCGCGGGCGCTGGTCATGCAAGTGGCCGAACACGCCGAGAAGCACGGCTTCAAGGCCGCGCGCGAGGAGGTGGGCATCATCAAGTTCCAGGTGGCCGGCGCGCTGCAGCGCGTGCTCGACCGCACGCTGCAGGCCCACGGCGCGCTGGGCATGACCGACGACGCCTTCGTGGCCTTCGCCTTCCGCCACGAACGCGCCGCGCGCATCTACGACGGCCCGGACGAAGTGCATAAACTGAGCGTGGCCAAACAAATCCTGAAACGCTACCGTTGATGCGCACCGATCTCGAATTCGACTCGCAAGGCGTACGCTGCGCCGCCTGGCTGTATCGCCCGCAACGCGCGCCGGCACCCTGCGTGGTGATGGCGCACGGCTTTTCCGCGGTGCGCGAGCAGCGGCTGGACGCCTACGCCGAACGTTTCGCGCAGGCCGGATTCGCGGCGCTGGTGTTCGACTATCGGCACTTCGGGGCCAGCGACGGGCAGCCGCGCCAGCTGCTCGACGTCCGGCGCCAGTTGCAGGACTGGCAGGCGGCCATCGCCTGCGCCCGCGGACTTTCGGGCGTGGACGCCAAACGCATCGCAATCTTCGGCAGCTCCTTTTCCGGCGGCCATGTCCAGTGGCTCGCCGCGCACGAACCGGGCATCGCGGCGGCGGTCGCGCAAGCCCCCTTCGTGGACGGCCTGCGCAACCTGCCGGCGCTGGGGATCGCCCAGGCCGCAAGACTCACGGTCTGCGGCCTGCGCGACGCGGCGCGCGCCTTGACCGGCCGCGCGCCCTACCTCGTGCCGGCGGTGGGCGCGCCGGGCGCATTGGCGATCATGACCACCCCGGATGCGGTGGCAGGGTTTGCGCGCATCACCCCACCGCATTCGACCTGGCGCAACGAAGTCTGCGCG
Source organism: Nevskia sp. (assembly GCA_019689635.1). Lineage (GTDB taxonomy): Bacteria > Pseudomonadota > Gammaproteobacteria > Nevskiales > Nevskiaceae > Nevskia. The sequence goes on along the minus strand of JADGHB010000012.1, from coordinate 23,082 downwards.
CGCATCGCCCTGCAAATCGCAGGCTATCGCCCGGGGCGGCACGCCGAGCGGATTCGCTGTCCCATCCTGTTTTGCATCGCCACGCAAGACGTGCTGACACCCGCGCGCCTGGCCTTCGAAGCCGCCGAACGCGCGCCGCACGGCGAGGTCAAGTCCTATCCCTGCGGGCATTTCGACGTGTACCTGCCGCCGGTCTTCGATCAAGTCGTGGCCGACCAGATCGACTTCTTCAAACGGCATCTCGCTTAGCGCTTTGGTGAGCACTGGCGCCGTGCCGCGATCGGTGTATCCTTGGCCGCATGACGCTGTTTTCCGCTGCCGGCGGAAGGAGGCGGCCATGAGGCGACGTTTGTATTTCCTGGTTCCCGACTCGGCGCGCGCGGGCCAGGTCATGAACGAACTGCTGCTCGCGCGCATCGACGACCACCACATCCATGTCCTGGCCAAGGAGGGCACGCCGCTCGGCGACCTGCCCGAAGCGCGGCTGTGGGACCGCAGCGATCTCAAAGAAGCGATCAGTCACGGTTGGGGCGTGGGCGCCCTGATCGGCGCGCTCGGCGGGCTCGTCGCCCTGGGCATCCCGGCGCTGCACCAACTGCCCGCGGGCGCGCTGTTCGCAGCCGCCGTGCTGATCGGCATGGCGTTCGGCGCCTGGGTCTCGGGGATGATCGGCGTGAGCCTGCCCAACCGCGAGCTGAAGGCGTTTCTGCCCGGAGTGGAAAAAGGCGCGCTGCTGATGATCGTGGACGTGCCGAAGGAACGCGTCGAGGAAATCCAGCAGCGGGTCCGCTCGCAGCATCCGGAGGTGGAGTTCGGCGGCGTGGAGCCGCACCTGCCGGTGTTTCCGTAAGCCGGACTTCGGCTCAAGCCCGATCCGGCGCGGACGGCGTCAAGCCGCCTGCTTCTCCTCCGCGAAGGGGTCGTCCACGCCCAGCCGCTTGTGCATGATCGGGCTGGTGGTCGTGTACTGCAGGTGCACTTTCTCGCCGGGATTGAGCCGCGCCTTGATGGCGAAGGCGGCGAGCGCCGCTTCGTGGAAACCCGACAGGATCAGCTTTTTCTTGCCCGGATACCAGTTGATGTCGCCGACCGCGTAAATGCCGGGCACGCTGGTCTCGAACTTCTCGGTATCGACCTCGATCTGGTTTTTGTGGAGGTTCAAACCCCACTCGGCGATGGGACCGAGCCGGGGATGCAGCCCGAAGAACACCAGCAGATGGTCGAGCTCCAGCCGCCGCGCCACGCCATCGGCGCCGGTGACCTGGATTTCTCGCAAGCGCCCGTCGGCTCCCTCGCGCAGCTCGGTGACGGTGCCGACCAGGAACTGCATTTCCAGCTTGTCGCACAACTCGCGCATGCGCGCCACCGAGGCCGGCGCAGCCTTGAACTTCTCCGAGCGGTGGATCAGCACCACGGACGCGGCCTTGTCGTGCAGGTTGAGCGCCCAATCCAGCGCCGAGTCGCCGCCGCCGAGCACGACGATGTGCTTGCCGCGGTGGATTTCGGGATCGCGCACCTTGTAGAACACGTCCTTGTCGACGTGCCGCTCCACACCCGGCACTTGCAGCTCCACCGGCTGGAACGCGCCGACGCCGGCCGCGACCACGATCGCGCGCGCGTGGAATTCGGTGTTCTTGCTGGTACGCAGATAGAAGCCGGCGTCCTCCAGCTTGCGCAGCTCCACGACCTGCTGACCGAGGTGGAAGCTCGGAGCGAAGGGCTTGATTTGCTGCAGCAAGCGCTCGATCAGCTCCCGCGCGCCACACACCGGCAGGGCGGGAATGTCGTAGATGGGCTTGTCGGGGTACAGCTCGGTGCACTGGCCGCCGGGTTGCGGCAGGGTGTCGATGACATGCGCCTTGAGGCCCAGCAGTCCCAGCTCGAACACCTGGAACAAACCGCAGGGGCCGGCACCGATGATGACCACGTCCGTTCGGATCACGTCTGGCTCTCTCGCACGCTTGGCAATTGAAGTCTGGCCGCAGCCACCGGCGGTGGCCGGATGTCGCGGCGGCGCGCACCATAACAGCCGACACCCTTCCATAACAGCCGATCGGGCGCCTACTCTTATGCTTATTTCGCATAAGAGTTGAGCGTTGCACGCGCAACCGGTCACGCCGCGGCTACAATTCCGCAGCTTGTGCCCCATCGATCCAGCGCATTGACAAGGACCTCCGAATGACCGCAGCGCCCGCCGCGCTCGACCCGCCTCTCGATCAGCCCGGCGCCGTGCGCGACGAGAACGCCTTCGATCCACAGCTCATCCTGCCCTTGCTGCGCGAGCGGATTCCGGACCTTCCCGGCGGGCCGCTCGTGCTACGGCAGTTTCAGGGCGGGGCGTCCAACCTCACCTTCCAGCTCGACGTCGGCCCCCGCAGTCTGATCCTGAGGCGCCCGCCGTCCGGCACCAAACCTAGGTCCGGACACGACATGCACCGCGAGTACCGGGTGCTCTCGGCGCTGCACGGCCATTTCCCCTGCCCGCGCCCGCTGCTCTACTGCGAGGACGCGGCGCTCATCGGCGCGCCGTTCTACGTCATGGAAAAAATCCCGGGGCTGATCCTGCGCCGCGACCTGCCGCCGGGCGTTTCTTACACGCCGGAACAGGCGCGCCGGCTGTGCGACAACCTGCTCGACACGCTGATCCGGCTGCACACGCTGGATTACCAGGCTCTCGGCCTGGGCGATCTCGGCAAGCCGGAGGGCTACGTGCAGCGCCAGACGGACGGCTGGTGCGAGCGCTTCGAGCGCGCCTGGACCGACGACGTGCCCAGATGCGAGGCCATCATGGCCTGGCTCAAGGCGCACCGTCCGCCCGACTCGCCGCGGCCGGGACTGATCCACAACGACTACCGCTTCGACAACGTGGTGCTCTCGCCCGCCGACCGGCTCAGCATCGTGGGCGTGCTGGACTGGGAGATGTGCACCGTGGGCGATCCCTTGCTCGACCTCGGCAGCACCCTGGCTTACTGGGTGCAGGCCGACGATCCGTCGCCGCTGCAAGCGGTGCGCATGCAGCCCTCGCACCTGCCGGGCATGCCCACGCGCGCAGAAATCGCCCGCGCCTATGCGGAGAAGACCGGCCGCGCGATTTCCAACGCCGACTGGTACTACGTCTTCGGCCTGTTCCGCCTGGCCGTGATCGCCCAGCAGATCTACTATCGTTACAAGCTCGGCCAGACCCGCAACCCGCGATTCCAGGCCTTCGGCATGTTCGTGGCCGTGCTCGCGCAGGCGGCGCAGAAGATCATCGAAAAATCCTAGCTCCAGGAACCGCCATGACCACCCGGCTCTTCGATCTCAATAACCGCATCGCCCTCGTCACCGGCGCCAGCCGCGGCATCGGCGAGGCGACCGCGAAGCTGCTCGCCGAACAGGGCGCGCACGTCGTCCTGTCCTCGCGCAAGCAGGAAGAACTCGACAAGGTGGCCGCCGCCATCCAGGCGGCCGGCGGTCGCGCAAGCGCCATCGCGGCGCACCAGGGCGAGTCGGCGGCGCTCCAGCGCCTGATAGCGGAGGTCGAAAGCCGCTTCGGCCGGCTCGACATCCTCGTGAACAACGCCGCCACCAATCCCTATTTCGGCCATATCGCCGACACCGACATGGGCATGGTGGAGAAAACCCTGCAGGTCAACGTCAAGGGTTACTTCGAACTCTCCGCACTCGCAGCCAAGCTGATGAAGAAAGGCGGCGGCGGGGCGATCGTCAACATCGCCTCGATCAACGGGGTGCGGCCGGGCATGTTCATGGGGATCTATTCCATCACCAAGGCCGCGGTGATCAACATGACTCAGGCCTTCGCCAAGGAATGCGCGGCCTGGAAGATCCGCGTCAACGCGGTGCTGCCCGGCCTGACCGAAACCAAGTTCGCCAGCGCGCTGACCAAAAACGAACAGATCCTCAAGACCGCCCTGCAGCAGATTCCACTCGGGCGCGTCGCGCAGCCCGCCGAGATCGCCCCGGCGGTGCTCTTCCTCGCCTCCGACGCGGCGAGCTATGTCACCGGCACCACGCTGATCGTGGACGGGGGTCTGATCGGCGCCGGCGGGCTGTAGCGGATCATAACTTCACGAACTCGACCCGCCGGTTGTTCGCCCGACCTTCGGGCGTGTCATTGGAATCGATCGGCTTGGTATCGCCGAAGCCCGCGGTCTTGAGGCGCGCGGCGTCGATGCCCATGCTCACGAGCTGCGCCTTGACCGCCTCGGCCCGCTGCTTGGACAGCGTCAGATTGTGCGCGGCGTTGCCCGTGTTGTCGGTGTGACCGTCGATCTCGAAATTGAGCGAGCTGTTTTTCCTCATGAGATCGGCGATTTCGTTGAGGGTGCCCATCGACTCCGGCTTGAGCGTGGCCTGGTCCACGTCGAACAGGATGCCGTGCGTGACGATCTTGGTGAGGGTCGTGACCTGTTTGTAGACGTCGATCCCGCCGGCGGCGATACGCACGTTCTTGATGAACGAATTTTCATAGCCGTTGACGTCAAGGGTGACGTTGTTCGGCTTGCCGGTCAGGTTATTGACGTTGAGCACCCGGTACTGGTCGACGTACACCTTGCCGGTGGCGCCGTTGATCGCAATGGCAATGTGGTGCCACTGCATCGGAGCGAACCCGGCGGAGAGTTCCGACGGATACTTGGCGTCAAGCGTCCAGTCGATGCCCTCCGAATTAAAAGTCATCCCCGGCATGATGCCCTCGCCGCCGGAGTAATAGACCCGATGCCCGAAATCCACCATCACGTGATTAAGTCCGAAGGCCTCGTTCTTGAAATCGAATTCGATCGTGAAGCGCTCCGGCATGTAGCCCTGCTTGCTGGTCCTGGGCGTGAACGTCGCGCCGTCGCCTTTGGGCACGTGGATGACGTTCTCCCCGTCCACGCTCTCAACGTCCACCTGCCCCTGCAGCAGGGTGAACTGTGACGGGATCTCGCCGGTCCGTTCGTCGGCGAGGTTCGACTCGAAGATGATCTTGTCGCCGGGAACGAAATCGTAGTTCTTGTAGGACGCCACCGAGGGCGGTTGAGCGGCCGATGCCGTCTGCTGGCGGTTCGCCGACTGATTGTTGTTGTTCTGATCGGTCTTCTTCCCTTCGATTTTGTCCGTCGTGTCGTTGATGACCTTGTCTTCGGCCTTGTTCACCTCCTGCTGTGCCTTGTCCTTGATCTTGTTGAAGAAGTCGCCCAATTGCGCATGGACGGCCGTCGTTCCCAGCAAAAACAAGACCGCCAACAAGCCTGATGACGCCTTTTTCATGTCCCACTCCCGGTTATGCGGATCCCACCGTCCACGATCCAAATCGTAGCCTTCAGGGCCTCGCCCGGACCGTGAGGATCGTCTCATTCAGCGGATACGCAGAAACGGCGCAAACCCGGACATGCCCGCGTGGCAGCGGCGCAAGGCTTCAGAAATCGAGTCTGCCGAACCTGCGCTTGAGCCGCGCCCACAGCCCATGCCGGGCGATCCAGGCGCAGTAGGCGCGGTACTCCGGATCGCGCGACAAATGCCGCTCCTCGGTAAAGGCGCGCAGGTAATAGATCAGATTGACCAGGCCCAGCAGCGCGCAGGCGCGCAGCGTCCCGGCCCAGTCGCCGCGCGGCACGAAGGGCACGGCGATCAGCCACCAGGAGAGGTTCTTGGTCAGATAGGCCGGGTGCTTGAGCCAGCGGTACGGGCCGGCGGTGATGATGCCGCGGTGGGTGAGATTCGAGAACCGCAGGCTCGCAAGTCAGGCGACCGCAAGCGTCACGTGCCCCACAGGTTCAGCGGCCGGTCGAACCTTGATCTCGATGTCATAGCCGAGACGGTTCAGGCAGTCCATCAGCTTGCGCTCGGAGAGGTTCGAGAAATCTCCCCGCAGCATGGCCGACACCTTGGGTTGCGGGATACCCATGCGCCGCCCGGCTTCCTCCTGGGTCAACCCGAGCTTGCGAATTGCACGCGTGATCTCGATCACCAGGCCGGACTTGATTTTGAGCTTTTCGGCATCGCGTAGGCCTAGGTCGGCGAAGACGTTGCCGGAGCCGGTTTCGACTTCGATGCCATCAATAATGCGCTTTGCCATTTCTCATCTCCTTCGCTATCGCCTCGGCCACCTTCAGCCGGGCGCGAATGATTTCCATGTCCTGCTTCGGTGTGGCGATTCCGCTCTTGCTCTTCTTCTGGAAGCAGTGCAGGACGAACACCGCTTCCTCGAACCTGACCGTATAGACCGCGCGGTAAGTGCCGCCCTCGTCGTCTTCGACGACTTCCAGCACACCGGCGCCGCCGAATCCCTTGAGCACCTTCGCCGCATCGTGCCGGTCGCCGCGCTGCGCGAAATCCAAGGCGTGACCGAAGAACTTCCGCACACGGATCGGAAGCGCCATCAAGTCTTTCTTGCTGCTCCCGATCCAGACCAGCGGCTTTTCTTGGTTTGCCACACTTGAATTATATCTGAACAGGAATAGTTGGGGCGATTTGCCATCAGGAACGGGCACCACCAGGTCTTCGACCGATCCGCAATAAACGGCGCAGCCCGAGCCGCGCCCACAGCCCATGCCGGGCGATCCAGGCGCAGTAGGCGCGGTACTCCGGATCGCGCGACAAATGCCGCTCCTCGGTAAAGGCGCGCAGGTAATAGATCAGATTGACCAGGCCCAGCAGCGCGCAGGCGCGCAGCGTCCCGGCCCAGTCGCCGCGCGGCACGAAGGGCACGGCGATCAGCCACCAGGAGAGGTTCTTGGTCAGATAGGCCGGGTGCTTGAGCCAGCGGTACGGGCCGGCGGTGATGATGCCGCGGTGGGTGAGATTCGAGAACCGCAGGCCGAAGCTGACCGTGCACAGCGCGTACACCGCCAATAGCGCCAGGATCGCCGCGCCCCACAGTGCCTGCGCGAACGGATGCTGCGCGAGCCACGCCCCCCAGGGATAGCCGCGGTCGTAGCGCAGATAGCCGTTTTCGACCAGCGACCAGAACGGCTGGTAGCACACCAGGGCCACGATCCAGCCCAGCGCGGTCGGCTCGGTGGAGCGGATGTGCGAGTCGGTGAGCCTGAGCGTCATGCTGTAGCCCACCACGCAGAACATGAGATCGATCAGGAATTCCAGATCGTAGAAAAAGTCGTAGACCGCGAGTCCCCCGAAAGCGGTCATGCGCTGGAAATCGCGCGTTGTGGCGTCCACCTGCTGCGTGAGATAGACCACCATCAGGGGCAGGAAAAATCCTTTCACCGCCCAGCCGCCGTAATGCTGCGCGATGCGTCCCAAGTCCGGCCGCTCGCGCCCGAGCAGCACGCATCCCAGGTGCCAGTAGGCGTCGCGCGGTTCGCGCAGCGCCCCGTCCATCCACCAGAAATACCCGAGTGCGGCGAGTAGTCCCCAGGGAGCGATGTCGCGCAGCAGCCGCCAGTACGGCGCGTAAAAGCCGCCGTGATATTCGGGGAATAGCCAGTAGGCCAGCGCCACCGTCCCCAGGGTCGCCCCGAGGCCCAGCAGCTTGACCGCCACGCGCGCGAGGCTGACCCGCGCCGCCGAGAACCCCTCGATGCCCGCCGAGGGCAGGCGCCACACGCGCCGCACGTAGAGGTCGTAGGCTGCGATCAACGCCGCGATCAGCGCGCAGGCGCCGATCACGTTGGCGGTGGAGTCCTGCGGCTGCCGCCACTGAAGCGCGGCGAGCAGACCGAGCCCGGCGAAGAGCGCGCTCAGGCTGACGCCGAAGTGGCTGGCCGAGACCGGAGGGACGGCGGCGTCCGTCTCGCCTTTCTCGGCCTGCGGCGGCGCTACGCTGTCGGTACCGCTAGCGCTGGTCATGAGATTCCCCTACTCCCGCGGCCATCCTAGCCTGCGTGCCTCTCCGCGAAAACGGCAAGAAACTGGGACTAGCGGTCAGCCGCTGCCCGCAAACCGCACAAGTTTGATCTAAAGCGGGGCCGCTTGAGCCCGCTTTGCCTCAACACCCACCAGAGATGCGAGCTTGCGTGCGCCGGCCTGTGCGTGACGGGATTCGGCAACATTGCGAACTCCCCTTGCGCAAGACAGACTAAATCCCTAAAACCGAGCCGCCCTGTATTGAGAGCGGCACCTGCTACGGAGGAGAACATGCCCTACGCCGCAGTCAACGGCCAGCGGCTTTATTACGAAGACAGCGGCGGCGAGCGGCCGGTGCTGGCTTTCTCGCACGGTCTGCTGATGGATCACGAGATGTTCGCCCCGCAGGTGGCGGCCTTTAAGGACCGTTACCGCTGCATCGTCTGGGACGAGCGCGGTCATGGCCGCACCGCGGGCGAACGCATCGAGCCGTTCACCTACTACGATTCGGCCGACGATCTCGCCGCGCTGCTCGCGCATCTGGGCGTGCGTGAGGCCGTGCTCGTCGGCATGTCGCAGGGCGGTTATCTCTCGCTGCGCTGCGCGCTCACGCATCCGCAACTGGTGCGCGCGCTGATCCTGATCGACACCCAGGCGCAGACCGAGGACCCGAGCAAGACCCCCGCCTACCGTCAGATGCTGGAAACCTGGGCCGCGCAGGGTCTGCCGGAGGCCATCGCCGACACCATCGCGCAGATCATCCTCGGCCCGGCCGGTGAGGCTACGCTCGCAGGAGGGGCGTCCGCCCCGGCGGCCGCGGTTGACCTCGCTCCTATCGCCGCGGCGTGGAAGGCCAAATGGCGCACGTGGCAGCCGCACAACCTGATGGCCTGCTTCGAGACGCTGGTCGGCCGCGACGATCTCAGCCCGCGCCTGGGCGAAATCCAGGCGCCCACGCTGGTGATCCACGGCGAGGCCGACATCGCCATCACGCTCGACCGCGCGCGCGACATGGCGGCGCGGCTTCCCCACGCCGAGTGGGTGACCATCCCCGGCGCCGGCCACGCTTCCAACCTCACCCACCCCGCTCCGGTCAACGCCGCCATCGAACGCTTCCTCGCCCGACTCTGATGCCCATGCCCATCACGCCCGTCGTCCGCACGCCCTCCGCCTACGACTACCCGCTGCTGATCAAGCAACTGTGGATCACGCCGCTGGCCAACGCCACGAAAAACGAGATCATCTATCGCGGCGAGCGGCGCTTCACCTATGCACAGGTCCGCGACCGCGTCGGCCGGCTGGCGCATGCGCTGGCCGGGCTGGGCGTGCAGCCCGGACAGACCGTCGCGGTCATGGACTGGGACAGCCACCGCTATCTGGAGTGTTTCTTCGCCATCCCGATGATGGGCTGCGTGCTGCAAACCGTGAACATCCGCCTGTCGCCGGAGCAGATCCTCTACACGCTCGACCACGCCGGCGCCGACGCGATCCTGGTGCATACCGATTTCCTGCCGCTGCTCGCCGCCATCGCCCCCCGCCTGAAGAAGAAACCCCGGCTGGTGCGGATTCAGGACACGCCGGCGCCGGCGCCGAGCGAGCTCGCGTTCGCCGGTGAATACGAACAACTGCTCGCCGCTGCCCCGGCCGATTACGAATTTCCCGATTTCGATGAGAACGCGCGCGCCACCACGTTCTACACCACCGGCACCACCGGCCTGCCCAAAGGGGTTTATTTCAGCCATCGCCAGCTCGTGCTGCACACGCTGGCCATTCTCGCCTGGTTCGGCACCGCCCCGGCCAACGGACGAATACACCGCGAGGACGTGTACATGCCCATCACGCCCATGTTCCACGTGCACGGCTGGGGCATGCCCTACGCGGCCACGCTCATGGGGCTGAAACAGATCTATCCCGGCCGCTACCAGCCGGAGCTGCTGCTGAAATGGATCCGCGAGGAAGGCGTGACGCTCTCGCACTGCGTGCCCACCCTGCTGCACATGCTGCTCACCCATCCCGACGCGCAGAAAACCGATCTGTCCCGATTGAAAATGGTGATCGGCGGCTCGGCGCTGCCGCAGGGCCTGTGCCGCATGGCCCTGGAGCGCGGCATGGACGTGTATTCCGGCTACGGCATGTCCGAGACCGGGCCGCTGCAGATCATCTCGCACCTGTCCAGCGCCGAGGCGCGCGCCGACCTCGACACGCAGGTCAGACTGCGCACGCGCACCGGACGCTCGGTGGTGCTGTGCGACGTGCGCGCGGTGGACGAACATCTGCGGCCGCTGCCGCGCGACGGCGCCTCCGTCGGCGAAGTGGTGTTCCGCTCGCCCTGGCTGACGCAGGGTTATCTGAACGAACCGGAAAAGTCCGAGGAACTCTGGCGCGGCGGCTGGCTGCACTCCGGCGATCTCGGGCGCTTCGACGCGGACGGGTTTCTGCAGATCGCCGACCGGGTCAAGGACGTGGTCAAGACCGGCGGCGAGTGGATCAGCTCCCTGACGCTGGAAGACTTGATCTCGCAGGACCCGACGGTCTCCGAAGTCGCGGTGATCGGCGTGCCCGATCCCAAATGGGGCGAACGGCCGCTGGCGCTGGTGGTGCCCAAGCCCGGCTGCACGCCGGATCCCGCGGCGATCCGCGCGCGCCTGGCCAGCGAGGCGCAAGCCGGCCGCATTCCCGCCTACGGCGTTCCAGACCGCGTGCTGATCGTCGAGGCGCTGGAGAAAACCAGCGTCGGCAAGCTGGACAAAAAGCGCCTGCGCGAGAAATACCGCGCCTGAACGAATCGCGGCGCGTCCATCCGTAGGAGCGGCGCGAGCCGCGAGCCGCGACAAAAACCCGCGCCCAAGCCATCACACCCCAAGCTACGGATTGGCGTTGGCCGGCACGCACTGCATGAGGTTGGCCGCGCCGATGCACTGACCCTGCTGCGCGTTGTCCTTCGCGGCGTCGTTGGCCTCGTGGCTGTGATCGCGCGGCGCCTGCGGCGTCACCTGATCGAGCGCGAAATCCACCGCCTTGTCCAGTGCCTTCTTGAGCTTGCCGCCGGGCTTGACCGGCTTGGCGTCGCACCCCACGCAGGGCAGCGACTCGGTGAGCTTCTTCAGACGCTCGTCAGCGTCGGCCCAGGGATTGCGCTTGCCCTGCACCTCCACGCCCGGCAGTTGCACTTTGGCGGTGGCGTCGTCGGCCGCATCTGGGCCCCCGGTCTTCGCGTCCGATGCGGGCGCGGCGTGGTCCGCGACCGGAGCCGGCAGCGTGGCTTGTGCTTGCTGGGCGCGCGCCGGCCAGGCTCCCGTGCACAGCGCGAGCGCGATGGCGACTGCGGCTCCACGTCGTGCCGCGCGGTATTTCATCGGCAGAAAATCGTCGCGATGGGAATTCGCCGCATCCTAACATCATCCCCGCCGCGGCTTGCCCGCCGCGCACAGTTGGCGGATGCTGTTGTCATCTTCGGGGAGAACCCACATGTCCAAGAGCGTCGTCGTGACCGGCGTGTCCAGCGGCATCGGCCAGGCCACCGCCACCTTGCTGGTGGGGCTGGGCTGGCAAGTCTTCGGCAGCGTGCGCCGCGCGCAAGACGCCGAACGCCTGCAAGGCTCGCTCGGTCCGGCGTTCACGCCGCTGCTCTTCGATGTGACCGACGAAAGCGCAGTGCGTTCCGCCGCCCGGACGGTGGGCGCGGCACTCGGCGAGCGCACGCTCGACGGCTTGGTGAACAACGCCGGCATCGCCGTGGCGGGACCACTGACGCACTTGCCCGTGGCCGAGTTCCGCCGCCAGCTCGAAGTGAATCTCGTCGGACCGATGCTCGTCACGCAGGCCTTCCTGCCGCTGCTCGGCACCGATCCCGCACGGCGCGGCCCCAAAGGCCGCATCGTGAACCTGAGTTCCGTCGGCGGCCGGCTGGCCATGCCTTTTCTGACGCCGTACTGCGTCTCCAAGTTCGGGCTCGAGGCGTTCTCCGAAAGCCTGCGCCGCGAGCTGATGTACTACGGCATCGACGTGGTCATCGTCGCGCCCGGCCACGTCGCCACGCCGATCTGGGACAAAGCCGAGGAAGTGGACATCGCGCCCTACGAATCCCTGCCCGTCGCCGGGCCGATGAAGAAATTCCGCGACTATTTCATCACCGAAGGCCGCAAGGGTTTCCCGCCGGAACGCATCGCCGCCGCCATCCACACCGCGCTGACCGCCGCCCATCCCAAGGCGCGCCACGCCCTCGTGCCCGGCCGCTTCGCCAACTGGACACTGCCCCGGCTCATGCCCGCGCGCACCCTGGATCGTCTCATCGCCGCGCGGCTGGGGTTGCGAAGCAAACGCGGTTGAAGGCGGGCACGATCCGCCGTCGTTTCTTCCCCTGCGGCAATGTGAACCCTGTCCCAGTGGCGCGCGGCCCGCAGCCTACACCCCCTTCCTTTCGCAGCGATTCACTCGCATCATGCGACACAGATCGGAACCGGCGCGAGGGGGCGCGTGGATCAGTTCGACCGGGTGTTCCGCTTGCACCGTCTGCTGGCCGGACGCAAGACGGCGATGCCGGCGGACGATCTGTGCATCGAACTGGACTGCTCCCGCGCCACGCTCTACCGCCACCTCGCCTATCTGCGCGACGCGCTCGGCGCACCCCTGGTCCATGACCGCGAGCACGGCGGCTACCGCTACGAGGGCGGAGCGCGGTTCGAGCTGCCAGGCCTGTGGTTTTCCGCCGACGAGCTGGCCGCGCTGCTGGTACTCGATGACCTCCTCGAACGCCAGCCCTTCGGCCTGCTCGCGCAGGCGCTGACTCCTTTCCGCGCCCGGCTGGAAAAGCTCGCCCAACGCGCCGGCGTGGGACTGCCAAACTGGCGCTCGCGCCTGCGCCTGCTGCGCATGGCCGCGCGTTCCGCGGGCGCACACTTCGGCTCGGTCGCCGAAGCGCTCGCGCGCCGCCGACGCCTGCGCATCGACTACCACGCGCGGCACGACGATCGCATGGCCATGCGCACCGTCTCGCCTCAACGGCTCACGCTCTACCGCGACAACTGGTATCTCGACGCCTGGTGCCACGCGCGGCGCGACCTGCGCACCTTCGCGCTGGACCGCATCATCGCCGCCGAAATCCTCGACGAGGCCGCGCAGGAAATCCCCGAGGCCGAGCTCGACCGCAGGCTCGGCAGCAGCTACGGCATCTTCGCCGGCGAGCCCACCGCCACCGCCGTACTGCGTTTCTCGCCGCGCGCGGCGCGCTGGGTGGCCGCCGAAACCTGGCATCCCCAGCAGCAGGACGCGCGCGAGGAGGACGGTGCGCTGGTCCGCCGCCTGCCCTATCACCGCAGCGAGGAACTGGTCATGGACATCCTGCGCCACGGGCCGGACGTGCAGGTGCTGGGGCCGCCGGCGCTGCGCGAGATGGTGCTCGCGCGCCTGCGCGCGGCCCTGGACGGCTACGCGGCGTCCACGGCGCAGAAGTCCAGGCCGCCTCCGGCCCAACAAAAGAGTCTCAGCCGCTGAGACGGCAACGGATTAACTTTGAGCTCGCCCATGACGAACTTCCTGCCTCTGCTGCTCCTCGCCCTGCTCGCCGGCGCGCTCATCGGCGCGGCGGCATTGCTCCTGCGCCAGCGCCCGGCCCTGCGCGAGCGCGAGGCCCTGCGTGCAAACCTCGCCGCGCGTGAGACCGAGCTGTCCGGTTTACGCGAACGTCTGGCCGCGCTGGAACGCGAGACCGCCAGCCTGCGCGAAAAAAACGGCGAGCTCGGCCGCCAATCCGCCCAACTCGAGGAGCGGCTCGCGGCCGAACGGCGCGTGGCGCAAGAAAAACTCGCCCTGCTCGAAGACGCCCGCGCCAAGCTCGCCGATGCCTTCAAAGCGCTCTCCGCCGAGGCGCTCAAATCCAGCAACGAATCGTTCCTGAAGCTCGCCCAGGAAAGCCTCGCCCGCTTCCAGCAGGGCGCCAAAGCGGATTTGGAGGCGCGCCAGAAAGCCATCGAACAACTCGCCCAGCCCATCCGCGAGCGGCTGGAGAAATTCGACGGCAAGCTCGAGGAGCTCGAGAAAAACCGCATCGGCGCCTACCGCGCGCTGTCCCAGCAGGTGAGCGATCTGCTCCAGGTGCACCTGCCGCAACTGCACCAGGAAACCAAAAGCTTGGTGCAGGCCCTGCGTCAGCCGCAGGCGCGCGGCCGCTGGGGCGAGCTGCAATTGAAACGCGTGGTCGAGATGGCCGGCATGCTGGAACACTGCGACTTCGAAGAACAAGTCAGCCAGAACACCGACGCCGGCCGCCTGCGCCCGGACCTCATCGTGCGCCTGCCCGGCGGCAGGCAGATCGTGGTGGACGCCAAGGCCCCGGTGGACGCCTACCTCGCCGCCGTCGAGGCGCAGAACGAGGAGACGCGCGCCGCCGCGCTCGCGCGCCACGCCCAGCAGGTGAAAAACCACATCACCCAGCTCTCAAAGAAGAGCTACTTCGACCAGTTCGATCCCACGCCTGAATTCGTCGTGCTGTTCGTGCCCGGCGAGGCCTTTTTCTCCGCCGCGCTCGCCCACGATCCCACGCTGATCGAATACGGCGCGGAAAACCGCGTCATCCCGGCCAGCCCCACCACACTCATTGCGCTACTCAAGGCCGTGGCCTACGGCTGGCGCCAAGAGGCGCTGGCCAAAAACGCCGCCGAGGTCGCCGCGCTCGGCAAAGACCTCTACGAGCGCATCGCCACCCTGGCCGAACACTGGAGCAGCGTCGGCGACAAACTCGACAAAGCCGTGGACGCCTACAACAAATCCGTCGGCACGCTCGAATCCCGCGTGCTCCCCGCCGCCCGCCGCTTCCGCGACCTGCGCGCGGCGAGCGACGCCAAAGACATCCCCGCGCTCGAACCGCTCACCCAGGAGACGCGGGCGCTGACGGCGGAGGAGTTGGTGCGTGGAGGTAAAAATGGGGAACAAACATGAAGTGGGATGAGTTTCTCACGGTGACGGAATTCGAGCAGCACTCTAGGACTGAGCCGCGATGAGCCAGAACACTCACTACGAAGATTTTTTCCGCGCGGCGTTCGATCGTGTCAGCGATCAACAGTTCCGACCATTCGGTTATCAAACCAAGTTGGCGAGTGATGCATGGCCGGATCTCCTTGAAGTGCCAACCGGCATGGGCAAGACGGCAGCAGTGGTGCTCGCCTGGCTGTGGAAGCGCGGCTGGCGCCAGAGCGAACGCGCACAGATGCCAGATCAGCAAACCCCGTGTCGGCTCGTCTACTGTCTGCCGATGCGCGTGCTGGTCGAGCAGACCCACCGCAACGTCGAGGGTTGGCTGAAAAATCTCGGCATTTGCGGTGAGCCGGGACAAGGCAAAGTGTCGGTGCATCTGCTGATGGGCGGTTCCGAGGATGTCGCACAGGCCACCTGGGCCGAGCATCCTGAAGAGGACATGATCCTGATTGGCACGCAGGACATGCTGCTATCGGCCGCGCTCAATCGCGCCTATGCCACCTACCCGTCGCAATGGCCGGTGCAATTCGGCTTGCTCAACGTTGACACGTTCTGGGTGATGGACGAGGTTCAGCTCATGGGCCCCGGGCGCACCACTAGCGTGCAGCTCCAGCACTTCTTCGAACAACTCGGCGCCTGTCCTCGGCAACATAAGGAAATTCCGCTCGGCCGTAGGACGCTGTGGATGAGCGCCACGCTCGGACAGACAGGCCCGGCCATGCCCGACTGGACGGCCACGCCCGAGGTCAAAGAAACGAATCGAACCTTCGCGCGCTATTCGCCGCAGCGCAACGAACTCGACGCCACGCGCCTCGATGCCCCGAAGTCGCTTCAAAATAAGCCGAACTGGACTTATGAGAGCGACGACCTTCACCATACGATCATCGACGAAGCCTGCCAGTCCGATGACCGTCTCGTGCTGGTCTTCGTCAACACGGTGCGCCGCGCCCGCGAGCTGCACCAAAAACTCGAAGACAAGATCAAGCAATCGTCGTGCGCCGCAGCTAAGAAACCGGAGCTAATCCTGATCCACTCCCGCTTCCGCAAGGAAGATCGCGACGCGCTCACCGCCAAGCTCAATCAGAGCTCCGGCCGCCGCATCGTCGTCTCCACCCAGGTGTTGGAAGCCGGTGTCGATCTGGACGCAGATGTCCTATTCACCGAAATCGCGCCCTGGGCATCGCTGATCCAGCGGTTCGGGCGGCTCAATCGGCGTGGGATCAAGCCGTCCATAGGAAATGTTCAGCAAAAGCTGAAAATTCCCGCGCTGGCAGTCGTTTTCGGAATTCCGCACCGTGAGGTCATACAAGGCAGGAGCAGAACGCCCGTTCGACAAGACGAAGTCGCTCCTTACGAAGAGGACGCGATCGCAAATGCCCGTAGGTTTATTGATGACATCGTCAACAACCACAAGGGCAGCGTATCCCCAGCAACCTTGCAACGAGTCCCCGCCCCGCTTGTGCTGGAAGGCCCGATCCTGCGCGAGTTCATCCTGACCGGAGACTTGTTCCCCACTGACGCCGACTTGAGCGGTGGGCACACCGACGTGGCCCACTATCTGCGCGCGCTCGACCGGGACGTGGACTGCCACGTCCTCTGGCGTGAACTGCCAGGCGGCAAGAACCAAAACGCCCTGCCGCCAGACGAGCAGCCGCCCATCCACCGCGACGAGCTGTGTCCGGTGCCGTTCTTTGAGGCTAAAGAAGCCTTCAACGGCAAGCGGGTCTGGATTCTGGCCTATTCGCTCGAAGGTCGTCGGCGCACGGCCACGTGGCGAGAGACGCGGGCGAGCGACATAAAGTCCGGCGACACGGTGATGGTGCCACTCGAATACGGCTGTTACAGCGACCAATCCGGCTGGTTGGGCAAGGATGATAAGCCCGATCGCTGGATCAGCGTGGGTCAGGACGCAGAGGGCAGAGCCGCTCGCGGCTGGAAGGATTCGCAGGGGGGCTTCACCGTCATTGACTATCACGTGGATCCCGAACGCGGCTTCGGCGGCGATCCGCGCAGCACATGGAAACGCAGGCAGCGTGATTGGATGACGCTCGGCGACCACCTCCAGAAAGCGCAAAGTGCGTCGCAAGGCTTGGTCAATGCGCTCAATCTCAAAGGCAGCACCGCCGCCGCTGTCATCGAGGCCGATCTATGGCACGACCTCGGTAAAGCGCTCGAACGGCAAAAGAACGGCGCCTGGGAGCCTATCTTTCAGAATATGTTGATAGATCAGGGCATGAGTTATCCCCCGCATCCGCAGAAGGGCGTGTTGTATGCCAAATCGAAGCCCAAGCCCGGTGGAAGCGGCAGCGGCGACAAGAACACTTCACACGACGAAGATCGCTTCCGCCACGAAGTGGCATCGGCGCTTGCCTACTTGATGCACGCGAACAAAACTGCCGCCAGCGATCCCTTGAAGACATCACTGACCGCCTACCTGATTCTCGCCCACCACGGCAAGGTGCGCTGCATGCCCGCACCTTGGGATGAAGAGCGCTCCGATGACTGGAACGGCGTGCGACCGGGTGATCGCATCGTTCCCTTTCAAATTCCGCAAACCAGCCTGCAGTGGACGACGCAAGGCGCGCTCGATCTCAGCCTGTTCCTGCCCGCGCCGAATCGGCCTGGCTGGCAGGGGCGCGTGGCGTTGCTGCTCGAGCACTATGGACCGTTTTACCTCGCGTATCTCGAAGCGCTGGTGCGCGTGGCGGACTGGAGGGCGAGCTGATGGCGACGATCACCTTTACCGGCGTCTCCCCGCGCTCGCTCGGCGATCTGCTCAAGGGCTACGGCCTCATGGCGCTGATCGGCGAACGATGGCCGGAGACGGTTTTCTGGTGGGATGCGGCGGGGCATCTCGTGGCGCAGCGTCCCGATTCAGCAAGCGAGGAGTCATGGAAACGGGATATCGCTGGCCACATTTGTTCCGGCATATCCGATTGGGCCGTGAGTATTGGGCGTGAATTTGCTCCGGAGCGAGGAGACAGAAACAATGGCAAACAAAAACGACCATCCAAACTGACTCGTCAAGTCAATTTCGATTCATTTGATGTCGCTCTCGCATCCGCTGCCTGGGCCGCAGCCATTCCCGATCGCCCTACGGAAAATGCGGACACCCGGTCTCATCCTTGGTTCGGGGCGCACGGACAGGACGGAAGCGGCGACTATTTCGCAACACTCCGCGACCTGGCATTACGCAGGAGATCACGGAATAGAGAAGTCATCGCGGGCGGCCTAGACTACTCCCTCTATCGCAGTCCTGGTGTTTCGGTCGCGAACTCTAAGAACGAGTTACTTGGATCAGGAGGAGTTTTCTTCCCCGAGCCAATGAAACGTTACGCCACCGGCGTATCAAAATGGATTTGCGAGGGGGACGCACCGGTGAGTCGGTGGTGCTATGCACTCGCGCTTTACGGTGCACTGTCGCTGCGGGGAAGCCTCCGGCGTATTCGCTTAGCACGCTCTGACTACCCGTCCTTTCCGTTCGTGTTCGAGGGTGCAAACGCATGGGAGGTGCACCTGCCCGTCTGGAGCGAGAAACATCCGCGCACGTTGCGCGAATGGCGGATGCAGATCGCCCAATTTCAGGTGCGGGTCAAGGGCGATGCGCTCGCGGCCAATGCAGTCGAATTCCGAGCGGCGGTGGCGAGTCGCGGCGTGGCGGCGGGGTTCGACCGGTTTTACCGTTTCGTGCTGGAACCCCGCAGGCCCGGACAAAAGCAAGACCAGTATCTTCAGCAAGGCATCCTGCGCGGCGTGACGCGTGTGGGTGCCAGGGACACGGCTGATATTCGTCTTCTCGTAGCGCCTTTAGCCGAACGTCATTGGCTTGACCGGTTGAAAACCAAGCGCCGATCGCCGAGCAAGCCAAAACCCGAACAGCTTCAACGGCAAGCGTGCCGCGAGATGATCGAGCAGGCCATCCACGCCGCCATCGATGAGCCGCGACCGGAGACTGCGCTCGGCATCCTGCGCGCATTGTGGAAAACGAACCAGGTGCTCGCCCGCCAGGCGCTGGGAAGCGAAAACCAGGCAGAAAGCAAAGTTCCGCCGGCTCCGGTGCTTCCAGCAGTAGCCTGGGAGAGAGCGCTTGCTGGGCTGTTACAAGAATCTGCCGAGCACCGCATTGCCCGGGCGATCGGTTCAATCCTAGGGGCCCGCGAGAGCGGTGATCCGTCGCAATCAGAGAGCGCTGACGAGGACAACACGTCATCGAACGTGCAACCGGGCGATGCGCCGAAGCAGGTCGGAGGGATTCTTTGGCAGCTTTTGCCAATCGACATGAAACCCTCCTGGAGAAAAGACCGTGGCGCGAGCGTGCTCGCCTGGCGGGGTGCCGCACCGGAGCAGGAGTTTGCCGAGCTGCTCCGGCGGCGCTGGCTCTGCTCCTTGGGCGCAGGCATTCGGCACCTTGCGCTCCGTGGCCGCCGCACCGCCCCGCTCGCCGACATCGTCCGGCTTCTCCGCGGTGAGCTCGACATCAAGCTCATCCACGAGCTGGTGCCACTCTACGGCTTGCTCGACTGGCGAGGGCCAAAACCCCAGGAGAATGACCCAGCGCAGCGCAGCGTGTCGTCCAACGAGACAGCCGACCCCATCCCACCCGCCTACGCCATTCTGCGCTCGTGGTTACACCTGGCGATCTTCCCGCGCAAGGATGAGGCAGCCGAAGCCGATGGCGGCATCGTTCACATACTCGCCACGCTCAACGCGTCCCAGGCGACCCGCGCCGTCTCTCGCGCCTTACATAGGCTGCGAATCCGCGGCCTGCCGACGACGGACGACATGCCCAGACCGTTCGGCAAATCCGTTCCGCAAACACAAATCGAAGTTTCCGTCGAGCTTGCCAGCTTGCTGCCACTGGCGCTGTTGGTGCCGATCAGTTCAAGCGCTACACATCGGCTGGCAAAGCGCCTGCTGGTCGAAAGTCCACATCACGAAGCAATGGAGATCACCGCATGAGCACGAATCAACCCAACACCCAACAAAGCCTGCTCGATCAGCTTTACGCGCAGGACTATGTCTGCATCAAAGCCAAGCTCGTCCCTCAGGATGGCAAGCACTACATACAGCCGACCGGGTTCCCCGATATCGGCGCTTGCATCTTCAAGGATGCTAACGGAGGAGTGCGTTGCCTAGTAGAAAGCGAACAAAGCATGGCCAATCGCCTCGAAGGTGTCTGCATGACCGACGCCGGCGATTGGGCAGATCCCTGGAAAGCTCTGCCGCTCATCGAAGTGCAGGATCGTAGCGGCCAGCGCATCGCAACCAATCTCACCGAGCCGCACCGGATCGCTTCATCCTACATTCTTGAAGGGATGATCGGGCAGTCAACGACAACCTTCAGGGACATCCTCTGGAGCGCGATCGGTATGCAAGGAGAACCCGACGAAGCGAGGCTTCCTCTGAATGGTCGCGCAAATTTAGACAGAGTTATCTTTGTCCTTGATCCTTCAGCACTGCTCCACGGCTACCAGTTCGTGCAGACCAAGTTTGTAGGCATGCGCCAACCGCGCATTTTGCATGCACGGATCGAGGCCACCCTGGCGGGTGACGAAGAAATGAACTATGGCATGGTCAAGGTGGATACGATCGAGCCGGATGCAGCCTCCCAAAAGGGCGCCAACAAAGGGCAGAGCATCTCCGGCAAGCACCGAGTTTTGTGGAAGGACATCACAGCCATTTTCGAACTCGATGTGCTCGCACTCAAGAATCTGCATCTAGACGAAAACCAGAGGAAGTTTCTCCTCGGCCTCGCACTCTGGAAGATCGGTGCGTTTCTGAGTAACTATCCCTCGTTCGATCCGCGTAGCCGACAGACGCTGGGCGCGTTGCATCTGCGGTCGGACTGCCGGTTGAAATTCGATTCTTTTGTGGGCCCTGATTTGCTGTGCGGCAAAAAGGAAGACGATCTCTTGAATGCGACGACTACGCTAGAAACCGGTTTCAGGATGTTGTGGCAGAAAGGTCTTGAAGCCCTGAAAAATGAACTCGATAAGAAGCCGCCTGAACCCTCTGAGTCGCCGAAAGCAACCAGCATTTCCAAGCAAGGCAAAAAGGACCGCGAAAAAAGCAAGAAAAATGACCAGGAATCTGTTCTCAAAATTAAAGCTGCGGTTGAAGAACTATTGAACAAATCTAGGAACGACGAACATGGTCCGCAAGTCCAGGTTACGTATGTGCCCCCAGTGAAATCCAAAAACGAGGGCAACGCCGGCAACAACAAAGCCGCGGGCTACTTGGATGCGTCAGATGATCAGCCCAATGAAGGCGACGACGATGGCGCAGAAAACAATCATTGAAGTCGAGTTGACCGCCGGGCGCTACCACGCCCACCCATGGGGCGTGTCGCAGTACGGCATCGGCGAACCCGAATGGCCACCGTCGCCGTGGCGTTTGTTGCGAGCCCTTGCTGCCGCGTGGTTCAACTACCAAACCAACGGCGATTGCCCTCAGTTGCGTGATGCGCTTTTAAATACACTTGGTCGATCTGGCCGGCCGATACTCATTGTCCCGCCGGTGTCATTCCACGAGCTAAAGTTTTTCCAGCCAATTGTTCGGGACATTGCTGAGAAGGTCGAGAATCCGCCGCCGGGAGCGCCGAAGACCCGAAACGTGACCCAAATTAATTACCCGGCAGACCATCGTCATCTATTTGCTATTGTTCAAGGTGCGCGTTTCTGGTTCATCTTCGAGACGGGGTTAGAAGGCCAAGAGAAGGATCTCTTGAAAAGGCTGCTCGGCCGCATCCGCTATTTTGGGCGTAGCGAATCGCGGGCTGCGTTGAAGCTTCTGGATCACAAGATAAAGACATCCGATTCCTGTCCATTGTTTGAGGCTAAACCACTGGAAGCATTTAGCGGTACCCAGCTCGGCGATCGAGTCGCTCGTCAAGTGCTCTGTCCGGGAGTGCGCCAGCAGGATGGAAGTTTGCTGTTTAAGGCTTCGGATCTCTGGTGCTTGGATGGACGACAGGGAGCTAGAAACGAGTTGCCTCGCCATCTCACTGATGCGTGCATCGAAGCCCGTCGCCCATTGCCCAATGGCTGTGAGTGGGTGGACTACGCGCTGCCCGCCGAAGCGATCGTCCACGAATTGCCGCGTCGTCGACAGCGACAGCCACGTGCGGATGAGGTTTCAGTCAAAGAAATCCGTTTTTGCCTTGCCAGATGCATCCCGATTCCGGTCGAGCAGACAGTGCGGGTCGCGCGGGCGTTCCGTGATGCGGTGGTGCGCAATTTCAAGCGCATGCACTCCGGCGTTCATTCCACGGCCCTGACAGGCTGCGGGGAGGACGGCACACCGCAGCCGGGGCATGAGCATTTGTATTACCTGCCGCGGCCGTTCAGACGTTCGAAGTTTCTCGAGAAATTGATCGTCCGTGTTCCGAACGGGCGTCTTACCGCCTCGGAACTCGATGCACTGCTGTCAGTTGAGCGCATTCGGTTGGTGCCAGACGATCCCCACCCCATCACAGTGGTCGCCGAAGCGGTATTGAACACCCTGGCGCAGCCACTGGCTTCAAGCCATAAGTGGCGCAGCCTCACCCCGCTCGTCATCCCGGAACATATCCAGCGAGAGCATCGCAAGGCGGAGTGGGTGGATTGGGTCCGCAAGACGCTCGCGGGGATCGACCCTAGCCTGCACCCTTGTATTCACGATGAATGCAAACCCAAACGGGAGACGGTAGCGGTGCATCGGTATGGTCTGCACGACTCCGGTTCCAAAGACATCGGTTTCACCCGCCGTTTTGGGTATTTGCTTGAACTGGAGTTCGATCAACCTGTCACGCTACCCAAGCCGGCGTTCGGTAAAGATGCTCACTTCGGACTCGGACAGTTTGAACCCTGCCAGGTCTGAGCGGGCGAGCGCTGTTGCGACAAGACGGAGCGCCCTCACCACCGCCCGCTTCGCCCTTTACGGCAAGCCGCTCCCGCGCATCGAGGATGCCGTGCGCCTTGGCGAAGCGTTCCGGCTGGCCGTGCTCGGGTGTTCCAAGCGCATCCTGGGCGAGGAAGCCGTCCCGCGCGAATTGTCCGGCCACGATCTGCCCGACGACAACCGCCACGAGCACGCCTTCTGGCTGGCGGACCCTGACGTGCGCGGGGAGATCGCGCATTTCGTCGTGCATGCACCGGGTGGATTGGGCCGCGAAGCCATCCAAGTACTCACTGCCCTGCAGAAGATTCGCTACGGCGAGGGCGATCCACCACGCGTGATGCTCGAAGACATCGGCGCAGCCGAGCTGTTCGCGCAAGCCAGTGCGTTGACCCAAAAAGCGAAAGTCTGGAAAAGCCTCACGCCCTGGCTGCACCCCTGGCATCTCAA
>JADGHB010000075.1 GCA_019689635.1 Nevskia sp. | reverse complement strand
CCGCCCCCCCCCGCCCCCCGGGGCCCACCCCCCCCCCCCACCCCCGCCCCCCCCCCCCCCCCCCCCCGCCCGCGCGCGGGCCCCTCGGCATTTTCGGGTTCCGGTATCGCCCGAGGCTGGCGGGCGGGACGCGAAACTCGTTATCCTTAACCATTCGCCACGCTTGCCAGCGCCGGATCGGTGCCGGTAGCGCGCGGCGCGCGATTGCGGCAACGCGGCAAGGCTCACCGCGCCACCAGCCCCGACGGAGAGAAACCATGAGCAATTCCCCCGCGACCCAAGCCTCCCAGGTCAAGCCCGGTTACAGCCTGGTGAACGACGCCACCGGCGAAAAACTGGAACTGCCGTTGGTCGGCGGAAGCATGGGGCCCGCCGGCATCGACGTGGGCAAGGTGTACGACCGCTTCGGCATCTTCACTTACGACCCGGGCTTCACCTCCACCTGCTCGTGCAAGAGCGCGATCACCTACATCGATGGCGATGCGGGCGTGCTGCTGTATCGCGGCTATCCGGTGGACCAGCTCGCCGAACAGTCCACGTTCATCGAGGTCGCTTATCTGATCCTCAACGGCGAGCTGCCGACCAAGGCGCAGCTCGAAGCGTTCGAAGCCTCGATCCGCCGCCACACCATGATCAACGAGTCGCTGAAGAGCTTCTTCAACGGCTTCCACTACGACGCGCACCCGATGGCGATGCTGACCGCGGTGGTCGGCTCGCTGTCCGCGTTCTACCACGACACCACCAACAACAAGGATCCCCGCCATCGCGAGATCTTCGCCCACCGCATGATCGCCAAGGTGCCGACCATCGCCGCGGCGGCGTACAAGAAGTATTTCGGCCAGCCTTTCATGTACCCGCAGAACCACCTGGACTACTGCAGCAACCTGCTGTACATGATGTTCGCGGTGCCGGCCGAGCCTTATCACGTGCATCCGGTCGCGGCCAAGGCGCTGGACGTGCTGTTCATCCTCCACGCCGACCACGAGCAGAACGCGTCCACCTCCACCGTGCGCCTGGCCGGGTCCACCGGCTGCAACCCTTACGCCGCCATCGCCGCGGGTATCGCCGCGCTGTGGGGGCCGGCGCACGGCGGCGCCAACGAGGCGGTGCTCAAGATGCTCTCCGAGATCGGCGACGTGAAGAACGTCCCCGCCTTCCTCGCCAAGGTCAAGGACAAAAAATCGGGCGTGCGCCTGATGGGCTTCGGCCACCGCGTGTACAAGAACTTCGATCCGCGCGCCCGGATCATCCGCGAGCAGTGCCACAAGGTGCTCAAGCATCTGGGCGTGGACAACGATCCGCAGCTCGAGCTGGCGCTCAAGCTGGAGGAGATCGCGCTCAAGGACGAATACTTCATCGAGCGCAAGCTCTATCCCAACGTGGACTTCTACTCGGGGATCATCTACAAGGCGCTGGGCATTCCGGTGAACATGTTCACGCCGATGTTCGCCATCGCGCGCACCGTGGGCTGGGTGGCGCACTGGATCGAGATGTCCGCCGATCCCGCCGGCCTCAAGATCGGCCGGCCGCGCCAGGTCTATACCGGCGCGCCGCGGCGGGACTACAAGCCGCTCACCGCGCGGTGAGGCGCGGCCGCTCCAGGGGCCTGCTCAACGCCGGGCCCGTTGGACCTCGGAATTTGGAGTTCCCGGCCTTGACGCTAGAATGACCACATGAGCCAAACCTATACGGCAGTAATCAAGCACGACGGCCCTTGGTGGATCGGCTGGATCGAAGAAGTCCCCGGCGTTAACTGCCAGGAACAGACCCGCGAGGAACTCGTCGAAACCCTCAAGGTCACGCTGGCCGAAATGCTTGAAATGAACCGCGAAGATGCCCGCAAAGCCGCGGGTAAAGGCTATGAAGAACTGCCCATCGCGGTATGAAGCGTCGCGACCTGTTGCGGCATCTCACGCAACACGGTTGTTCCCTTCTACGGGAGGGTGGGCGCCACTCCTGGTGGCACAACCCAAGCCGCAATCGTAAGAGTGCGGTGCCGCGCCACAATGAAATCAACGACCACTTGGCGCGGAAAATCTGCAAAGACCTTGAGGTTCCCCAGCCGTAGCGCGGAACTGAGGTCCAACGATGTGTTCCAGCGCACGGGCCTCGCCTTGCTCGGTCTTCCCTCGCTCGCTACGCTCGCTCGGCACTCGCGCCGGGGTGCGCGATGGGCGTAAATTGAGAGTTATGGCCATCGCGCAAATTGGTTGCGCTTCGCGCCGCTAGAAACGCTTGACTGCCAAGACGTTTTTCAGGCGGCGAGGATCGTCGCGACGTCCAGCCGCGCCAGCGCTTCGGCCTGCGCGAGGTCGAGCCGCTTCATCGGCGCGCCATCCGTGGGCGACAGCGGCGCGCGGCGCAGCGCCCCGCGCTCGAAGATCGCCACGTCCACGCCGATCGCGCCCGCTTCGAAACGCACCAGGGGCACCGATTCCTCGCGCCCGTCGGGATAGCGATAGCTGCGGTCGTCGGCTTGGAAGTCGATGCCGCGGTCCTGGAAGAACCGGTCGAGCGTTTCCGGCGCGTCGGCGAAGACGTGCAACTGGACGCGGTGCGCCTGGGTGATGGCGCCGCTGGCCACGGCGCCGACCAGGCGCGGCTCGAAGGGCGCCAGCAGACGCATCGCCTGCACCGCCACCTGGCGCAGCGCGCGCAGGCGTTCGGCATAGGCCTGTCCGCCGAACAGGCGCTGGTATTCGATCACCGCCGCCTGGATGCGCGCGTTGTCCGGCAGCGGCGCGCGCGGGGAAAGGCCCAGGCGTTCGCGCGCTTTCAGTTTGGCCGCGCGATAGTCGGACTGCGCTTCCTCGCACAGGATGCGCGCCGCCTCCTGGACCAGCGCGTCCGCGGCCTCGCCACCGTAAGGCGGAAGACGTGGCGCTCTCATCGCGGGCGGGCCGTCAATAGATGCTCGTCGCCGGCGTCTGCGCGTCGAGCGCGCTCTTGCCGTCGTCCGGCGGCGGAATGTGGTCGGCCTGCACCACTTCCAGCAATGCGCCCGGCGTGCCGCTGGGAACGAGCTTGCCGTTCTGCGGATCGATGGACACCGTCACCACGCCCGGCGGCGGCTGTGGCGGTTGTTGCGGCACGCCCTTGAGCGCGAACTTCATGTAATCCATCCACACCGGCAGCGCGGCGCGCGCCCCGGCCTCGCCGCGGCCCAGCGGTTTGGGCTGGTCGTAGCCGATCCAGCTCACCGCCACCTGGCCGGGTCCGAAGCCGTTGAACCAGGCGTCCATGAAGTCGTTGGTGGTGCCGGTCTTGCCGGCCAGGTCGTCGCGCCCCAGTGCGCGCACCGCCGCGCCGGTGCCGCTCACCACCACGCTGTGCATCATGCTGGTGATGAGGTAGTCGAGCGCCGGATCGAGGGTGCGCGGTGCGCGCTCGGCCTCCGGCACCGGTGCCGGAGGCGCTGGCGAGCTGGCGGGCAGCAGGGCGGCGCCCGTGGCGTCGGAGGCCGGCAGCAGGGCGGGCGGTTCGCACTGCGGACAGGCGCGCTTGGGCCGGGCGCGGAAGATTTCCTGGCCGTGGCCGTCGCGGATCGACTCGATGTAGTAGGGATCGATCAGGAAACCGCCATTGGCGAACACCGCGTAGGCGCGTGCCATTTCCCAGGGCGTGAACGCCGCGCTGCCCAGCGCGAGGGTCAGATCGTCGGGCAAGCGCTCCTTGGGCAGTCCGAAGCGCGGCGGCACGAAGTCGCGCACGTAGTCCAGGCCGATGGCCTGCAGCACGCGGATCGAGACGAGATTGCGCGATTCGGCGAGCGCGTCGCGCAGGCGCATCGGGCCGTTGAACTTGCCTTCGTAGTTGCCGGGCCGCCAGTCGTCGTCGGGGTTGGCGTTGACGTAAACCACCGGCGCGTCGAGGAACACCGAGGCCGGGGTGTAGCCCTTGGCCAGTGCCGCCGTGTAGAGGAAGGGCTTGAAACCGCTGCCGGCCTGGCGCCGCGCCTGGGTCACGCGGTTGTATTCGCCGAGAAAGAAATCGTAACCACCGACCAGCGCCTGCACCGCGCCGTCGCTCGGGTCCAGGGCGACGAAAGCCCCTTCCACCGCCGGCAACTGCGACAGCCTCCAGGCGCGGTCGACCCGCGCCAGGCGCACGATGTCGCCGCGGTGCAGCGGCTTTTTCGCCGACAGGTGCGCCCACTCGAACGCCGCTTCGGGCAGTTCGACGACGCTGCCGCCGGCCAGCAGCACGCGCAGGTGTTCGGGGCTGAAGTCCAGGACGATCGCCGGAACCAGCGCCGCCGCCTGCGGCCGCGCCTCGAGCTGGGCCTGGATTTGTTCGTCGGTGGGGTCGCGCTCCAGGAGGGGCAACAGCTCGGCCGGCAGGTGCGCCTCGGGTCCGCGGTAGCCGTGGCGCTCGTCGTAGGCGAGGATGCCGCCGCGCAGCGCCGCCACCGCCGCGGTCTGGCGCGCGGAGTCGATCGTCGTGACGACGGTGTAGCCGCCGGTATAGGCGGCCTCGCCGTACCTGGCATAGAGTTCGGCGCGCGCCATTTCGGCGACATAGCGGGCATCGACCGCCACGTCCGGCGTGTGTTCATGCGCGGTGATCGGCTCGGCCAGGGCCTGCTGGTAGGCCGGCTTGGAAATGAAGCCCAGATCGCGCATGCGGCCGAGCACGTAGTCGCGTCTTAGCCTGGCGCGCTGCGGGTCGGCGATCGGATTGTCGCGCGAGGGCGCCTTGGGCAGGCCGGCGAGCGTGGCCATCTCGCCCAGGCTGAGCTGGTCGACGTCCTTGCCGTAATAGACCTGCGCGGCGGCGCCCACGCCATAGGCGCGTTCGCCCAAAAAGATGCGGTTGAGGTAAAGCTCCAGGATCTGCTGCTTGGTCAGCTCGCGTTCGATCTTCAGCGCCAGCAGAATTTCCTTGAATTTGCGCGTGAAGCTGCGCTCGGGCGAGAGGAAGACATCGCGCGCGAGCTGCATGGTGATGGTGCTGCCGCCCTGTTTTTTCTCGCCGGTGACCGCCAGCACCAGCGCCGCGCGCAAAATGCCTTGCCAGTCCACGCCGGGATGCTCGAAGAAGCGGTCGTCCTCGGCGGCGAGGAAGGCCTGGATCAACTGCGGCGGGATCTGGTCGTAGCGCAGCGGCTCGCGGCGCTCGGCGCCGAACTCGCCGATCAGCTTGCCGTCGCGGGTGTAGACGCGCAGCGGCACGCCGAGCTGGATCCGGCGCAGGCTGTCGACCGAGGGCAAGCGCGGCTCGTAGTACGCGCGCGCGGCGTAAAAGCCCACCACCGCGCACAGGACCGCGCCCACCAGGCCGGCGGTACAGATCAGGGCGATGCGCCGGGCGAGCCTCAAGCGTCACCCGCCGCCGATCGCGCCGACGCTCCCTGCGGTTTGAGACTGCGATCAGACACTTGGCGTAGCAATTTACTGTTGCGTCGCAGAAAACATCCGCTATATTAAGCGGAAACGGGGCGGCTTCATAACAAGTCCCGCGGGGCCCTGGGAAGGCCCGGACGATCTGGGGAGTGCGGGCTTATGTCCTTCATGCAGGCGCTGTTCGGTGGCCCGAGTCAAGGCTTGATCGGCCTGGACATCAGTTCCAGCGCGGTCAAGCTGCTGGAGCTCGGCCGTCGCGGCGAGCGCTACAGCGTCGAAGCCTACGCCATCGAGCCCTTGCCGCCCAACCTGGTCGTCGACCGGCAGATCGCCGATCCCAAGCAGGTCGGCGAGGCGGTCGCGCGCGCGCTCAAACGCGCCGGCACCGCCACCCGCTCGGCGGCGGTGGCCGTGGCCGGCTCCTCGGTGATCACCAAGCTCATCCCCATGCCCTCCGGTCTCAAGGACAACGAGCTCGAGGAGCAGATCAAGGCCGAGGCGAACCAGTACATCCCTTATCCGATCGAGGAGGTCAACCTCGACTTCCAGGTGCTGGGAGTTTCGGCCAAGGACAAGACCACCGTGGAGGTGCTGCTCGCCGCCTGCCGCAAGGAGCAGGTCGAGAGCCGCATGGCGGCGCTGGAAGTCGCCGGCCTCAAGCCGACGGTGGTGGACATCGAAGCCTACGCGCTGGAGAACGCCTGCCAGTTCCTCCGCCATCAGATGCCCGACGGCGGCAAGGACAAAACCGTGGCGGTGGTGGACATGGGAGCGTCCAACACCTCGCTGTTGGTGCTGCACGACGGCCGCCCGGTCTATACCCGCGACCAGGCGTTCGGCAGCAAGCAGCTCACCGAGGACATCATGCGCTTCTACGGCATGTCCTACGAGGAGGCGAACAAGGCCCGGCGCATGGGCACGCTGCCAGAGAATTACCAGAGCGAAGTGCTGACGCATTTCGTCACCGACCTGGTTCAGCAGATCGACCGCTCGCTGCAGTTCTTCTTCGCGGCGTCCAGCCAGCATGGCAAAGTGGATCAGCTGATTTTCGCCGGCGG
>JADGHB010000074.1 GCA_019689635.1 Nevskia sp. | reverse complement strand
GCGGCCCTCGAACGGATTCTCGCCGGTCTTGAATTCCAGCTTGAGCGGCACGCCCTTGAGCTTGAACGCCTGGCGGAACACGTTGGCGAGATAGCGCTTGTAGGACTCCTTGAGCTGCTCGGTCTGGTTGCCGTGGATCAAGATCGCAGGCGGATTGCGGCCGGACTGATGGGCGTAGCGCAGCTTGATGCGCCGGCCGAGCACGGCGTGCGGCGCATGGCGCGCGACCGCCTCGTGGAGCACGCGATTGAGTTCCGGCGTCGGCAGCTCGCGCAGCGTCGCCTCGTAAGCCGCAACCACGTCTTCCATCAGCTCGCGCAGGCCCGAGCCATGCAGCGCGGAGATGTAGTGCTGCGGCACGTAGTCGAGGAAGGGCAGTCGGTAGTCCACCGCGTCCTTGACCGCGCGACGGCGGTCGGCGGAAAGTCCGTCCCATTTATTGATCGCCAGCACCAGGGCGCGGCCGTGCTGCGCGACCAGGCCCATCAGCCGCGCGTCCTGCGCGCTAATCTCCTCGCGCGCATCGACCAGCAGGATGACCACGTGGGCGGCGTCGATCGCCTGCAGCGCCTTGACGATGGAGAACTTCTCCACCGCCTCGACCACGCGCGCGCGCCGCCGGATGCCGGCGGTGTCGATCAGCTCGAAGCGCCGGCCTTCCCATTCGAACTCGACGCGGATGGCGTCGCGAGTCGTGCCCGGCTGGTCGGAGGACAGCAGGCGTTCCTCGCCGAGCAGACGGTTGATGAGCGTCGATTTGCCGGCATTCGGCCGGCCGACCACCGCCACACGGATCGGTCCGGTCTCCGCTTCCTGCGCTGCGGGAGCGGGCGGTGTGCTCGCGAGCAGCTCGCGCAGCAGTTGCGGCACACCGTCGCCGTGCTCGGCCGAGATGGGTCGCGGATCGCCCAAACCCAGCTCGTAAAACTCCGCCACCGCCGCGCGGCTCAAACCCTCGGCCTTGTTGGCGAGCAGCACGACCTTCTTGCCGAGCCTGCGCAGCTCGGCGGCGATCTCGCGGTCGGCCGGCGTCGGACCGGCGCGCGCGTCGGTGAGAAACAGTACCGTGTCCGCTTCCGCAATGGCCAGGCGTGCCTGCGCTTCGGCGAGTTCGGCCAGCGCATCGCCCGCCGCCGGCGCCAGGCCACCGGTGTCCACCACGATGAACCGTTTGCCCTCGAATTCGCCCCGGCCGTACTGACGGTCGCGGGTCAGGCCGGGCCAGTCGGCGACCAGCGCGTCGCGCGTGCCGGTGAGACGGTTGAATAACGTGGATTTACCGGTATTCGGGCGCCCGACCAAGACCCACACCGGCACCGCGCCTTTCACGGGCGGGCCTCGTTCGCTGTCGCCGGAGTCCCGGCGTGGCGGGGATGGATGATGTGCCGGCGCCAAGCGCCGGCAAGGGACCGGCCGACAGGCCTGAAAACCGGCAGCGGCGTCGAGCCGTGATTCGCATCCATCGCTGCAGCGCCGGAAATTTGAAACTTCTTCGTTTATTTGGCAGGTCGCGCGGAATAGGCGGCGAGCCTGCCGCCGGCATCCAGCGCGTAGAGCAGGCCATGGTCGACCACCGGAGCCGTGGTGATCGGGTCGCCGCCCAGGCGCACGCGGCCGACGAGCTTGCCGTCCTCGACGGACAGCCAGTGCAGATAGCCCTGGTAGTCGCCGACCACGACGTAACGGTCGAACACGGCCGGCGGGGACAGGCGCCGGTATTTGAGCACCGGCTGCTTCCACACCGCCGCGCCGGTGGCGGCATCCAGCGACCACACCGTGCCGTCGTCGTCGGTGACGTAGAGCCGGTCGCCGGAGAGCGCCATGCCGCTGTAGCTCTTGATCGAGCGGTGCCAGCGGCTGTCGCCGGACTGCGGGTCGATCAGCGCGAGATCGCCGCCGTAGGTGACCACGTACAGCCCTTCGCGGCCGACCAGCAGATCGGCATCAATGTCGGTCAGGCGCTCGATCTCCACGCGGCCAGTCGGTACGGAGATGGTTTGCTCCCAGATCGGCTGGCCGTCGTCCAGACTCAGCGCCTCCAGCTTGCCGTTGTCCAGGCCGATGTAAACGCGGTCGCCCAGGATCAAGGGCGCCGACAAGCCGCGCAGGGTGAGGTTGGGTTCGTTGCGGTCGAAGCTCCACAGCCGCTCGCCACTGCCGGCGTTCAATCCATACTCGCGACCGTCCACGGCCTTGGCGACGACCACCTGGCCGTTGCCGACCGGCGGCGCCAGCGCCTCGCTCGGCGCCTGCGCGCGCCAGCGGATCTTGCCGTCCGCGCGCGCCAGCGCGATGACCTCGCCGTCGAGCGTGCCGACGTAGAGCTGGTCGCCGTCGAGCGTCGGTCCGGAGATCACCCGCGCCTTGGTGTTGACGCGCCAGATCAGGTCGCCGTTCTGGGGGTTGACCGCATCCACGCGGCCGTCGATCGAGGCAGCGAACAGCGCGTCGGAGGCGAGCGCGATGCGCAAGCCGGACCAGTAGCCGTCCGAGCCGTCGCCGATGCGGCGCGACCATTCGCGTTCCGGGCGCACCTCGACGTGCTCGAGGCGGGTGAGCTTGGCCGGCTCGCGCGCCTTGCCCTTGCTGCCGCAGCCGGCGAGCGCCAGCGCCGCGGCCGCCAGCAGCAGCAGCGCCCAGTGGCCGCAGCGGCGCGCGGAGTTCACCGGGTCTCCGGCGCGGCGACGGCGAGATCGTCCAGCTTGCGCTGCAAGCCTCCGCGGGCGGTCGTCTCTTCCTTGCCCAGCGCCTTGAGCGCCTGCTCGTAGGCCGCACGCGCGGCGGCGCGATCGCCGGTGGCCAGCTCGATGTCGCCACGCAGCTCGTCGTAGAGTTCGGCATAGCTGCCGGGATCGCCTTGGAGCTGCTGGAGCGCCTCTTGCGGCTTGTTGAGCTGCCACAGGATCTGCGCCAGCCGCAAGCGCGCCAGCGGCCGCAGCTCCGGATCTTTGGCGTGCTCCGCGGCCCAGGCCAGATGCTTGCGCGCCTCGTCGAACTTGTTCTGCGCTGCGGCGATCTGCGCCAGTTTCAGCGCCGCGACGCCGGCATACGGGGTATCGGCATAGTCCTGCTCCAGGCGCTCGCCCATCTGCGTGGCGTCGTCGAGCTTGCGCAGCGCGGTGGCCTTGTCGAGATCCTCGTAGAGGTGCGAGGCCTCGGCCGCCCGCGCGTCGCGATGCGCGCGCCAGGCCTGCCAGCCGAAGATCGCAGCCAGACCCAGCGCCAGCCCGGCGACCAGGGGGAGGCGGTTTTCGCGCCACCAGCGCCGCAGTTGTTCGAGTTCCGCTTCTTCGTCGTAATGGGTCGCCACGCGTGTTCTCGGGTCAGGAAAGGAGGGGCAGCTCGAGCAGCTCGGCGAGCTGGGCCGGCAGTTCGGAAACGGCGACCGAGCGGGGTTCGCCCTCGCCGCGCAGGGATTTTACTTGAACCCTGCCGGCGGCCGCCTCGTCGTCGCCGAGAATGAGCGCATAACGGGCGCCGCTGGCGTCGGCGCGCCGCAACTGGGTCTTGAGCGCGCCGCCGCCGGCGTTGAGCAGCAGGCGCAGCCCCGGCAGCCGCCGGCGCAAGGTTTCGGCCAGTTGCGCGGCGGCGGGATCGGCGCGCTCGCCGAAGCGGCAGAAATAAACCTGCGGTCCGGCCTCGGGAAGCGGCACTTCCTGAGCGCGCATGAGCAGGACCAGGCGCTCCACGCCGATGGCAAAACCGATGCCGGGCGTGGGCGGTCCGCCGAGCTGTTCGACCAGACCGTCGTAGCGACCGCCGGCGCACACCGCATCCTGCGCGCCGAGCGCCGTGCTGGTCCACTCGAACACGGTATGGGTGTAGTAGTCCAGACCGCGCACCAGGCGGGGATTGAGCGCGTAGGCGATGCCCAGATCGGACAGGCCGCGCTGTACGGTCTCGAAATGCGCACGCGACGGCGCGTCGAGGTGATCCGGCAGTTGCGGCGCGCCTTCCAGAATCGCCCGCGTGCCCGGCACCTTGCTGTCGAGCACGCGCAGGGGATTGGTGGACAGACGGCGCCGGGAATCTTCGTCGAGCGAAGACTCGAAACGACGCAGGTAGTCCACCAGCTTGGCGCGGTAGGCGGCGCGCACCGCGGGCGTGCCCAGCGAATTGAGCTGGAGGCGGAAGCCGCCCACGCCCAGGCGGCGGAACAGCGCCTCGGCCAGGGCGATGATCTCCACGTCGAGGTCCGGCGTGGCGATGCCGAAGGCCTCCACGTCGAGCTGGTGAAACTGGCGGTAGCGTCCGGCCTGCGGGCGCTCGTAACGAAACACCGGGCCGCTGCACCACAGGCGTTGCTGGCGGTTAAAAAACAGACCGTGCTCGATGCCCGCGCGCACCACGCCGGCGGTCAGCTCCGGCCGCAGCGACAGACGTTCGCCGCCGCGGTCCTCGAAGCTGTACATCTCTTTTTCGACCACGTCGGTGACTTCGCCCACCGCACGCTTGAACAGCTCGCTGCGCTCCACCACCGGCAGCCGGATCTCGGCGTAACCGTAGGCGGCGAACACCTCGGCGGCGACTGCGTGCAGCCGCTGCCAGGCCGGTGCGTCGCTCGGCAGCACATCGTTCATGCCGCGCACGGCCTGGATCTTCTGGCTCATGGGATTGGACGGCGCAAGGCCGCGGTCAGCCTGGAGGCGGCGCGGGCACCGTCAGCCGCGCCGTATCGTTGTCCTTGATGTAGGGCGTCAGATCCACCGGCTTGCCGCCGTACTCCACGCGCACGCCCGGCGCGTTGCCCAGGAACAGCGCGTACGGCGGCTTGCCGCTGACCATCTGGTGCGCGCCGGCCTGGATCACGCCGGAAAGCAGGAGCTTGCCCTCGGCGTCCTCGATGCGCACCCAGGAGGTGGACTTGAAGTCGAGCACCAGTGCCTGTGCACCGACCGCGGGCGGTGCCGGAGCGGCCGCGGAAGCGACGGCAGCCGGCTCCGGCGCCACCGGCTGCGGCACGGGCTGCAGGGGCGCGGTGGGAGTGCCGGCGCCCGATTCCTCCAGCTTCCGTTCAACCGGCGGCGCAGCGGGCGGCGCGGGCGGCGCAGCCGTGCTCGTCCTTGCCCCGGCGCTGGAGGGCGGGAGCGCCGCAGGAGCCACCACCGGCACGCTCGCGGAAACCTTGTCGGAAAGATGGGGGCTGGGCCCTTCGCGCAACAGCCAGCCGGTCAGCAGAACGATGCCCAGCGCCGCCGCCAGCACCCCCCACCAGCGCCAACCGCCCTGGCGGCTGGTACCGAAGCCGTTGCCACTGGTGAGCAGGAGCTTGGTGGGCGGTCGCGGGGATTTGGGCTTGACCAGTTGCTGGTAGGCGGCGAGCAGCTCGGCCTCGGAAAGCGCCAGCGCCTTGGCACACTTGCGGTAATAGCCGCGCACGTAAACCGGTTCGTTGAGGGTGGTGAAATCGTCCCGCTCCAAGGCTTCCAGCGTGGCGCGCGCCAGCTTGATCTGCGCGGCCAGCTCCTCCACGCTCAGCCCGGCGCGCTCGCGCGCCAGCCGGATGATGCGGCCGGGACCCTGGCGCGGCGCTTCCGCCGCCGGCGGATTCGGCGAGGGTTCGAGCGCGGGCGTGGCGGGGGGTTCGGTGGTCATGGCGTTGCGGTCTGCAGGATTTGGGCGGCTTCCGGGGAATCCGGGAAATTACGCACCAGCTTGATCTCGTACTGGCGCGCGGCGCTTTCGTTGCCGAGCGCCCGTTCGGCGCGGGCGCCCAGCGCCAGCAGCCCGGCGCTGGGCTTGGCCACGCGCTGGTAACGTTCCAGGAAGGCGCGCGTGGCCAGGTAATTGTGCTGCTGGAAGCTGATCGCCGCCATCTCCGCCAACGCGTCGGCAAACCCGGGATCGGCCTCGAGCGCCTGCCGGAAATCGGATTCGGCCCGAGCCAGGTCGCCGGCCTTGCGCGCACACACCCCGGCATTGGTCCAGGCCGCGGCCGGGGTGGTGTAGTCGGGATTCTTGGCGGCGCGCATGAAGTTGCGTTCGGCTTCGGCGGTCTTGCCCTGCCCGCACAGGAAGACGCCGTAATTGTTGCGCGTGTCGGGATCGTCCGGCGCCAGACGCAGGGCGCGACGGTACTCTGCGTCGGCATTGTCGTTGTCGCCGCGCAAGGCATAAACGTAGGCGAGGGCCGCGTGCGCCGGGGCGTAGTCGTCGTCCTGGCTGATCGCTTTCTGGAGCTTGTCCAGCGCCACCTCCAGCAGCTTGCGGCGCGTGCCGAGGTCGCTCGCGTTCAGCGCCTCGTGCGTATAGCCGGTGCCGAGCTGGGTGTTGATGCGCGCGGCCTCGTGCAGATCGGGCTTGACGTTGGGCAAGCCGCCCGCGGTTTCGGTCACACAGGCGCTGAGCGCGCAGGCGGCCAGCAGCATGACGATGCGCTTCACGTAAGCACCTTCACCGGAATCTCTCCGAGCCGCTTGCTCTGGCGCGAGACGATCTGCCCGGCCAGTTGCCCGCAGGATGGACGCGAGCCGCAGAGCAGGGGCCCCGCTTGCGGGGAT
>JADGHB010000073.1 GCA_019689635.1 Nevskia sp. | reverse complement strand
CCACTGGGGGGCAAGGGGGTGGGCGGCGGGGGGGGGCGGGTGGGCGCCCCCCGGGGGGCGCGGGGGGGGCTCGCGGGGGCGGCGACCCCGATCCAGTTCGACGACTTGGCCGACGCGTTGCGTGTCGTCGCAGACGCGCACAGTTTCGAAGATGAACGGGCCGCCGACGCCGGAGAAAACCCCGTCCACAGTGTCGGCGGCGGCACGTAACCGGCGTTCCACCGGCCACCGCGGGTGGCATTTGGTGATAGCCAGGTAGGCGGCGAGGGTAGGATGCCCCCCAGCGCCGATCGCCGCATGCTCGACTGGGACGAAATCCATTGACGAGCCGACCCACAGGTGGTTTTCCCAGCCGATGAGCCACATGCGGTCCCGGTAGTCGTCCTCTTCCAGTTCGACGGCGATGTCGGTCATGCATTCGGCGACGACGTCGATGACGGTTTGCGGGTCGTAGTCGATGTCGGGGATTTCGACCCGCCGGGCCAGCCAGCCGAGGGTGCAGGACCCGGCGAAACCGATGAGCATGTCGCACCCAGCGACCTGCCGTCGGATTATTTTCGGCACCCCGCGGATGATACGCTCCGTCGAGTAAACTGTCGTGTCGGCCATCATGGTGACACCTTTTTCGGTGCGCACACCGATGACAACGGTCATTCCCACACTCTCCTCGGGTTCGGTCCGCCTAATGTTTTTTGCATGCGCCGCAGGATGCGGTTGTACCGGTTGCGGGCTGACTGGGTGGCGATGCCGTATTTTTCGGCAAGCTTATCCCAGTCGCCTAAATCGTGCCGGTCGAAGATGAACGTTTTGTCGTCGGCGGTGAGCCGACGGATGGCCCGTTTGACGTCGGCGATCCGCACCGCCAGCTCGTCGACACCCACAGCCGGTGTGGTTTCGTCCCGCTCGGCGAGCAGCAGGTCCTCCACGGAGGCAAGCCCAACAGCGTAGGGGATGATGTCGGCGATTTCTCCGCGGGAATAAAAGTACTGGTCTGTGGGAAGGCCGCCGCTGCGGGCGGCCTTCTCACGCAGCACCCAATTCCTGCCGACACGCCACAAGCATTTCCTCACCCACCAGTCTGGGCGTTCGTCAACTTTCAGGCTGTGTTTCGCGTCGAACTGCAAAACCCACAGCATCATTTCCTGTTCTAGGTCGGAGCGTTCGACGCGGTGCTCGCGGGCAAGTTCTGCGGCGATGCGGCTAATCGTCTCCCGAAGCCCAGTTTCCATCTTCACCCTCTGCTAGGATCACCGCATACCCTGCGATGTCCACAATGTTGTCCCACATGTCGGTTGTTGCTTCGCGAAGCAGTTTCAAGCTGATGAGGCACAGCAGAACCTGCCTCGGTGTGACGTCGTGGTTGAGAACCGCTGACCACATTTTCGCGAGCCGCGCGAAGTGCGGCTGCGGGTCCCCGTACTGGGGGATACGTTCCACGACTTTCTCGTACAGTTCGCCGTGAAGCGAGTCGATATACGATCCGAGGGATTCGGCGCGGCTCATAGCACTAACCTTTCTTCACCGAGTAGGGCCAAGCATTCGTCGACTGTTCGCACATCCTCCCAGTCGCCGTCTTCGATCACGTTTGTCAGCACCCAGTCGCGGAACTGCTGCAAACCCATTCCTCTGCGGCACAAAACCTGCCGCAGTTTTCGACGCGCATCATCAACATCTGCGCCCATCACGCCACCCACTCGTGTAGTTCGCGTCCGCCGTAGCGGCGGGACAGGTAGTTGAGGGAAACTTCCATCAGATCGTAGTCGCCGTTTTGCACTTCGTGGCAGACGATGATGCCGCGCCACTCGTCCTGCGCTTGGGGGCCGCGGTAGCTTTCCCCTTCGACGTAGCATGAGCCGACGATGAGGGCGCGGCGGCGCACCCCGCAAAACGACATCACCGCCTGCCGGTAGCCCTGCTGGTGGCCCATCGTGAACGAGTGGCCGATGTTTTTGAGCCTCGTCTCCGGCATCCCCGAGTATGGTCTGCCGGTTTGCGGGTTGTAAAAGTAGTGGGCGTACAGGACGCCGTCGAGTTCGATGGGCTGCAGGTAGGGGATGACGGTCCAGCCGCGGAAGTCGAGCAGGTTGTAGTCGAGAAGGCCTTCCAACGCTGCCCACTCTTCGACGGTGCGCATGATGCGGTCCTCGTGGTTGCCGATGAGAAAATACCTTTCCGGCCACCACTGCGACTGCTTTCGACGGCGACGTTTCTCGTTCAACTCTTCCAACGGCCGGTTGAGTAGGGCGAACGCTTCGTTGCCTGCCTGAATGTCGGCGACGATACGCCGCCCCTCCGCCTGCCGTTTCCCCCGGTCGTACGAGGACAGCGAATCCATGTGCCAGTGGTCGCCGAGGTGAATGATTTTGACGTTCGGTTTGCCGAAGAATTTGTCAACAATGTACTGGCCGATCCACTCCATGTATCCGATAAAACGGCCAGGTTTGATTTGCGTGTCGGGGATTACGACGTGGATTGCTCCGACTCCGTCACGTCCCATATGAGCCTCGCTAACGTTTCGCCGCCATGTTTGGCGAGGATCGAATTTTCATCTTCCCCTTCGGGCATGTGGACGGCCCGCGAGTTTGGGAGCGGCGGCAGCTCCCGGGAGCCTTTGGTGAGTCTGCGGGCGAACTGTCTACCCGGCTGGTCCCCGTGCGCTACGACGATGATTTCGGTGTACCCGTCGAAGAGCCGGTGCCAGTACGGCTGCCACGACGTAGCACCAGGTATCGCCACAGCCGGGACGCCAACGCCGATGCGAACACTGAGACAGTTGAGCTCGCCTTCGCAAACGACAATAGTTTCCGAGTCTTCCAAAAAAGCGTCAACACCCCAGAGGCGCATCGGCGCACCTTCTTCACCCAAGTATTTCGCATGCCCTTCCTCCTTGCAGTTGTGGTCTGCGACGCATCGGAACTTGAAACCCACAACATCCCCTTCGACGGTGAGGTAGGGGATTGCCAGTCGTCCCACGAAAATTTCATGGCGTCTTCCTGCTGCTTTTGACACGTATCCAAGTCTGGCCGCTGCCGCGGCTTGCGGTGTTATTCCCCGGGCTTCCAGGTAGCCTGCGGCTTCGTGAATTTCGTCCTCGTATAGGCGTGCCGCTTTCTCCCAGAATTGCCGCTGCGATTTCGTCGGCACGATCCCGGTCAACGTTTTCCTCCAGCATGATCAGCTTGCGGATGGTGAGGACCATGTCGCATGCCATGCATTTGAACACGTCGTATTCGTCGGATATGGAGGCGGACGGGTGTTTGTCGTCGTGGTAGGGGCAGCGGAGCCGCCGCCAAGCTCCGCCGCCCCGGATCGGCCACCCCGGGTGGTAGTGCAGAAAAACGTCTACGATCATCGTACCATGAGCCTCATGAAGTTTTCCAACGTCATGGTGACGTACTGGTCGTGGACGGGTCGGCGGGTGCGTTTGTGGACGACGACGCCGACGTGAACCCCGGCGTTCGCCGCCTCAACAGCGGCTTCGTCGACCCACTCCGATAGGCGCATGTCCCGGTGGCATTTCGCTTCGATGATGAACCGGTTTTCGCCGGGGATGTAGATGTCGCCGACGTCTTTGCTTCCGTGGGGTGCGGCCCGGTCGGTTCCTGGAATCCACAAGGCGATGTAGTTGGCGATGGTGCGTTCGAAAGTGGTGCCTTTTTTACGCGACTTGCTCACCGACGACTCCCATCCGGTTGAAGTCGACGCGCAGCCATTTCGGCTGCCCGGCAGTACGGTCGGCAGGGCCGTTGCGGTTCTTGATAACGCACACGCCGAGCGCGTCAACCCACTGGTCGGTGATGCGGTACAGGGAGATGACCAACTCGGGTTTTTTGGCAAGCTTGTTGCTGATGCCGGACAGGGGGATGGGTTGTGTGCCGTTTTCGTATTCGCCGACGGCGTGGTGCAGCACCATGACGTGCGCCCCTGTTTTGCGGGCGATTTGGTGCAGTTCGTCGACCGCTGCCCGCAGCCCGTGGTAGTCGTCGGTGTCGATCCAAATGTCGGTGAGGTTGTCGACGATGATGAGCTGCGGGTGCCGGCCGTACAGCAGCGTGTAGCAGTCGATTTCGGCGACGATGTCGTCGATTGTCGGGGATGCTTCGAAGCACCACTGCAGCCGCGGGTAGCGGCGGTGCGCTTGGCTGCTGCCGAGTTTGACGCTGTTGACGGGAACGCCGTCGGTTGCGGCGACTAGCCGCTGGTAGGCGGTGACCGGGTCGGTGTCGGCGGAGAAAATCAGCGTGTACAGCTGCGGGTTTGATGTTGCGACCATGAGGGCGACTGCTGATTTTCCAACATTGGGGGCAGCGACGATCATGGACATTTGGCTGGGCCGCAGCACGAACCCGGCGTCTTGCAGCCACTGTGGTAGCGGCTGCGGTTCGACGTCGCCTCGCCTAGCCGCAGCCGCACGCCCAACCGTGATCATCTACTGCCCTATTGGAAGATCGTTTCGCATTGTGTTGTGGGCCGGAAGAACCGGTCCAGTTGTGGGCACAGCCAGGCGGTGAACGGTGTGCCGTCTTTGCGGGTGCCTGCTTTGCGGACCCTGGTGCCGTGGGGGCATGCTGGGGCGCCTGGCACGCCCCACGTGTAGTGGTTGCCCCACTTGTCGACCCGCTCCTGCTGGGGGGCGGTTGGCGCCGCCTGCTGCGGGGTTGGCGGCGGCGGTGGTGGGGTCGGCTGCGGCTGCGGCGGTGGGGGTGTTTGCTGGGTGCGCCGCGGTGTTTCAACAGTGCCGCCGAGGATGGTTACGGCGTTCCACACGCCGCGAAGTGTTGAGGTTGCGGCGACGGTGAGATCGGCCAAGTCGCTTTCGATCATTTCGTGGAGACGGGATGCGAGCTGGTCGGCTGTGTCGCCGCGGATGACAAGCCACGGCCCGTCGGGGCCTCCGGCTTTGATTGTGGCGACGAACGGTGCTGTTTCTTCGGACATGGCGGCTTCCTCTCAGGGGGTTTGGTTGTTTCCGTCGCTGTTTTTCTTCTGCGCGGATTCGATGACTGCTTCGATGAGCGCTTCGATTGTTTTGCGCATCGCGTTGTGGGTGCGCACCCACCGTACTGCTATCGGTGCGGTGATGACCGCCGCGGTTATTGCGGCGGCGATTACGACGTAGGCCCACGTTGGCATTCGTTACTCCCTGTACTGGTCTGCTTGCGCACCGCCGATGACAGTGCAGAATTGTGCGACGTCGCATGTCGCACACCGCCGCCCCGGGTGTGGGACGAGCAGGTTGGCGTCGTCCAAAAGCTGCGCGGCCTTCACTTTCACGTCGAGGGTCGCGTAGTTTTCGTCTAGCCGAACGGGTGTGGTGAGTTCCCCTGTGCGCGCCAGGTAGAACGCACCCCACCCGCAGTGGAATCCTGCGGCAGCTAGTGCGCGCGCGTAGATTTGCAGCTGCTCGACGGACTCCGGTTTTCTCGACCCCGTTTTGAGGTCGACGAGCAGCGGCTCACCGGTTTTCGTGTCGACGAAAGTCCGGTCGATGTAGCAGATGAACGGTTTCCCTGCGACGGTGAATTCGATTTTGTGTTCGATGTGCACGCATCGCAGGTGGCCGTTTTGCTGCCGCCACTGCTCGTAGGTGCGGCACCATTCGAGGACCTGCTGGCGGAGGGTTTCGCCGGTTGCACCGCGTGCCGCCGACAGCCATTGGGCATGGTCGGGCTCCCTTTGGGCCGCCTCGGCCATGATCGAGTCCCAGGCTTTTTCGGCGTGGCCGACGATGTCACCGCCGAGCAAATCGAATGTTTGCGCCGCGGTGTGGAACGTCGCCCCTGCGACGAACCACCAGGCTGGCCGCCGCGGCGCCTTGCGGCGGTAGACGAGCCGGTAGCGCTCGCCGCACTCGAAGAGCGCTTCGAGCCTGGTGTGGGACCAGGTGGTTTGTTCCACGTTTGCGAGGGTAGATCACCTGATGCCGGTTTGCAAGTGCGACACGCCGGTGTGTCGCGGCGTGTCAGCTGTCGGCGGTGAGCTGCCACACGGCGTCGGTGTCGGCGAACCCGAGGAAGATCATCTTGCGGTTGCTGAAGCAGCTTGGGTCTGCTTCGGCGAGCTCGTCAATGTCGGCGATCATGATCGTTTCACCATCGAACTCGAAGATCTCCAACCCACCCTCCCGCGACTCTCCGTAGCCGAAGATCACCCTGTGTGATGGGGTGAGTGTAGCACGCGGCCGCGGGCCGCGTGTTTGGCCGACACGAAACCGGGGAAGAATCACCCGCCAAGATCGCGAAGGTGGGGTGAGTTCTACGCGCGCGCGTGCGCGCGCGCCTGCGCGCGGTCGAGCGAAGCTTCGCTCCGCTCAGACATCCCCTACGGGGATGTCTTCGCTTCGCTTCGCTTCGCTCAGTCAAGCAAACCCCCTAAAGGGGGTTTGCTTCGAATTCACCCTGGCCAAGCAAGCCCCCTAAAGGGGCTTGCTTCGAACTCACCTTGGCCAAGCAAGCCCCCTAAAGGGGCTTGCTTCGAACTCACCTTGGCCAAGAGAGCGCCCCTATAGGGGCGCTTTTCGCCTGGATATTTCTCCCCTCCCGGCCGATCCCCCCCTAAATCCGTGGGGGTATACGCGTGGCGCGGCCCGCGCGACACTGGGCGTGGT
>JADGHB010000011.1 GCA_019689635.1 Nevskia sp. | reverse complement strand
AGCCAAGCTCTGCGCGCGCCGCGTGGCGGTGACCACGACTTCTTCCAGAGAAGTCGGAGAAGCCGGCGCTGGTTGCGCGCGAATTTCCCCCGTGCCCCCAAGCACCAGCAACAACAGACACCAGCGCTTCAGCATGCCGGACATGCTGTCTCCCCCGCTTGGCGTATGGACCGCGAGTAATGGTGGCACTCTACCGCCGCATTGTCGGCAATGTCAACCATGAAATGTCGTCAAGAAACATGTTAGTTTTCACATGCTGGCTGCAGTCAGACTCGATCGTCGCGGTATTTCCTCTAGTGGCGTATCCAGCCTGACGTCCGGCATCCCGAACAAACGGGTTTGACCACGAATACCGATTTACATAAAGTTGCATGCATATTTCACAGGTAACTGAGCGCACGCTGATGTACGATCTGCGGAGGGGCATGCGGTGAAATCGGCGACTGCGGCACAGCCGCCGTACGCTCTGGCCGGTGGTGCGGAGCGCCCGCCGACCGTGGTCCAGCGCACCATGCGCGGGCTGCTGCGCGACATCATGGCCAGGGTCTACGGCCCCGGCGAGCGCATCCGCGAAACCGAGGCGGCGTTGCGGCTGGGCGTCAGCCGCGCCTCGGTGCGCGAGGCGCTGCGCGCCCTGGAGCAAGACGGCTTGCTGGAAGTCGCGCCGTGGCGCGGCGCGCGGGTGATCGATCACGGCCCCGAGGAAATCGCCGAGCTGTTCGAGCTGATGGGCACGGTGTACGGTGCGGTGGCCAAGTTCGCGGCGCGGCATGCCAGCGACGCCGAGCTGAGGCGCTTGCGCGAAGACTTTGCGCGCCTGCGCCGGGCCCACGAGCAGAAACGCGACATCGTGGAACTGATCGACATCGTCTATCAGATGGGCACTTACCTGGGGCGCTGCTGCGGCAATCCGCTGGCGGCCGAGATGCTGCGCAAGCTGGGCCGGCTGTCGTACCTGCATTACCGCTATCTGGAGCCGGTGCCCAGCCGCTGGCGCCAGCAATCCCTGACCCGCCTGCGGCGCCTGGAGACGGCGCTTTTGGCGCGCTCCGAGGAGCGCAGCGAAAAAGCCGCGCGCCGACTCGCGCAGCACACCGCCAAGCTGGTGGTGCGCCGCGCATGCGAAGCGCACCGACAGGCGCTGCCGCGCACGGCGCTGGCTACCTCACGCCGCGACGCTGCGGCGAACCACGCCGGTGGCCAACCGGCGCGCCATTTCAAGACCCGTAAACGCAAATGACGACCCGATTGCTCTCGCCGGTGACCGGCGTGGTGTGGAAGCTCAGCGCGCAACCGGGCACCACGCTCATGACGGACGACGAAGTGCTGGTGCTGGAATCCATGAAGATGGAAATCCCGGTGACGGCGCCGCATGCCGGCCGGCTGGCCCGTTTGCATGTCGCCGAGGGCGAAGCGGTGAACGAAGGCCAGTTGCTGGCGGAGATCGTCTCGGAGAATGGCTGACCCATGACTTCGGCGCCGCCGCCGGACGCGGAACCGCCGCCGCTCGAGGAGCTGGCGCAGCGGCGCGCGACGGCGCGCGAGCTGAGCGGCACCGAGGCGATCGCGAAATGGCACGCGCTCGGCCGCTTGACCGCGCGCGAACGCATCGAGGCCTTTCTGGACCCCGGCTCGTTCCAGGAATTCGGTCGGCTCGCCGGTCACGGCGAGTACGACGATCGGGGCCGGCTGCGGCGTTTCACGCCTGCCAACTGCGTGATGGGCCGCGGCGAGGGAGCCGGCCGGCCGCTGATGATCGTCGCCGACGACTACACCATCCGCGGCGGATCGTCCGAAGCCGCAGTGGCGGAGAAGTGGATTTACGCCGAACGCATGGCCCGCGAGTTCCGCCTGCCGCTGGTGCGCTTCGTCGATTCCGCCGGCGGCAGCGTACGCCTGCTGGAAAAAGCTGGGCACACGAAAATTCCCGGCTATCCCCTGTGGCCGAGCACCGCGCTGATGAGCGAAGTGCCGGTGGCGAGCGTGGCTTTCGGCGCCTGCGCGGGACTCGCCGCGGTGCGCGTCATCGGCGCGCACTTCTCAGTGATGGTCAAGCACCAAGCCCAGGTCTTCGCCGCCGGGCCGCCGGTGGTCAAGCAAGGGCTGGGCCGCGAGGTCGACAAGGAGACGCTCGGCGGTTATCAAACCTGCACGCGCGTCAGCGGCATCGTCAACAACGCGGCCGAGGACGAGCGTGACGCGCTTGCGCAGGTGCGCCGCTTTCTGTCTTATCTGCCGGGCAACGCCTGGGAACTGCCTGCGCGCGTCGCGACCGGCGATGACGCCGAGCGCGCCGACGCGGCGCTCGACACACTGATCCCGCAGGATGCGCGCAAGATTTATCCGGCGCGGCGCATCGCCGAGACGGTGTGCGACCGCGGTTCGTTGTTCGAGATCGCCCCCGATTAC
Source organism: Nevskia sp. (assembly GCA_019689635.1). Lineage (GTDB taxonomy): Bacteria > Pseudomonadota > Gammaproteobacteria > Nevskiales > Nevskiaceae > Nevskia. Next base: position 70,841 of record JADGHB010000011.1, on the reverse strand, counting down.
GGGGCGAGCCTGCGCACCGTGCTCGCGCGCCTCGACGGTCACGCGGTGGGATTGATGTACAACGATCCGGCGGTGATGGGGGGGGCGCTGACGCAGGCGGCGGCGCGCAAGCTCGAGCGGTTCGTCGATTTGTGCGACAGCTTCCATCTGCCCGTGGTGAACCTGGTGGATCAGCCCGGCGTGATGATCGGTGCGGAAGCGGAAGCGGCCGGCACGATCGCTGCGGCGGCGCGCGCGGCTGCCGCCATCGAACAGGCCAGCGTGCCCTGGATCGCCGTGGTGCTGCGGCGCGCCTTCGGGGTGGCCGGCTCCATGCTCGGTCCGTGGCAGGGGCCGAGCGGCACTTCGCTCAATCACCGTTTCGCCTGGCCGAGCGCGCGCTGGGGGTCGATCCCCATCGAAGGCGGCGTGGCGGCGGCCTACCGGCGCGAGATCGAGGCGGCCGCCGACCCCGCAGCGCGGCGCGAAGAACTGGAAGCGTATTACCGCCGGCTCGCCTCGCCGTTTCGCACCGCCGAAGCCTTCGGCGTGGTGGACATCATCCGCCCCTCCGAAACCCGCGCCCTGTTGTGCCGCTGGGTGCGCGACGCCTATCGTCTCATGACCACGCAAACGCTCGGCCCCAAGCGACGCGGGATGCGCTAGGAGTGTCCATGGAAAAACCCACCGACGGGCCGCTGTCCGGTTATCGCGTGCTGGAGCTGTGCAGCACCATCGCCGGCCCCGCGTGCACGCGCCTGCTCGCCGACTTCGGCGCGGAGGTCATCAAGCTCGAGCCACCGCAAGGCGATCCGGTGCGCAACTACGGCGTTCCCGACCAGGGCGTGGAGCTGTACGCGGCCTCGATCCTGCGCAACAAGCACACCGTGACCCTCGACCTCAAGTCCGAGCGCGGCCGTGCGCTGGCGCTGGCGCTCGCGGCGCGTTGCGACGTGGTGGTGGAGAACTTCCGCCCCGGCACACTGGAGCGGCTGGGTCTGGGCTACGAAACGCTCTCCAAAGACCATCCCGGTTTGATCCTGGTGCGGATCAGCGGCTATGGCCAGACCGGGCCGTACCGCAGCCGCGCCGGCTACGGCGCGATCTGCGAAGCCTTCGGCGGCATCCGCGAGCTGATCGGCGAACCCGATCGCCCGCCGGTGCGCGTGGCGGTGCCGGTCACCGATTATCTCGCCGCGGCCTACGCCGCCTACGGTACGGTCCTGGCCTTGCTCGAAAGGCAGCGCAGCGGCCGCGGCCAGGTGATCGACACCGCGCTCTACGAAGCGGCTTTCACCTTGATGGAATCCAACGTGCCGACCTACGACCGCTTCCAGTTCGTGCCCACCCGCGAAGGCTCGCGCCTGCCCTACATGGCGCCGAACAATCTCTACCTCGCCGCCGACGGCGGCTACGTGTTGATCGGCGCCAACAACGACGCCACTTTCAAGCGCCTGGTCGAGCTGATGGGCAAGCCGGAGCTGCTGCACGATCCGCGTTACGCGACCATCGTCTCGCGCTGGGAGCACGTCGATGCGCTGGACGCCGAGGTCGGCGCCTGGGTGCGCAGGCTGAACGCCGAGGACGCGGAAGCCAGACTGATCGCCGCCGGCGTGCCCGCTTCGCGCGTGTACACCGTGCGCGACATCTTCGCTGATCCGCATTACCGCGCGCGCGACATGCTGCTGTCCGTGCCGCATCCCAGGCTCGGCACGCTCACCGAGGTCGGCATCGTGCCCAAGCTGTCGCAGACCCCGGGCCGGGTGCGCTGGGCCGGCCACCAGCGCGGCGAAGACACGCGCGCGGTGCTGCGTCGGCTGCTCGGTTTGTCCGACCAGGAACTCGCGGCGCTGGAGAACGACGGCGTGATCGCGGGTCCGAAAGCTGCGGCGGCAACCCCGGCGCCCATGCCTTACGGAGCGCAGGCATGAGCGACCCGCCGACCTCCGAACCGACGCTCGACGAGCTGCGCGAGGCCTTGCGTCAGCGCGAGGCGCGGGCGCTGGCCATGGGTGGCGCCGAGAAGCTTGCACAGCGTCGCGCGCTGGGCGTGCTCAACGCGCGCGAGCGCATCGCGCGCCTGTTCGATCCCGGCAGTTTTCTGGAAAGCGGCCTGCTCGCGCATTCCATCCGCGAGGCGGATCGCGAACGCACGCCGGCCGACGGCAAGATCACCGGTTACGGCCGCATCGAAGGCCGGCCTGCGGCCTGCGTCGCCAACGATTTCACCGTGCTCGGCGCCTCCTCGTCCTGGGTCAACGGCCGCAAGATCCGGCATCTCAAGCAGGTCGCGGCGCGCCGCGGCCTGCCGATCGTATGGCTCGGCGAATCCACCGGCGCGCGCCTGCCCGACGTGATGGGCGCCGAAGCCATGGGCATGGCCGACGATCCCGCTCAGTACCGGCGCCTGCGCGAGACGCCCTGGGCGGCCGCCGTGCTCGGGCATTGCTACGGCTCCTCGGCCTGGTATGCGGCCATGTCGGATTTCGTGGTCATGCGCCGCGGCGCGATCCTCGCCGTGTCCAGCCCCAAGCTCACCGCGCTGGCCACTGGCGAGCAGCTCGACCCGGAAGCGCTCGGCGGCTGGAAGCTGCATGCGGAAGTCACCGGCCTCGTGGACCGGGTGGTGGACCGCGACGAAGAGGCCATCGACGCGATCAAACGTTTCCTCTCCTACCTGCCCTCGCACAGCGGCGAACCGCCGCCGGTCGCGGAGCGCTTTGAGGCGCCGGATGCGGACGCGCTGGCCAGGCACTTGCCCACCTCGCGCCGGCGCGTGTACGAGGTGCGCAAGGTGCTCGCCGCGATCTTCGACCGCGACTCGCTGTTCGAACTCAAAGCCGACTACGGAGGAGCGCTGGTCACCGCCCTGGCGCGGCTTAACGGCCACAGCGTCGGCGTCCTCGCCAGCAATCCCATGGTCAAGGGCGGCGCCATTGACGCCGCGGCCTGCGGCAAGGCGACTGCGTTCCTCGTGCTGTGCGATTCCTTCAACATTCCGCTGGTGTTCATGATCGATCAGCCGGGGTTCCTGATCGGCGTGGAAGGCGAACGCCGCGGCATGCCGGGCCGGGTGATGAACTGGATGAACGCGCTGTCGCTGGTGACGGTTCCGCGCCTGGCCGTGGTGATGCGCAAGAATTACGGTCAGGCCCTGCTCAATTTCGGCGGGGGCGGCAACGCCGACGAAACCCTGGTGTGGACCACGGCGGAAATCGGCTTCATGTCGCCGGAGTTTGCCGCGCGCATCGTCCACGGCGAGCCGACCGATCCGGACACCGAACGCCAGCGCCTGGAGGAGATGGCGCGTTCCACTTCGCCCTACGCGCTGGCCGGCATCTACGCCGCCCAGCACGTCATCGACCCGCGCGACACGCGCGCCTTGCTGCTGCACCTGCTGGAAGTGCACCGGCGACCGCGTGGCGGCGTGGGCGAGCATCGCCTGCACAACTGGCCGACGAGCCTCGCCTGATGAACGAAACCGTTTCTCCAGCCGTCACCCGGGATGCCGCCGCCCGTCGCGCCGCGGTCCGCGGCGGGTTCTATCCCTGGCTGGTGGTCGGCCTGCTGTGCGTCGCGCAGATCCTGTCGTTCGCCGACCGCCAGGTCCTGAACCTCATGGTCGCGCCGATCCGCCATGATCTCGCCATCAGCGACACCCAGATCAGCCTGTTGATGGGCTTTTCCTTCGCGCTGTTCTACACCGTGTGCGGCATCCCGCTGGCCCGCATCGCCGACCGTGGCAACCGCCGCTGGTTGATCACGGCCGGTGCGCTGGCCTGGAGCCTGGCCACCGCGAGCTGCGGGCTGGCGCAGCGTTACGCGCACTTGCTGGCCGCGCGCATCGGCGTAGGGGTGGGCGAAGCCACGCTCTCGCCCACCGCGTTCTCGCTGATCACCGACTATTTCCCGCCCAGCCGCCGCGCCACCGCGCAAAGCGTCTACGGCCTGGGCACCTATGTCGGCGCCGGACTGGCCTTCCTGCTCGGCGGCGCGGTGATCCATTTCGCCAGCCGGCACGGTGCACTGACGCTGCCGTTGATCGGCGAGGTGCGTCCTTGGCAATCGGTGTTCCTGATCCTCGGCGGGGCCGGAACGGCTTTCGGCTTGCTGCTGCTTCTGATCCGCGAGCCTGCGAGCGGCGAGCGCGGCGGACCGACGCAGGCCCCGGGACTGTGGCACGCGCTGCGCGGGCATCGGAAAACGCTGATATATCACCACCTCGGTTTTGCGATGACCGCGTTCGCCGGCTACAGCAGCGCCGCCTGGCTCCCCAGCTACTTCATCCGCGTGCGCCACTGGACCCCGGTGGAAGTCGGGCTGGTCTACGGCGGCGCGGTGGCGGTGTTCGGGGCGCTGGGCGTGGTCGCCGGCGGCCTGCTCGCCGACCGCTGGGGCCGACGCGGACAGACCGACGCCACCCTGCGCGTGGGTGTATGGGCCTCGCTGCTGGCGATCCCTTGTACCGCAGCCTTGCTCCCGGTGCAGGGCCTAGCGCCGACCGCGCTGCTGCTGGCGGTGGCGGTGTTCCTGTTCAGCATGCCGCTGGGCGCCGCCGTGGCCGGTCTCCACGAGATCGTGCCGCCGGCCGCGCGCGCTCAGGCCTCCGCGGTTTATCTGTTCGTCCTCAACCTGGTCGGCCTCGGCTTCGGACCCACCGCCGTGGCCCTGGTCACCGATTACGTGTTCCGCGACGACCGGGCGGTCGGCGCCTCGCTGGTTCTGGTGTGCGGCACCGCGCTCGCATTGGCCGCGCTGCTGCTGCGCCTCGGCCTGGAACCGTACCGGCGCAGCTACGCGCGGCAGCGCGCCGCCGAATGAAACGCGCGTGCCGGCTTCAGCGCCGGCGCCGGGCTGCCGAATCGCCGTCGAGCGCTTGCCGCGCCTGCTCAGGCAGGCCGTAGATCGAGTACGAGAGGTACAGAATCGTCGGCAGCAAGTCCATCAGCTGCTGCGGGCCGCGGCGGCGCAGATGCTCGATGACCACGAGGTTGGTGCCAGCGGTCAAGGCGAGGAACGCCGGTTTGGGCACGTGCGGCATCTGCGGATACTGGCGCCGCAGTTGCCGGTGCAGCACCTGGTGCATCTCCGCGAATTCGTGGATGGCGCGGCTGCGGCGCTCGGCCGCCTGCGGTCCCGCCTCCATGATGCCGGACAGGAAGGCGAGCGCCGCATCCGGATGCTGGCGGTTGAACTCCAGGAACGCGCGGTGCGCCCGTTCGGCGCGGACCCGCGCGTCGTCGATGCCGCGCTGGCTCTGCCGGATCGCCTCGATCAGCGCCCGGTGGGCGAACTCGTAGGCCGCGAGATAACAGTCCTCGACATCCTTGAACATCTCGTAGAACGTGCGCCGCGAGATGCGCACCTCTTCGAGGATGTCGGCCACCGTGGTCCGGGCATAGCCCTTCTTCGCCACCGCCTGGGTGACGCCCAGCAGCAGCCGCCGGCGCTGGGTGTCGGCGGCCTTCTCGGGCGACGGCCGCTCATAACGGCTCACTCCCCACAGGGTGGGGCGATCGGGCGGCGGCGGGTGACGCGGCGGTTTACGGCGGGTGGTCTTCGTCGGCATTTTTCAAAAATCCTGTCGTTTCGCGGGACCGGGGAACAGTCGTACAACCGCAGGACGGCCGCGCCACTCCCGGAGCGTCCGCCGTCGCGCCATGATACGCGCACCGGGGCGGGTTCGTAGAGTGGGCCCGGCTGGATTCGAACCAGCGACCAAAGGATTATGAGTCCCCTGCTCTGACCGGCTGAGCTACAGGCCCGCGCGAAGACGGAAAGTATAGAACCCCCCGGCGCTGCGCAGTGCGCGCGTCTCAAGGCCGGACCGATGCGGTCTCCGCCGCGACGTCTGCCGCCGCGTGGGCCAGCGCCGCGCGGCGGCGCAGGCGGCCCGGACCGTAGCCGTGCACGCGCTTGAACGCGCGGCGGAAAGCCGCTTCGGTCCGATAGCCGAGTTCCTCGGCGCAAGCCGCCACCGAACACCGCGGGTCGGCGAGCCGGCGCGCGGCTTCTTCCATGCGGAAGCCGGTGAGATACTCGATCGGTCCGGTACCCAGGACTGCGCTGAAGTGCTGGGCGAAGGCGGTGCGCGACAGGTGCGCGAGCTGCGCCAGCGTGGCGACCGTCCAATCGCGACCGGGCTGGGTATGAATCCCCGCCAGCACGCGCGCCAAGCGCGGGTCGAGCAGCGCGGCGAGCAGGCCGCGGCGTTCGGATGCGTGTTCGAGGTGATGGCGCACCGCCATCACGAACAGGGCATCGGCGAGCTTGTCCAGCACCACCTGGCTGGCGAAAACTCCGCTCTGCGCTTCCTGCGACATGAGCTGCGCCAGGCGGCGGAACTGCATCGCGCTGTCGCGTTCGCGGACCACGAGGCACTGCGGCAGCGCCTCGAGCAGCGGGTTGCGACGGCCGGAGAAGTCGAACTCGCCGCACAGCATCGTGCTGTAGCGCGGATCGCCGGGCGACTCGCGTCCCTCCGGCGCGCTGCACATCGCGTGTGCCGCGCCGTGCGGAAACATCACCAGATCGCCGGCTTCCAGTCGCAACGGCCGCTCCAGGACCGGCGCCTGCACCCAGCACACGCCGCGGTCGATGAGGTGGAAGGTGCCGTGGTCCGTGGCCGGTTCGGGATCGTGCCAGCGATCGCAATAGCTGGCACTGGAGCTGATGGTGGCGCGCAGGGAGTGCGCGCGCAGCACGGCCGCGAATACCGCCTCACCCGAACGGTCCAGCATTTCGTCCGCCTCCGCTGCCGAGTTTGGCACAGCGCGGCCGTCGGCGCTGGCCGCGATAATGCGCCGATGCCGTTCAAGGATCACTTCTCCACTCACGCCGCGGCCTACCGCGCGTCCCGGCCGACCTATCCCGCCGCGCTCTACGAATGGCTGTCGCAGCAGGCACCCGGCCGCGCTCTGGCCTGGGACGCCGGTTGCGGCAACGGTCAGGCGAGCGTGGCGTTGGCCGCACGCTTCGAACGCGTGATCGCCACCGAGGCCAGTGGCGCACAGATCGCCCACGCCATCCCGCACCCGCGCGTGGAATACCGCGTGGAACCGGCCGAGCGTTGCAGTCTGCCGGACGCCAGTGCGGATCTGATCGCCGTGGCGCAGGCGCTGCACTGGTTCGACTTGCCCGCGTTCTACGCCCAAGTGCGGCGCGTGGCCAGGCCCGGAGCCGTGCTCGCGGCCTGGTGCTATGGTTTGTGCACGGTGAGGCCGGAAGTCGACCGCGCGGTTGCACGGCTGTACCAGGACCTCGTCGGTGCGTACTGGCCGCCGGAACGCGTGCACCTCGAAAACGGCTATGCCGATCTGGAGTTTCCTTTCGCCGCACCGACCGCGCCGCCACCGGAGTTCGAGATGGTGGAGCGTTGGAGTCTGCCGCAGTTCTGCGCCTATCTGCGCACCTGGTCGGCGGTGTCACGTTATCGCACCGCGCGGCGCGCAGACCCCGTCGCGCGGGTGGAGCCGGAATTGCGTGCCGCTTGGGGCGCGGAAGAACGCACAGTACGCTGGCCGCTGCGCCTGCGCGTGGGGCGGGTCGGTTAAAATCCGCGGCCTTGCATTTTTCAGCTCCATGAGTCTCATCGCCGAACAAGCGGCACGCCGCCGCACTTTCGCCATCATTTCGCACCCCGACGCGGGCAAGACCACGCTGACCGAAAAGCTGCTCTTGTTCGGCGGCGCGATCGCGCTCGCCGGCACGGTCAAGGGCCGCAAGGCGGCGCGCCATGCGACGAGCGACTGGATGGCGCTGGAGCAGCAGCGCGGCATTTCCGTGACCACTTCGGTGATGCAGTTCCCCTACCAGGGACGCATCGTCAATCTGCTGGACACGCCGGGACACGAGGACTTCTCCGAAGACACTTACCGCACGCTGACCGCGGTGGATTCGGCGCTGATGGTGATCGACGCCGCCAAGGGCGTGGAACCGCGCACGGTCAAGCTGATGGAGGTCTGCCGTCTGCGCGACACGCCGATCGTCACCTTCATCAACAAGCTCGACCGCGACGGCCGCGCGCCGCTCGCCTTGCTCGACGAGATCGAGAAAGTGCTCGGCATCCACTGCGTCCCGATCACCTGGCCGCTGGGCATGGGCCGCGAATTCCGCGGCGTCTATCACCGGCTCGAGGATCGTTTTTATCTCTATTCCGGCGACAAGCATCGGGTGAGCGAGATCGAGACCGTCGCCGGCCTGGACGCGCCGGGCCTGGCCGAACGCTTCGGTCCTGCCTATACGACACTGCGCGAGGAAATCGAGCTGCTCGGCGCGGCTGGCGCGCGCTTCGACCTCGAAGCCTATCGGGCGGCCAAACTCACGCCGGTGTTCTTCGGTTCGGCGATCAACAACTTCGGCGTGCGCGAACTGCTGGACGGTTTCGTCGAATGGGCGCCGCCGCCCCGGCCGCGCCCGGCGCTGACCGCCGGCGGTGGCTCGCGAACGGTGGCGCCGGGCGAGGAGCGCTTCAGCGGCTTCGTGTTCAAGATCCAGGCGAACATGGACCCCAAGCATCGCGATCGCGTGGCCTTCGTGCGGGTGTGTTCGGGCGTATTTCGCCAAGGCATGTCGCTGTACAGCGTGCGCCTGGGCGCGCCGGTGCGCGTGGCCGGCGCCTTGACCTTCATGGCCGCCGAGCGCGAGGCCGTCGCCGAGGCCTATCCCGGCGACATCATCGGGCTGCACAACCACGGCACGATCGCCATCGGCGACACTTTCACCGAAGGCGAGCGCCTGCGCTATTCCGGCATTCCCAATTTCGCGCCCGAGCTGTTCCGTCGCGTGGTGCTGCGCGATCCGCTCAAGTCCAAGCAGCTCAACAAGGGGCTCGACCAGCTGTGCGAGGAGGGCGCCACCCAGGTGTACCGCCCCTTGACCGGCAACGACATCATCCTCGGCGCGGTCGGACCCTTGCAGTTCGACGTGGTCGCCTTCCGCCTGCGCGACGAGTACGGCGTGGAGGCGGCATTCGAGCCGGCCGCGATCCACGTCGCGCGCTGGCTCGCCTGCGATGACGACAAAAAGCTGCGCGAATTCCGCGAGCGCAACGCCGCGCGCCTGGCGCTGGATCACGCCGGACATCTGGTCTATCTCGCGAGCAGCGCGGTCAATCTCCAGCTCGCCCAGGAACGCGCGCCGGAGCTGCGCTTTCTCGACACCCGGGAACAGGATGCAGCGTCGGCCTGAAGGCCGGAACCGGATTTCGGGCGCATTGTCTTTGGCCGGGAATTGGTACAGGCTTTGTTCAGCTTTCGGTGCTAACCTGCCGCCACCCCATCCAGAGACGTTAGGGAGAACCCCATGTCGAAACCGATGCTCAGACGAACCTTGATCCTGACGAGTTTCCTCGTGCTGGCCGCCTGCGGTCCTTCGCAGCAGCCGCAGGATCAGAATGGCCAGGCCCCCGCCAACCCGCCGCCGGCCGCGCCGGCCGCGAACACGGCGCCGGCTGCGGCGGCACCTTCGGCCGCCGATGAAGAAGCCGCCAAGGTCGCGGCGGAGAAACGCAAACTCGCCGCGCTGAAACGCCAGGAAGCGGAGCTGCAACAGCAACAGCAAGCGCAAGCTGCGCCCGCACCCGCACCCGCACCCGCGCCCGTGTGCCAGGACTGCGGCGTGATCACGGCGATCACGCCGGTCACGCAGGAAGGCCAGGCCGGGGTGGCCGGCACGCTCGGCGGCGCCGCCGTGGGCGGACTCGCCGGCAACCAGTTCGGCAAGGGCAAGGGCAAAACGGCGATGACCGTGCTCGGCGTCATCGGCGGCGCGCTGGCCGGCCGCGAAGTCGAGAAGAAAGTGACCTCCAAGACGGTCTATCAGATCTCCGTCAACATGGACGCGGGCGGCACCCGTACGGTGACCGTGGCCGACGCCAGCGGCCTCGCCGTCGGCACCAAGGTGCACGTCAACGGCAACAGCGTGCAACCGTATTGATCGTCAGCCGAACGCGCCGACGAACCACGACCTGGCCCGGCCCGCCACGCGGTCCGGGCCTTTTATTCGCGTGGCGGCATGTGCTGCGGCTCGATCACGCTGACCAGCGCGGCGGCGAGCTGGAAAGGTCGCGCCCCGAGCAGCCGCGCCAGCACCCGCGGCAGTTGGCGCTTGTCGAGCTGCACCAGCGAAACCTGCGCATAGCCCGGCTGCGGGCTGCGGCCCGAATGTCCGACCCAGGTCTGCACTGCCGGCCCTTCGCCGCTGTGCGGTTCCACGCCGAGTTCGCGTAGCCGCGCCGCTTCCGGAAGCAGCTCGCTGGCGCCGTGGGCGAGATCGGCGGTGGACGCGCGCAGCTCCAGCCAGTGGTTGAACTCCTGTTGCAGGAACGGTGCGGCCCAGCGCCTCACGCGGGTCCGCGCCAGACCGCGATGCCCCGCCGGCTCGCGCCTTGCCGCCTGTTCGCCGAGCGCAGTTTCCAGACCCAGCGCTTGCGCGGGACGAACCTGCAGGTGCGCGCGCAGCCGCAGGCTGTTGCCCGCGCCCTGCGGCCGGCGCTGCACTTCGATCTTGATCCGCCACAGCGGCCGGTCTGCGCTGCGCCCAGGCATTTCCGCCTCGAGCGCGTAGCGTTCCTCGCCGGCGGGACGCGCGTCGCGTCCTCGTTTTATGATCGGTAATCTCATCGGCCTTCGACCGCTGGATTCATGGGTGGATCATATCGCTTCGTCGTTCGTGGCCGGGTGCAGGGCGTGGGGTTTCGCGCCGCGGCCCAGGGCAAGGCGTTGTTCCTCGGCCTGAACGGCTGGATCCGCAATCGCGACGACGGCGCGGTGGAAGGCGTGGTCGGCAGCGAGGACGCGCAGCTCGTCGAGCGCTTCCGCGACTGGCTGACGCACGGCCCGCCGGGCGCGCGCGTCGCTCATCTGGACTGGCAGCCCGCCGCCGAGGACCCCGGCGAGGGCTTCCGGATCCGCGATTGAGCGCTCAGCCTTGGTGCAGGAATTTCTCGGTGGCTTTGCGCGCCAGGCGGAAATACAGCTCCGGCGCGAAGCGCTTGAGTCGCGCGCGCTGGCGCTCGTCCCTATGGGGCAGCACCAGGAAACGCTTGCGCCGCACCGCCTGATACACCGCTTCGGCGACGTCCTCGGCGCCAAGCGGCGCTTTGTCCATCAGCCGCTCCACGATGCGCTCCATCTGCGGCGCGGCGTTACCCCAGGCCGCCGGCGCCTGGCTGCGGCTGCTTTCCAGCAACCGGGTCTTGAAGAACGACGGGCAGGCCACGCTCACCGCCACCCCGTGCGGCGCCAGCTCGAAGCGCAGCGTCTCGGACAATGAGATCACGGCCGCCTTGGCCGCGTTGTAGCTCGCCAGCGCCGGCGGATTGGCGATGCCGGCGAAAGAAGCGATGTTGACGACGTGACCGCGACCTTGGGCAACCATCTGCGGGACCAAGGCGCGGCAGCCGCGCACGCAGCCGAGCAGGTTGATGTCCAGCACCCAGCGCCACTGTTCGATGGGGGCGTCGAGCACCGTGCCGGCGGTGGCCACGCCGGCGTTGTTGACCAGCACGTCGAGCCCGCTCCACTCGCGTTCCACGCGCTGCGCGGCGGCGGCGAAGTCTTCCTCGCGTCTGACATCGCACACCGCGGCGAAGCCGGAGCCGCCGGCTTTTTCGACTTCCTCCAGCGTGGCCTGCGCGGCGGCGCCATCGAGGTCGGTGACCGCCACACGCGCACCGGTGGCGGCGAAACGCAAGGCGATGGCGCGCCCCAAACCGCTGCCCGCACCGGTCACGAAGACGCGTGTGGCGTCAGCCGCTGCACGTTCCATGGCGAGCGCCTAGAAACTCACCGCGCGGTCGTAGAGAAAATCGAAGCTGAAGCGGCGCGGCGTCGACTTGGCGTCGAGGTAGTCGGCCATGCGCCCCAGCCGCGCAGGAATCTTCATCAGCTTGTCCTGCGCTTCGCGGCCGTCGCCGGTCTGCGGCTGACGCTCGCCGATCTGCCAGAACGCCAGCAATTCCTCGACGATGTGCTGGTAGTGGCGCGGACCGTAGATGTCCGCACGGCGCACCACGTCCGACATCTGCTCGTAGGCCGGCATGGTGTGACCGGGCATCGCCAGCGCCGGCATCACTTTCGACAACGAAACCAGCGCGCGGTCGCAATCCTGCGCCAGCAGTTCGTTGAACACCGCGCGGTAAAAGAGATAGTGGCGCGATTCGTCGCCGGCCAGATGCGCCAGCACGCGCTGCGCCCGCGGTTCGTAGGACGCGCATACGCGCCCGGTGTTGGCATGGGCGACCTGGGTGGCTCTCTCTTGCAGGCTGGTGTAGGCGAGCAGACGGTAGGGATCGCCCTGCCAGTCGGGATTGAAGCCGGATTCGATGTAGCGATATTGCATGCGTTCCAGCGCGCCCATGTTGAACAGCCGGGCGTCGCGCACGTAGTCGCGCAGCGCACAACCGTGGCGGTCCTCCTCGGCGGTCCACAGACTGTTCCAGACCGACCAGGGCGATTCATTGCCGAGATAGGTGGCGATCAGGCGATGGAAATGCGGCAGACCCTCCTCGGTCAGCAGGTTCAGGGCGATCGCCACGCGTACCGCATCGGGCAGGCCGCGCGCGCGCGCGCGCAGTTCGTCCAGTTCGCGGTCGAGCCGGGCGTCGCTCTCGGCATCGGCCGGCATCAGTTCATTGGGGAACCACAGCTTGCGACGGGCGCGGTGCGCTTCGGTCTGCTGGGTGACAAACGGCTCCAGGGCGACCAGCACTTCGATCTGGTCGGGACTGCCGAATGTCGCGTGCGTAGGAATACCGCCCATCGAGGATGACCTCTGCGCCGGCCGGGGAGGCCGGCGATTTTTTGCTCACCGATTATACGGGAACGAGCCGCGTCCCGATGCGCCTTCAGGAACGGATCAGGGTCAGGAATTCCATCCGCGTGCGCGGGTCCTCGGCGAAGCCGCCGAGCATCATCGAGGTGGTCATCGAGGAGTTCTGCTTCTCCACGCCGCGCATCATCATGCACAGGTGTTTGGCCTCGATCACCACCGCCACGCCCTTGGCGTCGGTCACTTCCTGGATGCTGTTGCCGATCTGCTGGGTCAGCGTCTCCTGGATCTGCAGGCGGCGCGCGTACATGTCGACGATGCGCGGAATCTTGGATAATCCCAGCACCTTGCCGTTCGGCAGGTAGGCGACGTGGGCGCGACCGATGAACGGCAACAGATGATGCTCGCACAGCGAATACAGCTCGATGTCCTTGACGATCACCATCTCGTTGTTGGTGGTGGCGAAGATCGCGTCGTTGACGATCTCCTGCAGGTTCATGCGGTAGCCCTGGGTCAGGAACTCCATCGCGCGCGCCGCGCGCTGCGGCGTGAGGCGCAGCCCTTCGCGTTCGGGATCCTCGCCGATGGCTTCAATGATGGCGCGGTAATGTTGGTCCACGGCCGGTCCATGCGCTTGACACGATGATCGTAAGATTATTTCACAGCGCCGCTCCACGTGCCCGGTCATGAACGCGCGCCACGACGTTTTTCACGCGCCAGTGGATCTGATCCGCCCCGGGCGCAGCCAGGCGCGCCGGCGTTTCGAACCGCAGGCGCTGGCCGAGCTCGCCGATTCGATCCGCGTCTCCGGCGTGGTGCAGCCGGTGGTCGTGCGCAGCTTGCGCGGCGAACGCGGCTACGAGCTGCTCGCCGGCGAGCGCCGCTGGCGCGCGGCGCAGCAGGCCGGACTGCACGAGATCCCCGCCATCCTGCGCGACGACCTGTCCGACGCGGAAGCCGCCGTGCTCGGCCTGATCGAGAACCTGCAGCGCGAATCGCTGTCGCCGATCGAAACCGCCGAAGGCCTGCGCCGCCTGGGCGAGGCGTTCGGCCTGCGCCATGAGGACATCGGCGCGCGCATCGGCAAGTCGCGCAGCTATGTCACCAATCACCTGCGCCTGCTGGCGCTGGCGCCCAGCGTGCAGGCACTGGTGGACGAGGCGCAGTTGTCGCTGGGCCACGCCAAGGTCCTGGCCGGTCTGCCGGCGGCCGCGCAGGTGCGCTGGGCCGAGACGATTGTGCGCGAAAAACTCTCGGTGCGCGCCCTGGAGCGCCGGCTTTCCGGGCCGGCGTTGCCAGCCCGTCCCAAGCACGCGGACGACTGGACGCGACTGGCACGCGCGCTGTCCGAGCACCTCGGTTATCCCGCGCAGTTCAAACCTGGGACCAAAGGCGCCGGCGAGCTGCGCTTGCGCTTTCACAGCCTGGAGGAATTGGACGGCTTGTTGGCGCGCATCGGTTACCGCGAACGCTGAATTTTTTTCAACGTGGCCGCCGAGAATTTTTGCGCGGGCCGGGATGCCGCGGCGCACGGCTTGGCGCACAATAGACCCGATTCGCGCGACGTGCCTTCGTGTTCCGGAACCTTCGATGAGATGCCTTTCGCTCACCGCGGCCTGCGCCGCGTGGTGGCTGTCCGCCTGCTCCGCGCCGAACCCCAATCCCGAGGCGGCCGCGGCCCTGAAACCCGCGCCGCAAGTCGATCTCGCGCGTTTCATGGGACGCTGGTACGTGATCGCCAACATTCCGTACTCCGCAGAACGCGGCGTGGTCGGCGCCTATGTCGAATTCGCGCAACGCGAGGATGGCGACATCGACGATCTCTATTACGCACATCCCCTGAGTTTCGAGGCCCCGCTGGAGAAAAAAACGCGGCGCGACACGGTGGAGCCGGGCAGCAACAACGCACGCTGGAAAACCTCGCCGTTCTGGCCGCTGTCCTACACTCTCGTGATCCTCTACGTCGATCCCAATTATCAGTACGCCTTGATCGGCGATCCCGACAAAAGCCTCGGCTGGGTCTATGCGCGCTCGCCCGACATCGACGACGTCAGCTATCACGCGCTGCTGGCGCGGCTGGACGCGCAGGGTTACGACGTGAGCCGGTTCCGCCGCATCCCGCAGCGCATCGAGCAGCTCGGGCTGCCGGGATTCCAGACGCCATGAGCGCGAGCGCGGCAAGCGTGATGCCCCTGCAGGGACCCTTGGAGCCGCTGCGCGTGGTCGAACGCCACAGCCGCCAGGCGCGCAGCATCCGCATCGAAGTCCGCCCCGACGGCGAGGTGCGCTTGGTGATCCCGCGCAACGCCAGCCGCCGGCAGGCCTACGAATTCCTGCGCGCGCGCGAGGACTGGGTGCGGCGCAAGCTCGCCGAGCTGCACCGGCGCAGCGCCAGCGCGCCGACGCGCCCGCCGCTGCGCTGGGACGGCAGCGATACGCTGCCGGTGCACGGCGTGGAAGTGCCGCTGCACGTGGTCGGCGCCCGGCTGGCGCGGCCGCGGGTGCGGTTTGCCGAAGAGGCGGTGACGCTGTTCTGCAGCGCCGCCGCGCGTGCGCATCCGGCCACGCTCGCCGCCGCCCTGCGCGCCGCCCTGCGCGAGCGCGCGCGCATGGAGGCACAGCGGCTGCTCGACCGGGAAGCCGCGCGGCTCGCAGTCGACTATCGCGGGCCGCGCATCGCCGACCAGAAATCGTTGTGGGGCAGTTGTACGCCCAAGGGCGTGATCAGCCTCAACTGGCGCCTGGTGCTGGCCCCGCCCGAGGTGTTCCGCTACGTCGTGATCCACGAGCTGTGCCACCGCCGCCACCTCGACCACTCGCGGCGCTTCTGGAGTCTGGTGGCGCAGCAGATGCCGGACTACGGCGTGTGGCGCACCTGGCTGCGGCAGCGCGGCGCCGAGCTGCACGAGGTGCTGCCGCACAGCCGGCGCGCCGGCAACGGCATTGCTGGCGACGCACGGTGAAAGGATGATGGACCCTGCACGTGGGGGCTTTGCCTCGCGGGCGGTCTAGGGGTAATGTCAAAAGCGGCATCCAGGGGGATGTAGACCATGGCCACGCTCGATTCCGTCAAAGTGCGCGATTACATGACCACCAAGCTCATCACCTTCACGCCGGACATGGAGGTGATGGCCGCGGTGAACCTGCTGGTGAAGCACGGCATCTCAGGCGCCCCGGTGCTCGACAAGAACGGCAAGCTGGTCGGCATGCTGTCCGAGCGCGACTGCCTGCAGATCGCCTTCATCGCCGCGCAGGACACCTGCGTGGCCGGCCCGGTGAGCCAGCTCATGAGCAAGAACGTGGTCACCGTGGATCCCGACATGAACCTGACCCAGCTCGCCGGCATGTTCAGCAGCCAGCCTTATCGCCGTTACCCGGTGGTCGAGAACGGCAAGCTGATCGGCCAGATCTCGCGCTCGGACGTCATGAGGGCGATCAACAGCCTGTGTTAGGCACACTCGTCTCTGATCCGTCGAGCCGCGCGCACGACACGCCGCATCGGCGTAGCATGGAGCCGCGCCTCGACGCGCGAGACGAGGGGGGAGTCAAGCATGACGCTGTGTCCGGTCGCATTGGCGGTGGGCTGCAGGAAATGCCCGGTGTTCAAGATCTGCCCGGCCAAAGGCATCATCGGCGATCACAAGAAAAATGATCCCCCGCCGCCCGCGGGCGGCAAGAAGAAGTAGCGCAGTCCTGCGCCGAGATTGACGCGACCCTGCCTTCGGGTTTGTACCGACCCGAGGCGGCACAGGTTGGGCTCAGGCGGTCTTCCGTAGTTGTCCGGTCTTTTTCAGATGCACCAAGAGCAGCGACACCGCCGCGGGCGTGACGCCGTCGATGCGCGCGGCCTGGGCGACGGTCTCGGGGCGATGCGCGGCGAGTTTCTGGCGCACTTCGTTGGATAGTCCGCTCACTGCGCCGTAGTCGAGATCGAGCGGCAGCGGGGCTTCCTCGTAGCGGCGCAGACGCTCGATCTCCGCATGGCTGCGTTCGATGTAGCCGGCATACTTGGCCTGGATCTCCACCTGCTCCGCGACGGCTTCGGCGATGTCGTCCGCCCCGAGGCCGAGCCGTTGCAAGACCGCGTAGCGGCCTTCCGGCCGACGCAGAAGTTCCAAGGCCGAGGCGCCGCTGCTTTCCGGCGCAGGACCGAAGACCTCCGCGAACTCCCGCTGCGCGAGCTGCGCGGGCTTGAGCCACAGCCCTGCGAGCCGCGTGCGTTCGCGCTCGATCGCCTCGCGCTTGCGGGCAAACGCCACCCAACGCTCCTCGTCCACCAGCCCCAGCTCGCGGCCGATGGGGGTCAGTCGCAGGTCGGCGTTGTCCTCGCGCAGGAGCAGGCGGTATTCGGCGCGCGAGGTGAACATGCGGTACGGCTCGCTGGTGCCGCGCGTGATGAGGTCGTCCACCAGCACGCCGAGGTAGGCCTCGTGGCGCAGCGGCGTCCACGGCGCCTCCTCGCGGGCGAAACGCGCGGCGTTGATGCCGGCCAGCAAACCCTGCGCGGCGGCTTCCTCGTAACCGGTGGTGCCGTTGATCTGGCCGGCGAAAAACAGGCCGGAGAGCGTCTTGGTCTCCAGCGACCGCTTGAGGTCGCGCGGGTCGAAATAGTCGTATTCGATGGCGTAGCCCGGCCGCGTGATGCGCGCGCGCTCGAAGCCACGGATGGTGCGCACGAAGCGCTCCTGCACGTCGTAGGGCAGCGAGGTGGAGATGCCGTTGGGATAGATCTCGCGCGTGCGCAGGCCTTCCGGCTCGATGAAGATCTGGTGACTGCTCTTGTCGGCGAAGCGCTTGACCTTGTCTTCCACGCTCGGGCAATAGCGCGGGCCCACGCCCTCGATCGCGCCGGTGAACAAGGGCGAGCGATCGAAGGCGGAGCGGATGATCTCGTGCGTGCGTTCGTTGGTATGCGTGATCCAGCACGACACCTGCGGCGGGTGCTCCTCGCGCCGGCCGAGGAAGGAGAACACCGGCGTGGGCACGTCCCCGGGCTGTTCCTGCAGACCGGAGTAGTCGACGCTGCGACCGTCGATGCGCGGCGGCGTGCCGGTCTTGAGCCGCCCCACGCGCGGCATCAGCTCGCGCAAGCGCGCGGCCAGCGGCAGGGAAGGTGCATCGCCCGCCCGGCCGCCCGGATGATTGTCCAGGCCCACGTGGATCTTGCCGGCGAGGAAGGTACCCACGGTGAGCACCACCGCGGGCGCGGTGAACCGCAGCCCGGTACGCGTGACCACGCCCCGCGCGCGCGCGCCTTCGACGATTAGGTCGGCGGCTTCCGCCTGGAACAGCGCGAGATGCGCCTGGTTCTCCAAGGCCTCGCGTACCGCGCACTTGTAGAGCATGCGGTCGCACTGCGCGCGGGTGGCGCGCACCGCGGGGCCTTTGGCGGCGTTGAGGATGCGGAACTGGATGCCCGCGCGGTCGGCGGCACGCGCCATGAGTCCACCGAGCGCGTCGATCTCCTTGACCAGATGGCCCTTGCCGATGCCGCCGATGGCGGGATTGCAGGACATCTGGCCCAGCGTCTCGATGTTCTGCGTGATGAGCAGCGTGCGCCGGCCCATGCGCGCGGCGGCGAGCGCGGCTTCGGTGCCGGCGTGCCCGCCACCGACCACGATCACCTCGAAATCCGTTCCGCTCATGCTCAATCCACTACCGCCGCCTGCCGGCACCGTCGGTCACTAGGCTCGCGCATCCGGCGCTCGCCAAGTGACCCGGCCCTCGGCTTCCTGCCTCGGGCGCTCGCCGGCGCGGAATGCCTTCCGCGGCATTCCGCGTCGGTTCCGGCTCGCCCGGCGTGCCCGCCACCGACCACGATCACCTCGAAATCCGTTCCGCTCATGCTCAATCCACTACCGCCGCCTGCCGGCACCGTCGGTCACCTCAAAATGGTTTTCGCTCGCCATGGCGAATCCGGTCAACCGCCGGAGGGTGACTCGAGCTGCACGCGGATGCTTTCGTTCTGCTTCTCGACGCCCTGTTCGAAATCCTGGCACGCGGCGGCTGCGCCCTGGCACAGCACGGCGTACTCGACCCTCACCCTGCCGTCGCGCACGACGATCCGGCGCATCATCAGCGCGGGATAGCTGAGATAATTCTGCGGCACGAACCGCCAGGTGGCCTGTTCCGAGGGAACCTCGATCACCGTCCAGCCGTCCTCGATGCGAGTGCTCACGTCGCTGCGCGCCGCCAATGCCTGGCGCGCGCTGGCCACGTCGGGGTAAGCGAGGCCGACGCGCCTGATTTCGACGGGCGCCGTCCGCGTCTGCGCTGGCCAGGCGCCGCGGTTCGGCTGCGGGGAGCTACAGGCCGCCACGAGCGCGGCGCCGGCGGCCGCCGCCACGGCCCCGCGTGCCTTCACAACGGGATCCTCCCGGTCCAGATGTCCTTGTACATCACGAAATCGCCCATCAGGCTGTACCAGGGATGCTTGAAAGTGGCCGGTTTGTTTTTCTCGAAGAAGAAATGCCCCACCCAGGCGAACCCGTAGCCGAACAGCGGCAGCAGCAGAAGGTAAGCCAGGCGGGCGGTGGCCAAGGCATAGATCGTGGTGGCGATCACCAGCGTGGTTCCGACGAAATGCAGCCGCCGGCAAGTCCGGTCGGTGTGCTCGCCGAGATAGTAGGGATAGAACTCGCCGAAGCTGCGAAAAGCCCGTGTGGTTTCTTCCATGGCGGATCTCCTTAACGCGCCTTGGCCGCCGCGCCACGCGCCACAAGTATAAGACCGGCCGCAACGCGCGGAACCGTCAAGCGGCGTGAAGCCTCCGCTGCCAGGCGTCGATCGGAGCCCGGATCAGGGCTTGGGCAAGTGGCGTTCCTCGCGCACCTTGTCGATCAGGAAGTCGACGACCTTGATGAGATCGTCCCTGCCGCCGCTGACCTCGTATTCGCCGCCGACCACCAGCGTCGGAACGCTGGAGATCCGATAGGTTTGCGCCAAAGCGTCGGCGCGGCGCAGGTCGGTGTCCACCACGAAGCTGCTGCTGGCCTGGTCGAAGGCCGCCGGCGTGATGCCGGCTTGCGCGACGTAGAGGTCGCGCACTGAATCCAGCGAACTCATCGGGAAACCCTGGACGTGGATGGCGTCGAACAGCGGCTTGTGCACTTTGTCGCTGATGTTCAGGGTCTGGGCGATGTAAAAGGCGCGCGCCAGTACTTCGCCGTCCGGACGGCCCAGCGTGTTGGGCACGCGTTCGAAGACCACGTCCGCGGGCAGGCGCTTGCGCCAAGCCTCGATCATGGGATCCACGTGGAAACAGTGGGGGCAGCAGTAACAGAAAAACTCCTCGACCGCGATCTTCTTGGGATCGTCCGGGGTCTGGACCTGCGGCACCCGCTTGTAATCCTTGCCCAACTGGAATGCCGGTGCGGCACCGGCGTGGCAGGCGGCGGCAAACAGGCCGAGCAGGAGCGGCAGCCCGAGTTTCAGCGAAAAGCGCATGCGTTTCCCCTATTGCAAACCGGACACATAAGACGCCAGCGCCTGGATTTCGTTCTCGGTCAGCTTGGCGGCGATCGCCGACATGATCTGACCCTTGCCGTCCCCGCCGCGGTCGCAGTTCTTGAAATCGTTCTGGCCGCAGGTGGCGTAGGCGTGCAACTGGTTGGCGACGTAGGCCGCGTTCTGGCCGGACACGCGCGGGAAACCGGCCGCGGCGTTGCCGGCACCCTCGGGACCGTGGCAGGCGGCGCAGGCCAGCACGCCGCGCGCCACGTCGCCGCCGCGGTACAGCGGCTCGGCCACCGCGACGGCGTCCTTGCTGCCCACGCCCGGTACCGGTTTCTGCGCGGCGAAGTATGCCGCCAGGTCCCGCATGTCCTGGTCCTGGAGCGCGGCGACTTGACCGAGCATCACCGGATTCTTGCGCTGCCCGGACTTGAACTTGCCGAGCTGCTCGTAGAGGTAGGCGGCATGCTGGCCGGCGAGTTTGGGCCACTGCGGATTGATCGCGCCGTTGCCGCCCGGACCATGACAGGCGTAGCACACCGCGGCCTTGCTGGCCCCGGCAGTCGCATCGCCTTGCACGAAGACATCCTTGGCGGCAGGAGCCGGAGATTCTTCTCCCAGGGCCAGTACCGGCGCACAGAGGGTCAGGGCGAGCAGTACGCGCTTCATGCAGGACTCCAAAAACGTGCGCGCGTACGTCGGGGGTGCGCGCCGATGGTTAGAATTTGAGCGCGCGAATTCTACACCATGCCCGCCTTCCATGACCTCGCCGTCGATCGCGAACCCCTTGGCGCACGCGCAGTTCCTGACTTCGGCGGCGCGGCTGGCGCAGCTTCCGGCGGATGAGCGCCCGGAAGCCGCCTTCGCCGGCCGTTCCAACGCCGGGAAATCCAGCGCCATGAACGCACTGTGCGGCGTCAAGCAGCTCGCACGCGTGAGCAAAACGCCGGGCCGCACGCAGCTCATCAATTTGTTCGGCTTGCCCTGCGGCGCACGTCTGGTGGACCTGCCGGGCTACGGTTACGCCGCGGTCCCCGAAACGCTGCGCCGGAGCTGGAACGCGCTGGTGGGCGGTTATCTCGAGTCGCGCGTCAACCTGCGCGGCCTGATCTTGGTGATGGACATCCGCCATCCGCTGACCGCGCTCGATCGGCAGATGCTGGATTGGAACCGCGTGCACGCGCGACCGGTGCATGTACTCTTGAGCAAGGCCGACAAGCTCGGGCGCGGCGCGGCGCGCGCCGCGGCCTCGGCCGTGAAAAGGGAACTGAGCCGGCTCGACCCCGCGATCGGCGTGCAAGTTTTTTCGGCGCTCACGCGCGAGGGCGTCGACGAAGCGCGCGCGGTGGTCGCGCGCTGGCTCGATCTGCGCGCTTGAGCCAGCGGGGCCGCGGATGGCCTCGTCGCGCAGCACGCAGGCTGGTATTTTCATTCGGCCGGGCCGAATAAAAAATGCCCGATGGGTCGGGGGAACCCATCGGGCAACGAGCTCCGGCTTGGGGGTGCCGGAAGATCCGCCCAGGGAGTGAAGGCGGAGAACGGGAAAGGGAGTCACCGTTCGCAGGATTAGATGAGGTCCTGGGGCGAAAGTTCAACCGCGTTGCAACAAATTTTCCCGCGGCGGCGCGCAAAGCCAATAAATAATCTGTAACTGTCTGAATAACAATAAAACTTTGTTGCGTTTTCTGCCCGAGTCCCGCTCTGAGCAATTGCGGCTAACCGAAGCTATTTATGCCGATCGTTGGCTAACTGCCTTGATCTTCGCTGCTGGCGTGGCCTTGGCTCGAATGGCTCGCATCCCAGTCCGGACCCAGCCCCCAGTCGGCCACGAGCGGAACCGTGAGCTTGACGATCTTCACCATACGCAGAGCCAGCACCGGGGCCGCTTCGCGCAGCACCGCCTCGGGCCCCTCGAACACCAGCTCGTCGTGCACCTGCATAATCATGCGCACCTGCGGCGCCTCGCGTTCGAGCCAGGCGGCGAGATCGATCATCGCCAGCTTGATGAGATCGGCGGCGGTGCCTTGCAGCGGCGCGTTGATCGCGGTGCGCTCGGCGTACTGCCGCTGCGCGGCGTTGCGCGAGTTGATGTTGGGCAGATACAAGCGCCGGCCGAACAGCGTCTCCACGTAGCCGCGGCGGCGTGCCTGGCTACGCGTTTCGTCCATGAAGCGGCGCACGCCGGGATAGCGCGCGAAGAAACGCTCGATGTAATCGGCCGCCTCGTTGCGCGGAATGGCGAGCTGGCGCGACAGGCCGAAAGCCGACATGCCGTAGATCAGGCCGAAGTTGATCGCCTTGGCCGCGCGCCGCTGCTCGGCGTCCACTTCTTCCAGGGCGCGGCCGAACACCTCGGCGGCGGTGGCCTGGTGGATGTCCAGCCCGCGCGCGAAAGCCTCGCGCAGCCGCGCATCGCCGGACAGATGCGCCATCAGGCGCAGCTCGATCTGCGAGTAGTCGATGGACAGCAGGGCATTACCGGGCTCGGCGATGAAGGCCTGGCGGATGCGGCGGCCCTCCGCCGTGCGCACCGGGATGTTCTGCAGGTTGGGATCGGAAGAGGACAGCCGTCCGGTGGCGGCCACCGCCTGGTGATAGCTGGTGTGGATGCGCCCCGTTTCGGGGTTGATCTGCTGCGGCAAATTCTCGGCGTAAGTGGAGCGCAGCTTCTGCATCGCGCGCCATTCCAGGATCAGGCGCGGCAAGGGGTGCCGTAAAGCGAGGTCCTCCAGCACATCCTCGGCGGTCG
This sequence comes from Nevskia sp., assembly GCA_019689635.1. Classification (GTDB taxonomy): domain Bacteria; phylum Pseudomonadota; class Gammaproteobacteria; order Nevskiales; family Nevskiaceae; genus Nevskia. Next base: position 47,890 of record JADGHB010000011.1, on the reverse strand, counting down.
AGGGATCGCCTTTCGGCGTCCGGCTGAGCACCGGCAGTTGCAGGCGCTCGTAAAGCACGGTCTGCAACTGCTTGGGCGAGCCGAGATTGAACTCTCCGGCGGCTTCCTGCCATGCCGCGCGCTGCAGCTCGTCCATGCGCACGGCCAGTTCCTGGCTGATGCGCGCGAGCAAGGCGGCATCCACTTTCACGCCGTCGCGCTCCATCTTGGCCAGCACTGGCACCAGCGGCATCTCGATCTCGTGGTACACGCGCTTGAGCGCCTCGACTTCGCACACTCGCGGATACAGCACCCGGTGCAGGCGCAAGGTGATGTCGGCGTCCTCGGCGGAGTAGGCGGCGGCCTTGTCGATCGCCACCTGGTTGAAGCTGAGCTGCCCCTTGCCCTTGCCGGTCACGTCCTCGTAGTGGATGGTGCGGTGGTCGAGATATTTCTCCGCCAAGGTGTCCATGTCGTGGCGGTTGCCGGCCGCGTCGAGCACGTAGCTTTGCAGCATGGTGTCGTGAGCCACGCCGTGCAGCTTCACGCCGTGGCGATACAGCACGTTGAGGTCGTACTTGATGTGCTGGCCGAGCTTGGGCTTGCCGGGATCCTCGAGCACGGGCTTGAGCCGCGCCAGGACCTCGTCGCGGTCGAGCTGCCTGGGCGCACCCAGATAATCGTGGCCCACCGGCACGTACCAGCCGTGGCCGGCCTCGACCGCGAAAGACAGGCCCACCAGGCGCGCGCGCATGGCATCCAGGCTGTCGGTTTCGGTGTCCACGCAGATCAGCGGTGCCGCGCTCAATTTTGCGAGCATTCCCGCCAAGGCCTCCGCGCTCAGCACCAGTTCGGCGCGGGTGGCGGGTGAGCTCTCCGAGGCGACTTTGGGCGGCGACTCGTTTTTTCCGCCCCCGGCGTCCTCCTGCTGCAGTTCTTCGAGCAGGCGGTTGAATTCCAGCCGGCGGTAGAGCGCGGCGAGACGTTCCCGGTCGGCCGGTCGCGGCGCGAGCTGGTCGAGGCCCAGCGGCAGTTTGAGATCGCGGCGCACCGTCGCCAGCTCGCGCGACAGCGCAAGCTGGTCGAGATGCGCGCGCAGGTTCTCGCCGGCCTTGCCCTTGATCTCGGATGCGTGCGCGATCACGCCGTCGAGGCTGCCGTAATCGGCCAGCCACCTGGCCGCGGTCTTCGGCCCCACCAGTGGCACGCCCGGGATGTTGTCGCTGGCATCGCCCACCAGCGCCAGGTAATCGACGATCTTCTCCGGCGGCACCCCGAACTTCTCCCGCACGCCGGCGGGATCGAGTCGGCGGTTCTTCATGGTGTCGAGCAGCGCCACGCGGGGATCCACGAGCTGGGCGAGATCCTTGTCGCTGGTCACCAGCAAGACCTCGTGTCCGGCGCGCTTGGCGTCCTGGGCGAGCGTGGCGATGACGTCGTCGGCCTCCACGCCCTCGATCTGCAGCAGCGGCAGGCCCAGCGCCTGCACCAGCTCGAGGATCGCGGGCATCTGCGCCGACAAGTCCTCCGGCGTTGCGTCGCGCGTGGCCTTGTAGCCGGCGTACAAATTGTCGCGAAACGTCTTGCCCGGCGCGTCGAACACCACCGCGATGCGCTGCGGGTGGTACTCGCGCACCAGTTTGCGCAGCATGTTGAGCATGCCAAACACCGCACCGGTCGGCTCGCCCTTGGAATTGGCCAGCGGCGGCAAGGCGTGATAGGCGCGGAACAGCCAGCCGGAACCGTCCACCAGGATGACGGGCGGTGGCGCGGCTTGGGTGGTGGTCGTCACGGCAGCAGCGACTCCCCGCGCCACAGGTCGTCGAGCGTCTCGCGCGCGCGGACCAGGTGCATCTGGTCGCCGTCCACCAGCACCTCGGCAGCGCGCGGGCGCGAGTTGTAGCTGGAACTCATCGCGAATCCGTAGGCCCCGGCGGTGCGGAAGACAAGCAGATCGCCTTCGGCCAGCGCCAGCTCGCGGTCGTGCGCCAGCCAGTCGCCGGTTTCGCACACCGGCCCGACCAGCTCCCAGCGCTGCGGCGGCTCGGCGCGCGGCCGCACCGGCAGCACCGCATGCCAGGCGTCGTAGAACGAAGGCCGGATGAGATCGTTCATGGCCGCGTCGAGCACCGCGAAGTTCTTGTGCGCGGTGGGCTTGAGCAGCTCCACGCGCGTGAGCAGCACTCCGGCGTTGCCGGCGATGGCGCGCCCGGGTTCGCACAGCACCTTAAGATGGCAGCCTTCCAGCAGCGGCCGCAGCGCGCGCGCCCAGGCGTCGGGCTCGGGCGGCGTCTCGTCGCGGTAGCGCACCCCCAGCCCGCCGCCGACGTCGAGCTGCGCGAGCCGGATGCCGGCGTCCGCGAGCCGGTCCACCAGCGCGAGCACGCGGACGAGCGCATCGAGGAAGGGTTCGATCGTGCACAACTGCGAGCCGATGTGGCAGGCCACACCGCGCAGCTCGATGCCGGGCAAGGCCGCCGCGCGGCGGTACAGACGTTCGGCTTGGACGAGATCGATGCCGAACTTGTTCTCCTTCAGGCCGGTGGAAATGTAGGGATGGGTGCGCGCGTCCACGTCGGGGTTCACGCGCAGCGCCACCGGCGCGCGCTGGCCGCGCTCGCGCGCCAGCGCGTCGAGGCGCAGCAGCTCGGCTTCGGACTCGACGTTGAAGCAGCAGATCCCCGCATCCAGGGCCGCGCGCATCTCGTCGGCGCGCTTGCCCACGCCGGAGAACACGATGCCGCCGGGGTCGGCGCCGGCGCGCAAGGCACGCGCCAATTCCCCGCCGGAAACGATGTCGAAACCGGCGCCGAGCCGCGCCAGCACTTGCAGCACGGCGAGATTGGCATTGGCCTTGACCGCATAGCACACGCGGTGATCCAGCCCGGCCAGCGCCCGATCGAAGGCGTGGTAGTGGCGCGTGAGCGTGGCGCGCGAATAAACGTAGGTCGGCGTGCCGTAGCGCGCGGCGATGGCGGAAAGCGGCACCTGCTCCGCGTACAGCTCGCCGCCGCGATAGTCGAAGTGGTCCACTACCGGCCCTGCGGCGGGACGCTCGCCGCCGGAGCGGCGGGCGGTTCCTTTTGTTGTGCGTCCTTCTTCTGCGGCTGCGCTGCCGTCGGCGGCGGCTGCTTTTGGGGCAGGTAGAGATCGCCCGTCTGGCCGCAGGCGGCAAGCGACAAACACAACGGGCACAGCAGGCGAAGATTCATGTTCCGGCGCAGGATTCGCAAGGCATGAGTTTAGCAGCGCTTGCCGGTCGCGCCGCCGCTGCGCACAATCGCACGCCTTGCGACAAAGACGATAACGCCCCAAGGGTAAGCCCCCATGCGCGTACTGGAATCCGAACAAGCCGTGCGGCTGGAACCGGCGCAGCCGGCACGCGCCGCGGTGATCTGGCTGCATGGCCTGGGCGCCGACGGCCACGACTTCGTGCCCATCGTGCCGGAGCTCAACCTGCCGCCGGAGCTGGCGGTGCGCTTCGTCTTCCCCCACGCGCCGGTGCGGCCGGTGACGATCAACGGCGGCATGCGCATGCGCGCCTGGTACGACATCTACAGCCTCACCCGCGGCGACCGCCAGGACGAAGCCGGCATCCGCGCCTCCGCCGCCATCGCCCAGGGGTTCATCGAAGAGCAGGTGTCCGCCGGCATCGCGCGCAACCGCATCGTGCTGGCCGGCTTCTCGCAGGGCGGGGCGATCGCCTTGCACACCGGGCTGCGCCAGACCGCAGCGCTGGCCGGCATCCTCGCGCTATCCACCTATCTGCCGATTCACGACCGCCTGCCGGCGGAGCTGACCGCCGCCGGCCGCGCCACGCCGATCCTGATGTGCCACGGGCTGTACGACCCGGTGCTGCCGCTGCAACTGGGAGCCGATACGCGCGACGGCCTGCGCGGCTTCGGTTGTCACGTCGAGTGGCGCGACTACCCCATGCAGCACCAGGTCTGCGCCGAGGAGATCGCCGACATCAGCGCCTGGTTGCGCGCGCGCCTTGCGGGTTAACCCGCATCCGTCATGAGGGGATCGAGCGCTGTGCGTTGCCCACGAAAACCGGCGCGTGACTTCCCGGTCAACGGGCTGACGCTCAAAGCCCGGCCTGCGCCAGCAGTTTCATCAATCACGTTTTCCGGGCGTGAGCCGCACGCAGCTCGACAAGCTCCGGCTGCACAGCCTCGCGCGGCAGTAGCCGGGCCGCGCGCGCGAGGAAATGCACTAACTGCGGATACCGGTCGTAGTGCGGTTCGCGTGCTTCCAGCCGGGCGAGACGCAGGTAGAACTCGCCCGCCGTCGTCGGATCGTCGCGCTCGAGGCGCTGCGCCAGGTCTTGGAGCGTGTCCGGCCGCACGGGGCATTCGCGTGCCAGCGCGACGGCGGCGGCGAAGTCGCCGTCGTGCTGGAGCAGCCGCACGCGCAGTGTCGCCTCGCCGTTTTCGCGCGCTGCGATCGCGGAGAGCGCGCGTTCGCGCCAGCGCGGCCAGTCCGCGCCCGCCGCTCGCTTGAGCCGATCCCAGCTTTCACCGCCCGGACGCAGGCAGAAGGCCTGCCAGCACTGCTCGAGTGCCTCCTCGTCGAGTCCGGCCGCATGCAGGCAGGCGGCCAGCGCCGCGCGCAGCCGTTCGTCCTGCGGGAAGCGCTTGACCGCGCGCTCGGCCCAATCCAGCGCTTCGCGCTCGCGGCGGAACTCACGCAGTGATTCCAGCACGCGCAGATGATCGTGCGGCTGGGATAAATCCCAGCGCAGCACGCGCTGCAGCAGATCGAAATCGCCGCTCGTGCGCGCGTAGGCCTCGGCGCGGGCGCGGATGCGGAACGCCGCGCCGTGGCGCGTAGTCTCGTCCGGTTTTGCGGGCAAGCCCGCCAGCTCTGCCGCGACTAGCCGACCGTATTCGGCGCGGCCCTCGGGACCCAGCGCGTCCCAGTAATGCGCCAGCGGCAGCAACCCCCAGCCGTCTTTTTGCTGTAAAGCGAACAGCGACTTCGCCAGCGCCTTGCCGGGGGGCGCGGCCGCACAGGCGCGCGCGTGCAGCGCGGCGAATTCGTGCAGGCGCTCGCCGATGGCGCCGGCGGAGTCGTCGCTACGCTCGTAGATTTTCAGCAATCGGCCAATGACGTGCTCGCACAGCTCACGGCAAGCCACGGCGTCGCGCGCAAGCTGCGTTTCGAGCAGTTGTACCGCCGTAGCCAATCGCCGCGCGTAAACGAGGCTGCCGCGGTAATCCAGAAAGCCGCCGGTGTTGAGGAGTTTGCCCAGCGCGGTCTTGAGCGCGCCTGGCGTCTCGGCGGCGCGAAACAGACGCAGGCGCTTTTCCACCTCCGGATCGTCGTCGGCCAGGGCCTTGAGCCAGCCGGCCAGTCGCTCGGCCGGCTGTGCGCGCAGGAACGCCCACAGCTCGTCGTCTTCCGCCCCGGCCCGCTGGGCGCCGCCGGCTTCGTCTCCGGCAGCGTCGTCACGCGCGGTCAGCGCCGCCGCGACCAGATGTTTGCAGAACGAACCGTCGTCCGCCGCCGGGCAGGAGCAGCTCCAGCGCCACTGGCTTCCTTCGTGTCGCATCCACAATGAGTAAGTCTCGCTGCCCTGTACCTCGGCTTCCAATGCCTCCCGATCGTGCCGCGTCAGCCGCACGCGGCCTTGGGCATGGTACTGGCGGCCGCGGCTGAAAGCCGCCTTGCCGGCCAGTGCCAGCAGTTCTTCGTCGCTCAGCACCGCATCAGCCCACGTTGACCGGCACGAGCGTCATCGTGTCGTTGCCGAAGATGTCGATGACCTTGACCGCGACGGTGTAGCGCCCCGGCCGGTCGTAAGTGTGCTCGGCGGTGATCAACTCCAGCTCGCGGTTCCTGCGCGTGCGGAAGGACTGCCATTCGTTCTCGAAGACGTAGCCGCCGGTCCAGCGCTCCTCGAACTCGAGCGGCTTGCCAGCCTGGATCAGTGCGATCAGGTCGCGCTTCTTGGCGTTGCTCAAGTCGTAGGCGGGGCGGGTTGATTTTCCGAGGGACTTGGACACGACGGCAGCGCTCAACCGGCCAAAGCTTGCGCGATGGATTGGGTCAGGTCGGGGGCGGCGGCCCGCAGCTTGACGTCTTCGGTGGTCAGGCGTGTGCCCAAATGCATGGCCGCCACGAGAAACCGAGCGTCGTACGCCGAAACGCCGCGCGTGAGCGCGACCTTCAGCGCCTCCGCGTGCGGCGCCAGCAATAGACCTTGGTCGAACCGGCGCTGAGCTCGGTCCAGCACTTCCAGCGCACTGCCGATTTCAACCTCTCCAATCCGAACCAAGCGGGTCAGGGCGCTGCTCAATTCCACCAGCGCATGAGACTCCGTGCGCCAATCGCGATCGCGCTCGTGCAGGGTTCGCGCCTGCGCAAACCACGGTGTGTCGCGCACGAACAACGCCACCAGCACATTGGTGTCGACGAGCAGCATGCGCTATTCCCGCCCTTCCGCAATGGCCGCTTCGATGTCCTCGAGGGTCAACAGGCGGCCGCTCTTGAGCTTAAGGGGCGCAGGCAACTCGAATTTCGGCGGGGTGGCGACGCTGGCCTCGATCAGGCTCACGACTTCCTTCGTGACGGAACGATGGTTCTGCGCCGCGCGCTTCTTGAGCTTGCGGTGCAGAGATTCGGGCAGATTCTTGATGACCAGCGTGGGCATGGGGTCTTCCCGGATAGAAGCAAAATGCTTCTATTATGCTAGCACCTCGGGACGGGCACGGAGTGCGCTACTCATTTCCCGCGTTCGAAGGTGTAGATCACATCGCCACCGCTGGCGGTGCCGGATTCGGTCTGGACCTTGAAGCCGTGGCCGAGGTCGTAGCTCAAGCGGAAGGTCTGGCCGGGCTGGAACAGGGAGACACCATAGCTCACGAAAAGTCTCGGCGTGAGGTACTTGCCCAACGTGAGCTGCGCCGCTTGCGTGGTGTAGCCGGTGCTGCCCGCGGTGCGCGCCGCCTGCGAACCCTGGATGGCCGCCGCATCGGCGGCCACCGGCGAGCCGCCGGCGGGTGCCTGGCCCAGCGCGATCACGTCCAGCCCGATGCCTTTGCCCAGTTTCTGCGCCAGATAATCGCCGCCCGACAGACCCAGGGCGAGCGCCGCCTGGGCCACGGCACTGCGGTCGCCGCCGGAGCTCTGATCCAGCGGATGGCCCAGCACCAGCCAGGCGAGCTGCTGCTCGCGCGGCATGGCGGGGTCGGATTGCAGCGTGAGTTGCGGACGGTCGAGCGGGCCGCGCACGCGCACGCCGACCGTAATGTCGCTGCTCGGATGGCGCGTGGCGTACAGATCCACCGCGGGTTGCGTCACCGGCCCGCCGGAGAAGATCAGTCTGCCGCTTTCGATCGTGAGATCCTGGCCATAAGCTTGGTAATGGCCATCCACCAGGCGCAGCTCGCCCTGCGCGGTCGCCGGCTGCTGCGGCGCCTCGGCGATGGTCACGCTGCCCTCCATACGCGTGGTGAGGCCGTAGCCTTCCACCCGCACCGCGTCGCCCAGGGCGATGCGCAGATTGGTAAACAGCTTGAGCGGCGTTGAGGCCGGCGCGGGTGGGGCGCCGACGATGACCTGGTCCTCGCTCACCGCCACGCCGCGGTCGCCGAAACCTTGCGGCCGGATCTCGGCCTTGGGCACGCTGAGGCTGCCGTCCAGATGCCAGCCATCGTTTGCGGTCTTGAGCGTCAAGTCCGGCGTCACCCACAGATGCGCCTCAGGCGTGGCCATCGCCTGAAAGTTTTCGCCGGAAAGATGCAGGTTCACGCCCAGCGGCGCGACCGAGGGATCGACCTGGCCTTCGATCTGCAGGCGGCCCTCGCCCGAGCGCACCGAGCCGGACAGCGCGAGCGGCCCGCTGCCGTCGCCGGACAGTTGCAGTCGCGCGTCTTCGAGGCTGATGCCGGCACGGGCCAGCCGCGCATGGCCGTCTTCCAGCGTCAGCGCACCCGCCAGGCGCGGTTGCGCGACCGCCCCGGCGACATCGAAATCGCCGGAAAGCTTGCCGCCGGGCGATTGCAATTCCGGCAGCCAGGCCTGAACGAAGGCCAGATCCGGCACCTCGAGATGCGCGTGACCGGACAACGCACGCGCGGCGAGACTCGCGCCGGGCGCGGCGCTAGCTTGGACGCTGAGCGTGCCCTGCGCGGTGCGCAGGTCGACTTGCGCATGTACGGTGCCCTCGCGCTCCTCCGCACTCGCGGTGCTCGGCAGGATCTTCAAGGCCGGGGCCTGGCCGAACTGCAGACTGGCCTGCTCCACCTGCAGCCGGGCGGTGATGGCGGTCAGATCGCCGCCCACGAATTCCAGACTGCCCGCGCCGTCCACCATGCCTTCGAGCCGATCCCGCTTCGGCAGCAGGGGCTGGAACGCGGCGAGCAGCAGGCGCTCGAGATCCCAGGACAGGCGCAGGCCTGGACCGGTGACGTTCTGTTCCAGACGCAGACAGGCGCGGCCGCCGTCGCCGGAGAAACACGCCGGCTCCAGGCTCTGGCGGCGGCTGCCGAGCAGAAGGCCGGCGGGCTTTTCCAGCGTCCACGGCGGCAAGCCTGCGGGCGCCAGTTCGCCGCGGCTCAAGCTGCCGCCCCATTCTTGCCGCTGACGGTCGTAGCCGCCGTCGAAGGCGAGCGCCGCCGAGCCACGCTCGGTGTCGGCCGCGATCTGTAGATGGTGATAAATCTCGCGCCCGGCGAGATCGAGGTCGAGCCGGCGGATGGCGAGGCCGGCCTGTGCGGCGAGTACCTCGAGCTTGAGATGCGAATCCGCCTGCGGGTCGAGATCGGCCCTAAGGCTCACGCGCGAGGCGCGGTAGGCGCCGTAGCGCAGGTTCTGCGCCTGGCCGTCGGCAATCAGGTGCGGATCGTCCCGCGTCCCGGAAAACTCGAAGCGCAGATCGGCGCGGCCGCCCAGTTCGGGATCGAGCGCGGCGAGATCGGGACTGTCGAAGCGTCCGCGCAGATCGAAGGGCGGCAGCGCCTGGCCGGAGGCGAGCAGGCGCGTGTCGCCCAGATGCAGTTCCAGGTTCTGGAGCGCAAGCTGCGCAAAGTCGTACTCGCCCTGGGCGGACAAGCGCAGCGGCCGACCGCGCAGCGTGGAGCGCTCGAGCCGGGCTTCGAAGCCGATCGCGTTGCGTGCGCCGCGCTCGATGGTGCGCGTCGTGACCCGGCCATTGAGGCTTCCGGGCCAGCCTGGCGCGAAGACGCCGGGGTCCAGCGCGCTGAGCGTGAGATTCAAGTCGGCACGCGGCTGCGGCGACCAGGCGATGTCGCCCGTGCCCTCCACACGGCCGCCGGCCGCCCGCAGCGCGAGTTCGTCGAAGCGCGCCGATCGGCCATCGGTTTGGCCGGCGGCGCTCCCCGAGAGAGTCTGTCCGCGCAGCTGCGAGCGTTCCAGGGCCAGCTTGAACGCCCAGTGCGTCGGCGCTTCCCCGGACATACTGTGTACGCTCAGGCGGCCGTTGAGCGCGCCGTTCCAGTCCCGCGCCCACAACGCGGGATCGAGTCGTGCGAACTGCGCGTCCAGCTCGGCGCCGAAGCGCGGCGCCCACCCCAGGCGCCCCCGTCCGTCCACGCGGCCCGAGCCGGCCGTGAGTTGCAGGGAATCGAACGCGGCGGCGCCGGAGTCGCCACGACCGCGGGCGGCGAATTTCACTTCCACGCCCTGCAGCCGTGCCTTGCCTTCGATCGTGTAGCGGTAGTCGTCGAAGCGGCCTTGGAGCTGCGCCCGTCCATCACTGCCGCTTAACCACGCCGGCGCGGAGCCCTCGGCCGGCCAGTGCAGGTCTTGCCATTGCAAGGCGAGCGCGCTCGGGGTGGTCCCCAAGCCCAGCGTACCGAAGAGCTCCACGCGGCCGGGTCCCTGGATGCGCAGGCGCGAAACCGAAATGCGGTCGGCGCCGAGTTGCACCTGGCCGTCCGCGCGCAGCGTGCCCAGCTCTGGCAGCTTCGTTTCCAGCCGCGCGAGCTGCAGGTCCTCGCCGATCCAGATCAAGGCCGCCGTCAAGCGCTCGAGTGCGAAGTACTGCGCGCCGCCGCTGTCGAAAACCGCGAAATCCTGCAGCGAGAAATCGTCGAGCCGCAGATCGAGAGGCAGGCCTTGCGGCAGCGCGGTTGCGGTGTTCGTGCCGGGCGTGGGCGCGGTGGACGGCAGGGTGAGTTTCAAACCGTCCAGACGCACGCGCTCGAAATGCAGGCTGCGCGCGAGCAGATCCCGGGCGCGCAAGCGGACTTGCGCGGAGGCGAGATCGATGCGCAGGCCGTCGGAACCGCGATAGTGCAGCCCCTCGATGCTGAACTCGCGCAGCAGGCGGCCGCGCACGGCCCCCAGGGTCAGCCGCCCGCCGCTGAACCGCTGGGCGGCGGCGGCCAGTTCGCGCAAGCCAGCCTCTGTGGTCAGCATCCAGCCCAACAGCGCCGCCGCGGCCAGCAGCAGGGCCGCGAGCAGTGCGGCCGAGATTCGTGCGATCCGCTTCATGGCTTGTTCATGGTTTGTTCATGACCTCACAGTCCCACGCGCACGCCGAGGTGCAGGCGCACGGCTTCCGCGCCGCGGTCGAAGGGATGGGCCAAATCCACGGCGATGGCGCCGAACGGCGCGCGATAACGCAGGCCGAGGCCGGCGCCGTAGTGCAGCCGCACGTTGGGCACGTCGTCGGCACCGCCGGCGTCGCCAAACACCGCCAGGCCATAGCTTTTGTACACGTCCCAGTCCAGTTCCAGGCTGCCGGTGGTGAGGTACTTGCCACCGACGAGGTTGCCGTGGGCGTCCTTGGGCCCGAGCGACTGATAGGCGTAGCCGCGCACGCTCTCGTCGCCGCCGGCGAAGAAGCGCTGCGAAGGCGGCAGATTCTGGAAACGCGCGACGAAAGCGGCGCCTTCTTCGGCGCGCGCCAGTAGCCGCAGGCGCCAGCTCAAGGGATAAACGCCGCGCAGCTTGACCAGACCTTCGATGAAATCGGTGTCGGAAGCGAGCGTGCGCGTGGCGCCGTGGAGATCGAGGAAGACGAACCAGCCGCGGCGCGGACGGATCGGATCGTCGACCTCGGTGCGCGACAGCGACAGGCCGGGCGTCAACAGCACGCTGTCGATGCGCGATTCGCCGGGCAGGGCGTAGTCGTCGTTGGTGTAGTCGAGATAAAAGCGCCGCTGCCACGAACCGGCCTGACGCTGGTAAGCGGTGCCGAAGGAATAGAGTTTCTCGTCGATTCCCTGGAACTCCTGCTTGAGCCCTTGGGCGGTGAAGCTCAGGCTGTCACCCGGCGTGGTGCCCCAGGGGATGCGGTACTCGGCGATGCCGGTGCTGATGTTTTGCGAGGGCCGCAGTTCAATGCGCAGCTTGTGGCCGTTCTCGTTCAGCCGTCGCCACTCCACGCCGGCCAGCGCGCGCGGACCGGTGTCGGTGCCGTAACCGGCGCCGAGCTTGTACACGCGCGGTTTTTTCGACTCGGTGTGGATGATGACCGGAATCCGACGATCGGGGCCGGCCAAGTCTTTGCGCGGCTCCATCTCCACACTCTTGAAGTAATCGAGATCGGAGAGCGCGAATTGCGTGGCCAGCACCTTGGCGGAGTCGAACGGTTCGCCGGGCACGATCTTGAGATAACGGCGCAGCAGGGAATCCTTGAGCCGCCCGTCCTGCTCGAGGGTCACCGCGCCGAAATACCAGCGCGGGCCGGTGTCCAGGGTGAGCCACACTTGCGCGCGGTTGGTGCGCACGTCGACGCGCAGTTCGTGGCGGGTGTAACTGGCGTCGAGATAGCCCTCGTTGTTGGCCGCCTGAAGTAAGCGCGTCTTGTACGCCTCGTAGTCCGCATGCTTGAGCCGCTGGCCTAAGCGCAGCGGCCAGGTGCGCTGCGCGAGACGCTTGAGGCGCGCATCCTCGCGGCCCGGGCCTTCGAGCTGGACGTCGAGTTTCTCGATGTCGGTCTCCGGACCGGCGTCCACGTCGTAGATGGCGGTCCAATCGGGCGCCCGGCCTTCCAGGCGCGAGCGGATCTGGGGGTTGTACCAGCCGAACGGTTGCAAGGCGCGGCGGATGTCGGCCTCGCCCTGTTCGAACTGGCGCTGCACCTCGGCGGGATCGTAGGCGCCGCGCTCGGCATCGACCTGTTTGGCGTAATTGAGGATGCCGATCTGGGCGTAAACGTTATCGGCTTCCTCGGGCCCGAGGCCGCGCACGCGCACGTCGATGCCGGCGCGGGCGCTGCCGGCCACACCCACAAGCCAGCCGACGAGCAGGATGCGCCAGGGACTCATCCGCGCATCTTAGCGGCGCGCCACGCCGCGCTCAGCGCATCGGCACACTCTGCGCTTGCGCCAGCGTCACCAGTTGCTGGCCGGAGGGAATGTAGGGCAACACGCGGTCGCCGTGCCGCGCGAGCTGGGCGAGCAGGCCGTCGCGGCCGACCCAATGCGCCGCGCCGACCACCACCATCTGCGGGCTGGCCCCGTCGAGGATGCGCAGCAGCTTGGGCAGCCAGCGGCGGTTGCGCTCGGAGAGCAGGCGCGCGTAGACCCGCGGATAACGCCGGCGCAGTTCGCCGGTCAGTTTCTCCACCGCCGCGACGTCGTTTTCGCGCCAAGCGCGCAGCAAGGCTCGGGGATCGTCGCCGACCGGATCTTCGTCCAGCGCCGCCGCGAGAAACTCACGCGACAGCGTCTCGTCCATGCCGGTGAACAAGCCCAGATGCTCGGCGGGCGACTCGAACCAGGCGATCGACTTGCCGTCCTCGCGCGCCCAGCGGTAGAGCCTCCGATCCACGCCGGAGTCGCCGGTGAAGCCGGCCTTGCGGTAGGCGAACACCTCCAGCGTCAGCGCGCAGAACCAGGCCTTGAACGGATCGCAGACCCCCGCGGGCATGCCGAGCTGCGCGGCGCGCCCGAGGACCCGGGCGTACATCTTCTCGCCGATCTCGCTTTTGAGGCCGCTCGCCGAACGCCCCGCGGCGAGCAGCGCCACCTGCACCTGCGGCTGCGCGATCGCGCCGATGTCGGTTTCGAACACCAGGCCGTCGACCGCGTCGTAGGCGTCCTCGATGCCGGCGGGCAGCTCGTCGGCGCCATCCGGCAGCAGGTGCACCGAGCCGAGCAGATAGTGCGTGGCACGCGGTCCCTGCACCTGCCACAGGAACGGCGCATCGCTGTCCGCCCGCGCGGCCAAGGCCGCGCCGCAGACCAGTAGCGCGGTCAGCAAACTCGGTAGCCGGCGAATCATGGCGACCAAGGCGCGGAGCGGGGAAGGGGCGACATGCTATTCCTCCGGCTGCGCCGGGTCCTCGGGCATCAGCCAGCCGCGCGCGGGGGCGCCGCCGTCGAGCGCGGCGAAATCGAACAGCCGCGGATCGGCGAGCTGGCTCGGCGCCACGCGGGTGAGCGCCGCGAAGATCTGCTCGATGCGGCCGGGATGGCGCCGCTCCCACTCCTCCATCATGCGCCGCACCTGGACGCGCTGCAGGTTCTCCTGCGAACCGCACAGCGTGCACGGCACGATCGGGAACCCGCGCAGTTGCGCGTAGCGGGCGATGTCGCGCTCGCGGCAATAAACCAGCGGCCGAATGACGAGGTGGCGGCCGTCGTCGCTCTTGAGCTTGGGCGGCATCGCCGCCAGACGGCCGCCGTGGAACAGGTTGAGGAAAAACGTGGCGACGAGGTCGTCCTTGTGGTGGCCGAGCGCGATCTTGGTATAGCCCTGCTCCTCGGCGTAGCGGTACAAGGCGCCGCGGCGCAGCCGCGAGCACAGCCCGCACATCGTCTTGCCTTCCGGGATCACGCGCTTGACCACCGAGTAGGTGTCCTGCTCGATCACATGACAGGCGATGCCGCGCGCGCGGCAATAGTCCGGGATCAAGCCGGCGGGAAAACCCGGCTGTTTCTGGTCGAGATTGACCGCCGCGATCTCGAAGTCCACCGGCGCCTTTTCGCGCAGGGCGAGCAGCAGGTCGAGCAGCGTCCACGAATCCTTGCCGCCAGAGACGCACACCATCACGCGGTCGCCGGCGCGGATCATGGCGTAGTCCTCGATCGCGCGGCCGACCTCGCGGCGCAGGCGTTTGGCGAGTTTGTTGAACTCCTGGCGCTCGCGCAGCGCCGGTGGCTGCGCCAAGGTTTGCCCGCCGCTCATGCCGACTCCGTCGCGGATGCGGCCGCCCGGTCTTCGCGCACATGGCTGCGCTCGCGGTAGAACCCGGAGACAAACAAGAACAGCACGCCGGCGAGGGCGGCGGCGGCGGCGAAGAACAAAAAGTACTGCGGTCCCACCAGGCGGTAGGTGGACACCGTGGCGCTGCCGCGCCGGAACGCGCCGATCGTGGCCACGTCGCGGCCGTGCACCGCGTCGGCCAGGCGCACGCGCCGGCCGGCCCGGTCGATCTGCGCCACGAGGAACGTGCCCTCCAGCGGAATCGTGTGGCCCGCCTCGTCGCGCAGACTCAAGCCGGTGTCGCCGCCGAGATCGATCTTCTGGCCGGTCTGCAAACCCGAGACGTCCTCAAGGCCGACCCAGGTCTGTGCGCCCGCGGTGATGTCGGTGGCATGCAAGGGCTTGACCATCTGGCTGTTGACTTGGGCGGTGTAGGCATTGCCGAAGGCGACCGCGAACAGATACATCGCCGCCATCAGGAAGCTCTTCATCGCCAGCGGCGCCTGGCTGTAGGCGAACTCCAGGGCCGTGATCGAGATCAGCACCTCGGCCGCGGTCAGCACCAGGAAGGCCAAGATCTGCCACCAGATGCTGACGCGGTGACCGTGCATGATGCGGTTCTCGATCCAGGCGACGATCAGATACGAGGCGGCGATCACGAACAGGCCGGCGTTGATCTTGCGCAGCGGCGTGACCCGGGCGAAGCGCCCCCACAGCGGGTAGATCCCGAACTGGAACACCGGCACCAGCAAAATGATGAACACCGCGTTGACGAACTGGATCTGCGCCGGCAGCAATTGGAGCTGCGCCAGCGCGCCGAGCCCCGGCACGCCGGCGAGAAACCCGAACAGATGCTTGTCCATCAGGTCGGAGGTCGCCTGCAGGGTCCAGGTCTGGCCGTTGCTCTGTTCCCACAGCGACCAGAAGATGGCGACGAAGACGTAATAGATGAAGGCCAGGCGCAGCACCAGCTTCAGGTTCTCGCCGGTGAAGGACTGCGCCAGCCAGGCGTGCAGCTCGGACGGCAGGCGCCGCGCCAGCGGCGTCTTGAGGCCCAGCCACACCAGGGCGGCGAGCTGCGCCACCAGCGCCAGCACCAGCACCGCCGGCGCGTATTCGGGATTCACCGTCTTGAACAGCCACAGGCTGATGGCGAACACGGGGACCACCGCGGCCAAAAACAAGGCCAGCCCACGGCCGGCGTCGCGCGTCATCGCCGGCGGCACCACCACGAAACGCTTGCGCCCGAGCCAGAACACCAGCGTGGCGAGGAACATCATCACGGCCGGCACGCCGAAGGCCAGCCGCGGTCCGGACACCGCCAGCAGAATCGGGCACAGGATGATGGAGAACGTCGAACCGGCGTTGATCGAGATGTAGAAATAGGAAAAGGCGCGCTGGATCAGATGCGCGTTCTTCTTGGTGAACTGGTCGCCGACGTTGGTCGACACGCAGGGCTTGATGCCGCCGGTGCCCAGGGCGATGAGCAGCAGCCCGGCGGCCAGGCCGGTCGCGCCGCTGGACAGCGCCAGCAGCGTGCAGCCGGCGCAATACACCAGCGACAGCACGATGATCACGCGGAACTTGCCCCAGAACACGTCGGACAGGATGGCGCCGATGATGGGGAAGAAATACGCGCCGAACTTGAACAGCGACTGCCACACCGTGGCCTGCGCCTGGCCGAAGTGCAGGTGCTGCACCATGTACACCGTCAGGATGGCGTTGATGCCGTAGTAGCAGAAGCGTTCGGCGAACTCGTTGGCGACGATGTAGGCGATGCCGGGCGGCATTCGCTCCGTGTTCGTGGTCGTGCTCATGAGCGGCGTAAAAAAATGTCGGGCGGCCGTGCCGCCCCGATGGCGCATGATGCGGGAAGCCGCCGCGCTTGTCGAAATTTTCGCCGGCGGAAAGCGCCGGGTCCTCATCCGTTCCGACGCGGACTAGGGCCGCGCTTCGAGCCAGAACGTCACCGGCCCGTCGTTGACGAGGCGCACCTGCATGTCCGCGCCGAACACCCCGGCGGCGGTCTGCGGCCAGGCCGCGCGCGCGACGCCCACCAGATGCTCGAACAGGGCGCGCGCCCGTGCCGGTTCCGCCGCGGGGGTGAAGCTCGCGCGATGGCCGCGCGCGGTGTCGGCGGCGAGGGTGAACTGCGGCACCAGCAGCAGGCCGCCCCCGACCTGACGCAGGGAGAGGTTCATGCGTCCCTGCGCGTCGGGAAACACGCGGTAATCGAGCAGGCGTTCGAGCAGGCGCTCGGCCTGCGCCTCGCGATCTTCGCGCTGCACCGCCACCAGCACGAGCAGGCCGCGCTCGATGGCGGCCACGCGTCGGTCGCCGACCTCCACCGCGGCTTCGCTCACTCGCTGCAGTAGCCCGATCATGGCGCTTGCTTCGATAATGCGGAAATGAAGGAGACTTTACTGCACGGCGCGCTGTGGCTGCTGGGCCAGTTGCCGCTGCCGCTGCTGCACGCCTTCGGCTGGGTGCTCGGCCATCTGTTGTGGCTGACGCCCAACGAATACCGCCGCATCACGGCGCGTCACCTGGACTTGTGCTTTCCCGAACGCAGCGCGCGCGAACGCGCGCGCATCGCGCGGCGCAGTTTGATCGAGAGCGCCAAAGCGGTGTGCGAGGCACCGGCGCTGTGGTTCGGCGCCGAGCGCCGCCTGCGGCGCTGGCTCGACGATCCCGCGGCCTTGCGCGCCTTGCGCGCCGCCTGCGCCGGCGGGCGCGGCGCGATCTGGCTCACGCCGCACCTCGGCGCCTGGGAGCTGGCCGGCTTCTTCGTGGCGCAGGCCGGGCCGCTCACCGTCCTGTACAAGCCGCAGAAAGGCGCCGCCGACGCCGTGATCCGCCGCGGCCGCTCGCGCTTTCCGCAGATCCATCCGGTGCCGACCACCGGCGGCGGCGTCAAGGCCCTGCTCGGCGCGCTCAGGAAGGGGGAATTGATCGGCATCCTGCCCGACCACGATCCGCCCGAGGAATCCGGCAGCCGCTACGCGCCGCTGTTCGGCATTCCCGCCAACACCATGGACTTGGTGAGCAAACTCGCCGCGAAGAGCGGCGCGCCGGTGTGGTTCGTGATCGCCGAGCGCAAGTCCTGGGGGCGCGGCTTCCGCTACCATCTGCGCCGCGCGCCGAGTGGCATCGGCGATCCACAGCAAGGGCCCGCGGCGCTCAACGCCGGCGTGGAAGCCTGCATCAGCCTGCTGCCGGAACAATACTGGTGGAGCTACCGGCGCTTCCGTCGGCGCCCGCCCGGCGACGCCGATCTTTACGCGCGGCGTTGACGGCACGGCATGCCTGACGCCGGAGCCGTTTTCCGCTAGGCTGACGCACCTCCGCGCCGGCCGGCGCGGGAACTCTGGCGGAATGCGCCGGTCACAGGCGCGCTTCCGCCCAACAACAACGACCTCATGGACAACGAAATCCTGATCGAGGCGCAGGCCCTCTCGCGCCGCTATGGCCCCACGATGGCGGTCAGCGAGCTGAACCTGACGCTGCGCAAAGGCGACATCCTCGGCCTGCTCGGCCCCAACGGCGCGGGCAAGACCACCACGATGAAGATGCTCGCCGGCTGCCTGGCGCCGACTTCCGGCGCAGTCAAAATCAAGGGCATCAGCCTGGCCGAGGAGCCCAAGCGGGCCAAGGCCCATCTCGGCTACCTGCCGGAGCAGCCGCCGCTGTATCCGGAGCTGACGGTCAACGAATACCTGCGCTACTGCGCCGGCCTGCACGGCGTGCCGCGCGCCGAACGCGAGGACGCGGTGGCCCGCGCCAAACAGGCCTGCGCCCTGAACGACGTGGCGCAGCGCCTGATCGGCAATCTGTCGAAGGGCTACCAGCAGCGCGTGGGACTGGCGCAGGCGATCATCCATCGCCCCCCGGTGGTCATCCTCGACGAGCCCACCATCGGCCTGGACCCCATCCAGATCCGCGAGATCCGCGCGCTGATCCGCGAACTGGGGCATCGCCATAGCGTGATCCTCTCCAGCCACATCCTGCCGGAGATCCAGGCGGTGTGTTCGCGCGTGATGATCATCAACAAGGGGCGCGTGGTCTATGCCGAGGCCCTGAACCGCAGCGCGCCCGCGCGCGTGGAAAGCGTGATCGTCGGCCTGCGCCGGGCGCCGGACGAGGCGGCGCTCAAGAACATCCCCGGCGTCCGCGACGTCCAAACGCTCTCGAACGGCCAGTTCCGCCTGGCCGTGGCGCCGCAGCAGGATCCGCGCGAGGCGCTGGCCGAGGCGGCGGTGAAACACGGCTGGGGTCTGACCGAGCTGCGCAGCGAGAGCAAGTCGCTGGAGGAAATCTTCGTCGAGCTCACCTCCGGTGATGCCGCGGCAGCAGAAACGCTCAAGGAGGCAGCCTGATGAATACCACCTTGACCATCGCCCGCGCCGAGGCGCGGCGCATCTTCGCCAGCCCGCTGGCCTGGGCGGTGCTGGCGGTGCTGCAGCTCATCCTCGGCGTGTTCTTCGTGCTCTACCTCAACGCCTACAGCGAGGGCGCGATGATGTCGGCCGATCAATACATGGGCGTGTCGGACTACATCGGCGGCGGCCTGTACAGCACCGCCAACGTGGTGTTCCTGCTGGTGGTGCCGCTGCTGACCATGCGGCTGTTCGCAGAGGAGCGCAAAAACGGCAGCATCACCCTGCTGTACTCGGCGCCGGCCTCGCTGATCGAGATCGTGCTGGGCAAATTCCTCGGCTTGCTGTCCTTCGTGCTGGCGGCGGTGGGATTGCTGGCGCTGATGTCGTTCACCCTGATCGCCGGCACGCACCTCGATCTGGGCCGCATCGCTGCCGGATTGCTCGGCCTGCTGCTGATGATGAGCGCCTTCGGCGCCGGCGGCCTGTTCGTGTCCACGCTGACGCGCGAACCGGTGATCGCCGCGGTCGGCGGTTTCGGCCTGCTGCTGCTGATCTGGATCCTGCAGGCCGTGGGGCAGTCGGCACCGCAGACGATACCGTTCTCGCAGGCGCTCAGTTATCTGTCGATGACCGGCCATTTCGAGAGCCTGCGCCGCGGCGTGGTCTCGACCGAGGACGTCGTGTACTACCTGCTGTTCATCGCCTTGTTCCTGTGGCTGGCGGTGTTGCGGCTGGACATGGAGCGCAGCTGAAGTATGACTCCCAGACAAAACAAGATTGCCCAGCAGATTCTCAACGGCCTGCTGATCGTCGTCGTCATCGGCCTGCTCGGCTGGCTGTCGGTGCGCTACAAGACCGAGTTCGACTGGACCTACGGTCATCGCAACACGCTCACCGCGGCGAGCCAGCGCTTCCTCAAGACCTTGCACGGACCGGTCAAATTCATCGCCTTCCTGGAGTCCGACGCCAACCGCCAGACCTACACGCAGTGGTTCGAGCACTACCAGCGATTCAAGAAGGACATCTCGGTCGAGTTCGTCGATCCGGCGCGGGATCCCGCCAAAGTCAAACAGTACGACGTGGACCAGGCCGGCGAAGTGGTGGTCGAGTACCAGGGCCGGCATGAAAAGCTCACCCATCTCGACGAGCCGGCGATGACCGGCGCGCTGCAGCGCCTGGCCGACACCGGCGAACACGTGGTGGAGTTCCTGGAAGGTCACGGCGAGCGCTCGCTCACCGGCGGCAAGCGCGAGGATTACGACCGGTTCGCCCAGGTCCTGCGCGACAAAGGCTTCAAGGTGCAAAGCCTCAACCTGGTCAAGACGCCGAAGATCCCGGACGACACCTCGGTGCTGGTCATCGCCAGCCCCACCCACCAGATGCTGCCGGGCGAGGCCAAGCTCATCCAAGACTGGGTCGCCGGCGGCGGCAACCTGCTGTGGTTGACCGATCCCGATCAACCGCCGCAACTCGAGGATCTGGCCAAGACGCTGGGCATCTCCTGGCAAAACGGCTTCGCCGTCTTCCCCAACTTCCAGCTGCTCGGCTCGCCGAGTCCGGCGATCTATCTCGCCACGAGCTATCCGCCCAACGCGATCACCCGCGACCTCGACCTGGTCACGGTGTTTCCCTTGGCGCGCGCGCTCACCTTCACCAAAACCGGCGACTGGCAATGGGCGCCGCTTCTGGTCACCGACGCCGCGTCCTGGCTCGACGCCGGCCCGATGCAGGGACCGATCGAATTCGACGCCAAGCGCGGCGACGTCAAAGGTCCGCTGACCATCGGCGCGACGCTCACCCGCGAGATCAAAGTGCCTGCGCAGCCTCAGCAGGGCGCGGCGGCCGCGGACCAGACCAAGACCGCCGCGAGCCAGAAGGATTCTCCCGGCGCGAACCCGAAGAAAGACGAGCGCCAGAACCCGCAGCCCGCCCCGGCGTCCGCCGAGGAAGAGAAGTCGCACACGCAACGCGTGGTGCTGGTCGGCGATTCCGACTTCCTGTCCAATGCCTGGCTCGGCATGCAGGGCAACGAGGAGTTGGGTCTCGACATCGTGCAATGGCTCGCCGCGCGCGACTCGCAGCTCGGCATCAACGTGCCCAAGGCGCCCGACACCGACCTCTACCTGCCGGGCTGGGCCAGCCTGTTGATCGCCACCGGCTACACCTTCGTGTTGCCGGTGCTGCTGCTGGGCTATGGCGTCGGCCGCTGGCTGATCCGCCGCCGCGCCTGAGGAAACACCGTGAAACAGAAACGCCTGAACCTGATCCTGGCCGTCGCGGTCGCGCTGCTCGCGGCCGCGGTCTATTTCAGCCAGAAGAAACCGCCGCCCAAGGGGCCGCCGCTGACCGCGCTCAAGGCCGACCAGATCGACAAAATCACCTTGCATCACGCCGGCCAGCCGGACATCGTGCTGCAGAAGAACGCCGGTCAGTGGGCGCTGACCGCGCCGGTGCAAGTGGCGGCCGACCCGTACCAGGTCAACTCGCTGCTCGACATCGCCTCGGAGGAAACCAAGACCTGGCTTAAACCCCAGGAAGTCAAGCTCGCCGATCTCGGCCTCGATCCGCCGGGCATGAGTCTGACGCTCAACGACGTCAAGATCGATTTCGGCGGCGTGGAACCGCTCGATTTCAAACGCTATGTCGAAGTCGGCGGCAAGATCGCCTTGATCGACGATCCGCCGGGCACGGTGCTGGACGCCGATTATTCCGATCTGGTGAGCAAGAGCCTGCTGCCGCCGGAGGCCAAGCTGATCAAGCTCGCCTTGCCGGGGCTGACGCTCACGCGCAGCGCGGACGGCAAGTCCTGGAGCGTGGACCCGCCCGATCCCAAAGCGGAAAGCGACGCCGCGCAGAAGCTGGTCGACGCCTGGAGCAACGCGCAAGCCTTGTGGAACGCGATGACGCCGGCCGATGCCAAGCCCGCGGCGCATCCCGAGACCGCGAGCCTCACGCTCGCCGACGGCCATACGCTCACGTTCGAGATCGTCAGCCATGAGCCGCAACTGGTGCTGGAGCGCCCTGACCTCAAGCTGCGCTACAGCCTGTCCAAGGAGGAGGACGACAAACTGTTCAAGCTGGCGCAGGCCAAGCCGCAAACGTCTCAGAACAGCGCCGCTTCGGACAGCGCTGCCAAGCCCGCACCGCCGGGCCCACCGACGAAGCAGTGAAGCGCCCGCCCACGGGCGGTGGCGCGCAAGCAAGGCCAGGGCTCGATCCGCTACAGTGCGCGCATGCCCGAGCTGCCGGAAGTCGAAACCATCCGCCGCGGCCTCGCGCGCCAGGTCGTGGGCTGGCGCATCCGGCGCGTGGCGATCCACGAACGGCGTCTGCGCTTTCCGGTGTCGCGTCGACTCGCCGCGCGCGTCACGGGTTGCCGCATCCTCGCCGCCGAGCGGCGCGCGAAGTATCTGATTCTCCCGCTCGACAGCGGCGATCGCCTGCTGATTCACCTGGGCATGAGCGGACGTCTGTCCGTGCTGCCGTGGCCGCAGCCGCCGGGCAGGCACGACCATGTGGATTTCGAACTCGCCGACGCCGACGATCAGCGCAGCCTGTTGCGCTTTCGCGATCCCAGGCGTTTCGGCGCCGTGCTGCTGTGGCCCGCGACGCAGCCTCACCACGCCTTGCTCGCGGCGCTCGGCCCGGAGCCGTTCGATCCGGCTTTCGACGCAGACTACTTGTTCGCCCGCGCCCGGGGGCGCCGGCTGGCCGTCAAGAACTTCATCATGGACGGCCGGATCGTGGTGGGCGTCGGGAATATCTACGCCAGCGAAGCGCTGTTCCGCGCCGGCCTGCGCCCCACGCGGCCGGCGGGTCGCGTGACGCGTGCCGAATTCGCGCGGCTCGCCGCGCACATCCGCGAAGTTTTGCGTGACGCGATCGCGCAAGGGGGAACCACCCTGCGCGACTTCGCCGACGCCAAAGGCGCAGTCGGCTATTTCCGCGTGCGGCTCGACGCCTACGGCCGCGACGGTCAGCCCTGCCGGATCTGCGGCACCGAAATCCGGCGCGTGCGCGTCGGCCAGCGCTCGAGCTTTTATTGCCCCCACTGCCAACGCTGAAGACCATGGACGACAGCCTCGCACGACTGAATCAGCCTCTGCACCTGCCCTGCGGCGCGCGACTCGCCAACCGCATCGCCAAGGCGGCGATGACCGAAGGGCTCGCCGATGCGCAACTGCGCGCCACCGAGCGCCACGTGCGCCTCTACCGGCGCTGGTCGCAGGGCGGCGCGGGCTTGTTGCTGACCGGCAACGTGATGATCGACCGCCGCGTGCTGGAGCGGCCGGGCAACGTGGCGCTCGATCCCGCGCCGCCCGACGCCGAATCCCTGGCCCGGCTGCGGGCCTGGGCACGCGCCGGCACCGCAGGCGGCAATCACCTGTGGATGCAGATCTCCCATGCCGGCCGCCAGTCGCCCTGGTACGTGACCCGCGAGCCGCTCGCGCCTTCCGCGGTGCAGCTCAAACTGCTCAGCAATTACCGGCGGCCGCGTGCGCTCACCGAGGAGGAGATTCTGGACTTCATCGGCCGTTTCGCACGGGTGGCGCGCACCGCGCGCGAGGCCGGATTCACCGGCGTGCAGATCCACGCCGCGCATGGTTACTTGATTTCTTCCTTCCTCTCGCCATTGACCAACCGCCGCGACGACGCCTGGGGCGGAGCACTGGCGAACCGCGCGCGCTTTCTGCTGGAGACGATCAAGGCGGTACGCGCAGCGGTGGGCGCCGACTTCCCGGTGGCGGTCAAGCTCAATTCCGCCGATTTCCAGCGCGGCGGGTTCTCGCACGAGGACTGCGTGCAGGTGGTGCGCTGGCTCAACGATGCGGGCCTCGACCTGCTGGAAATCTCCGGCGGCACCTACGAACAGCCGCGCCTGCTCGGCTACAGCGGCCGCGCGCGCGATGCGCAAGCGCCGCAGCGGGAAAGCACGCGCAGCCGCGAAGCGTATTTTCTCGAATACGCCCGCGCGATCCGCACCGTCGCGACCATGCCGCTGATGCTCACCGGCGGCTTCCGCACCCGCGCCGCCATGGAGCAGGCGCTGGCCGAAAACGCGGTGGAC
This sequence comes from Nevskia sp., assembly GCA_019689635.1. Taxonomy (GTDB): domain Bacteria; phylum Pseudomonadota; class Gammaproteobacteria; order Nevskiales; family Nevskiaceae; genus Nevskia. The sequence goes on along the minus strand of JADGHB010000011.1, from coordinate 24,340 downwards.
GTGATCGGCCTGGCGCGCCCGTTGTGCACCGAGCCCGAGGCGCCGCGCCGCCTGCTGGCCGGCAGCGACGCGCCGCTGCCGAGTTTCGAGCGCACGCTGCGTCTGGGACCGGGGCCGCTGGCTCCAGAAACAAACTTGTTCTTGTTCAAGGTGCTCAACGTGCTCGGCCAGCAGGGCTGGTATTACCTGCAGATCTTCAGGCTGGCCGACGGCCGGCCGCTGCGACCGCCGCGCGGGCTGTTGCGCGCCTTGCTCGGTTATCTGTGGGACGAATATCGCACCGCCTGGCGTCGGCGGCGCGCGGCGCGTTCCGCGCCTTCAGCGGAAGTCGTAGGACAGGCTCAGGCTTAAAGCGTACTGCCACTTGTCCTCCACCGTCGGGCTACTGGCGGCAGGCCCTAGCAGCAGGGTCGCGGCCGCCACCGCGTCGAGGAACCAGTGCTCGGCGAAAATCCAGGTGGCGTTGGCGCCGACGCCGGCGGATTTCACCCCGCCACCCGGCGTGTATTGCGGCTCGCCCGTTTTCTGCGCCTGCGCCGCGTCGACGCCGAAGGCGTGGCGCAGGTAGTTCTGGTCGGCAATGGTCACCGATGCGCCGGCGAATACGAAAAACTTTTCCGACCCCGCCAGCGGCAGGTAGGCGCTGGCATCGCCGATCCAGCCCCCGACGCCGCCGATGTTGTAGCGCACGTCGCCGCGCACGACGAGCGGGAACCAGACGTATTCGCCGAACACTTTGGCCGCCGGCGAGGCGGACAGATCGCCGCGGCCGCGCAGGCGAAAATCGGTGCCTTCCTGACGGCCGAGATCGTAGGTCAGCGCGATGCCGGCGCGGTAATCCATCCCGCGCAGGAGGTTGACGCCCAGACCCTCGCCGGTCGAAAAAAAGGCGATGTTCCGGTAACGCACGTCGATGGTCGGTCCCGGCTCGAAGTAATAACGGTCGGAGCCTTCGAAGCGCGGCAGCATCTCGACCCCGAAACCGAGCAGCGTCTCCCAGCGCGGCGGATGGGGCTCGAAGCGCTGCTTGAGCGCGATGCCGGCGGAGTACTGCCATTCGCCCAGCGGCGAAGGCGTCTGCGCCCGCGCCGCGGAAACGGCGACCATGATCGTGACAATGACGGCGCACAGGCACCGCTGAGCGGTAGATCCGCACATTGGGTGACGAGCTCGCTGAAGTGCGCGTTCAGTATCCCGTAAGTGTTGCGTACTTACCTGAACCGCGCCAGGCTTTTACACAACTTCACGCGGAACCGCCGCGGCGGCGGCGCTGTCTTAGACGGGCCGTCGGTCGGGCGGCGGAATGCGGAGCCGTGCCATGAATCTTCGTCCTGTCCTGTGCTGGTCCCTGGGCATGCTGGCGTGCAGCGCCGCCGGCGTCTACGCGGAAGATTCCGGCGCTGCGGCGAGCGCGCCGAAAAAGTCCGAGCCCCCGGCCGCCGCACAACCCGCCGTGACATCGAACTGCCTCACCGAAACCGGCAGCCTCATCAAACCCAAGCCGGGCCAGTGCTTGAACGTACCGGGCCGGGTTTACGGTCATGACGAGCTTCTGAGCACCGGACAGGTCAACCTCAGCGACGCGCTGTCCCACGTCGATCCCTCGATCACGCCGGGGCGCTAATTCAATACCCGCGGCACCGCCAGCCGGAACGGCGCGATCAGGGCGTCGAAGGATTCGCCGCTTTCCGTGACCATCTGGAAGCTGCCGTGCATGGTGCCGACCGGCGTGTTGAGCGGGCAGGCGCTGGTGTACTGGAATTCCTCGCCCGGCTTGAGTTCGGGCTGATAGCCGACCACGCCCGGCCCGCGCACTTCCTCGACTCGGCCTTCGCCGCTGGTGATCACCCAGTGGCGCGAGAGCAGCTTTACCGTCACCTGGCCCTCGTTGCGGATGGTGACGTGATAGGCGAACAGATACTGGCCGTTGACGGGATCCGACTGGTCCGGGACGTAACGCGGCACCACGCGAATGCGCAAACCGCGGGTGACGGTCTCGCTCATGCGCGCACCTCCCAGGCAGCGCCCACCGGCGGCGGAATCTGCGAGCCGCAGGAAAAACGATGGCGTTCCTCTCGCTCCACGAGGGCGGATGTCCGGTGACGGCTCACATGAATCCCGCTTGAAGCTGGGCCTCCTCGCTCATCCTCTCGCGCGTCCACGGCGGATCGAATACCAGTTGAACCTCCGCCTCGCGCACCCCGGGCACCTGCAACAGCTTGCTCTTGACGTCGCCGACCAGGATCTCGCCCATGCCGCAGCCCGGCGCGGTCAGGGTCATGGCCACGTGGGCGCGCCAGCCGCCGCCCTCCAGCGGTTCCAGCCGGAATTCGTAAATCAGCCCCAGGTCCACGATGTTGATCGGGATCTCCGGATCGTAGCAGGTCTTCATCTGCTCCCAGGCGGCGCGCTCGATCTCGCTTTCGCTGGCATCCGCGGCGAGTTGCGGCGCGCGCTGCGGCGCCTTGCCCAGCGCGTCGGCGTCCTGGCCCTCGATGCGGAACAGGTGGCCCTGCAGCCGCACCGTGTAGCTGCCGCCCAGCGCCTGCACGATGGTCGCCTCCGCGCCTTGCGGCAACTCCACCCGAGTGCCGGCGGGGATCAGCACGCCGATCACGTCGCGCGTGAGGGGAACGGTTTCGTAAGGCTGGGACATACACACGAAACGACGAGGCGAAGCCCTGAGGCCTGAACGCTTCCGGTCAAGCCCGGAGGCGTGCGCATAGCTTACCCCGAATCGGCGCCGGGAAGGCGGCACGACCTGTGTTGCGCCCACTCGGCAATCGTTGCAGCATGAAAGAACCACGCTCTGTCCAGAAACCCGCACCATGAACACCAGGTTGCTGTGCGCCCTGCTCGCGACGATCTATTCCGGCGGGCTATACGCTGCGGCGGCGGCGCTGCCCGAACCGCGGACGGTCACGGTCGGCGGCCGCGGCGAAGTCGCGGCCACCCCGGATCGCGCGCGCCTGACCATGAGTGTGGAGCTTACGCGACCCGAGCTGAAAACGGCGCAGGACGAAGCCAATCGCGCGGTGCGCGATTACCTCGCACAGCTCCGGGCCTTGGGCGCGCGCGACGAAGACATCTCCACCGCCGGCCTGACCATCCGCGCGGAGTACGACTACTCCGGCAAGGAGGGCCGCAAGTTCCTCGGTTACCATGTGTCGCGGGGCATCGCGGTCGTGGTGCGCGATCTCGACAAGATCGGCGATTACCTGACTCGCGCCACCGCCGCCGGCATCAACAACATTTCCGATCCTCAGCTCGAGTCCTCGCACGCCGAGGCGCTGCGGCGTGAGGCCCTGGCCAAAGCCGCCGAGGATGCGCAAGCCAACGCGCGGGTGCTGGCCCAGACCCTGGGCGCGAGGCTAGGTCCGGTCCAGCGCATCAACGCGGCGGCCGAATCGGTGATCCCGCCACCGCAGCCGCGCATGATGGTCATGGCGGCCTCGGCCCCCCAGCCGAGCGGCAACGAAGAGCTGGGTTTCGCCGCCGGCCAGATCCGCTACTCCGCAACACTCACCGCCGAGTTCGACCTGCTCTCGCCGTGAGTGGGGCGGCCGCGTGCGCGGTGCGAAGCTTGGTGGGATAATCCTTGGCTTTCCTCCCAGCGGGATCGCTCGTGGCGCACAGCAAGCCGGTCGTCGGCCTCATCATGGGTTCCAAGTCCGATTGGGACACGCTGGAACACGCGGCGCGCACGCTCGAAGCGCTGGGCGTGGCGTACGAAGCGCGCGTGGTATCCGCCCATCGCACGCCGGACTTGCTGTTCGAGTATGCGGCGAGTGCGATGGCGCGTGGCCTGAAACTCATCATTGCCGGTGCCGGCGGCGCGGCGCATCTGCCCGGCATGGTCGCGGCCAAAACCCGGCTGCCGGTGCTGGGCGTGCCGGTGCAATCCAAGGCGCTCAACGGCCTGGATTCCTTGCTGTCGATCGTGCAGATGCCCGCCGGCGTTCCGGTCGGCACGCTGGCCATCGGCCCTGCCGGTGCGGTGAACGCCGCGCTGCTCGCCTGCGCCATCCTCGCGTTGCACGACGCGCCGCTGGCGCAACGGCTGGAAGCGTATCGCGCCCAGCAGACCGCCGAGGTTCTGCACCACCCCGATCCGTCCCAGGCCTGACGTGAAAATCGGCATCCTCGGCGCGGGCCAGCTCGGCCGCATGCTGGCCTTGGCGGGTTATCCCTTGGGGTTCGAGTTCGTGTTCCTGGACCCGGCGGCGGAGGCCTGCGCGTCGCCTCTGGGCGAACATGTGCGAGCGGCCTTCACCGACGAATCCGCCCTGGCGCAGTTCTGTGCGAGGATCGATCTTGCCACGTATGAGTTCGAGAACGTCCCGCTGGCGGCGGCGGAATTCGTCGCGGCGCGCCGACCGCTATGGCCGCAGCCGCGCGCTCTGGCCGCCGGTCAGGATCGGCTCGCCGAGAAAACCCTGTTCACCTCGCTCGACATTCCGGTGCCGAGCTTCGTGAAAGTCGACACGCGCGCGGAACTCGAAGCCGGTTTGTCGCAGGTCGGTTTACCGGCGGTGCTCAAGACGCGGCGCATGGGTTACGACGGCAAAGGTCAGGCGGTGTTGCATCGCTTCGCCGATGTGGACCCGGCCTGGAACCGCCTCGGCGGCCAGGCGCTCATTCTGGAATCGTTCGTCGCTTTCGAGCGAGAACTGTCGTGCCTCGCCGTGCGCGCACGCGATGGCGACTGCCGCTGTTATCCGCTGGTGGAGAACCGCCATCGCGACGGCATCTTGCGCCTCGCGCGACCGCGACGGCACGAGCCGCTGCAGCGGCTCGGCGAGGATTATGCGCGGCGTGTGCTCGAGGCCTTGGACTATGTCGGCGTGCTCGCCTTCGAATTCTTCGCCGTGGGCGATCGATTACTGGCCAACGAGATCGCGCCGCGCGTGCACAACTCCGGTCACTGGACCATCGAAGGCGCGGTGTGCTCGCAGTTCGAAAACCACCTGCGCGCCGTTTGTGGCCTGCCGCTCGGCAGCACGGCGCCGCGCGGCCTGTCGGCGATGGTCAATTTCGTCGGTCGGGCGCCACCTGCGGAGACGGTGACGGCGATCGAAGGCGCGCATCTGCACCTGTATGGAAAACAGCCCAAACCGCAGCGCAAGCTCGGCCATGCCACGGTGACGGCGGATGACGACGCAACCCTCGAAGCGCGCCTGGAACGCCTCGTCGCCTTGGCCGACCGGTGGTCGGCCTAAGACTATATTTATTTTTTAATCAATTAGTTATATGTCTAGATTGCTCGCCAGCAGGGCGTGGCGGGCGATGAAATCGCGGCGCGGCTCGACGTCTTCGCCCATCAGCGTGGTGAACATCTGGTCGGCCGCGACCGCATCCTCGACCTGGACTTTCACCAGCCGGCGATTGGCCGGATCCAGGGTGGTTTCCCACAGTTGTTGCGGGTTCATCTCGCCCAAGCCCTTGTAGCGTTGCACGCTGAGGCCGCGACGCACTTCCGCACGCAGCCACTCGTAGGCCTGATCGAAGCGGGCGACCGCTTGTTCGCGCCCGCCGCGGCGCACCATCGCCCCGGAACCGAGCAGGCCCTCGAGCCGGGCGCGCAACCGCTGGAAATGCTGGTAGTCGCTGCCGCCGAAAAACTCTTCCCCCAGCAGCCATTGGTGGCGCAGCCCGTGGTGCAGGCGTTCGGCCTTGAGGCTGCGTCCGTGCTCGCCCTGGGTGGCGAGGATCCGGTAGCGGGCTCCGTCCGCAGTGGTCTGGTTGAGCCGCTGCTCCAGCTCGGCGCTCCAAGTCGGTAATTCGGCGGCGGACGGAAACGGGCGCTGGTTGCGCAAGGCTTGAAGCAGCGCTGGATCGAAATGTCGCGACAAGCGCTGGACCGCGGCATCCGCCTGGGCGTAATCGCGCATCAGCTCTGCCAGTTGGGCGTGCGGTAGCGGAGCGCGGCCCTCGCCCGGGATGAGCTCGGCTTCCTCCAACGCGGTGCGCAACATCCAGTCCTCCAGCTCGCGGTCGTCCTTGACGTAAGTCTCGTGCTTGCCGGACTTGAGCTTGTACAGCGGCGGCTGGGCGATGTACACGTGGCCGCGCTCGACCAACGCGTACATGTGGCGGTAGAAGAACGTCAGCAGCAGGGTGCGAATGTGTGCGCCGTCCACATCCGCGTCGGTCATGATGATGATGCGGTGATAGCGCAGGTTCTCGGCCTTGAGTTCGTCGCGGCCGATGCCGCAGCCCAGCGCCGTGATCAGCGTGCCGACTTCGGCCGAGGACAGCATCTTCTCCAGCCGCGCCTTTTCGACGTTGAGGATCTTGCCTTTGAGGGGCAGGATGGCCTGGAAGCGACGGTCGCGGCCCTGTTTGGCCGAGCCGCCAGCGGAATCGCCCTCGACCAGGAACAACTCGGAAGCCGCCGGATCCTTTTCCTGGCAGTCGGCGAGCTTCCCGGGGAGGCCAGCCACGTCGAGCACGCTCTTGCGGCGATTGAGCTCCTTGGCCTTGCGTGCGGCCTCGCGCGCGCGCGCCGCGTCGATCACCTTGGCGGCGATGATGCGCGCCTCACGCGGATGTTCGAGCAAGAATTCGCGCAGTTTCTCGGCGATCACCTGTTCCACCGCCGGCTTGACCTCGGAAGACACCAGCTTGTCCTTGGTCTGCGAGGAGAACTTGGGGTCGCGCACCTTCACCGACAGCACCGCGGTCAGCCCTTCGCGGGCATCGTCGCCGATCGGCTCGACTTTCTCCTTCTTGGCCAGACCCTCGGATTCCAGATAGTCGTTGAGCGTGCGCGTCAAGGCGTTGCGGAAGCCGGTCAGATGCGTGCCGCCGTCCTTTTGCGGGATGTTGTTGGTGAAGCAGTAGACGTTCTCCTGGTAGGAGTCGTTCCACTGCAAGGCGGCCTCGACGCGGATGCCGTCGCGTTCGTCGTCCACGTAGACGATGGTCTCGTGTAGGGCTTGCTTGTTCTTGTTGAGGAACTCGACGAAGGCGCGGATCCCGCCACGGTACTCGAACACGTCCTCGCGGCCGCTGGCTTCATCGCGCAGAAGGATGCGCACGCCGGAATTGAGAAACGACAGCTCGCGCAGGCGCCGCGCCAGGATGTCGTAATGGAACTGGGGGTTGCGGAAAATCGCGGGGCTGGGATAGAAGCGCACGCTCGTGCCGCGGCGGGTGGTTTCGCCCACCACCGCCAGCGGCGCCTGGGGCACGCCCAGGCGGTATTCCTGGTGGTGGTGCTTGCCGTCGCGGTAGATGTCGAGCAGCAGCCGCTCCGAAAGCGCGTTCACGACCGAGACGCCGACCCCGTGAAGACCTCCGGACACCTTGTAGCCGCTGCCTCCGAACTTGGCGCCCGCGTGCAGCAAGGTCATGATCACCTCGGCCGCCGACCGTCCCTCGTCCTCGTGCAGATCCACCGGGATCCCGCGCCCGTTGTCGATCACCGCAACGCTGCCGTCGGCGTGCAGGATGACCTGCACCTCGGTGCAGTAACCCGCCAGGGCCTCGTCGATGGAGTTGTCGACGACTTCGAACACCATGTGGTGCAAGCCGGTGCCATCGTCGGTATCGCCGATGTACATGCCTGGGCGCTGACGCACCGCGTCGAGCCCTTTGAGGACCTTGATGCTGCTGGCGGTATAGCTGCCGTCGGTGTCGGGTGGAACGCTGGGCTGGGGAGTGCTCATTCGTGGAGTGATCGGATGATTCCCTATTCTACCAGCGTAAGCCTCCGCACCGCCCCATGTTCCACGTGGAACATGGCGAGATCCGCTCCGCGCGCGGCCTCGGGAAACGCCTGCGCGGCGATGAACACCTGACCGGGATAGCCCGCCAGCGCCGACCACAGGCGCGACTGGGAAGCCGCCGACAACTCGGCTGCGAAGTCGTCCAGCAGCACGATGGGCGCGTGCCCGGTTTTCCGCTCGATCAGCCGGCATTGCGCCAACACCCACGCGGCCGCCAGGAGTTTCTGCTGTCCGCGGCTGGCTCGGCCTCTCGCCAGCCGTCTGTCTTGACTGAACAGCAACTCCGCGCAGTGCGGCCCGCACGTGGTTCGCTGCAACTTCCGGTCGCGTTCGCGGTGGCGTGCGAGCGCCTCGGCGAGCGTGAGCTCCGCGCCCCAACCCGGAAAATAGCCCAGCGTCCAACGCTCGCCAGGAAGCAGGATGGCGAGCTGCGCTTTAAGATCCGCTTGCAGCTCGCTCAGATGATTGCGCCGCATGCGGTCGAGTTGGCTCGCCACGCCGATCAATTCGAGGTCCCAAGGCGCCAGCGCCGCCGCGGAGGCACGCTGGCGGAGCGCCGCATTGCGCTGCGCCAGCGCGTGCTGTAACCGCCGCCAGCAAGGCATGAAATCTTGTTCCACGTGGAACAAGCCCCAGTCCAGCAGGCGTCTGCGGGCCTTGGGCTCTCCGTCGATCACGTGTACCCGCGCCGGGTCGATCGTTTGCAGCGGAAGACGGGCCGCGAGCGCGGCCTGAGTCTGGCGCATTCCATTCATGGCAATCCAGCGGTGGCCGGCTCTCCATGACACCTCCACACGCCATGGGGCAGCGGGATGATCGAGCTCGGACACCGTGGCTTCCAATCGCCAATCCTCGCACCCATCGCGGGTCAGGGAAGCCAGAGCCGCTCGAGGGCACGCACCCCGGGTCAGAACGCAGAGCGCCTCGAGCAGGGAGGATTTTCCGGCGCCGTTGTCGCCCAGGATGAGGTTGCGCCGCGGGTGGGGCGTCAATGCGAACCGGTCGAACGCGCGAAAATCGCGCCCCCGCACCGTGTTCAGCCACATGCCGTCGTTCGCATCCCCGCAGGGTCCGGCTACAGGCGCATCGGCATCACGACGTACTTGTTCGCCCCCCCCACAGAATCATGGATCAAGCCGCTGGCGTCCGGGCTACGCAACTCCATGGTGAACTCGTCGCCCTCGATCGCGTCCAGCGCGTCGAGCAAGTACCCCACGTTGAAACCGATCTCCAGCGGACCTCCCTCGTAGCGCACCTCGACTTCTTCTTCGGCCTCTTCCTGCTCCGGATTTTGACTCTGGATGCGCAGCCACCCGGGCGACATCTGCAGGCGCACCCCGCGGAACTTCTCGTTGGAGAGGATCGCCGCTCGCGCCAGCGCGGCTCGCACCCGGACCCGGTCGGCGTGCAGAGTTTTGTCCGAATGCTCGGGGATCACGCGTTCGTAGTCCGGGAAGCGCCCCTCGACCAGTTTCGAGGTGAGTCTGAGCCCTTCCAGCTCGGCCTGGACTTGATTGGCTGAAAAGCTCAACCGGATGGACGACTCGTCGGCATCGATCAAGCGCAGCAGTTCGACCACGGTCTTGCGCGGCAAGATCACCGACAGTTCCTTTTTGAGGCTGCCCTCGCGCTTGAGCTCAGCCAGCGCCAGACGATGGCCGTCGGTCGCCACGGCACGCACTCGGGTGGGTCGCACTTCCAGCAGCAAGCCGTTCAGGTAGTAACGCACATCCTGTTGGGCCATCGCGAACTGGGTCCGTTGCAGCAGTTCCTTGAACTCCTTGCCGCCGAACGTGAGTTGCGCTTCGATCTCCCCCGCTGCGAAGAGCGGAAACTCTTCCGCAGGCAGCGTCGCCAAGGCAAATCGGCTGCGACCCGACCGCAGTAGCAGGCGATTTTGCTGATGCTCCAGGCTCAGCGCGGCGCCTTCTGGCAGGCTGCGGCATATTTCGTAGAGCTTGCGCGCTGGCGCGGTGACGCGTCCCGGTGCAAGGTTTTGCACGGCCACGCGACGTTCGATCTGCATCTCGAGGTCGGTGGCGGTCACGACCAATTCGTTCTCCTCGGTAGCCAGCAGCACGTTGGTCAGGATCGGCAGGGATTGCCGCCGCTCGACCACGCCGATGACCGACTGCAGCGCGGATAACAACTCGCTCCTCGGAATTTGAATGTTCATGGGATCGTCGTCAGCGGTTTGGAAGTTTTACGTTTTATACCAAGCATAGCCGTAGTGCCGCGGTGTTTTATGGGAATACGTAATATTGTATTTTTATTTCAAACGCTTATCCGTTTTTTTGACTCTGGAATAAAGCTGCGTTCCAGCCTTGGAACACGTGGAGAATTTGTGGAAAAACTTCTATCCACAGACCTCGGATCGTTTATCCCCAAAGACAGCGCCATTTGGTCACTGCCTTGCTCAGTTGGTGAGTTGTCGTAAGAGATTTTCATAGTCCTCGTCCAGCCGTTCGTCGGTAGCCCTCAGTTCGGCGATTTTGCGGCAGGCGTGCAAAACCGTGGTGTGGTCCTTGCCGAAAGCCTGTCCGATTTCGGGGTAGCTGTGCTGGGTCAGCTCCTTGGCCAGCGACATCGCCACTTGCCGAGGGCGCGCCAACATCCGCGTGCGACGCGGCGAGCTCAGGTCGGAAAGACGAATGTTGTAGTAGCTTGCGACGGTGCGCTTGATGTTCTCCAGACTCACCGTCCGGTCGTAGGAGGCGAACATGTCCTTGAGACAGGTTCGCGCGAAGTCCACCGTGATCGGAGTGCCGGTCAGACGCGCCGAGGCGTTGAGCCGGTGGAGCGCGCCCTCCAGCTCGCGGACGTTGGAGCGGATGCGTTGCGCGATCAACTCGGCCACGTCCGCCGGCAGGCGGATGCCCAGCCCATCGGCCTTGGCCAGCAAGATCGCGATGCGCGTCTCAAACTCCGGAGGCTCGATCGGGACCGACAAGCCCCAGGTGAAACGCGATTTCAGACGTTCGTCGAGACTGTCGAGTTCGCGCGGATAGCGATCGCAGGTCAACACGATCTGCTTGCGCGTGTCGATCAGCGCGTTGAACGTGTGGAAGAATTCCTCCTGCGAATGCTCCTTTCCGGCGAGGAAGTGGATATCGTCGATCAACAGCGCATCCACGGTGCGATAAAAGTTCTTGAACTCCACCTGCCGCCCGAAGCGGATCGCCGAAACCATCTGGTTGAACCACTGCTCGGCGCCGACGTACACGATACGCGCGTCGCTGCGGCCCTCCTGGATGGCGTTGCCGATGCCGTGCATGAGATGCGTCTTGCCGACGCCCGATTCCCCATAAATCAGCAGCGGGTTGTAAACCTTCCCTGGGCTGCTGGCGACTTGCAGTCCCGCCGCGCGCGCCTGCGAGTTCGATTTGCCCTCGATGAACGACTGCAGGGTGTAGCGGGGATCCAGCCGGCCGCGGGCATAGGGCAGGTACTCCTCGTCGGCCGGAACGCCGCCATTGGTCGGCGCCGCTGCCGCTCGGACGGGATCTGCGCCGCTGCCCACGGCAAGCTCGATGCGGAAGTCATAAGCGGCGAGTTGTGACAGCGCGCGCTGGATCCTAGGCAGGTAGTCCGAGCGCACCCGCTCCAGCACGATCCGGTTGGGGGCCAGCAGGGTGATCTGGTCCGCCGAAACCACGGCGCGCAGCGGGCGGATCCAGGTCCCGATCTCCTTTTCTGGAAACTCGGCGGCGAGGGACTCGACGCATTTATGCCAAAGATCGTCGCTGAGCATCGAATGGTCGCCCCAGACGGACACAAGAGCATGGACGGGAGGGGAGTCTATCCTGCACGGGCAAGCTTATCCACAGACCCCGCGCCTTGCCGCTCGGTGCATGGCCAAGTAAACTCTCGCTTCGACAAACAAAGACTCGCGAGCAGGATTCATGAAGCGCACCTATCAGCCGCACAAATTGCGGCGCAAGCGCACGCACGGCTTTCGTGCCCGCATGGCAACCCGAGGCGGTCGGAAAGTGTTGTCGCGTCGTCGCGCGAAGGGTCGGGCCAGGCTAATCCCGTAAGCGTATCGATGGGCGCGGGTCAGCGCCTGCCGCGGCGCGCCCGGATGCTCAAGCCGGCGGAGTTCAAACAGGCGTTTGCTGAGGGAGCTCGCATCGTCCGTCCCCCGCTGGCCGTCGCTTACCGTCGTAACCCGCTCGGCCATCCGCGGATCGGCCTTGCCATCGCACGCAAGGCGGTGAGCAAAGCGGTCGTGCGCAACCTCGTCAAGCGGTTGATTCGCGAGGAGTTCCGTTTGCACCAAGAACGGCTGCCGGCGCTGGATCTGGTGTTTTACGTGCCGCCGGGGAGCGCGCGGCTGGATGCCGCGTCGATCCGCGCGGCGCTCGAGCGCATCTGGTCCAGGCTCGCAACCGCCTGATCATCGAAGACCGCCGATCATGCGTCGCATCTGCCTCGCGCTCATCCGCCTCTATCAACGCTTCTTGAGCCCGCTGCTGGGTCCGCGCTGCCGCTTTCATCCGAGTTGTTCGCAATACGCCTTCGAGGCGATCGAGCGCCACGGCATCTTGCGCGGCGGCGGTCTCGCTGCCCGCCGTCTGGCGCGCTGCCATCCTCTCAACCCGGGCGGATACGACCCGGTCCCGCCGGAGCATTGATCCCGTGGAAAACCGCCGGCTGATCCTGATCGCGATGATCGGCGTCGTCCTGTTCTTGCTCTACCAGGCTTGGCAGAGCGACTACGGACACGCCGCGGCCCGGAATGCGGCGACCAGCGCCGCCGTCACGCCACAGGTCTCGCCAGGCACGGGAGGCGCGCCCCAAGCACGCATCCACGTAAATACGGATGTCTTTGAGGCCGAGATCGCGCTCGCCGGCGGCGAGCTCCGCCGAGTCGTGCTGCGCCAGTATCCGGTGGATCGTCGCCAACCGCAGGACAAGCTGGCCCTGCTCGACGACCGCGCCGGCCGTTACTTCACCCTGCAAAGCGGGTTGGCCGGCGCCGACAAGCCATTGACCGATGCCGGCAGCGCCTTCCAGGCGGAGCAAAGCGAATACCGCTTGGCCGATGGCGCATCGTCGTTGGACGTGCCGCTCACGTACCGCGACGCGGAGGGCTATCGCGTGCGCAAAGTGTTTCACTTCGAGCGCGGCAGTTACGTCATCGGTCTGAGCCAGACGCTGATCAACGACAGCGGTCGCGAGCTGCAAGCCAGCCCTTATCTGCAACTGTGGCGTTCGCCCTTGGACACCGGCGAGAAACCCAAGTTCGTGCATACCTTCCTCGGCGTGGGCGTGTACGAACAGCGCCCGGGCAGCGGGGACTACCGTTTCGAGAAAATCTCGTTCGAAGACCTCGACAAACGGCCGTACGAGGCGCGCCAGACCGGGGGCTGGATCGCCATGCTGCAGCACTACTTCATCGCCGCCATATTGCCTCCGCCGGACGCCAGCCTGAGCTTCACCAGCAAGCTCGATTCGGCGAAAAACCTCTATCTCGCCCAGTACGTCGCTCAGCTTCAGCCGGTGCCCGCCGGGGCCCAGAAAGAGTTCACCGCGCGTGCCTACGTCGGTCCGGAGCTGCAGACCGGGTTGGCGCAGGTCGCGCCGGGTTTCGAGCTGACCGAGGACTACGGCCTGCTCACGCCGATCGCCAAACCGCTGTTCTGGGTGCTGGCCCTGTACCATCGCCTGACCGGCAACTGGGGCTGGGCCATCGTCCTGCTGACCCTGTCCGTGCGCATCCTGTTCTTCCCGCTTACCGCCGCGCAGTACCGATCGATGGCCAAGATGCGCAAGTTCGCTCCGCGCATCCAGGAACTGCGCGAGCGCTATGCCGACGACCGCGAGCGCCTGAACAAGGCGATGATGGACTTGTACAAGAAGGAAGGCTTCAATCCCCTCGCCGGCTGCTGGCCGCTGCTGATCCAGCTGCCGATCTTCTACGCTTTGTACTGGGTGTTGGTGCAAAGCGTCGAGCTGCGCCAGGCGCCTTTCATCCTGTGGTGGCAGGATCTTTCCGCGGCGGATCCCTACTACGTCCTGCCGATCCTCTACGGCGCCAGCATGTGGCTGCAGCAGCGCCTATCCGGCCAGACCGCGACCATGGATCCCACGCAGCAGAAGATCATGAACGTGATGCCGATCGCCTTGACCGGCCTGTTTCTGTTCTTCCCGGTGGGATTGGTGCTCTACTGGCTGGTCAGCAACCTGGTCAACATCCTCCAGCAGTGGCTGATCACGCGCCGCTTGGAGAAAGAGGGCCTGGGCCGACGCTGAGCCCGCTAGACTCATGCGGTGAACGCCGCATTTCCAGATACCATCGTCGCCATTGCCACCCCGCGCGGCCGCGGGGGCATCGGCGTGCTGCGTCTGTCTGGCCCGCAGGCAGGGGCGGTGGCCGAGCGCATCGTGGGCGCCTTGCCCGAGCCGCGCCATTTCGCGCTACGCCGGTTTCGCGACGCCGAGGGCAATACCATCGATCACGGCCTCGTGCTGCGCTTTGCCGCGCCGCACTCGTTTACCGGCGAAGACGTGATCGAACTCCACGCCCACGGCGGGCCCGTACTGCTCGACTGTCTGTTGCAAGCGGCCTGCGCCGCGGGCGCACGCATCGCGCGACCGGGCGAATTTTCCGAGCGCGCATTCTTGAACGGGCGGCTCGACCTGACCCAAGCCGAAGCGATCGCGGATCTGATCGATGCCGAAAGCCGCGGAGCGCTGCACGCCGCTGCGCGCGCGCTGGAGGGCGAGTTCTCGAAACGCGTCAACGAACTGGTGGAAGGATTGATCGCCTTGCGCGCGGATCTCGAGGCGGCGCTGGATTTCGCCGACGAGGACGTGCCCTGGATCGATGGCGAGCGTCTGGCCGCGCGCATCGCCGCGTTGCGGCAACGGCTTGGGCAATTGCAAGCGCAAGCCGCGCAAGGACGGCGGCTGCGCGAAGGGCTGACCGTGGCCATCGCCGGCCGGCCGAACGTCGGCAAGTCGACCCTGCTCAACCAACTGGCCGGCGCGGACGCCGCGATCGTCTCGCCCATGGCCGGCACGACGCGCGACCTGCTGCGCGAACACGTGCTGCTCGACGGCATGCCGCTGACCCTGATCGACACCGCCGGCTTGCGCGAAACCGCCGAGCCGATCGAACGAGAAGGCGTGCGCCGAGCGCGCGCGGCGCTGGAAAAAGCCGACCTGGTGCTGTTCGTCGCGGATGATGTGGCAGGACTCACCGCCGAGGACGAAACGCTGCTGGCGTCGTTGCCGGGCGCCACGCCCACCCTGATCGTGTACAACAAATGCGATCTCAGCGGTCGGCCGCCGGCGTGGCTGGGAGCGCGGGACGGGCGCGAGGTCTTGCGCCTGTGTGCCGCAAGCGGCGCGGGTCTGGAGCGGCTGCGCGAGGCGCTCAAACGGCACGCCGGCTTTTCCGGCGCTGCCGAAGGCGCGTTCAGTGCGCGCCGCCGTCATCTCGAGGCCCTCGGGCGCGCCGCGACCATGCTCCACCGCGCGCAAGAGATCGCTGCGGGTGCGAATCCAGAATTGGTGGCCGAAGAACTGCGCCTGGCGCAGCAAGCGTTCGATGAAATTACCGGCCGGTTTACCAGCGAAGACCTGCTCGGGCGGATCTTCGCCGGTTTTTGCATCGGAAAATGAAAATGTTTCCAAGGACCCACGGTTAAATCCGAACCCTGTGCCATTTATCTAGTTACATCATTGTGTTGTGATCCAACACGGTCTATTGTCATCCAGCGTAAGCCTTGCTAATGTGCCCCCATAGGTGCCCCATTTGATTCAAATGGCGTGCCCCATTTGACGGCTGTTTTTCAATCATGGGGCACACCATGGGTTTTTTTATATGCCTCATTCTCTGTGGAAAGTCATTCATAACAATGAGTTAATTTGTTTTTTCATGGGGGCACGGCGTGGCGCTCACAGACACCAAACTGCAACGGCTATCGCCTAAAGCGCGGCCTTATCAGGCCGCTGACGGCCGCGGGCTCTACATCGAGGTCCATCCCAGCGGCAAGAAGGTCTGGCGGCTGCAATACCGCCTAGGTGGCCGGGGCAGCAAGAAGGAGAAGGTTACGCTGGGCGAATACCCGGCGTTCACCCTCGTGCAGGCCCGCCAGTGGCGCGAGGAGTGCCGGGCGATGTTGGCGCATGGGCGCTCTCCCGCCGCCGCCAGGCAGGCCAGCAAAGCAGCGCAGGCCGCCGAGAAAACCGACTCGGTGCGGGCTTTCGCCGAACTGTGGTTCGCCGAGGTGGTGAGTCGGACCAACAGCGAGCCGCGCAATATCCGCCGCGTGCTCGACAAGGACGTCATCCCTGCCATCGGCGACAAGCGCGTGTCCGAAGTCACCATCGAGGACGTGCTGAAAATCACGGACGCGATCAAGGCCCGCGGGGCCGATCAAATGGCGCTGCAAACCCGCAACGTGATGAAGCGCCTGTTCGCCTACGCCATCGCGCGGGGCAAGACGCAGTTCAACCCCGCGGCGGCCGTGGAGGCCCGATTCATTGCCACGGCTCGCAGCCGCGACGTAGCCCTGTCACCAGAGGAAGTCGGCAAGCTCCTGCGCGGCATCTACCAGTCCTCCATCAAGCGACAACATAAGCTGGCGCTGCACTTGCTGATGCTGTGCATGGTGCGCAAGTCCGAGCTGCTCGAAGCCCGGTGGGAGGAGATCAACTTCGAGAAAGCGGAATGGAGCATCCCCGCCGAGCGCATGAAAAAGGACAAGCCGCACCTCGTGCCGCTCTCCAGGCAGGCGTTGGCGATGTTCGAGGAGCTGCGCGACTTGGCCTGCGGCTCGGAATGGGTGCTGCCGAGCCGCAACAGTCTCAAGGAACCCATCGCGCATAGCACGCTCAATCAGGCCATTCGCTCGCTGGATCTGGGCATCCGCGACTTCGTGATCCACGACTTCCGCCGCACGGCCTCAACCCAGCTGCACGAGGCAGGATTCAATTCCGACTGGATCGAGAAAACCCTCGCGCATACCACCGGCGGCGTGCGTGGTGTCTACAACCGCGCCGAGTATCTGGCGCAGCGCCGCGAGATGCTGCAATGGTGGGCGGACTTCGTGGACGCGCAGATCGAGGAAGGACGCAAGGTCGTTATTGGGCGCTTTGGCAAGGCGTTTCAGGCCAGCTGATCCGCAGGCCTTTGTTCAGCGGTAGCCAATAAGCTACAACCATGTTCGTTGAACTTGAGGAATCTCTTGCAGCCGACGGCAGTGTCCCGTTTGCTGATGGAACTGCGCGAGGATTATGGATCGGGTTATCACATCGACTGCCATCGCCACAGCGCCGCACTCATGGTGCTGCTTGCCGAAGCAGGATGTCCCGAATCTCGCCCGGATCCCTCGCCACTGCCGACTGCCAGCGACCGAGGCCCCCGTACGCATTCACCGCTTGCGTCCACTCGTCGAGATAGCGGCGCTTGACCTGATCCTGCTCGGTGTCCTGCCCTTTCGTTTCCAGCACCAGCATGTCGCCGTTGGCGAGGCGCACCAGAAAATCCGGCCGGTACTTTCGCACGACGCCGCGATAGACGTAGAGGACCTCGAAGCCCAGGTGGTCATTCTTGACCCAGGCCGCTACCGCGTCTGAATTGTCCAACGCGAAGGCATCCGACGCCTCCCAGGTGCTGTCATAGACGCAGACGTTGATGTGCGACTTTTTCGTGCGCTCGCAGGGCTTGCCCGTGTACCAGGTGCGCATATCGCCCGTGGCGCGGATCGGATGGTCCCGGTCGAACACTGGCGTCAGCCGCTCGGTGTTCTCCCGCCGTACGGCCTCCCAGACGTGCTGGACTATCCGGGACATGTTGAGCGTGATGATGAGCCGGCGGCGCAGCTCGTCCTGGTAGAAGAGCGGCGGCGTGATTGTAATGCGGTCGGAAGCAATAAACCGTTCCACGATCCTCACCAGTTGCGCGAGCAGCATTTCGCGGCTCCCCTGCCACGTATGCTTCATCTGGTCGAACACGTCGCGCGCGGTCTCGAAGATGATGCGCTGGGTGCGGAACTCGCGCGCCAGCCGCTCCAGCGCGATGCGCTCGATCTTCGTTACGTCCGGCTTGCCTTCGAGCATCGGGGCCAGCTCCGCCACCTGCGTGGTCTGCGCCGCGTTCAGTTCCAGCGGGCGCGCCTTCGACCAGTCCAGCGTCAGCACCGGCTGGAACACGCGCTCGATGCGCACCACATTCGGCCACTGGATGGCGAACTCGGCCTTCGCTGGATCGGGCTCGACCGCAGTCTTCGGGCTCGGCGGCGACGGCGGGCCATCCTCACCGCCTTCGTGCGGCAAGAAGGTGAAGGGCACACCGAAGATGTTGACGTACTCCGGATCGAACAGCCCCGTTTCCGGATTCAGCTCGTAGGAAGTGCGCCGCAAGCCCCGACCGACGACTTGTTCGCACAGAAGCTGTGACGTAAAGGCACGCAGGCCCATGATGTGCGTCACGGTCTTTGCGTCCCAGCCCTCCGAAAGCATGCCGACCGAGATGACGTTTTGGATCTTCTCGCCCGGTTGACCCACCTTGCCCACCGTGTCCACGATCTGCCGCAGGAGTTCCGCCTGCTCCGTCTTGGTGAGCTTGCGCTCGACCGGAGCGTCGTCCTCGTCCCCATCGTCACCGGCGTCCGCCACCTCCACCGGCGCGGCGGGTTCCTCCTGCGCTTCGGCCTCGTCCAGCACCTTGGAGTCGATGTGCAACACGCGCTCGGAGTTGCACAGCTCGTCGATGTGGATACGTTTTGTATCGAAGGCATGCTTCACCCGCGCCGCCGTCTCGGTGCGGTTGGCGACGGTGATCATCACCGGCGGGGTCGGCAGCCCGGCCTTCTGCCATGCTTTCCACGCCTCGCGCCAGTCGTAACCGAGCAGGTAGTAGGCGTTCAACACTAGGTCGGGTAGCGGCTCCTGCGGCTGCGCGCGTCGATTGAGATCGTCCTTCACCTCCAGGTCGTTGTAGATGTGGTAAAGGCGCGACTTGTAAGTCTTTGCATCCGGTACCGCGTCGTCTCGCACCACCACGCGCGGGGTCTTCACCAGCCCCGATTCGATGGCGTCGTTCAGCCCGAAGTCGCTCACGATCCAGCCGAAGAGCGCTTCCTCGCTGCTCTGCTTGCCCGAGGGCGTGAAGGGCGTGGCCGTGAAGTCGTAGCACATCAGCACGCCGCGCGAGCGGTGCAGGCGGTCGAGGCCGCCGATCCACACGGTTGCTTCCTCCGCGCTGTCCTTCAAGTCGCGCGCGCGCAGATACTTGCCCTCCGCCTCCCAGTTCACGCGCCAGGCATGGTGCGCCTCGTCGTTGATGACGAGCAGGTTGTGCGCGCTCGCCATCTCGCCCAGCACCTCGCGCGTGTAGGCTTCAATGCTCTTGGCGCCGCGCTTGTCCACGCTCTTGCGCTTCTTGAGCTGCGCTTCGCTCTCCCAGGCCAGGGCGTGCCAGTTGCGGATCAGCACCTTCCCTTGCCGCAGTTTGTCCAGCAGCGCCGAGGGCACGATGTTGAACGCCTCGTAGTAGTTGTCGGCAGCGGCCGGTTCCAGCACCGCAAGGCGGCTCTTCACCGTCAGTCCGGGCGCCACGACCAGCACGTTCTTCGAGAAGCGCGCGTCCTGCGCGTTGGTCACCTTGTTGAGGATATGCCAGGCGATCACCATCGCCATGACCACGGTCTTGCCGGTGCCCGTCGCCATCTTGCAGCACTGCCGCGCGAATTCCCCGCCGTCGCCGGGAATCTCGATCCCCACGCGCTCGGCGGCGGGCGCTTCGGTGAGCCAGATCAGCGTCTCCACCGCTTCCAACTGGCAGAAGAAGAACCGGCGTCCGTCGAACTCCTCCGGGTCGCGCCAGTGTTCCAGAAGGCGCTTGGTGATGCTGGTGACGCCTGGATAACCCGCCTCGCGCCAGCGCTTCACGCGCGGGCGGATTTGGTTGACCAGCGGAATCTCGATGAAGATGCCCGGGTCGTCGAAGGCGTGGGACTCGGGCGAAGCAATCACATACCCCGCCGGCCGGCGACCCTCCGTCAGATCAAAGAGCCGCGTCTCCCGGTCGTAGCGCCAGTGGCGCTGCGGCTCTTCGTAGGGCGAGTTGATGATGAGGCGGTCTATGGTGGTCTTGCCCATCACGCGGCCCCGCGCGGTTTCGCAACGCTCGCCGCAGCCACGATGGTGTCGAGCGCCTGCCCGATTTCCGGGTCGATCGCGGTCGCCGGCACGAAAGCCGCGAGCGCGTGGTAATCGGTCTTGCTCATGAGATTCGGCAGACCAAGCCGTTCGTAGAACTGCCTGAACAGCGGCTCCAGAAACTCCTCGCTCGCCTTGATGTCCGCGCTCCACGGGTCCTTGCCGAGAGTACGCAAAGCGCTTTCAATCTGGTTGATCGCTTCCTCCATGGCTGTGCGCCACGTAGCGACGAAGAGGCCGCCTTGCTGCTTGCGTCCCTGATCTTCGGCAAAGGCGAGCAAAGTCTCTCGCTGGCACAGATAGTTTTCCAGCTCACGGCGCTGCCACATCCTCTGCACGAGAGTGGGATCGTCAGGAAGGTTTGCGTCCAACCGGTCGTAGATGGCGATACCGGCGAGGTCTGCCTTGGCCTCGCGCAAGGCGTAAAAATGTTCCTTCGCTTTGCGCGGCTGGTTGGCGACGTAGTGTACGAACGGCCGCTCCAGATGCTGCCGCGCCGGGTGGTTCAACGCATTGGCGAAGGCGCGCAACATGGCGAGATCGGTCGAGCCTTCGAGATAGAGTACCCAGCCCGTCTCCTCGGCGAGGTAGTAATGCTCGAATCCGATGTCGCGCAGCGCCTTGAGCACCTGGCTACCCCGGTCGTCAATCCGATGCGGCTGGCCGACGAAGGCGATTACCAGATCGCGATCGGCCGCCTCGTTGAGGATGACTTCCGAATGGCTGGCGGCGATGATCTGACTGCCCGTCTCTTTCGCCTGGTCGCTGAGCACCTGGTAGATCTGCCGCTGCCGCAGGATCTCCAGGTGCGCGTCGGGCTCGTCGAGCAGCACCGCGCCCGGATTGATCGCCATGTGCGCGAGCAGGAGCAGCGTCTGCTGCTGGCCGCGCCCACTCGCCGACAGATCGAGCGTGATCCCGTCGCGGGTGCGATAGTCCATGACCACCTCGCCCCGCTCCTTGATGTAGCGCGGCTCGTTGAGCTTCGCGCCGAACAGCTTCTCGATACGCTCGGCGATGGCCCGCCATTTCTCTTGCCCGTTCTCGGACTCCCGCACCTGCCAGCAGAGGTTGCGCAGAACCTCCGCCGTGCGGCCTTCGCCGAGCCGCACGTTGATCGTGCCCATTTCCAAGCGGTCTTCGCGGGGCGCAAGGCCTGACATCGGGGGCAGGTAGGCCAGGCGAAGCTCGGCAAGATGTGCTGGCACTTCAGTGCGCTGGCCGTTGGCAGCGCGCAGCGGCCGACAGTAGAAGGATTCCTCGTTGGCGTAATCGAACTCCAGCCCGCAGACCCAAGTCCTGCCCTGATCCACGCCCTCGACAACGATCTCGATGAGGACGTTCTGCGTGCGGGTCTTGCCGCCCGCGCGGCTGCCCTCGCGGACATGCAGATCGCGCCAGAGCAGATTGGCCACCGGGACTGGCACGGTGATGAGATCGCGCCGGTTGATGGTCACACCCGGCCGTTTCTCAGGGACCGCGCCGCCGCCGCGTTTTTCCAGCCAGCGCTTGGTTCCCACGTCCCACAAGGCCAGCGCCTGTAGTGCCGAGGTCTTGCCCGCGTTGTTGGGGCCGATGAAGACGACGCGCTCTCCGAGCTCGATCTCGACGTTTTCGAACAGCTTGAAGTTGCGGATCGTGAGCTTGGTCAGCATCTCAAGCCACTTCCGGCACGGATTCGAACAACAACCGCCGGATGTCGGTTTGCGGTGCGCGTTTCGACAGATACAGCATCTCGATGCCGACGACGCAGCCCTGATCGTCATAGTCGACGATGATGCCGGGCGAGACTTCCTCCGAACGATTCGATGGTGCTTCACTCAGGCTGAGATACAGCGCGTCCGCCTGCTGATTCACTTTCAGTTTCATGGGAGAGCCTTCCTGCGATCGAAAAATGCCGTGACGACGTAAGGGGGCGTTCGGTTGGGGTTGACGATCACTCGTAACATGCGCCGCTTCTCCAGGCGTCCCGGGCGTGTTCCGTGAGCAGGTATTCCATCAGCCTGACTCATTCAAGGCGATGACCTTCAAACTCTCGATCCCCCGGTCGTCCACGATCTTGACCGCGATTCGCTTGTGCTCGCCTGGTTCAAACGGCAGCGACACCGTGCCGCGGTAGGCTTCGATCCGCTCCTCGTCGATCTCGGCCTTGAGGTTCTTGGCCAGCCGCGCCCAGCCTTCCTTCTCCCCCGCCATCGGGAAGAACACCTGGCGAGGGTAGAGGCTGCGCCCGTCGTAGTCGGTGTCCAGCATCCACATGGCAATCTTGTCCTCGCCGCCGGATTCGATTCCGCCGGTCTTGGTGTTGTAGTAGTCGAAGCCATGCACCGAAACGGTGAACTTGCCCTTGTCCTCGCCCTTGGCGATTTTCTCGATGCGCACGTCCGGCTGTCCGATGAGCCAGAAGCTCTCGTTGCTGGCGCGCTTTTTCTTGAGGTCCTCGGTCAAGAGATCCGCGTTCATCTGCGCCTTGAGCAGCGTCACCCCCGGCCAGTTCGTCTCGTCAATGTCCTTGGCCGCCTCCGGGTCGAACTGGAAGGCGGCGAAGACGATGAGCTTGGGTTTGGGCACCAGCGTGTGCGCCTCCTCGATGGCCTGCGCCACCTGCCGCTGTTCCAGCGGCGCGTGCTCGGGGCCGAAGGAGACGACGACGCGCATCGGACTGTAAGCCGGGCCGGTCTCCCGCACGCGGTCTGCACCCTCGTCGTTCGGGCGCGTCTCGCCGTCGGCGTGGAGCCAGCGGCAGCCGGGCAGCGGTTCGAGGCGCGCGAAGCGGATGTGCTGGCCGCTCTTGCCGCGGATGCCGGCACGCAGCAGCTCGTCGCGCCATTCGGCCTGGCGCAGTGTTTCGCCGGAACGGGCGATGGAGGTGTCGGCGGGTTGCGGTTTAGTTTCGAGAATCTCGTCTGGCGATTTGACCGCTGGCGCGGGCACCGCCTCCACGGTGAAGGGTCCGGTCACGCGCACCTTCTTGCGATCTACGAAGGGCTGGTCGTAGAGCGTCTCCTGCGGGGCGTGGCGGGCGATGGCGGCGTCAATCTCTTCTTGCCGCTTGCGGCGCAACTGCCACCAGTCAGTGAGCAGCTTCTTTGCTTCCTCCGGCCAGGCAGCCTCCGGCTCGCGCGGCATTTGCCATTCTTCCCAGGACTGTTTGAGCAGGGCGTTCAGCCGCTCGCGGATCGGTTCGAGCTTCGTCTGCCAGCGCGCATGAATGCTGTCGATCTCCGGGTTGTTGGCGATGGACTTGAGGGTGACGTGCGGCACGGTCTTGTACCTGAAGCCGCTGCCGACGCCCTCTTCGGGATGCGCCAGCTCGTAGTAGTCGAAGACGGCGGTCATCAGGCGCTGGCGGGCAAGCGTGAGCGCCACGCGGGAGGTGTCGCAGGTGATCCAGCGCCGGCCCCATTGCTCGGCGACGTAAGCGGTCGTGCCGCTGCCGCAGGTCGGGTCGAAGACCAGGTCGCCCGGGTCGGTGGTCATCAGGAGGCAGCGTTCAACGACTTTGGTCCGGGTTTCGACGACGTATCTCTGGTCAGGATTGAAACCGGCTGTGTCGTCCCAAACCTCGGATAGAACCTTGAGAGGATAGTCGCTGATGTAATACTTCCACCGTAGCTTGTTCCCGTCCTTGACTATCCGCCCCGTCTTCTTCAACGCCTCCATGCCTTCAGGGTAGGCCAGTTTCCAGTGGCTGTTCTTGTTTGGCCTGAACGTTTCTCCCTCGAATTCGAGGGGCGTATCTCCGCCCGACGGTCCTGAACTCTCCAGGCTCACGAGCTGGAAGACCCTCGCACCGGAAGGCAGAAGCGACGGATCGACCATTTCGGCCTGCGTGATCTTTCGCACCGTGCCACCGAGTAGCTCTACGTTGCTATAGAAGGCATCGGGGTGTTTTTCGGAATACAACTGGCGATACTTCAGGTGTTGTTTGTCTTTCGCGTACCAAACCAGATAATCGCTCGTCCTGCCCAATTCATTGGAAACCATGCTGCCGGTTTTGGCGAACGTGATGAGCCTGACAAAATTTCCCGCCCCAAACACCTCATCCATCAACTCGCGGACGTGGTGGACGTTCTCGTCGCTGATCTGCACGAAGATGCTGCCGCTTTCGGTCAGCATTTCCCGCGCCAAGAGCAGCCGGTCGCGCAGGTAGGTGAGGTAGGAGTGGATGCCCAGTTCCCAGGTGTCGCGGAAGGCGCGGATCTGCTCCGGCTCGGCGGTCAGGTCCTCGTCCTTGCCGTCCTTCACGTCGCGCTTGTTGACGAAGGGCTGGAAGTTGGAGCCGTACCTGATGCCGTAGGGCGGGTCAATGTAGATCATCTGCACCTTGCCCGCCATGCCTTCCTTTTCCAGCAGCGAGTTCATCACGAGCAGCGAATCGCCGGCGATGAGCCGATTGCTCCAGCCGTGCTTGTGCCGGTAGAACTCGATGGCCT
>JADGHB010000072.1 GCA_019689635.1 Nevskia sp. | reverse complement strand
TTCGTCGTAAGCGCGCCGCCGCAGTCCGTCGGCGGCGGCCTGGTAGCCCGGCAAGGCGTGCAGCGGCGCGCAGCCGTCCGGGTCCGCTGCCCAGCCCGGTGCCGCCAGACCGCAGCAGAGCGCGAGCGCGACTGACGAAAAACGCCCAGCGAATTTCATTCCGGTTACCTGTCCGTTTTCGATGCGGCTGCCCTCGGCACGAAACCGCGGTCATTCGATCATCGCCCGGCCATGGCCGAGGGTGGCAGCCGCCGGCGATGACATCGAGTCATCGCCGAAGCGCGCATCCACGATGCGACGCATCAATGCCTTCCATGGCGCGACGGCGCCGGTTTCTGGACTGCCCGGCCCGGCCGTCCCTGGCCGGGCGTTCGGAGCCGCCGGCGATGACATCGAGTCATCGCCGAAGCGCGGCTCCTCACCCCGAGATTCCGATGTTGAGGCCGGGATGCGGCACCACCACGCTCGCCACCGCGCCGACCACCACGAAGATGATGATGGCGGCGATCACCACGACCGCGGTGTAACCCAGCGCCTTGTCCTGCGGCGCCTTCATCAGCACCGGCAGGCCGAGGTACAGCAGATAAAGCGAATATAAGCCAAGCAGACCGAGAATGGACAGCGCCGGCACCAGGTAGAACACCCCGGCCAGCCAGGCCGCCGTCGAGGAATAGACCGAAACCTTGAGCGCCTGGGTTTGATCCTTCTGCCCGCCGAAGGTCGGCGCCAGCGCGTCGATCACCAGCGCCAGCACGTACACCGCCACCAGCGTGAGCGCGAAATCCAGCACGGCGTGCGCGATGCCCGAGGCGATCGGCACGCGGAAATGTCCACCGAACCAGGACACGCCGATCAACGACAAACCGATGAAGCTGCATACCGGGCGGATCAGAGCCAGCGGGATCACGTAGCCGGTATAGAGCGACTGCGTGGTCGCGCTCTCGGCCCCGATCGTCTGCCATTCGCTTTTCGGCGAAACCAGGATGTTCTTGACGCGGTTGAAGTCGAGCATCGGTGTCCTCCCACGAAACACGAATCTCTCGGGCCGGAGCGGCCGGCCGCCGCGCACCGCCCCCGCGGCGCGCACTCTCGATTCTCCCCCGAAATCCGGCGGCGGGCAAAAGCGCAAAAGCGCTGCGCCGCCGGGGCCGGAGCTTACGTCCCGTCGGCGGGCGGCGGATGCCGCACCACCGTCAGCAATTTCTGGATCTCGGGCACGTAGGGCTTGAGAAATTGGGCGTTTTGGGCCTCCACCGCCTGGATCTTTCGTTCCAGCGGCGTGGGCGTGTGGGGCGTGGCATCGGCCGGCGCGTCGCCGGAACCGAAAGCGCCCGCCGGATCCGGCACCACCGCTTCGATCGCGCTGGCGATGGCCTCGTAACGGCGGGCGTCGAGGTGCCATTCTTCCACGATCAGGCGGTCGGCCTGGCCTTGCAGCAACATGGACCGCATCAGGGCATCCTGATCCGTCGCAGCGAGGATCGGCGTCTTGCCCGCATTGGCCTGGCTGGCGACGCTGGCGGCGCGGCTTTGCGCCTGCCGGTCGGCGGCGGTCGGATGCGCCACCCGTTCGGCGGCGGCGCGCATCACCCGGAGATAGAAAGCCACGTCGTCCCCATTGAGCGGAACGACCTGCATGTCGGTTTGCTGGGACGAGTCCTGCGCAGGACCGCCGTCGGACGAAGTCTGCGCCGCCGCGGTTTCGGCAAGCGGCGCGGCGCCCGGCGCTTTTCCGCAGCCGAGAACCAGCACCGCGAGCAGCATGGCAACGATGGTGCCGCCATTCGGCAATTCGACCCTGAGCATCCCGACTCCCCCGTCATGCCCTCGATGTATTTCAGCAGGTGATACGCAGTCCGGGCCGGGAATCCGTCACAGTCTGGCACCACCCGAAGCGAGCGGCTCCATGTTGGAGGGGACGCGCCGGGGCGACTACCCCCCAGATCGGTTGCTGCGGGCGCGGTCCAGCAGGTTCGTCGTGGAATAACCCGGGTGGTATTCCAGAATCACCACCTGGCCGCCGTTGCGTTTCACCGCCTGGTAGCCGGCGATCTGCTCGGGTTTGTAGTCGCCGCCCTTGACCAGCAGGTCGGGCAGCACGCGGCCGATCAGCCGCTCCGGCGTGTCCTCGGCGAAGGGAACGACCCAGTCCACGCATTTGAGCGCGGCGAGCAGGCGCATGCGGTCTGCCACTTTGTTCAGCGGCCGCCCGGGCCCCTTGAGCCGGCGCACCGAAGCGTCGTCGTTGACCGCCACGATCAGCACGTCGCCGAGCTTCTTGGCCGCCTCGAGGTAGCGCACGTGGCCGGCGTGCAGGAGATCGAAACAGCCGTTGGTCATGACGATGACCTGACCTTGCGCGCGCGCCGCCGCCACCCGTTCCAGGAGTTCGTCCTCGCCGAGCACGCCGCTGTCCTCCTCGTGCGTGCGGCGGATGGCGCGCGCGAGCTCCGCCGGGGAGACGGTGGCGGTGCCGAGCTTGCCCACCACGATGCCCGCGGCGAGGTTGGCCAGGCGCGCGGCATGCGCGTAGTCGTGGCCGGCGGCGAGCGCGGCGGCGAACACCGCGATCACGGTATCGCCCGCGCCGGTCACGTCGTAGACTTCGCGCGCCTCCGCCGGCAGGTGCAGCGGCGCATGACCCGGAGCGATCAGACTCATGCCGTGCTCGCTGCGCGTGACCAGGAGCGCGTCGAGCGCCAGTTCGCGGCGCAGGTTCTCGGCCTTCTCCACGAGCTGGGCCTCGCTCTCGCAGCGGCCGACCACGGCCTCGAACTCGCCGAGATTCGGCGTCAGCAGCGTGGCGCCGGCGTAGGGCCGCCAGTCCACGCCCTTGGGATCGATCAACACCGGACGGCGCGCGGCGCGTGCGGCGGCGACCAGCTCGGCGGCGTCGGCCAGCGTGCCCTTGCCGTAGTCCGACAGCACGGCGACCTGCACCTGTTCGAGCGCGCGCCGGAAGCTCGCGAGCAGCGCGGCGCGGTCGAAAACGCCCACCGCGCCCAGCGATTCCTCGAAATCGAGCCGGATCAGTTGTTGATGGCGCGACAACACCCGCAGTTTGGTGATGGTCGGGGCGCGGTTCGCCTCCAGGAAGTCGGTCTGCACGCGCTGCGCCTGCAGGCGTTCGCGCAGCGCACGCCCCGCCTCGTCGCGCCCGACCACGCCGAGCAGCCGCGCCGCGCCGCCCAGGGCGGTGACGTTGAGGGCGACGTTGGCCGCGCCGCCGGGACGGGTCTCGTCCTGCTGGATGCGCACCACCGGCACCGGCGCCTCGGGCGAGATGCGCGCGGTCGGGCCGGTCCAATAACGATCCAGCATCACATCGCCCGCCACCAGCACGCGGGCGGTCGAAAAATCGGGCAGCGCGGTCAGCACGTCGGCCCCCGACGGGAGCGGGCCTTCGCGGCGAGAAGGCGCGCGCTCAAGCCGCCGCGCTCTTCTTGGGCGTCTGCGCCGCGGGTTCCTGCACCGGCGTGAGCCATTCCGGATATTCCGCGCGCTCGCCGCGCACCTGGGCGGCGTAGAGCTTTTGCAGCTTCTCGGTGATCGGGCCACGGCGGCCGTTGCCGATGACGCGGTTGTCGGCTTCGCGGATCGGCATGACCTCCGCGGCGGTGCCGGTCAAGAAGGCTTCGTCGGCGATGTACAGCTCGTCGCGCGTCAGCCGGCGCTCGTGGACTTCGAGGCCGAGGTCCCGCGCGAGCCGGATCACGCTGCGGCGGGTGATGCCGTCGAGCGCGGATGTGATGTCCGGTGTGTGCAGCGCACCGTCCTGCACCAGGAACAGGTTTTCGGCCGAGCCCTCGGCGAGATAGCCGTCGGGATCGAGCATCACCGCCTCGTCGTAGCCGTCGCGCAGCGCTTCGTTGAGCGCCAGCATGGAGTTCAGATAGTTGGCGTTGGCCTTGGCGCGGCACAGCGCGGCGTTCACGTGGTGGCGCGAATAGGAGCTGGTCTTGACGCGGATGCCGCGCTCGACGTTGTCGGCGCCCAGGTACACGCCCCAGGTCCAGGCGGCGACGATCACGTGAACCTTGAGGTTGTCGGCGCGCAAGCCCATGCCTTCCGAGCCGTAGAACACCATCGGGCGGATATAGGCCTCTTTCAGCTTGTTGGCGCGCAGCACTTCCAACGTGGCCTCGTTGATCCGTTCCGGGGAGAAAGGAATCTTCATGCCCAGGATCTTGGCCGAGTTGAACAGCCGCCGGGTGTGGTCCTCCAGCCGGAACACCGCCGTGCCCTGCGGCGTCTGATAGGCGCGGATGCCCTCGAAGCAGCCGGCGCCGTAGTGCAGGGTATAAGTGAGGACGTGGGTGGTGGCGTCGCGCCAGGGCACCAGCTCGCCGTCGTACCAGATGAATCCGTCGCGGTCGGCCATCGTCGTCATCGCTGCATCCTCGAGGCAAAATAAACAAGCCGCTCACGCGGCCATGCGGGATTATACGGCCGCCGGCCGGGCGACGGTTTCGACTCCACAGCAGGAGGGTCCATGAGCGACATCCAGATTCGACCCGGACTATCCGGCTACTACGCGCAGCCGCCCGGCGGCAAGGCGCATTCGGCGGTGGTGGTGATGATGGAAGCCTTTGGGCTGACCGCGCACATCCGCGGCGTCTGCGACCGGCTGGCCGCCGCCGGCCATGCCGCGCTGGCCCCCGATTACTACCACGGCCAGATCGTTCCCTACGAAGATATGAACACGGCGATCGCGCGGCTGCGCGGGCTGGACGACGATACGCTCATCGCGGAAACCGCCGCGGCGCTGGACGAGCTCGCCCGACGGCAACCGCAAGCCGCCGCGCGCCTGGCCGTGTGCGGTTTCTGCATGGGCGGCCGGCTGGCCTTCCTCGCCGCCTGCCGCCTGGCCCACCGGCTCGCCGCCGCAATCTCCTTCTATGGGGGCTCGATCGGCGCGGAAGGCGAGCGCGACCGTCTCGGCCGCCGCCCCCCGCTGCCCGAGGCCACCGCGCTGCGCGCGCCTTTGCTTTTGATCTACGGGAGCGAGGATCCCTCGATCCCGCCCGCCGAGCACGCGCGCATCGCGCAGCGCCTGAGCGAGCTGAACAAGCGCTACGTGCTGAGCGTTTATCCCGGCGCGAACCACGGTTTCTGCTGCGAAGAGCGCCCCGCCTATGCGCCGGCGGCGGCCGAGGCGGCTTTCGCCGAGATGTTCGCCTTCCTGCGCGCGCAAGGGCTTTGAGCGCCGCTCAGCGCTCCAACGCGGCCAGCACCTGCGCAGGAGAAATGCCGCGCAGGCAGTTGAAATGGCCTAGCGGGCACTGGCGCGCGAAACAGGGGCTGCAGGCCAGGCCGAGATAAAGAATCCGCGCGCGGTCGGACAGCGGCGGCGTCATCTTTGGCGAGGAGCTGCCGTACAGCGCGACCAGCCGCGTGCCCACCGCCGCGGCCACGTGCATCAAGCCGGAGTCGTTGGTCACCGCGGCCTGCGCCGCGCCGAGCAGGTCCACCACGTCCACCAGTTCGGTGCGGCCGGTGAGATCGTGCACGAACGCGCGGTTGCACGCGATCGCGTCCCCCAGCGCCTTCTCCTTCGCCGAACCGAGCACCCAGACCTGGAATCCGCGCGCGGCGAGCGCTCCCGCCAGCTCGGCGTAATACTCCAGCGGCCAGCGCTTGGCGGGGCCGTATTCCGCGCCCGGCATCAGCGCGACGGCGGGCCGTTGCGCGTCCAGTCCGAGCCTTTGCCGCAGCGTCGCCAGGCGCGCGGGATCGGTACGCAGGCGCGGCTCGAGGATTTCCGGCGCCTGGGCGGGCGGCGCGTCCTCGGCCAGGGCGAGGAATTGCTGCACCGTGGTCGGCAGCCGCTGGCGGTCGAGCGGGCGCAGGTCGTTGAGCAGGCCGTAACGCAGCTCGCGCGCGTAACCGCTGCGGCGCGGAATGCGCGCGAAGTACGGCACCAGCGCCGATTTCCAGGAATTGGGCAGCACGATGGCGCGCGCGTAGCGCCTTTGGCGCAGCGCGCGGCCGAGGGCGCGGCGCCGGAAGAAACCGAACTCGCCGTGCGCCAGCGGCAGTTCGATCCCCGCGCGCACTTCCGGCATGCGCGCCAGCAGCGGCAGCGACCAGCCCGGGGCCAGCACGTCGATCGCACCCTGCGGAAAACGCTGCTTCAAGCGCATGAACAGCGCCTGCGCCAGCACCATGTCGCCGACCCAGGAAGGGCCCACCACGAGGATGTCTTGGCTCACGCGGAGACTGCCGCGGCCAGCAGCGCGGCGCGCAAGCTTTCCAGCGCCCCTTGCAGGGCGACGAATTCGCCGCCGGCCAGCGCCCGCGCGAGCCGGGCGCGGCGGTGCGCGCTCTCCGCCGCCAGACGTTGCGCCAGAAGGACCAGACCGGCGGTCGGATCGGGGCCGCGCCGTCGCGCGTCCGACACGAGCGGGGCCAGCACCTCGCGACGCAGCTTGTGCGCGCCGGCTTCGGCGGCCGCCTCGGCGAGCAGTTCGGCGAAGCGCGCGCGGTCGTGAATCTCGCCCAGCAGATCCTGCCAGGCGGCCAGTTGCCGCTGCAGCGCCTTGGCCTGTGGCAGTTCCCCGGCCAGCGGCTCGATCACGTAGCGCAGGCGCTTGATCGCCAGGCGCAGCGCGTGCAACTGCGCGGGCGACGGCGGATCGGCGAGCGCGCAGCGCGCCGCCGCATAGGCTTCGAGCAGTGGCCCCAGCGCGTCCGCAGTGAGCCGGGCGAAGGACGGCCCGGCGTCGGATGCGCCGGCTGCTGCCGCCTCGAGCAGAGGCGTGAGCTTGCGCGCCTGGCGGGCGAAAGCCTGCGGCAGCTCGGCGCGCAGTCGCGCGTAGTCCGCGCGCAACTGTCGCGCGAGTCGCGCCTGCAGCCAGTGCGCGCCGCTGCGCGCGCCAGCCGGCAGCGTCTTGCGTTGCGCTTGCAGCCAGGCGGCAAAAACTTCCGCGTCGCGCGTGGCGTTGGTGTCGGCGGCCAGGCGTTTGAGCTTGCGCCGC
>JADGHB010000071.1 GCA_019689635.1 Nevskia sp. | reverse complement strand
CCCCGGTTTTTTCCCGGGGGCGGTGGGGGGTTCCCCCCCCAAAAAAAACCGCGGGGGGGCCCCCCCCCCCGCCCCCCCACGCCCTGGAGTCTTACCGAATTTACTTGACGGTGATGTTGATCTTGTCGGAAACCACCGGCGGATCGAAGGGCACGTGCGCGCCGTCGGTGAATTCCAGTTGCAGGGTGTGGGGGCCGGGCGGCAGCGTGAGTTCGTCTTCGGTCTGGCCCTGGCCGTAATGTTTGACGTGGTCGTCGCTCGGCAGCGGCGCGTCCTGCGCAGGCAGATCGGCGTCGATGATCAGATGGAAATGACCGGTGCCGGGATCGGTCGTGCCGGCCGGGGCCACTTTGAGCCCTTCGACGCTGAAGCCGACCTTGAACGGGCTGGTCACCGTGTCGCCGTCCTTGATGCCGACGAAGGCGACCTTGGCGCCTTCCGGTGCTTTCTGCCGCGTGACGGCCGGAGTCTGCGCGGCGGCGGGGGCCGGCGCTTGGGCTGCGGGTGTTTCGGCTGCGGGCGCTGCCGGTGGTGCGGCCTGCTGTTCTTCGGATTTCTTTTGACAGCCGCCGAGCGCCAGACCCGCGATCAGCGCCAGGCTCAGACAGATGCTTTTATTCTTCATACGGTTTCTCCTGTGCGTGGGGAAACAAAAGCATAACTCCGTTTGCGGCCGATGCGCGCGATCGGCGTGTTAAGCTGAACGCGGGTTCCTCGGGCGAAAACGGCATGAATGCGACTCCGTCGGCATCCGCGGCCAGGCGCGCAGCGCTGCGTGCCGCCATGAAGCTGCCCGAAAGCGCGCGACGCAAACCCGGCCGCCCACAGCTTCCTGGAGGCAAAGACACCAGTCGTCACGGCGGCGGCCGCCCGCAGCGCGATGCCGAGCGGCGCGCCGGCAAGTCGCGCAAGGTGCACTGAGCGCCAGCGTTCACTGCGCGTGCAGCTCGCGCACGCCGCTCGCGGTGCCGAGCAACAGCAGGTCCGCCGGACGGCGCGCGAACAAGCCCACCGTGACCACGCCGGCGATGAGGCCGATCTCGGCTTCCAGTTTCGGCGGGTCGAGGATCGACAGCCCCGCCACGTCGAGAATCGGATTGCCGTTGTCGGTGAGGAAACCTTCGCGCAGCCGCGGCACGCCGCCGAGCTTGACCAGTTCGCGCGCCACGTAGGAGCGCGCCATCGGAATCACTTCCACCGGCAAGGGGAACTTGCCGAGCACCTGGACGAGCTTGGATTCGTCGGCGATGCACACGAAACGGCGGCTGGCG
This sequence comes from Nevskia sp., assembly GCA_019689635.1. GTDB lineage: Bacteria > Pseudomonadota > Gammaproteobacteria > Nevskiales > Nevskiaceae > Nevskia. The sequence goes on along the minus strand of JADGHB010000071.1, from coordinate 5,790 downwards.
GCGGCGACGATTTTCTCGCGCGTGAGCGCGCCGCCGCCGCCCTTGATCATCTGCAAGTGCTTGTTGATCTCGTCGGCGCCGTCCACGTACACCGCCAGCGTGCCGGCGCTGTTGAGATCCAGCACCGGGATGCCGATCGCTTTGAGCCGCGCGCTGCTGGCTTCGGAGGAAGAGACCGCGCCGGGAATGCGGTTCTTCACCGTGGCCAGGGCTTCGATGAAGAAGTTGACAGTGGAGCCGGTGCCCACGCCGATCGGCTCGCCCTCGGGCAAAAACTTGAGCGCGGCTTGTGCCGCCGCGCGTTTGGCCTGGTCTTGGTTCATGTCGATCGTGGATGAGCGGCATCCGCCGCGACGCCCGCCTAGATTAGCTCGTCGCCGCGGATGCCGCTTCTAAGAACGCGGTCCGAAAATGGCCGAGCCGATGCGCACCAGGGTGGCGCCTTCCTCGATGGCGATCTCGAAGTCGGCCGACATGCCCATGGACAGCGTGTCGAACTCCGCCGCCGGAACGAGGCCACGGCCGCGGATGTCCTCGTACAGCTCGCGCAGGGCACGGAACGCGGGCCGCACGGTTTCGCCGGAGGCCGGAGCCGGGATCGCCATCAGACCGCGCAGGCGCAGCCGCGGCAGGCGCGCGAGGGCGGCGCACAGGGTGGCGGTTTCGTCGGGTGCGCAGCCGGATTTGCTCGCCTCGCCGGAAATGTTCACCTGCACGCAGACGTTCAACGGCGGCAGCGACGGCGGCCGCTGTGCGGACAGCCGCTCGGCGATTCTGAGCCGATCCACGCTTTGTACCCAGTGGAAGTTTTCGGCCGCGAGCCGGGTCTTGTTGGACTGCAACGGACCGATGAAATGCCAGACCAGATCGCGCCGTCCCGCCGCAGCGAGCGCGGCGATCTTGGTCGCGCCTTCCTGGGCGTAGTTCTCTCCGAACTCGCGTTGGCCTGCGGCGGCCGCCGCGCCCACCGCCGCGGGACCGAAGCCCTTGCTCACCGCCAGCAGCCGTACGCCGGCGGGCTCGCGTCCGGCCCGTGCGCAGGCCTTGCGCATCTTGTGAAGAACTGCTTGCAGATGCTCGGCGATCTCGTTCACCCGGCTACTTTATCGTGCCCGCTTGCCGCCGGGCGGGTTTGCCGATAAGTTCAAGGGCAGGGGAGCAGTGCACCAGCCCGCGGCCAACGATCACGGGTCCGAAAAAGGGGTTAAGCGTCGTGGATATCGCACAACTGCTGACTTTCAGCGTGAAGCAGGGCGCGTCCGATCTACATCTGTCCGCCGGCGTGGAGCCGATGATCCGGGTGGACGGCGATCTCAAGCGCATCAACCTGCCGCCGCTGGAGCACAAGCAGGTGCACGACATGATCTACGACATCATGAACGACAAGCAGCGCAAGGCTTACGACGAGTTCTTCGAGACGGATTTCTCGTTCGAGATCGCCGGGCTGGCGCGCTTCCGCGTGAATGCCTTCACCCAGGCGCGCGGTGCCGCCGCGGTGTTTCGCACCATTCCGAGCAAGGTGCTGACGCTGGAAGAGTTGAAGTGTCCGCCGATCTTCAAGGACATCGCCGAGTCGCCACGCGGCCTGGTGTTGGTGACCGGGCCCACCGGCTCGGGCAAATCCACCACCCTGGCGGCCATGGTGGATTACATCAACGAGCACGAATACGGGCACATCCTCACCATCGAAGACCCCATCGAGTTCGTGCACACCTCGAAAAAATGCCTGATCAACCAGCGCGAGGTGCACCGCGACACGTTGGGCTTTTCCGAGGCGCTGCGCTCCGGCCTGCGCGAGGACCCGGATACCATTCTGGTCGGCGAGATGCGCGATCTCGAAACCATCCGCCTGGCGCTGACCGCCGCCGAAACCGGGCACCTGGTGTTTGCCACGCTGCATACGTCCTCCGCGGCCAAGACCATCGACCGCGTGGTGGACGTGTTCCCCGCCGGCGAAAAGGACATGGTGCGCGCCATGCTCTCCACCGGCTTGCGCGCGGTGATCGCCCAGACCTTGCTCAAGCGCCGCGGCGGCGGGCGCATCGCCGCGCACGAGATCCTGATCGCCACTCCGGCGGTGCGCGCACTGATCAAGGACAACAAGATCGCGCAGATCTATTCGACCATCCAGACCAGCGCCAAGGATGGCATGCAAACGCTGGATCAGTGCTTGAAGGACCTGGTCAAGAAAGGGCTGGTCGATCTGTCCGAGGCGCGCGCGCGCGCCGAGAACAAAATGGATTTTGCAGCGTAAACACGGCAGCCGCGGCTTAAGCGGCGCAGGAATTCCGACATGGAACGCGAACAAGCGGTCAAGCTGATCCAGCAATTGCTGATGCTGGTCAAGCAAAGAAAAGCCTCGGACCTGTTCATCACCGCCGATTTTCCTCCGGCCATCAAGCTCGACGGCGAAATCACGCCGGTGATGAAGGAGCCGCTGTCCGCGGAGAACGCGGCGGTGGTGATCCGCGCGTTGATGAGCGATCGCCAGATCAAGGAGTTCGAGGCCACCAACGAGTGCAACTTCGCCATCGCGCCGCCGGGCATCGGCCGCTTCCGCGTCAACGTGTTCGTCCAGCAAGGGCACCCTGGCGCGGTGATCCGCCTGCTGAATCTGACCATCCCGACTTTCGAGGAGTTGGAATTGCCGGCGGTGTTGAAGGACATCGCCTTGTCCAAGCGCGGCCTGGTGCTGGTGGTCGGCGCCACCGGTTCGGGCAAGAGCACCTCGCTGGCGGCGATGGTCGGCTATCGCAACGCCAATTCGCGCGGTCACATCGTCACGATCGAGGACCCCATCGAATACGTCCACGCGCATCGCAACTGTGTGGTGACGCAGCGCGAGGTCGGCGTGGATACGCTGTCCTGGGACAACGCGCTCAAGAACACCCTGCGCCAGGCGCCGGACGTGATCCAGATCGGCGAGATCCGCACGCGCGAAACCATGGAATACGCCATCAACTTCGCCGAGACCGGCCACCTGGTGCTCTCCACCCTGCACGCCAACAACGCCAACCAGGCGCTGGACCGCATCATCAACTTCTTTTCCGAGGAAAAGCGCGAGCAGGTGCTGATGGACCTGTCGCTCAACCTGCGCGCCATCCTCTCGCAGCGTCTGGTCCGCCGCGAGAACGGCGGGCGCATCGCCGCCTTCGAGATCATGATCAATACGCCGCTGGTCGCCGACTTGATCTTCAAAGGCGAGGTCGCCGGCTTGAAGGACGTGATCGCTCGCTCCGGCGAACAGGGCATGATCACGTTCGACCAGTTCCTGTTCGAACTGTTCGAACGCGGCGTGATCAGCTACGGCGAGGCGCTGCGCAACGCCGACTCGCAGAACGAGCTGCGGCTGCGCATCAAGCTGGAATCCAAGCGCGCGGCGCAGAACCTCTTGGAAGACGAGCAAGTGCGGCGCATGAAGATGAAGCCAGACGAGAAAGAGCAGTCCTTCGTTCGCCGCTGACCCGCGGCCGCGCCATGCTCAAGATCCTGCCTTATCTCAAGCTCGCGGTCGAGAAAAACGCCTCCGACCTCTACTTCACCCCCAACGCGCCGGCCATGCTGCGCATCGAGGGCGAGATGGTCGCGGTGGGCAAGAACCTCATGACCAGCGAGTTTATCCGGGAGCTGGCTCACAGCATCCTGACGCCGGAGCAGCAGGAGTATCTCCACAAACACTGGGAGATCGACCTCGCCACGCAGGCTGGGGGACTCGGGCGGTTCCGCGTCAACATCTTCCACCAGCGCGGCACGATCGCGATGTGCTTGCGCTACGTCAAATCCCAGATTCCCACGCTCGACGAGCTCGGCGCGCCGCCGGTGCTCAAGGATCTGGTGATGCTCAAGCGTGGCCTGATCCTCATGGTCGGCGCCACCGGCTCGGGCAAGTCCACCACGCTGGCCGGCATGATCGGGCACCGCAACGACCATGCCGCGGGCCATATCATCACCATCGAGGATCCGATCGAGTACGTGCACCCGAACAAGCGTTCGATCGTCAACCAGCGCGAGGTGGGGCAGGACACCGTGAGCTACGACCGCGCGCTGCTCTCCGCGCTGCGCGAAGCGCCGGACGTCATCCAGATCGGCGAAGTGCGGCGGCGCGAAACCATGGACGCCTGCATCCAGCTCGCCAACACCGGCCACCTGACCATCACCACGCTGCATGCCAACAACGCCTATCAGGCGCTGCAGCGCGTGGTGAACCTGTATTCCGAAGACCTGCGCGACCAGCTCTACCTCGATCTGTCGCTCACCCTGCGCGCGATCATTTCCCAGCGCCTGGTGCGCGGCAAGGACGGGCGGCGCGTCGCGGCTTTCGAGGTGCTGATCAACACGCCGTTCATCCAGGATCTGATTCTCAACAAGCACATCGATCAGATTCGCGAGGCCATGAGCCAGTCCTCCGAGAAGGGCATGCTCACCTTCGACCACTCGCTGTACCAGCTCTACAAGGACGGGCGCATCGAGCTGGAAGAAGCGCTGTCCAACGCCGACTCGCGGGCCAATCTGGAGGCCAAGATCAACTTCGGCGTGTAATGACCAGCCCTTCGCCCGCGCGGCTTCTTGTGCTGCCCTTGCGCAGCTCGGTGGGAATCAATAGAATCCGCGCTTCCTTGAAGCCGGGCGATGTCGCACCGGCCGAACAATAATTCGCCCCGAGGGGCTTGCAACATGAAAACGCAGTTCGCCAAGCCGGACACCGTCCGGCGCGAGTGGCTGGTGATCGACGCCGAGGGTCAGACGCTCGGCCGGCTGGCCAGCGAAATCGCCCGCCGCCTGCGCGGCAAACACAAGCCGGAATACACCCCGCACGTGGACACCGGCGATTACATCGTCGTGATCAACGCGGCCAAGGTGCGCGTCACCGGCGACAAGCTCAACGACAAGCTCTACTGGCGCCATACCGAGTATCCCGGCGGCATCAAGTCCACCCCTTTGGGCAAGATGCTGGCCGAGCATCCCGAGCGCGTGATCGAAAAGGCGGTCAAGGGCATGCTGCCCAAAGGCCCGCTGGGCTACGCGCAGTTTCGCAAGCTCAAGGTCTACGCCGGCGCCGAACATCCGCACGCCGCGCAGCAGCCCAAGCCGTTCACGATCTGAGGTTCCCATGGCTACGCTCAAGACTCCTGCCGACCAGAAATACGGCACCGGCCGCCGCAAGACCGCCGCGGCGCGCGTGTTCCTGCGCCCGGGAAAAGGCGCGATCACCATCAACGGCAAGTCGGTCGAGGACTACTTCGGGCGCGAAACCTCGCGCATGCTGGTGCGCCAACCACTGGAAGTGGTCGATTCCTTGAACCGTTTCGACATCAAGGTTACTGTCTCCGGCGGCGGTCCCTCCGGCCAGGCCGGCGCCGTGCGCCACGGCATCACCCGGGCCCTGATCGCCTACGACGAGGCCCTGCGTCAGCCGCTGCGTGCGGCGGGTCTGGTCACGCGCGATGCGCGCGAGGTCGAACGCAAGAAAGTCGGCCTGCACAAGGCGCGCCGCGCTCCGCAATACAGCAAGCGCTGATCCGAGAACGCTCGAATCGCGTTTGCGGCTCGCGCCGGCGAGTCCGCTTGGCGAGCACCGGGCCGGCCCTCGGTTCGTTGACGAAGCGCCGACTGCGGAAGGCCGGGCTGGACGCAGCAGCCGGGATGGGTTAGATAAAACGCGTCGCCCGACACTGGGGGATCGTCTAACGGTAGGACAACGGACTCTGACTCCGTTTATCTTGGTTCGAATCCAAGTCCCCCAGCCAAGACCCTATCTCACCGGCTTTCAGCCGGTTTCTTTTTGCCCGC
>JADGHB010000010.1 GCA_019689635.1 Nevskia sp. | reverse complement strand
CGTCACCGACCTGGTTCAGCAGATCGACCGCTCGCTGCAGTTCTTCTTCGCGGCGTCCAGCCAGCATGGCAAAGTGGATCAGCTGATTTTCGCCGGCGGCTGCGCGCTGATCCCCGGCGCGGACGCGGCGATCCAGGAACGGCTGCACATTCCCACCGTGGTGGCCAGGCCGTTCGCGCAGATGGCGGTGGCGGCGCGCGCGCGACCGCAGCAGCTCGCGCAGGACGAGGCCACGCTGCTGATCGCCGCCGGATTGGCCTGGCGCGCGTTCGACGAAACGGCTTGAGGCCTGCTCCGTGACCCGCATCAACCTGCTCGACTGGCGCGCCGAACGGCGCAAGCGCCGCCAGCAGCGTTTCCTGGCGCTGCTGGCGCTGGCGGCGATCGCCGCGATCCTGGTCGTGCTGTTCGGTGATCTGGGCATGCAGCAGGCGGTGGAGTACCAACGCAGTCGCAACGATTTCCTGAAGAAGCAGATCGCCCAGATCGACGCGCAGATCAAGGAGATCCAGGAGCTGGAGAAGGTGCGGCGCAATCTGATCGAGCGCATGCGCGTGATCGAGCAGTTGCAGCAGAGCCGCTCGGCGACGGTGCATTTCTTCGACGAGATCGTCAACACCCTGCCCGACGGCGTGTATCTCACTTCGCTCAAGCAGAACGGCAAAGAGGTGACCATCGAAGGCGTGGCCGAATCCAACGGCCGCATCTCCGCCTACATGAAGAACCTCGACGCCTCGCCCTGGTTCAAGGACCCCAAGCTCGTGGTGATCAAGACCAGTACCAAGACCAAGTTCCGCGCCAGCGATTTCACCTTGCAGGTGACCAACCTGACCCAGCAGGCCGAATCGTCGAACCAGGTCGCCACCGGGAGCGGCAACCCGTGAACCTGCGCCAGTTCTACGAGGAGCTGCAGGCCCTGGACCTGCGCAATCCCGGCGTGTGGCCGGGTTGGGCGCATGTGGGTGCGGCGCTGCTGGCCGCCGTGGTGATCCTGGGCGCGGGCACGTATTTTCTGATCGCGCCCAAGCACCAGGAGCTCGAACAAGCGCGCGAGCAGGAACGCGCCCTGCGCCAAGAGTTCGAGCGCAAGCAGAGTAAAGTCGCCGCGCTCGACGCCTACAAGGCCCAGCTCGCCGAGATGCAGCGCTCCTTCGGCGACATGCTCAAGCAGTTGCCGAGCAAGAGCGAGGTGGCCAACCTGCTCAACGACATCTCGCAGACGCGCATCGCCAGCGGTCTGGAAGAGGAGCTGTTCCAGCCGCTGCCGGAGGTGCCCAAGGACTTCTACGCCGAGATTCCCAACAAGATCGTCGTCACCGGCGATTACCACCAGATGGGTCAGTTCGTCAGCGGCGTGGCGGCGCTGCCGCGCATCGTGACCATCGAGGACGTGCAGATCCAGCCGGCCGGCAAGGGTGCTTCCAGCGAGCTGCGCATGACCGCGATCGCCAAGACTTATCGCTACCTCGACGAGAACGAGATCGCGGCCCGCAAGCCGGGTGCGGGAGCGAAGAAATGAAACGGCTCGCGCGCTGGGTGCCATGGCTCGCGGCGGCGTGGCTGGCCGCGCTGCTCGGCGGCTGCGGCGGCGGCATGGAAGACCTGCAGCAGTACGTCGCTCAGGTCAAGGCGCGCAAGAACACGCGCATCGAGCCGATCCCGCAGATCAAGCCCTATCAGCCCTTCACCTACGAGCCGGGCAACCGCCGCGATCCATTCGAACCGACCGCGCCGAGCAACCCGACGGCTGGCGTGCGCCCGGACCTCAAGCGCAACAAGGAGCCGCTGGAGGAATACCCGCTCGACGCGCTGAAATTCGTCGGCGTGATCGACTACCAGCACACGACCTACGCCATGATCAAGGCGCCGGATGGCATCATCCACCGGGTCACGGTCGGCAACTACCTGGGGCAGAACTTCGGCCGCATCACCAAGATCACCGAGGCCGAAGTGTCTCTGACGGAAATCGTCCCCGACGGATTCGGCGGATTCAAAGAGCAGCCGGCGAAGCTGGCCGCTGAAGAGAAATAGGGAGCGCGCACATGATCCTTCTCCGATCTCCTTCGAGCGCCGGCCGCGCCGTGCGGCTTTTGGCGCTGCTGGCGCTGGCCGTGGCGAGCCTGCCGCTGCGCGCGGCGGACGGCCAGACCCGCACGCTCACCGCCATCGACTTCAGCTCGCTCGAAGGCGGGCGCGTGCTGATGACGCTCACGCTGTCCGCGCCGGCGCCGCAGCCGACGGTGTTCGCCACCGACAAGCCGGCGCGCCTGGCGGTGGATCTGCCGCAGACGCAGATCGCCCTGGCGCAGCGTTATCGCAAGCTCGCCATCGGCCAGGTGCGCGGCGTGGCGGCGGTGCAGGCGCAAGGGCGCACCCGCGTGGTGGTCGATCTGGTCGCGCCGGTGGCCAACACCGTGGCGGTGCAGGACGACAAGGTGCTGGTGACGCTGGCCGGACCCGGCGGCAGCCTGCCGCCCGCGCCCGGCGCAGGGACGCCGTCGGTCTCCGCGCCGGTGGCGAGCATCACGGCCATCGATTTCCGCCGCGGCGATCGCGGCGAGGGACGCGTGCTGGTCAATCTCTCCGACTCGCGCGCGGCGGTCGATGTCCAGGAGCAGGGCGGCAAGGTGGTGGCCCGCTTCAAGAACACCGCGCTGCCGGACAAGCTGGCCAAGCGCCTGGACGTGCTCGATTTCGCCACGCCGGTCAAATACATCGACGCGCTGCGCGACGGCCCCGACGCGCTGGTCGAATTGACCCCGGTCAACGGTGGCGACTACGACGAACTCGCCTACCAGGCCGGCGGGCAGTTCGTGATCGAGCTCGACCCCTTGTCGGCGGAGAAGCTGGCGCAGCGCGAACGCGAACATCCGCAGTTCACCGGGCAGCGCATTTCGCTGTCGTTCCAGAGCGTGGACATCCGCTCGCTGCTGCAGATCATCGCCGACGTCGCGGGCGTCAACATGGTGGTGTCCGACAGCATCCAGGGCCAGATCGCGATGCGGCTGCAGAACGTGCCCTGGGACCAGGCGCTGGACGTGATCCTGCGCGTCAAGGGCCTGGGCATGCGCCGGCAGGGCAACGTCATGCTGGTGGCGCCCTTGGAGGAGCTGGCGCAGCGCGAGAAAGTCGAGCTCGAGGCGGAGAAGCAGAAGGTCCAGCTCGCGCCGCTGCATTCCGAGCTCATCCAGATCAACTACGCCAAGGCCTCCGAGCTGGCCAGCCTGATCCGTTCCAAGGAAAGCTCGATCCTCTCCGACCGCGGCAGCGTGACGGTGGACGAGCGCACCAACAGCCTCTTGGTGCTCGACACCGCCGACAAGCTCGCCGACATCCGCGCCCTGATCCAGCGCCTGGACGTGCCGGTGCGCCAGGTGCTCATCGAATCGCGGATCGTGATCGCCCAGGACAATTTCGAGCGCGACCTGGGCACGCGCTTCGGCATCACCCAGGCCGGCACCAGCAGCAACGGCAACCTGTTCACGACTTCGGGCACCGGCACTTCGACCAACAACACGGTCACCGACTTCCTCAACAGCGGCCGTACCACCATCGGCATCGACCCGACGCCCAGCGACCGCTACAACATCAACCTGCCGGCGCCGGTGGCTACCGGCAGCACGCCGGCCAGCATCGCCTTCGCCCTGCTGGGCAAGAACGTGCTGGTGGATCTGGAGTTGCAGGCCCTGCAGACCGAGGGCCAGGGCGAGGTGATCTCCACGCCGCGCGTGATCACCGCCAACGGCAAGCAGGCGGCGATCAAGCAAGGCGTGGAAATTCCCTATCAGCAATCCACCAGCAGCGGCGCCACCTCGGTGTCGTTCAAGGACGCGGTGCTGTCGCTCAACGTCACGCCGCAGATCACGCCGGACGGCCGCATCATCATGGATCTGGCGGTGCACGACGACAGCGTCGGCCAGAACGTCAGCACCGGCACCGGCGGCAGCGTGCCCTCCATCAATACGCGCGAGGTGGACACCCAGGTGCTGGTGGACAACGGGCAGACCGTCGTGCTCGGCGGCGTGTACCAGCAGACCGTGAACAAGAACGTCAGCAAAGTCCCGCTGCTCGGCGACCTGCCGTTGCTCGGCTTCCTGTTCCGCAATACCCAGCTCCAGAATCAGAAACAGGAACTGCTGATCTTCATCACGCCCAAGATCCTCACCGGCGAGCTCAACGCCCAATAGACCGGACGTCCCTGACGCGGAGGCGGGCTCCGTTATACTGCGGGCGGAGTCCTCGATGTCCACGGGTCCTTGCAATGTTTTCCTGGTCGGCCCGATGGGCGCCGGCAAGACCACCATCGGCCGCCGGCTGGCGGAGCTGCGCGGTCTGCCGTTCGTCGACAGCGACCACGAGATCGAAGCGCGCACCGGCGCCGACATCGCGCTGATCTTCGACAAGGAAGGCGAGGCCGGTTTCCGCCGCCGCGAGCGGCAGGTCATCGAGGAACTGACCCGGCGCCACGGCCTGGTGCTGGCCACCGGCGGCGGCGCGGTGCTCGATCCCGACAATCGCCGCGCGCTCGCCGCACGGGGCTACGTGGTCTATCTTTACGCGAGCGTCGAACAGCAGCTGGCGCGCACCGAACGCAGCGACAACCGGCCGCTGTTGCAGAACGGCGATCGCCGCGAGACACTCGAAAAACTTTTCCGCATCCGCGATCCGCTCTACCGTGAAATCGCCGACCTCGTCCTGCCCACCGACGGACGCAACGCCCGCGCGCTCGCGCGCGAGATCGAAGAGCACCTCGAGCGCGCGGCGGCCGCGAGCTGAACCCAAGGTCCGCGAGCTGCGCGTCGAACTGGGCGAACGCAGCTATCCCGTGCGCATCGGTGCCGGGCTGCTCGCCGATCCCGCCGCGTATGCGCCGCTGCGCGGCCGCCCGCTGCGCGTGCTGACCGATGCCCAGGTCGCCGCGCACTATCTCGAGCCCGTGCTCAGGAACCTGGAACTGCCGGCGGATGCGGCGCTGGTGCTGCCGCCGGGCGAGGCGCAGAAGACCTGGGACAACGCCGGTCGCGTGCTCGACTGGCTGCTCGCCGCGCGGCTGCCGCGCGACGGCGCCCTGCTGGCGCTGGGCGGCGGCGTGATCGGGGATCTGGCCGGCTTCTGCGCGGCGGTCTATCAGCGCGGCATCGACCTCGTGCAGTTGCCGACCACGCTCCTGGCCCAGGTCGATTCCAGCGTCGGCGGCAAGACCGGCGTCAACCATGCGCGCGGCAAGAACCTGATCGGCGCCTTCCACCAGCCCTGCCTGGTGCTGGCCGACACCGAGACGCTGCGCACGCTGCCGCCGCGCGAGCTCGCCGCCGGCGCCGCGGAAGTGATCAAGTGCGCGCTGCTCGGCGACGCGCCGCTGTTCGCGCGGCTGGAGCGCCGGCTGGAGCGCGTGCTGGCGCTGGAGGCCGAGGCGCTCGGCGAGGCCATCGAGCGCAGCGTCACGCTCAAGGCGCGCATCGTGGCCGCCGACGAGCGCGAGTCCCTGGACGGCGGCGCGCGCGCCCTGCTCAATCTCGGTCACACTTTCGGGCACGCCGTGGAGACCTACACGCGCTACGCGACCTGGCTGCACGGCGAGGCGGTGGGCCTGGGGCTGTGCATGGCCGCCGACCTGTCCGCCCGGCTGGGCTGGCTGGCGGCGGACGACGCCCGCCGCGTGCGGGCGCTGGTCGAGCGCGCCGGTTTGCCCACGCGCGCTCCCGCCGGCATGACGCCGGAGGATTTCCGCCGCCTCATGGCCGGCGACAAGAAAGTCGCGGGCGGCCGCTTGCGGCTGGTGCTGCTGCGCGCGCTGGGCGAAGCCTGCGTCACCGCCGACTTCGACCCCGCCGCGCTGGACGCGACCCTCGAGCACTTCTGCGCGCCGGGGTGCCGGGTTTCATGACGCTCGCCGTTTACGCCTGCCGCGAGGAATACTCCCGCGGCCGGCGCTTTGCCGAACCGCCCCCGGACTACCGCGGCGAGTATCAGCGCGACCGCGACCGCATCGTGCACAGCGCCGCGTTTCGCCGCCTGGAATACAAGACCCAGGTGTTCATCAACCACGAGGGCGATCTGTTTCGCACCCGGCTGACGCACTCGCTGGAAGTGGCGCAGATCGCGCGCACCCTGGCGCGCGCCCTGGCGCTCAACGAGGATCTGGCCGAGGCCATCGCGCTCGCCCACGATCTCGGCCACACGCCTTTCGGCCACGCCGGCCAGGACGCGCTCGACGCCTGCATGAAGCCTTACGGCGGCTTCGAGCACAACGCGCAGTCGCTGCGCGTGGTGGACGAGCTGGAAGACAAATACGCCGCGTTCCGCGGCCTCAATCTGACCTTCGAAACCCGCGAAGGCATCCTCAAGCATTGCTCGCTCAAGCGGGCGCGCGAGCTGGGCGACGTGGGCGAACGCTTCTTGCAGCGGCGCCAGCCGGGGCCGGAAGCGCAGCTCGCCAACGTCGCCGACGAGATCGCCTACAACAACCACGACGTGGACGACGGTCTGCGCGCGCACCTGCTGTCGATCGAGGCGCTGCGCGCGGTGCCGTTGTTCGCCCAGCACCACGACCAGGTGCTGCGCCGCCACCGCGATCTGCTGCCCAAGCAGGTGCGGCACGAAACCGTCCGCCGCATGATCAACGCCCAGGTCGCCGACCTCGTGCAGGCCACCCGCGCGCGCCTGCGCCGGCTCAAGCCGCGCCATCCGGACGACATCCGCGCCCAGGCCCGGCCCGTGGTCGGCTTCAGCGCGGAGATGCAGCAGCGCAACCAGGAACTCAAGCGTTTCCTGCGCGAACGGCTCTACCGCCATCCGCAGGTGTACCGCGTGATGGTCAAGGCCAAGCGCGTGGTGAGCGAGTTGTTCGCGGCGCTCGACGGCGATCCGCGCCTGCTGCCGCTGGAGTTCTTCCGCCAGGCGCAGCAGGCCGAGGACGCGCACGGCGCGCGCGGTCGCGCGCGGGTGGTGGCGGACTACATCGCGGGCATGACGGATCGCTACGCCCTGGACGAATACGATCGCCTGTTCGATCCGCGGCGCTCGCGCTAGCCGAGTTCCCTCACCCTCGCTGCGAGCCCGCAAAGCTCCGCGACGCGCGCTCCGCTCCGGACGAATCCCCTCGTCACTCGGCGAGCCGCGCCTCGAGCACTTCGATCCAGTGCCGTACCGGCCGCTCGCTGCCGGCGGCCAGATGGGTCAGGCAGCCGATGTTGGCGGTGGCGATCACTTCCGGCGCGCCGGCTTGCAGGGCGCGCAGCTTGTCGGCGCGCAGCCGGCCCGCGAGGCGCGGCTCGAGGATCGAGTAGGTGCCGGCCGAGCCGCAGCACCGCTGCGCGTCGGCCACCGGCGTCAGCTCGCAGCCGGAATCCCGCAGCATCCGCTCGATCGTCCCGCCCAGGCGCAGGCCGTGGGTGAGCGTGCACGGCGCATGGAACGCCACGCGCGGCCCGGGCGCGGCGGAAAAGCGCAGCCGTTCGCGCTCGCGGCCGACCGCCTCGCTCAGCTCCAGGAACAGCGCCGACACGCGCCGCGCTTTGTCGGCGTAGCGCGGGTCGTCGGCGAGCAGCTCGCCGTAGTCCTTGACCTGCACCCCGCAGCCGCTGGCCGTGACGACGATCGCCTCGACGCCGCGCTCGATCTGTGGCCACCAGGCGTCGATGTTGCGGCGCATGTGCGCGCGTGCGCGTTCGGGATCGCCCAGATGCTGGGCGAGCGCGCCGCAACAGCCGTCAGCGGCCGCGATCAGGGACACGCCGGCCCGATCAAGCACGCGCGCGGCGGCGGCATTGATGCTCGGCGCCAGCGCCGGCTGCACGCAGCCTTGCAGCACCAGCATGCGCCGCGCCTGCCGCGGTGGCGGCCAGGCGCCCGCGCGCCGCGCTTCGGGGATGCGCCGCCTGAGCGCGGCGGGCAGCCAGGGGCGCAGCGCCCGGCCCAGGGCGAGCAGCGCGGCGAACCCGCGCCGGTGCGATAGCCCGGCGATCAACGCGCGGCGCAGCAGCCGCGCGGGCAGCGCGCGCGGGGCGCGGCGTTCCAGCTCGGCGCGACCCAGATCGAGCAGGCGGCCGTAGCGCACGCCGGAAGGGCAGGTGGTTTCGCAGGCGCGGCAGGTGAGACAGCGGTCCAGGTGCTGCCGCGTGCGGGCCGTGACCGGCGCGCCTTCGAGCATTTCCTTGATGAGGTAGATGCGCCCGCGCGGGCCGTCCAGCTCGTCGCCCAGCACTCGATGGGTCGGACAGGTGGCATTGCAGAAGCCGCAGTGCACGCAGCGGCGCAGGATGCCCTCCGCTTCGCGGCCTTCGGGGCGCAGGCAAAATTCCTCGGTGAGCTGCGTTTGCATCGAACCTTGCGTCCTAGAAATCGGGATAAAGCCGACCGGGATTGAAGATCCCGGCGGGATCGAACACGGTTTTCAGCCGCCGGTGGAGCTCGGCCAGCGCCGGCGGCAACGGCGCGAAGACGCCCTCGGCCTTGTCGGGCGCCCGGAACAAGCTGGCATGACCGCCGTGACGCCGCGCCTGCGCGCGCAGGTCCGCGGCCTCGGCCGGATCGGCGACCCAGCGCAGCGCGCCGCCCCATTCGACGATCGTGGCGGCCTCGGTCGGCAGAGGCGGCGCCGTCGGCGGCAGCGACACGCGCCACAGCCGTTGCGCGCGGGCGAAGAATTCCAGGCGCTGGTCGCGCAGCTCGTCCCAGAACCTCGCCGCGCAGGCCAGCTCTTCGCCGCCCAGCTCGCGCCGCGCCGCGCGCAACGCGGCGGGCGGACCGGACAGGCGCACGGCCAGGCGGCCGTCGAGCCAGGCGCTGGCCGACAGCGGCCAGGGGCCTGCGGCCAGCCGGTGCATGCGCTCCAGCGCCTCGCTTTGCGACAGCGCGTAGCACAGCGTGAGCTCCTGCGCCGGGCGCGGCAGGACTTTGAGCGTGACTTCGGTGAGCACGCCCAGCGTGCCCAGGCTGCCGACCAGCAGGCGCGACACGTCGAAGCCCGCGACGTTCTTGAGCACGCGCCCGCCGAAGCGCAGCAGCCGGCCGCGGCCGTCGATCAGCTGCGCGCCGAGTACGAAGTCGCGCACCGCGCCGGCGTAGGCGCGCCGCGGTCCGGACAGCCCGGCGGCGACCGCGCCGCCCAGCGTGCCGCCGCCGGAAAAGCGCGGCGGCTCGAAGGCCAGCATCTGGCCCTGCGCGGCGAGCGCCGCCTCGATTTCGACCAAGGGCGTTCCGGCGCGCGCGACGAGCACCAGCTCGGCCGGCTCGTAGGCGACGATGCCGCGCAGCGCGGCGGTCTGCAGCGGCGCGCCGCACGGCGCCCCGCCGTAGAAGTCCTTGCTGCCCTGGCCGAGGATGCGCAGGCGCTCCGCGCGCGCGGCGGCCTGTCTCACACGCTCGGCGAGCGCGGCGGCGGCGTCCATCAAAACCGCGGCAACTCGGGGTGGGGCAGCCGGCCGGCGTGCACGTGCAGGCGTCCGAATTCCGCGCAGCGGTGCAGGCTGGGGATCGCCTTGCCGGGGTTGAGCAGGCCGTACGGATCGAAGGCGCGCTTGAGCGCATGGAAGAGCTCCAGCTCGTCGGCGCCGAACTGCGCGCACATGGCGTCGAGTTTTTCGATCCCCACGCCGTGTTCGCCGGTGATGCTGCCGCCGTGCGCCACGCAGCGTTGCAGGATCTCCTGCCCGAACGCCTCGGCCCGCGCGACCTGCTCGGGGCGATTGGCGTCGAACAGGATCAAGGGATGCAGATTGCCGTCGCCGGCGTGGAACACGTTGGCGCAGGCCAGGCCGTATTTCTTTTCCATGGCGCGGATTTCCCCGAGCACGGCGGCCAGCGCTTTCTTGGGAATGGTGCCGTCCATGCAGTAGTAATCGGGCGCCAGCCGGCCGACCGCGGGAAACGCGGCCTTGCGCCCGGCCCACAAGCGCGCGCGCTCGGCGTCGCTGCGCGACACGCGGCAGTCGCGCGCGCCGGCGGCGCGCAGCACCGCTTCCACGCGCGCGAGTTCCTCATCCAGCGCCTCGGCCGTGCCGTCGAGTTCGCACAGCAGGATGGCTTCGGCGTCGAGCGGATAGCCGGCCTGGGCGTAGGGTTCCACCGCGGCGATCGCCGGCCGGTCCATCAGCTCCAGCCCCGCCGGGATGAAACCGGCGGCGATCACCGCCGCCACCGCGGCGCCGGCGCGCTTAAGGTCGTCGAAGGCGGCGAGCACCACGCGCGCGCAGGGCGCAGCCGGGATCAGGCGCAGCGTGGCTTCCGTCACCACGCCGAGCAGGCCTTCGGAGCCGGTGAGCAGCGCGACGAGGTCGTAGCCCGGAGCGTCCAAGGCCTCGGAGCCGAGTTCCAGGATTTCGCCCTCGATGGTCGCCACGCGCAGGCGCAGCAAGTTGTGCAGGGTGAGGCCGTATTTCAGGCAGTGCACCCCGCCGGAATTCTCGGCGATGTTGCCGCCGATGCTGCACGCGATCTGGCTGGACGGGTCGGGCGCATAAGTGAGGCCGTATGGGGCGGCCGCCTCGGAGATGGCGAGATTGCGCACGCCCGGCTGCACCCGCGCGCTGCGCGCCTGCGGATCCAGATGCAGGATCCGGTCGAGGCGCGACAGCACCAGCAGCACCGCGTCGGCGCGCGGCGTGGCGCCGCCGGACAATCCGGTGCCGGCCCCGCGCGCGATCACCGGCGTGCCGGTGGCGCGGCAGATGCGCAGCACGGCGAGCACCTGGTCTTCGTCCCCCGGCAGCGCCACCGCCAGCGGCGGCTGGCGGTACAGGGTCAGCCCGTCGCACTCGTAGGGCTTGAGCTCCTCGGGCGCCGTCAGCAGCGCGGAGGCGGGCAGGGCGCGGCGCAGGCGCGCGAGCACCTCGCGCGGCGCGGTCGCGGCACGGCGAGCCTCAAGGATCGGGGCGGACATGACCGCGACATTATCCCAGCGCCCGCGTTGACGACAAACGCAGCGCCTCTATAATGCGATGTTGCGTTGCGATTGATCGCGCAGCGAGTTCCGCCCTCCGTCGTTGGCCCCCACGCTGGATAGTGTCAGGCCGCCGCACGCGGCAGGGCGGTGTGCCGCCGCCACGAGACTCCGGCCATGACCCAGCTCCCATCGTCCGGCCTGTACCGGGAGTGCTTCGAGCACGACAGTTGCGGCTTCGGCCTGATCGCCCAGATGGACGATCGGGCGAGCCATGCCCTGGTCAAGACCGCGATCGGCGCGCTCGCGCGCCTGACCCATCGCGGCGCCATCGCCGCCGACGGCAAGACCGGCGACGGCTGCGGCCTGCTGATGAAAAAGCCGGACCGCTTTTTGCGCGCCAAGGCGGCGGAGCTCAAGATCAAGCTCGGCCCCAAGGACCAGGACCTCTACTGCGCCGGCAACCTCTTCCTGTCGCCGGACGAGCGCCGCGCCGCGCGCGCGCGCGAGGTGCTGGCCGAATCCTGCGCCGAACACGGTCTCAAGGTGCTGGGCTGGCGCGAGTTGCCGCATCGCGCGCAGGAGGCCTGCGGCGCCGAGGCGCTCAAGACCCTGCCGCGCTTCGAGCAGGTGTTCATCGGCGCGCCGCCGCGCACGCACAAGTTCGCTTTCGAGCTCAAGCTGTTCAAGGCGCGCCGCCGCGCCGAGAAGATCCTCGAAGCGGAAGGCGACAAGGATTTCTACGTCACGCATCTCTCCTGCCGGGTCATCGTGTACAAAGGCCTGGTGATGCCGGCGCATCTGCCGACGCTGTATCCCGACCTCGAGGATCCGCTGCTGGAATCCTCGATCTGCGTCTTCCATCAGCGCTTCTCCACCAACACCCTGCCGCAGTGGCGGCTGGCGCATCCCTTCCGCTTCCTCGCGCACAACGGCGAGATCAACACCATCGCCGGCAACCGCATGTGGGCGCAGGCGCGGCGTTACAAGTTCCAGTGCGAGGATCTGCCGGACATCGACGCCATCGCGCCGCTGGTGTCCATGAGCGGTTCGGATTCGCAGAGTCTGGACAACATGCTGGAAGTGCTGCTCGCCGGCGGCATGGACTTGTTCGCGGCCCTGCGCGCGCTGATCCCGCCGGCCTGGCAGAACGTGGAGAGTCTCGATCCCGACGTGCGCGCGTTCTACGAATACAACTCGCTGCAGATGGAACCCTGGGACGGGCCGGCCGGCGTGGTGCTGACCGACGGCCGTTACGCGGTGTGCGCCACCGACCGCAACGGCCTGCGGCCGACGCGCTACGCCATCACCCGCGACCGCACCATCGTGCTGGCCTCGGAGATCGGCGTGGTCGAAATGGCGCCCGAAGAGGTGGTCGAGAAGGGTCGGCTGCGCCCGGGCCAGATGCTGGCGGTGGACACCGAGTCCGGGGCGCTGCTGCGCCCGCCGGAGATCGACCAGATGCTGGCCGCGCGCGCGCCTTACAAGCAGTGGCTCAAGCGCCACCTGCGGCGGCTGGAAGCCTCGCTGCACGACGATCCCGCGGGCCTGGATCGGCTGCATCCGGAAAGCATCGCCGTCTATCAGAAGCTGTTCCTGCTCACCCAGGAAGAGCGCAACGAGGTGCTGCGCGTGCTCGCCGAGTCCGGCCAGGAGACGGTCGGCTCGATGGGCGACGACACGCCCTTCGCGGTGCTTTCGCGCCAGCCGCGCTCGCTGTTCGATTACTTTCGCCAGCAGTTCGCGCAGGTGACCAATCCGCCGATCGATCCGCTGCGCGAGCAGATCGTGATGAGCCTGGAATGCTCGCTGGGGCCCGAGCGCGGCATGTTCGACGAGACGCCGGAGCGCGCCGCGCGGCTGCTGGTGGATTCGCCGGTGCTGTCCGAGGCCAAGTTCCGCAAACTGCTGGCGCTGGGCGAGGACGGCTATCCGAACAAGGTCTTCGACCTCAACTACGAACCCTCGCTGGGGCTCAAGCGGGCGATCGAGAACCTGTGCGACGCGGCGGTGGACGCGGTGCGCGCCGGGACCGTGGTGCTGGTGCTGTCCGACCGCGCCATCGCGCGCGACAAGCTGCCCATCCACGCCCTGCTCGCGGTCGGCGCGCTGCAGCATCGGCTGATCCGCGAAGGTTTGCGCTGCGACTGCAACCTGATCGTGGAGACCGCCACGGCGCGCGATCCGCATCACTTCGCCTGCCTGATCGGCTACGGCGCGTCCTGCGTGTATCCCTATCTGGCCTACGCCAGCCTCTACGAGATGGTGCGCACCGGCCAGATCAAGGACAAGCGGCCCGAGGACCTGGCGGCGTCCTACCGCAAGGGCATCAACAAGGGCCTGTACAAGATCATGTCCAAGATGGGGATCAGCACGGTCTCCAGCTACCGCGGCGCGCAGTTGTTCGAGATCGTCGGCTTGCACGACGAGGTGGTGGACTTGTGCTTCGCCGGCACGGTGTCGCGCGTGCAGGGCGCGCGCTTCGCCGACCTGGAGGCGGAAGCCGCGCAGCTCGCGCTGGCCGCCTGGACGCCGCGCAAGCCGGTGCCGCCGGGCGGCTTGTACCGCTATGTCGTGGGCGGCGAGTTCCACGCCTTCAATCCCGACGTGGTCAACGCCTTGCACAAGGCGGTGAGAAGCGGCGATTACGAAGACTATCGCGTCTTCGCGCGGCTGGTGAACGAGCGGCCGCCGACGGTGTTCCGCGATCTGTTCAAGCTGGCGGAGAGCGCCGCGCCGGTTCCGCTGGACGAAGTCGAGCCGGTGGAAGCCATCCTCAAGCGCTTTGACTCGGCGGGCATGTCGCTGGGCGCGCTGTCGCCGGAGGCGCACGAGGCGCTGGCCATCGCCATGAACCGGCTGGGCGCGCGCAGCAACTCCGGCGAGGGCGGCGAGGACCCGGCGCGCTACGGCACCGAGCGCAGCTCCAAGATCAAGCAGGTCGCCTCCGGCCGCTTCGGCGTGACGCCGGAATACCTGATCAATGCCGAAGTGCTGCAGATCAAGATCGCCCAGGGCGCCAAGCCCGGCGAGGGCGGCCAGCTGCCCGGCGACAAGGTCAACGAGATGATCGCGCGGCTGCGTTACGCGCGGCCCGGCGTGGCCCTGATCAGCCCGCCGCCGCACCACGACATCTACTCGATCGAGGACCTGGCGCAGCTCATCTTCGACTTGAAGCAGATCAATCCCCAGGCCCTGGTGTCGGTCAAGCTGGTGTCCGGGCCGGGCGTGGGCACCATCGCCGCCGGCGTGGCCAAGGCCTACGCCGATCTCATCACCATCTCCGGTTACGACGGCGGCACCGGCGCCAGCCCGCTGACTTCCGTCAAGTACGCCGGCACGCCCTGGGAGCTGGGCCTCGCGGAAACGCACCAGACCCTGCGCATGAACGGGCTGCGCGACAAGGTGCGCGTGCAGACCGACGGCGGCCTCAAGACCGGGCTGGACGTGGTCAAGGCGGCGATCCTCGGCGCCGAGTCCTTCGGCTTCGGCACCGCGCCGATGATCGCGCTGGGCTGCAAATACCTGCGCATCTGCCATCTCAACAACTGCGCCACCGGCGTGGCCACGCAGAACGAGACGCTGCGCACGCAGCATTTCGTCGGTCTGCCGGAGATGGTGGCGAACTACTTCCGCTTCGTCGCCCAGGAGACGCGCGAGTGGCTGGCCCGGCTCGGCGTGCGCAGCCTCGCCGAACTGATCGGCCGCACCGATCTGCTGAGGATCGCCACGGGCGAGAGCGACAAGCAGCGCGGCCTCGACCTCACGCCGATCCTCTCGGCGGCGGGCATGGCGAGCGACGCGCCGCAGTATTGCGTCAACCCCAATCCGCCGCACGACAAGGGCGAGCTGGCCGAACGCATGGTGCGCGACGCGCGGCCGGCGATCGAGGACAAGACCCATCCGCAGCGCACGTTCGAATACACGGTCAACAACACCCACCGCTCGATCGGCGCGCGCCTGTCGGGCGAGATCGCGCGCCGCCACGGCAATCTCGGCCTGGCCGACGCGCCCATCACGCTCAAGCTCAAGGGCGTGGCCGGGCAGTCCTTCGGCGTGTGGAACGCCGGCGGTCTGCACCTGGAGCTGGAGGGCGAGGCCAACGACTACGTCGGCAAGGGCATGGCCGGCGGCCGCATCGTCATCCGCCCGCCGCGCGGCAGCCGCTGCCCGACCAACAAGACGGTGATCCTCGGCAACACCTGCTTGTACGGCGCCACCGGCGGCACCCTGTACGCCGCCGGCGTGGCCGGCGAGCGCTTCGCGGTGCGCAACTCCGGCGCGCTGGCGGTGGTGGAAGGCTGCGGGGACCACGGCTGCGAGTACATGACCGGCGGCGTGGTGGTGGTGCTGGGCCGCGTGGGCGTGAACTTCGGCGCCGGCATGACCGGTGGCTTCGCCTACGTGCTCGACGAGCGTCGCAACTTCGTGGATCGTTACAACCACGAGCTGATCGACATCCACCGCATCGTCGCCGAGCACATGGAGGGCCACCGCCATTACCTGCTTTCCCTGATCCGCGATTACACCGAAGCCACGGGCAGCGAGTGGGGCCGCGAGATCGTGGAGAACTTCCGCGATTACGTCGGCAAGTTCTGGCTGGCCAAACCCAAGGCCGCCGACATCGGCACGTTGCTGGTGGCGATCCGCGCCGCGGCGTGAGGCTTGGCCGGGATGCGTCGCTCGGCCTTCCGGTCGAGCGGCGGTGTCGGGTGGAATCCCGAATTGCGAAATCCAGTCGCGGCGTGCGCCGCTCCTAGCGAAAAGAGAAGATGGCAGCCAAGAACGTCATGCAGTTTCTGGACCTCCCGCGCCAGGATCCGAAGAAGGCGCCGGTGGAGATCCGCGTGCACGACTTCCGCGAGATCTACGGCCAGTACACGCCCGAACAGGCCTCCGCACAGGCGGCCCGCTGCCTGGACTGCGGCAATCCGTACTGCGAGTGGAAGTGTCCGGTCCACAACTACATCCCCAACTGGCTCAAGCTGGCGCAGGAGGGCAACCTGCTGGCCGCGGCCGAACTGTGTCACCAGACCAACTCGCTGCCGGAGATCTGCGGGCGCATCTGCCCGCAGGACCGGCTGTGCGAGGGCGCCTGCACGCTCAACGACGGCTTCGGCGCGGTGACCATCGGCGCGGTGGAGAAGTACATCACCGACGAGGCCTTCCGCCGCGGCTGGCGTCCGGACCTGTCGCAGGTGACGCCCACCGGCAAGCGCGTGGCGGTGGTCGGCGCGGGACCGGCGGGTCTTTCCTGCGCCGACGTGCTGGTGCGCAACGGCGTGCAAGCCGTGGTCTACGACCGCTATGCCGAGATCGGCGGCCTGCTCACCTACGGCATTCCGCCGTTCAAGCTGGAAAAGGAAGTGGTGCTGACGCGCCGGCGCATCCTCGAAGGCATGGGCGTGCAGTTCCGGCTCAACTGCGAGATCGGCCGCGACCTCGGCTTCGAGGAACTGCTCGAGCGTTACGACGCGGTGTTCCTCGGCCTGGGCACCTACACCGCGCTGCGAGGCGGCTTTCCCGGCGAGGACCTGCCGGGCGTGATCCAGGCTTTGCCCTACCTGATCGGCAACGGGCTGCACGTCATGGGGCTTGAGGATCCCGCCTACCCTTACCTCGACCTCAAAGGCTGCCGCGTGGTGGTGCTGGGCGGCGGCGACACCGCGCAGGACTGCAACCGCACCGCGGTGCGCCAGCAGGCGGCGCGCGTCACCTGCGTCTATCGCCGCGACGAAGCCAACATGCCCGGCTCCAGGCGCGAGGTGGCCAACGCCAAGGAAGAAGGCGTGCGCTTCCTGTTCAACCGCGCGCCGGTGGAAATCATCGCGGGCGGCAAAGCGGAAGGCGTGGATTACTTGCTCGACCGCGCGCCGGTGGAAATCGTGGGCCGCGAGCGGGTGCAGGGCGTGCGCGTGGTGCAGACCCGCCTGGGCGAGCCGGACGACAAAGGCCGGCGCCGGCCGGAAGTCGTGCCCGGTTCGGAGGAGACGATTCCCGCCGACCGGGTGATCATCGCTTTCGGTTTCCGTCCCAGTCCGCCGGCGTGGCTCGCCCGACACGGCATCGAGCTGCGCGCCGACGGCCGGATCGCCACCGACGAGGCACGCGGTTTCCGCACCAGCCATCCCAAGGTGTTCGCGGGCGGCGACATGGTGCGCGGCGCCGACCTCGTGGTCACCGCCGTGTGGGAAGGCCGCAAGGCGGCCGAGGGCATCCTCGACCTGCTGGGCGTCTGAAGGCGCGCATGTCCGATCTGCTGCTGTCCGCCGCCGAGGCGCGCGTCCTCGCCAGCCTGGTGGAGAAATCCATCGCCACGCCGCAGTACTACCCGATGACGGTCAACGCGCTGATGCTGGCGGCCAACCAGAAGACCATGCGCCATCCGGTGATGAGCTTGAGCGAAGGCGAAGTCGGCGCGGCGCTCAACCGCCTGGAGACGCTCGAGCTGGTGTCGCGCGACGATCGCTCCGGCCGCGTGACCAAGTGGCGGCACCAGTTCCAGCACCAGCTCCTGCTCCAGCCGCCGGCGCTGGCGGTGCTGGTCACGCTCATGCTGCGCGGGCCGCAGACGGCGGCGGAACTGCGCGCCAACGCCGCGCCCTTGGGAGGGCCGGCGGAGATCGAAGCGCTGCGGGCGCTGCTCGCGGATCTCGCCGACCGCGCGCAGCCCTTGGTGCAGACCCTGCCCCGCGCCGCGGGCCAGTCTGCGGTGCGTTACGCGCATACCCTGTGCGGCGCTTGCGCGCCCGCCGAGGAACCAGAGCCCGCGCGCCCGGCGCCGGCGCCGGCGCCAGCGCCGACCGCGTCCGAACTCGCCGAGCTGCGCGCGCGCCTGCAGGCGCTGGAAGCGCGCGTGGCCGAACTCGAGGCCCGGCTCGCGCCGGCCCAGCCCGGAAGCTGACGCATACGCGCCAGGGATGCGTATAGACTATGCGCATTCGAGGGGAGGTTTTCGCAAGCATGGACGGTGACCGCAAACCCGTGTCCCGCAGCCGCGCCGCGCAGCGCAAGCACGCGCCCTAGCTCGTCGTTCTTCAGTCCGATTTGGTGAATCTCGTCCGAACCGCCGTCATCGCGCCGCTGCGCCCCCTGCGCGGATTCTGGCGCACGGCAGACCGGTTGCATGTGAGGGCCGATTTCGCGGGCGAGCCGCACGTGCTGTCCCTGGAGGAGATGGCGTCGGTCCCGCGCGAGGTGCTGGGCGAAAAGGCCGGTTCTCTGGGCAGTTGCCGTGCCGAGATCCTCTCCGCCATCGATCGGTTGTTCACGGGAATTTAGCGTGGCTCCTCCCATTCCCCCTCGCGATCGCCCGCATGATCGCCTGATCGTCGCCCTCGACGTGCCGGACGCCGCCGCGGCGCGCGCGCTGGTGCAGCGGCTCGGCGATGCGGTGTCGTTCTACAAGATCGGCCTGGAGCTGGCGATGTCGGAGGAGTTCTTTGCCCTGCTCGCCTGGCTGCGCGCCCAGGGCAAGGACGTCTTCGTCGATCTCAAGTTCTTCGACATTCCCGAGACCGTCGCGCGCGCCGTGCGCGCCCTGTCGCGGCATGGCGCGCGGTTCTGCACCGTGCACGGCAACCAGGCGATGATGGAAGCCGCGGCGCGCGCCAAGGGCGACACGCTCAAGGTGCTGGCGGTCACCGCGCTCACCAGCCTCGATCGCGGCGATCTCGACGACCTCGGCTTCCGTTGCGACGTGGGCGAGCTGGTGCTGTCGCGCGCGCGCCGCGCGCTGGCCGCTGGCTGCGATGGCGTGGTGTCCTCGGGTCTGGAAGTCGAACGGCTGCGGCGCGAGGCGCCGCGCGAGCTGATCGTCGTCACGCCCGGCATCCGGCCGCTCGACAACACCGCGGAGTCCGATCAGAAGCGGGTCATGACGCCGGCGCGCGCCTTGCAGGCCGGCGCGGACTATCTCGTGGTCGGCCGTCCGATCCGCGACGCCGCCGACCCGCGCGCGGCGGCGCAGGCCATCCAGCGCGAGATCGCGGCGGTCTGACCCCCTTTGTGTACAATCGGTGTGTATCCGGCCGGTGCAGGAGCAGCCATGGCGATCCGCGCCAACGTCGTGCTCGACGAAGAAATCGGGTCCGCGCTGCAAAAAATTCCGCGCGGCGCCCGCTCGCGCGCCGTCAACGCCGCGCGCGCTGCGGGCTTTGTTGCAGGCCGGCATCGCGCTGGCTGAACCCAACCCGATGCGGGCCGCGGCAACGGCGGAGCTGGCGGCGCGCCTGGGAGCGACTTTCTACGACGCCAGCTATCACGCGCTCGCGCTCGAACGGCGCGGCGTGTTCGTGACCGCCGACGAACGCTATCTGCAAAAAGCGGCGGCCGTGGGCGCGGTGCGCCATGTGCGCGCCTGGAGAGGGAAATGAACGATCGCTTCCTGCGCGCGCTGCGGCGCGAGCCGGTGGACCGCACGCCGGTGTGGTTGATGCGTCAGGCCGGGCGTTACCTGCCGGAATACCGCGCCACGCGCGCCCAGGCCGGCGATTTCCTGACCCTGTGCAAGACCCCGGAGCTGGCCTGCGAGGTCACGCTGCAGCCGCTCGAGCGTTTCGAGCTGGACGCCGCGATCCTGTTCTCGGACATCCTCACCGTGCCCGACGCCATGGGCTTAGGCTTGCATTTCGTCGAAGGCGAGGGCCCGGCCTTCCACCGCCCCGTGCGCACCGAGGCGGACATCGCGCGCCTGCCGCTGCCCGATCCGGAAAGCGAGCTGCGCTACGTCCTGGACGCGGTGCGCCTCATCAAGCGCGCACTGGCCGGCCGCGTGCCGCTGATCGGTTTTGCCGGCAGCCCGTGGACGCTGGCGACCTACATGATCGAGGGCCGCGGCGCCACCGACTTCCTGCACGCTAAGCGTCTGCGCTTCGAGGCGCCGGAGCTGCTGCAGCGGCTGCTCGCGCGGTTGGCCGAAGCGGTCGCGCGCTATCTCGCGGCGCAGGCGCGCGCCGGCGCCGACGCGCTGATGGTGTTCGACACCTGGGGCGGCGTGCTGGACGCCGCCGGCTACCGGGCCTATGCGCTGCCCGCGCTGCGCGCGCTCGCCGAGCATGTGAGCCGGCTCGCGCCCGGCGTGCCGCTCGTCGTCTTCGGCAAGGGCACCGGCGCACACCTGGCCGAGCTGGCGGAACTGCCCGTGGCGGCTCTCGGCGTGGACTGGACGACCTCCCTGGCGCAGGCGCGCGCGGCGGTGCGAGACCGCGTCGCGCTGCAGGGCAACCTCGATCCCGCGGCCTTGTTCGCCGCGCCCGAAGCGATCCGCGCGCAGGTCGCGGCGGTGCTCGCCGACTACGGGCACGGCCCCGGGCACGTCTTCAACCTCGGCCACGGCGTCCTGCCGCAGACGCCGCCGGAGCACGTCGCCGCGCTGGTCGATGCCGTGCGCGCGCTGTCGCCGGCCTATCACCGCGGCTGAAGGGACGGAGCCGGCGCCGTGCTGCGTCGTTTCCTGCCCGCGCCCTTGGTCGCTGCGCTGAGCTTCGTGCTGCTGCTGGCGGCACTGCTGCTGTGCTTCGCGCTGTTCCTGCCGTTCGCCCTGCTCAAGCCCCTGCTGCCGGGCGCCGCGGCGCGCGCCTGGCTGACGCGCACGGTGCTCGACCGCCTCGGCACCGGACCGTGGTGGGCGCTGAATCACGTCGTTTATCGGCTGCTCCACGCGCCGCCCCAGGCGGTGGAATTCGAAGGCGCCGAACGGCTCGATCGCCGGCGCAGCTGGATCTTGATCTGCAATCACCAGTCCTGGGCCGACATCCCGGTGCTGGTGGAGCTGTTCGGCCGGCGCGTGCCGTTCTTCCGCTTCTTCCTCAAACGCCAGTTGCTGTGGGTGCCGGTGATCGGCTTCGCCTGCTGGGCGTTCGACATGCCCTTCGTGCGCCGTCACTCCCGGCAAGCGGTGGCGCTGGACCCGAGACTCGCGCGCGAGGATCTGGAGATCACCCGCCGCGCCTGCGAGAAATACCGCCGCATTCCGGTGACGGTGGTGAACTTCCTCGAAGGCACGCGCTTCACCGAGCAGAAGCGCCTGGCGCGCGGCTCGCCCTACCGCCATCTGTTGCGGCCCAAGGCGGCGGGCCTGGCCTTCGCGCTCGCTGCGATGGGCGAACAATTCGCCGGGCTGATCGACGTGACGCTCGGCTACGCTCCCCATCCGCGCGGGCCGCTGTGGAGCTTTCTGTGCGGGCAGCCCTGGCGCGCGCAGGTGCGCGTCCTGCCGCTGCCCGCGGAATGGCTCGCCGGCGATTACCAGGGCGATCCGCAGTTCCGCGCGCGCTTCCAGGACTGGCTCAACGGCCTGTGGGCGCGCAAGGACCAGGAACTGGCGGAATGGAAGTCGGAACTGACGCCCCTCCTACGGCAAGAACGAAATGAATCGTAGGAGCGACGTCAGCCGCGACCGCTTCGGCGGCCGTCGCGCGAGCGCCGCAGCCGGGGTAGAGTGGCGCATCAATACAACGACAACTCACCGCGCTCGGAGGAGAACCGCATGATCAAGATGAATCCGCTGGACGCGTCCTGGCTGGCGGTGGAATCGCGCGAGACGCCGATGCACGTCGCCAGCCTGCTGGTGTTCTCGCCGCCGCCCAAGGCGCGGCCGGACTATCTGCAAAAGCTCATCGCCTTCTTGCGCGCGGCCCGCGAGTTCCAGCCGCCGTGGAACCTCAAGCTCGCCGGCTCGCCGCTGCGCCGTCTGCTGCCGGCCTGGGAGATCGACCGCACGCTGGATCTCGATTACCACCTGCGCCACTCGGCGCTGCCCGCGCCCGGCGGCGAGCGCGAGCTGGGCGTGCTGGTGTCGCGCCTGCACAGCCATCCGCTGGATTTCTCGCGCCCGCTGTGGGAATGCCACTTGATCGAAGGCCTGGAGGGCGGCCGCTTCGCGCTCTACACCAAGATGCACCACTCGCTGGTGGACGGCGTGGGCGGCATGCGCATGTTGAGCCGCGCGCTGGCCACGAGTCCGCGCGCGCGCGACACGCGCGCGCCCTGGTCGGTGGTGCTGCCGCAGCGCGAACGCGCGCAGGCGCGTGGCGCAGGCGCGCTGCAGACCGTGCTGGAACGCGCGCGCGGCCAGGCGCGCTCCCTGCCGGAGCTGGCGCGCGCGCTGCGCCGGCTGCTGGCCGCCGCGCGCGAGACCGGCGCGGGTCTGACCCCGCCCTACGCCGCGCCGCCTTCGGTGCTCAACGGCCGCATCACCGGCGCCCGACGTTTCGCCACCCAGCAGTACGAACTGGCGCGGCTCAAGGCGCTGGCCAAGGCCGCGGACGTCACGCTCAACGACGTGGTGCTGTGGCTGTGCGCCACCGCCTTGCGGCGCTTTCTCAAGGAATCCGGCGCGCTGCCGCGCAAGCCGCTGACCGCCGGCATCCCGGTCAACGTGCGCCCGGCGGACGAAGTGGCGGTGGGCAACGCCATCAGCTTCATGATGGCCAGCCTCGCCACCGACGTGGCCGATCCGCGCCGGCGCCTGGCGGCGATCAAGGCCTCCACGAGTGCCGCCAAAGCGCATCTGCAAAGCCTGCCGCGCGAGGCGCTCACGCAATACACCGTGCTGTTGATGGCGCCCTACATGCTGGAGCTGCTCACCGGCCTGGGCGGTCGCACGCGGCCGATCTTCAACCTGACCGTCTCCAACGTCCCCGGGCCGCAGCAGGCGCTGTACTTCCGCGGCGCGCGGCTGGAGGCCATGTATCCGGTGTCGCTGTTGTCGCACGGCCAGGCGCTCAACATCACTTGCCTGTCCTACGCCGGCACGCTCAATTTCGGCTTCACCGCCTGCCGCGACACCCTGCCGCACATGCAGCGTCTGGCGGTGTACACCGGCGAGGCGCTGGCGGAACTCGAAACGCTGCTCTCGTAGGAGGGCGTCAACCCCGACGGTGTCTGCTCCGAGCATCGCGGCTCACGCTGCTGCTGCGATTCTTTTTCGTTCTTGCTGCAGGAGGCGCGTCAGCCCCGACCTGTTTTTCGGCAAGCGGAGTCGCGGCTGACGCCGCTCCTACATTCATTCCGACCTGCTTTGCCGTCACGCTTGTTAGCACTGCGTCACACATCGCCGGCAGGACGGGTATATATTAGGAAACGGTTTGGACGAGGGAGATCGGGGTCGCCGAGACGAGTCGTTTCCAGGGCCGAGCGAGGCTGAACGGGCCTCGTAGAGATAATCTCTAGGCACTGGTCAAGATCATTTTGTTAGGTTATTGTTAGCTCAGGGATCGCGGCTGCCCTCGACCTGGGGTTCAAGTTTGCGGTATCGGTGCCCATTTCGGTGGGCGATTTTTCGGGAGTAAACACGTGGGAGACATCAGCATGAGCGGGTACAGCGTCAATTCGCCTGTGACTCGTCGGCTTCTCGGCGCCCTGGCGCTGTCGGCGCTCGCGCTCGGAGCCGTCGGTTGCAGCAAAGATTCGTCGAACAGCACCTCAGTGACGGGTGGCACGGTTCATCCCATGCAGTGCCCCACGGGCACCGTGGTTGGCGTGGTGGAGGACAACAACGGCCATCCGATCCAGGGCGCCACGGTGGCGATTCCCGATGGCGCGACGGCCTGCGGCAGCAGCGGTGGCTCTTCTGCCAAGGCGCTGCTGAAGTCGCTGACCTCCGCCAAGACCATCAAGGTGCACGGCAAGAGCGTGCCGGTGAAGGCGTCGGTGACGACCGATGCAGCCGGTCAGTTCTCCATCCCCAACGTGACGGTGACCAACGTCGCCAACTCCTCGGGTTCGTTCACCGGGCACCTGCCGCTGGACCTGGTGGTGGTCGGTCCGAGTGGCGGTTCGGTCAGCTACGTCGGCGCGACCGTCGAGGTCAATCCCCAGGCCCAGGTGGTGGGCGATCTGCCGCCGTTCTCGTCGGACACCAACCCGGCGCTGATCTTCGTGCAGGGCTTCACCGCCAACACCGGCGTCGTCCAGCTCCCGGCCATGACCACCACGGTCAAGGGCATTCTGCGCGACACGACCTCCGGCACCCCGGTGGCGACCCAGAGCGTGACGCTGGACTTCCTGGCCTTCACGCCCGACAACGGCTTTGCCGAGGGCGTGGTCGTCACCTACGACCAGCCGCTGCTCAATACCACCACCGGCAGCGACGGCAGTTTCGAGTTCGACAACGTCGCCGACGATTCCTGCTTCCGCCTGGCGGTGGCCGGCTGGTCGGTGTCGCCGGTCAATGAGCCGGCGGGCTTCGATTGCGAAGATGCCGACGCGAGCGACCCCAATTCGTTCAGCTTCTCTACCATCAACGAGTCCGCGCACTCGGTGCTGCTCGGCCAGATCAGCAGCACCAGTCTCTCGGATGTCGGCGATACCGTGCCGCCCTTCGTGTACCGCGTCGCGGGCGTCACCAATCCGCCGCTCCACACGCCGGTCGGCAACCCGCCGATTCCCTGCGGCGGCGACGGTTGCCTTGAGTCCGGCTCGCCCGGCATGCTGACCACCGCGACCACCGGTCAGGGCGCGAACGATATCCAGGTCTTCTTCGACGAGGCCCTGAGCCCCACCAGCGCCGCCAGCAGCGTGCAGGTCACTGCGCGCACCATCGGCGCGGGCGCCTGCGGCAGCTCGGATACCGAGACCCTGCTGCCATCGACGGCGACCTTCGCCAGCAGCACGCAGTTGAACATCGACACCACCAATCCGCTGCCTGCGGGCAAGCAGATCTGTATTTATCTGCCGGTGGGTTCGTTCACCGACCTGGCGGGCAACTTCCTGACCAGCGGCTTGGGGGTGGGCTTCGACAGCCTGGTCACCAACGACGTGATCCTCACCCTCCAGACCCCGTTGCCGTCCAATACCAACCTGACGGCGGTGACCAATCTGCAGCAGGTGACGACCCCGGTGCAGAGTTCGTCGGATCCGCTGTTCGCCTCCAGCGATGCCTTCGTCAGCACCACGGCGGCGGACGTCGACCCCAACGGAACCGACATCTGCGACGGCGGCAACATCTGCCAGTTGAACCAAGATGACGCCGGCGTTGGCCTCGGCGGTTTCGGCAGCTTCATCTCCCCGACCGTCGATGCCCTCGGCGACCTGTCCACCACTCTGGGTTTCGGCACCAGCGTGTTCGTCAACCAGGCCCGTGTGACCTTCAACACCTCGGGCGCGACCGACTACGTGGTGGCCGTCACCCGCGGAGACACGGTGCTCAACGGCGGCGCGGTGCTCACCGATCCGTCCTGCACCAGCTTCTTCGGCTTCCCGGGCACCATCGCCGGCGAGAACAGCAATACGCACACCGTGTCCTGCATTACTCTGTCCCCGCCGTTCGGCGACGGCAGCACGAGCGAGGTCGTGATCAAGCCCAGCGCCGAAGGCGTGATGGATCTGCGCATCGGCGGCGTGCGGCCGGGTGACTTCGTCAACATCATCCCGCGCGGCGACATCAACGGTGACGGTGTGGGCGACATCGTGGACCCGAATGCGGTGGCGACCTTGCAGTTGGTGGATCACGTGCCGCCGACCACGGTGGTGCAGGGTGTGACGGCCGATGCGATCGCCGCTGCGGCGCCGGGTTCCGGCGTGGGTGGCGGTGGCACGGCGGTCATTCCGGGTTCTTCCCTGCACGCAGGCACGCCGAAGCTGTTCATCACCCCGCAGACCGCGGACGTCAACGACTCGACCCTGGGTCCCAGCGGTCCCTATCTCGGTGGCTATAGCAGCGACGAGTGGCGCGGTGCAGACGAGATCGAGGGCAAGTCCAACAAGGCCGTGCTGCGGGCCGGATATAAGCAGGCCGACCCGTTCTGCGGCGTTATCTGCGCGGACAGCAACGGCGATCCGGACAGCTTCTTCTTCAGCCCGGCGCTGCACTTGTCGCTGTCCGATGCCACGGGCGCTGCGGCTTTCATCAGCCATACGCCGGCCATTATCGGCATCGCGGTGTCCGAACCGCTGTCCACCACGGCGACCCAGCCGACTCCGGTGGCGCTGACCGGTACGGGTACCCTGACCAGCGTGTTCTCCAGCCCGGGCGTGATCAACGACACGGTGGACGAGGACGGCACTCTTATCAATCTGTACACGGTCCACGTCTCCAACGTGTTCGATCTGCAGACCGACGCGCAGAACGGCGTCTTCCTCGACCTGACCGGTCTGACCGACGCCAACGGCGTGGTGGCGGATGCCGCCACGCGCGCCTACGTCGCGCTGGAAGACGTCATGCCGCCGGTGATGACGCGCGCGTTCTTCGACGGCACCAACGTGGTGTTCCAATTCAACGAGGCGATCGATCCCGCGCAGTCGGGTACGCCCGCCATCGTGATGGAGTGCACGACTCTGGGCAGCCTGACCACCGCGCTGACCGACCCGTCCAACCCGGCGACGTTGAGCTCGGATGGCAAGACGCTGACCGTGCCGCGCGTCAACATCGCCTGGTCCGCTCCGCCGACCTCGACCTGCTTCCACGGTCCGGATGTCGACACGAACCCGGCCTTGGTGGCTCTGGCCTACGCGGAGAGCGCCTACACCGCGGCTAACCTGGGCACGCTGACCGTACTGGCTTCGGCCAACATCCAGGCCACGCCGGATCACGGCTTCGTGCTCTACGGCAACGTCTCGGATGCGGCCGGCAACACCTGGCTGGGCTGGGCGGGCCTGGTCGATCCGGTGACGAGCCAAAACTTCGGCATCGGCGGTCCCGTGTTCGCCGCAGCCGACATCGTCGGACCGTTCGCGGTGCAGACCAGCTACAACCCGCCGAAGTGCACGAACTTCAGCAGTGTGGGTAGCCCGCAGGCCTGGTCGTGCACCGTCATCTACACCCATCCGGTGTTTGTGGGTGGGCTGGATGGCGACACCACGTCCGACTTCGACGGCGATCGCGCGGATACGGATAACACCGCACATACCGGCTTGACGCAAAGCGACCTGAACGCCTTCTGTGTCACGAAGTTCGAGCACGACACGACGGCTAACGCCTTCGTTAGCTCGCCGGCCTCGTGCAACCCGGTGGACAGCACGGGCGCGATCATCACCGCCAGCGGCGTGGGCGGCACGTGTGCCGATTGCGCTACAGCCGGAAACTTCACGCCGAGCGATGTCGCGCGGATGCAGGGCTTCATCGTCAACTGGCCAGTGGAGGCGATCGGCTCCGGCGACAAGTTCCGACTCGCAGTTGCAGGTGGAAACGCGGCGGCCGGTTCCCACAAGACCATCTCCAGCCAGTTGCTGGTGGGTAGCTTCAGCGTGAGTGGCTACAACAGCGCGAACTTGAAGAGCTCTGGCGTGGTTGTGTACACCGACGGCGTCAACCCGCAGCTGCCGTTCGAGCAGCTGGACGCGGTGGCTCCGTAAGCTCTAACCACAAGCTTCACTTCAGGGGGCGGCGCAAGCCGCCCCCTTTTCTTTTGGCGCAGCTTCGCGCTGGATGGCGCCGATGAAATGGCAAGGACCGCCGCCGTGAAACCGTCGCACGCCTTGCAATGACATCGACCGGAACTGCGCCGGCGGGTCACGCGGGATCGAGAATCGGAGCAGCAGGGCGGGCCAGCGCCGCAGGCGCGTCACCCGCAACCGTTCGCTGTTCGACGCGGCCGACTCGTGACGCCGGACATCAATGTCCTGCTGGCCGCGTCGCGTTCGGATCATCCCCACCACAAACGAGCTCGCGCGTGGCTGACACAGGCCGTTGCGGCGTGCGAGACGGGCGCCCGGCTGGAAATCCTGCCGATGGTCGCTGCCGGTTTCCTGCGGCTCGCGACCCATCCGAAGGTATTCGTCCATCCGACGCCGGTGGCCGCCGCAGCCGGCTTGCTGCATGCGCTGCTCCAAATTCCGGGTGTAGAAATGCCGCCGCTCGGTCGTGAATGGCCGGTTCTTCGAAGACTCTGCTGCGACCGGAATCTTTCCGGAAATTGGGTCTCCGACGCCTGGATCGCCGCGGCAGTCAGAGTCGGCAACGGCCATCTGGTCACTTTCGACCGCGATTTTGCCAGGCTTCTGGACAAGAGCGAGTTGACCCTACTTGAAGTCTGAACCGAAGGGCTGCAAGCCAACGCAAGCTTGCCGTCGGGCCACAGCCCGACCTGCGCAAAGCAGCCCGCCGCCGCGCGTCCGGCAAGGCGCTTGAGGCATAATTCGCGGCTCGAAAGTCACACCACTCGGGAGCCCCCATGAAAAAGCCCGTCCGTGTCGCCGTCACCGGCGCCGCCGGCCAGATTTCCTATTCGCTGGTGTTCCGCATCGCCAGCGGCGCGATGCTGGGAGCGGATCAGCCGGTGATCCTGCAACTGCTGGAGATCACCCCGGCGATGGGCGCGTTGCAGGGCGTGGTGATGGAGCTGTCCGACTGCGCCTTTCCCCTGCTCGCCGGCGTGGTCGCCACCGACCGGCCGGAGGAAGCCTTCGAGGGCGCGGACTACGCACTGCTGGTCGGCGCGCGGCCGCGCGGCGCGGGCATGGAGCGCAAGGATCTGCTCTCGGCCAACGCGGCCATTTTTTCGGTGCAGGGCAAGGCGCTGTCCGAGCAAGCCAGCCGCGAGGTGCGCGTGCTGGTGGTGGGCAATCCGGCCAACACCAACGCCTTGATCGCCTCGGCCAATGCCAAAAAGCTCGATCCCCGGCAGTTCAGCGCCATGATGCGGCTGGACCACAACCGTTCGGTCGCCCAGCTCGCCGCCAAAACGGGCGCGGCGGTGACCGACGTGGAACGCCTGATCGTGTGGGGCAACCACAGCTCGACCCAGTACCCGGATCTCTCGCACGCCACGGTCAAGGGCAAGCCGGCGAAGTCCCTGGTGAGCCAGGAGTGGATCGAGAAAGAGTTCATCCCCACCGTGCAGCAGCGCGGCGCGGCCATCATCAAGGCGCGCGGCGCCTCCAGCGCGGCCTCGGCGGCCGCGGCGGCCATCGATCATATGCGCGACTGGGTGCTGGGCAGCGGCGGCAAGTGGGTGAGCATGGCGGTGCCGGCCGACGGCTCCTATGGCATCGAGCCCGGCGTGATGTACGGCTATCCCTGCACCTGCAAGAATGGGCAGTACGAAATCGTGCAGGGGCTGTCCGTGGACGAGTTCTCGCGCGCGCGCATGGCGGCCACCGAGCGGGAGCTGCGCGAGGAGCGCGCGGCGATCGAGGAACTGCTCAAGTAGCCGGCGCCGGAGCCGGCCGGGAGGACGTCGATGATCGGGATATGCAGGGGATGCGCCGCGGTTCTATTGGTCTGGGCGGGCGCGGCCCAGGCCTTTACCCTCGTGGCGAAATCGGAAAGCCCGCTCATCGACGAGGCGAGCCTGCGCGCGCAAACGCAGAAGCTCGCCGCCGAGATCGGCCAGCGCATTCCCGACGATCCCAAGGTCAAGGTTGACGTCTATACCCGCGCGCAGGCCACGCCCGGCACGCCGCAGCACTACATCTATCTGCACCGCGTGGAGCTGCGCCGCGCTTTCAACGCGCAGACGCCGCCGTATCCCTATGCCGGTTATCTGCCGATCGAAACGGTCGAGCGCTATGGCGTGGGCGATGCGCAGGAGGCGCGCGCGGCGCTCGACCAGGCACTGCGCACGTTCTTCACCCGCTTGAAGAACGTGGATCCTGCCCAAGCCTTCCAATAAAGTCATCCGCGTCCCGAGGCTTGCATGGAGGCCCGCAGCGAATCCGCCGAGGTGCTCACCGGACCCGACGGCATGCCGCTGGGCCCCGGCGCCTACTGTCCGATCCCGCAGGCGACGATTCATTATTTCGCGCCCAACCAGCCGCCCTGGCTGCTGCGCGGCATCGGCCAGGTGCCGGACCAAGGTCTGCTGTGGATCGACTTCGAGCGCGGTCGGGCGCAGGGTTGGGAATGCTGGATCGAACCGATCCTGGGCGTGGCCATCGAGCCGGAGCACGTCGAGGACGCAATGGCCGACGCCCATCCTTCGATCTTCGACGGCACGCCGCAGTACGACATCCTGGTGTTCGAGGGGCTGGGACCGGGCAGCGCGCCGCTGCCGATCCAGACGCGCTGCGCCGCCTTCTTCCTGTTCGAGCGCGTGCTCGTCACGGTGCGCACCGCGGACAGCGCCAGCTTCGAACTGGCCAAGCAGAGGCTCGCGGCGATGCGCGGTCGCTGGCCGCAGACGCCTTTGCAGCTCGCGCATTTCGTCCTCGACCTGATGGTCGACCGCTACCTCGCGGTGCGCGACCGGCTCGACGCCGAGTTCACGCGGCTGCAGGACGAGCTGCTCGATCCCAAGCATCCGATGCGCGACTGGCGCGCGCTGCTGGTGGGACGGCGCGAGGTGCGCAAGCTGGAATCGCTGTCGGAAGCGCAGTCGGAAGCGCTCGACGCCTGGCGGCGCAATTCCTGCTTCGACTGGACGCCGGCGGACGAGGTGCGCGTGCGCGATCTGATCGAGCACGTCGGCCGCGTGCGCGCCCATGCCGGCGACCTGCAACGCGATCTGGAAGCCGCGGTGCAACTGCACTTCGCCAGCCTGTCCCACCGCACCAACGAGATCATGCGCATCTTCACCGTGGTTTCGGTGGTGTTCATGCCGCCCATGCTGCTCACCGGCATCTGGGGCATGAACTTCAAGTTCATGCCGGAGCTGGAGTGGCGCTACGGCTATCCGCTGGCGCTCACGGCGGTGTTCGGCGTGTGCATCGGCATGCTGGTCTGGTTCAAGCGCCGGCGGCTGTTCTGAGGTCTTCGCAGGAGGGGCGTCAGCCCCGACCGTCGCCGCTTGCGTGCTGCGACCCGTTCGACCCGCCGCGCCGCGAACCTGAACGACGGAACGAATCGTCCGCCGTTCCTGTCGTAGTTCCCCTGCCTACGGCAGGCGGGCATGCGAACCTGAATGAAGAAGAATGAGTAACGAAGCCCTGGACCCGGCGGCCGCCGCACCCGAAGCGCGCTTCGGCCGCGCCGCCGTCGATCCGTTCGACGCGCTGTTGTACGCCGCCGTAGCCGTCGCCTTGCTGGCGGTGCTCGCCTACGACTTCACCGCCCTCGTGCCGCGCTTCACCGACATCGTCCGGCAGCACGAGGAGCTGCGCCTCTTCGTCTATCCGAGCCTGCTGTGGCTGACGATGGGCGCCGTGCTGCTGGTGTTCCGTACCCTCCTGTGGATGTTCTACCGCCCCTTCGCACCGGCGACGCTCGACCAGGCGCCGCCCCTGTCGGTGGTCATCCCGGCCTACAACGAAGGCGCGATGGTGCTGCGCTCCATCGCCTCCGTCGCCGAGGCGGATTATCCCAAGGAGCGCCTGCAAATCCTGGTGGTGGACGACGGCAGCCGCGACGACACCTGGTCGCACATCCAGGCCGCGGCGCGCCGCTATCCGCAGCTCGTCACGCCGCTGCGCCACGAGCGCAATCTCGGCAAGCGCGCCGCGCTGGCGCTCGGCTTCGCCAATGCCGCCGGCAAGATCATCGTGACGCTGGACTCCGACAGCGTCATCGAACGCGGCGCGCTGCTGGCGCTGGCCGGGCCGTTCCGCGACCCGAAAGTCGGCGCGGTGGCGGGCAAGGTGCTGGTGTACAACCGTCGCGGGCTGATCCCGCGCATGCTGCACGCGCGTTACGTGCTGTCCTTCGATTTCCTGCGCTCGGCCGAATCCGCCTTCGGCAACGTGTTCTGCTGTC
Source organism: Nevskia sp. (assembly GCA_019689635.1). Lineage (GTDB taxonomy): Bacteria > Pseudomonadota > Gammaproteobacteria > Nevskiales > Nevskiaceae > Nevskia. Next base: position 43,131 of record JADGHB010000010.1, on the reverse strand, counting down.
CGGGCGCGCTGACCGCGCTGCGCGCCGCGGCCATCCGGCCCCTGATCGCGCGCTGGAAAACGCAGCGTTTTCTCGGCGCGACCTGCACCATCGGCGAAGACCGGGCGATGACCAACTACCTGCTGGAAGCCGGTTACGACACCGTGTATCAGAACAGCGCGGTGGTGCGTACGCTCGTGCCGGACCGTTACCGCAAGCTGTGCAAGATGCTGCTGCGCTGGGATCGCAGCTACGTGCGCGAGGAGTTGCGCTTCGCGCGGATCGTCTGGAAACGCCCGTGGCCCACGCGCTGGATCGCGCTCTACGACCGGCTGGTCACCAATCTGCGCTATCCGATCTATTACGCCAGCCTGTTCCTGCTGGTGCGCATGCTCGCCTTCGATCCCTGGACGCTGGCGCGCATGCTCGGTGCGGTGGGCTTCATGTCCGCGTGCAACATGCTGTACTTCTTGAGAAGCGAGCGCTCGCTCGGTTTCCTGTGGGGCGTGGTCTATTCGTACTTCGCCATGTTCGGCCTGTTCTGGATCTTTCCCTACGCGGTGCTGACGGTGCGCGCGCGCGGCTGGCTGACGCGGTGAGGCGTTCGCGCCGGCGGCGCACCCCAAACTTTCGTCGGAGGGGCGTGAGCCCCGAGGTTTTTTCGGCAAGCGAGTCGCGGCTGACGCCGCTCCTACGGTTTTTTGATGAAGCGCGCGTAATAGAAGCCGTCGTAGGCGCCGCCGGGGGCGAGGCGGCGGCCGATTTCACGGGCTTCGCCCCAGGGTGTCTCGATGCGCAGCTCCTCCGCGTCCGCCTGGGACGCGCGGAACGCGCGCGCCACCGCCTCGCCCTCCGCGCGCAGGATCGAGCAGGTCGCGTAGAGCAGCACGCCGCCCGGCGCGAGCAGCGGCCAGAGCGCTTTAAGGAGCCGGCCTTGGGTGCGCGCGGCCTGCGCGAGGTCGGCTTCGCGGCGCAGCCATTTGATGTCGGGATGGCGGCGGATGACGCCGGTGCCGGAGCAGGGCGCGTCGAGCAGGATGCGATCGAACGGCACGCCATCCCACCATGACGCAGGCTGCGCGGCATCTGCCACGCGCAGCGCGGCCTGGAGTTTGAGCCGGTGCAGATTTTCCGCCACGCGCGCGAGCCGCGCGGCGTCGCGGTCCAGCGCCAGCAGTTGCAGAGCTTCGGTGCGCTCCAGCAGATGGGCCGTCTTGCCGCCCGGCGCGCTGCACGCGTCGAGGACGCGGTGGCCCGGATGCGCGTCGAGCAGTTCGGCGGCGAGCTGGGCGGCGGCGTCCTGCACCGAGACGCGGCCCGCACTCCAGCCCGGCAGCGAGGCCACCGGCTGCGGCTCATGCAGGCGCAGTGCGTCGGGCGCGTGCGCCAGGGGTTCGGCGGCGATGCCGGCGGCGGCGAGTTCGTCGCGATAAGCCTCGCGCGTGGTCTGCCGGCGATTGACGCGCAGCGTCAGCGGGCCGGGTTCGTTGCCGGCGGCGAGCACGGCCTCCCAGTTCGACGGCCAGTCTTCCCGCACGCGCGCGACGAGCCAGTCGGGATAGGACAGGCGCAGCGCGGGATCCGGCGGCAGCGCGGCTTCCAGCGTCGAGCGCTCGCGCAGATAGCGGCGCAGCACGGCGTTGAGCAGGCCCTTGGCCCAGGGTTTGCCCAGCGCTGCGGCCGCCGCGACCGTTTCCGCGACGGCCGCATGATCCGGCACGCCCATCGCGCGCAATTGATGAAGCCCTCCCAAGAGCAAAGCCTGAAGGCGCGGTTCGTTTTTCAGCGGCCGTTCCAGCAGGCGCGCGGCGAGCCACTCCAGGAGGCGGCGGTTGCGCAGCACGCCGTAGGCGATGGCTTGCGCGAGCGCGCGATCCGCCGCCGCGAGCCCGGCGCTCGCCTGCGGCAGCGCGTCGTCGAGGCTCGTGCCCGCCAAGACCGCGGCGACGGCCAGGGCGGCGGCGGCGCGCGGATTATGTGAAGCGTCGGCCAAGGACATTCCAGCCGCGCAGGACTTCCGCCGCGGGCAGCGCGCGTGCCCCGGGCCGTTGCAGCTCCGTCACGCGCAGCACGCCGGCCGCGCAGGCGATGTCCAGACCTTCGCGGCCGGCGCCGACGACGGTGCCGGGCGGCGCCGGCGTGACGGCGGGCAGCGGCTGCGCGCGTAGAAAGCGGATGCGCTCGGTGCCGAGTTCGCTCCAGGCCATGGGCACGGGATTGAAGGCCCGTACCTTGCGAGCGAGCGTTTGCGCCGCTTGCGTCCAATCCAGGCGCGCCTCGTCCTTGCTCAGTTTCCTGGCGTAGCAGGCGCCGTGTGCGGGTTGCGGGGTTTCCTCGAGCGTGCCGCGCTGAAGCTTTTCCAGGGCCTCGACGATCAGCCGGCCGCCCAGCCGCGCCAGGCGTTCGCCCAGCGTCGCGGCGGTGTCGGTGTCCTCGATGGGGAGTTTCTCGGCGAGCAGCATCGGTCCGGTATCCAGCCCGGCGTCCATGCGCATCACGGTGATCCCGGTTTCGCGGTCGCCGGCTTCGATGGCGCGGGCGATGGGCGCGGCGCCGCGCCAGCGCGGCAGCAGCGAGGCGTGGATGTTGAGGCAGCCGTGCGCAGGGATGTCCAGGACCGCCGGCGGCAGAATCAGGCCGTAGGCGACCACCACCATCGCCTGCGGGGCCAGTGCGCGCAACACGCGCTGGGCCTGCGCGTCGAGCTTGACGAACTTGTGCACGGGCAGGCCCAGCGCTTGGGCGCGCTGCGCCACCGGCGTCGGCGCGAGCTTGCGGCCACGGCCTGCGGGACGATCGGGTTGGGTCAGGACCGCGAGAATTTCGTGTCCGGCCTCGCGCAGCGCCTCCAGGGCGGGCAGGGCGAACTCCGGTGTGCCGGCGAAAACCAGGCGCATGAGGGATCCGGTGCGCGAGCGGCGATTGGCGCGGCGTGAGGCTTCGGCGCCGATCAGCCGCCGCTCGCCGATTTCCGCCTCGACAGCAGCTTGCGGATGCGCTCGCGCTTGAGGCTCGACAGGTAATCGATGTAGAGCTTGCCGTCGAGATGGTCCAGTTCGTGCTGGATGCACTGCGCCAGCAGGCCTTCCGCGTCCAGCTCGTAGGGCTTACCGTGGCGATCCAAGGCGCGCAGCCTGACCCGGTGGTAGCGCGGGATCTTGTCGCGCGCCTCGGGCACCGATAAACAACCTTCCTCCACGATGTGTCGCTCGGAACGCTCGAGGATCTCGGGGTTGATCATCACGATCGGCTGGTCGTGCGTCTCCGAGCAGTCCATCACCGCCAGCCGCAGGGGCACGCCGCACTGGTTGGCGGCCAGCCCCACGCCCGGCGCGGCATACATGGTTTCGAACAGGTCGTCGATCAGCTTCTGCAGCGTCTCGTCGAACTGCGTCACCGGCGGCGTCTTGTGCCGCAGCCGCGGGTCGGGATGGTGGAGTATGGGCAGGACGGCCATTGCGAAGCGACTTTGAAAGTTACCGGCAAGCGTGCGTCCGTGTTGGGATTTGTGCCAAAATCGACTGCGATGGGGGCCGCGCCGATGAGGGGGTGCGCGATGCAAAAGTATAACGCCTCGGCGTTTCGTTTCGGACCTGCGGGCCGCGGTCTGGCGGCGCTGTGCTGCGGCGTGCTGGCCGCTTGCGCGGGCACGCCGCCGGCGGCAGACCCAACCATTCCGCCGGTGCCGCCGGAGCGCGCGGCGCCGACCATCGAGCCGGTGACCGATGGGGCCGCCGCAGCCGCCGCGGCCGGCGAGCTGTCGCTGCGCGCGGACGCGCCGCTGCGCTACGTGGTCAAGAAAGGCGACACGCTGTGGGACATCGCCGGCTACTACCTGCGCGATCCCTGGCAGTGGCCGGCGCTGTGGTACGTCAACCCGCAGATCCGGAATCCGCACCTGATCTATCCCGGCGAGGTGCTGCGACTGGTCATGGTCAACGGCCGGCCGCGGCTGATGCCGGAGGCCACCGAGAAGCTGGAGCCGCAGGTGCGCGAGTCGCCGCTCGCCGAGGCCATCCCGGCGATTCCCATCGACGCCATCCGCCAGTTCCTGAACGCCCCGCGCCTGGTGAGCAAGGACGAGGCCGAACGCGCACCCTACGTGGTGGCCTACACCGACGAACACGTCATCGCGGCGCAGAACAACGGCATCTACGTCAAGAACCTGCCGTCGGAGACGGCCGCCGGCTGGTCGGTGGTGCAGATTGGCGGTCCTTATATCGACCCCGACAGCGGCGATCTGCTGGGTTACGAGGCGATCCCCGCCGGCGAAGCGGAGCTGGTGAGCGCCGGCCCGCCGGCCGAGATGACGCTGTCGAAGTCCTATCAAGAAGTGTTGATCGGCGACCGTCTCTTGCCCCAGGAGGCGGAGAACTTCCAGGCCGATTTCTATCCGCACCCGCCCGCGCGGCCGGTCGACGGCACCATCCTCTCGGTGTTCGGCGGCGTTTCCCAGATCGCCCAATACCAGATCGTGGCGCTCAACCGCGGCAGCGAGGCGGGTCTGGATCCCGGCACCGTGCTTTCCATTTATCAGAAAGGGCGCAAGGTGCCGGATCCCTACGGCAACGGCCGGGTCGCGCTGCCGGAACAGCAAGCGGGACTGCTGATGGTGTTCAAGACCACGCCACGCCTGTCCTACGCCCTGGTGCTCAGCGACACGCGGCCGGTGCACGTCCTCGACAAGGTGCGCAGCCCGCAGCGGCCACCGGCCGGCTAGCCGCGGCCGCAGCGCGCGGCGATGGATTCCGAAACGCTTCGCGCCTGGCTGGCGCTGCTGCGCACTCCGGGCCTCGGCCCCGCGCGCGGGCGGGCGCTGCTCGAGCGTTGGGGCGATCCTCGGGCGATCCTGAACGCGGGTCGCGCGGCCTGGCGCGCGGCCGGCGTGCCGGAGGAAACCTGCCATGCGCTCGCTGAGCCGGACTGGCGGGCGGTGGATACCGATCTGCAATGGCTGGCGGCGCCGCGGCGCGCGCTGATCCCCTTCGGCGACCCGCGCTATCCGGCGCGGCTGGCCGAAATCCCCGGCGCGCCGCTGGCGCTGTTCGCGCTGGGCGATACCGAACTGCTGGCCTTGCCGCAACTGGCCATCGTCGGCGCGCGCGCCGCTTCGCGCCAGGGCGAGGAAAACGCGCAGGCCTTCGCCGCCGAGCTGGCGCGACGCGGCCTGACCATCACCAGCGGCTTGGCGCAGGGCATCGACGCCGCCGCCCACCGCGGCGCGCTGCAAGCCGAGGGCTGCACCGTCGCGGTGTGCGGCAACGGTCTGGACCGCGTCTATCCCGCGCGCAACCGCGAGCTGGCCCACGCCATCGCCGAGCACGGCTTGCTGGTGTCGGAATTCCCCACCGGCACGCCGCCGCTGGCGGAAAACTTTCCGCGCCGCAACCGTCTCATCAGCGGTCTGGCCCTGGGCGTGCTGGTGGTGGAGGCGGCGCGCGAGTCGGGTTCGCTGATCACCGCGCGGCTCGCCGCCGAGCAGGGGCGCGAGGTCTTCGCCATTCCCGGTTCGATCCACAACCCGCTCGCGCGCGGCTGCCACGCGCTGATCCGCGAAGGCGCCAAGCTGGTCGAAACGGTGGACGACATCCTCGCCGAGCTGGCGCCGCTTTTGCCCGCGCGCGCCGCGCCCGAAAGCGCCGCGCCGCGCACGGCGCCGACGATCGCCGATCCGCTGCAGGCGCGGGTGCTGGAGGCACTGGGCTTCGAGACCGTGGCGCTGGACCATCTGGTCGCGCGTCTGGGTCTGCCGGTCGAACAGGTTAGCGCCGCCTTGTCGGCGCTGGAACTGGAAGGCTGGGTCGCCGCCGGTCCGGGCGATACTTTTACCCGGCTGCAACGCGGTTGAAATGGCGCTGAAACGGCACGTCCGCGGCAATTGGCCTATACTGCCGTCGCCGCCGCGTGCGGCGCTCGGCGCAGGCTGCGCCAAGCTTGGCGGTGAGCCGGCACCCAAACCGCGTCTTTTCGCCGGCGAGGTGCAAAAGTGACGGGACGCACTTTTGCATCCAACTCAGAGAAATGAAAGAGACTCTGCTCGATCTTCTGATGTATCTCTTCGAGAACTACCACGAAGGGGAACTCGAAGACTCCGACAACCAGCCAACCCTGCGCATCGAGCTGGCCGCCGCCGGCTTCCCCGAGGAAGAGATCGACCACGCTTTCGCCTGGCTCGAGGGCCTGGCCGCGCAGCGCAATACGCCGCTGGTGGCCGGGCAGGCCGACGCCCTGCGCGTCTATGCGCCGCAGGAGGCGGAAAAGCTGTCGGTGGAATGCCGCGGGTTTTTGCTGCACCTGGAGCAGCTCGGCATCCTGACGCCGCAAAGCCGCGAGCTGGTGATCGAACGCCTGCTGGCGCTAGAAGACGAGGTCGATCTCGAGCGCGTCAAATGGGTGTGCCTGCTGGTGCTGATCAACCAGCCGGGCGAGGAAGAATCGGCCGTCCACCTCGAAGACATGGTGTACTACCAGGGCGATTTCCTGCATTAGCAGTTCGTTGAAAAACGCAGTTTTTCGACGAACTGCGCTTGGCGCATGGATGCGCCAACGACAATCAAGCCGTGCAAGGGCTTGATTGTCGGGAGCGGAGGAAAGTCACGCCTTTCCGTAGCGACCTTGAAAAAGGCCATGGATGGCCTTTTTCAACAAACTGACTGTTAGACGCTGCGCTTAACCTCGTTTGCTTCTTCTGTTTTGAGCAGTCCGCGCCATGGAGGGCGCGGTCTTGTCCAGGATGGACCTATAGACAGCGGCGGCCTTCCGCGCGTATAAGCTGCGCTCCACGCGCCGCGCTTGCGGCCCCATTCCCGTCTCGATGAGCAAAAACCTGGTCATCGTCGAATCGCCGGCCAAGGCGAAGACGATCAAGAAGTATCTCGGCAAGGACTACGAAGTCCTGGCCTCGTACGGCCACGTGCGCGACCTGGTGCCGAAAGACGGCGCGGTCGATCCAGCGCGCGGCTTCGAGATGAAGTACCAGGTGATCGACAAGAACGCCAAGCACGTCAACGCCATCGCCAAGCAACTCCGGCAGGCCGACACCCTGATCCTGGCGACCGACCCCGACCGCGAAGGCGAAGCCATCGCCTGGCATCTGGTCGAACTGCTGCGCGAGAAGAAGGCGCTCAAGGACAAGAAGGTCCAGCGCGTGGTGTTCTACGAGATCACCCCGCGCGAAGTGCAACAGGCCATCGCCCATCCGCGCGCCATCTCGTCCGATCTGGTCAATGCCCAGCAGGCGCGGCGCGCGCTCGATTATCTGGTGGGCTTCAATCTTTCGCCGCTGCTGTGGCGCAAGGTGTCGCCGGGCCTGTCCGCCGGCCGCGTGCAGTCGCCGGCGCTGCGCCTGATCTGCGAGCGCGAGGAAGAGATCCGCGCCTTCGTGCCGCGGGAATACTGGACGCTGGACGCCAAGAGCGAGAAAGAGGGCCAGATCTTCACCGCGCGTCTGGTCGAATACCGGGGCGAAAAGCTCGAGCAGTTCACGCTCGGCGATGCCGGGGCCGCGGAACAGGCGCGCGCCGCCATCGAGCAGGCGGCCAAGGGCGAACTCCTGGTCGCCAAGGTCGAGAAGAAGCAGCGCCGCCGCATGCCGGGTCCGCCGTTCACCACCTCGACCCTGCAGCAGGAGGCCAACCGCAAGCTCGGCTTCACGGCCAGCCGCACCATGCGCACCGCGCAGCAGCTCTACGAAGGCGTGGAGATCGAAGGCCAGGCCGTCGGTCTCATCACCTACATGCGCACCGACTCGGTGTCGCTGGCGCAGGAGGCGCTGGCCGAGATCCGCGCCGTGATCGCCCAGCGCTACGGCGCGCAAGCCGTGCCCGAGGAGCCGCGCTACTACAAGGCCAAATCCAAGAATGCCCAGGAAGCGCACGAGGCGATCCGCCCGACGTCTGCCGCGCGCACGCCGGAGCAGGTGGCCAGGTATCTCACGCCCGACCAGGCGAAACTCTACGAGCTGATCTGGAAGCGCACCCTCGCCTGCCAGATGCAGCCGGCGGTGTTCGACACCGTGAGCGCCGAGCTGCGCGCCGGTTCCGCATCGGTGTCCGGTCCGTCGGCCAAGGCCGACGGCTGGGCCTTCCGCGCCACCGGCCAGACCCTGGTCGAGCCCGGCTTCCTCGCCGCTTACGGCATCGCCGCCGCCGACGAGAGCGAGGCGCGCGAGGACGACGAAAAGCGCCTGCCGCCGCTGATCGAGGGCGAGCGCGTCAAGCTGCTGGCGCTGCTGCCCGAGCAGCACTTCACCCAGCCGCCGCCGCGCTACACCGAGGCGAGCCTGGTCAAGACGCTGGAGGAATACGACATCGGCCGGCCTTCGACCTACGCCACCATCATCTCGACCTTGCAGGCGCGCGACTACGTGCGCCTGGAGGGCAAGGCCTTCGTGCCGACCGACGTGGGCATGATCGTCAACCGCTTCCTCACCGAACACTTCAGGCGCTACGTGGATTACGAGTTCACCGCCAGGCTGGAAGACGAGCTGGACGCGATTTCGCGCGGCGAGGAGGACTGGGTGCCGCTGCTGGCGCGCTTCTGGAACGAATTCAAGCCCACGGTCGATTCCAAGATGGAACTGTCGCGCTCGGAAGTCTCCGAGGCGCGCCTGCTGGGCATCGATCCCGCGAGCGGCAAGCCGGTCACCGCGCGCCTGGGCCGCTACGGGCCGTTCGTGCAGATCGGCACCAAGGACGATCCCGACAAGCCGCGCTTCGCCAGCCTGCGCGGCAACCAGCGCATCGACACCCTCACGCTCGACGAAGCGCTGGAGTTGTTCAAGCTGCCGCGCAAGCTCGGCCGGCTGCCGACCGGCGAGGAAGTGGAAGTCAACATCGGTCGCTTCGGCCCCTACGCGCGCTACGATTCGCAGTTCGTCAGCCTGAAGAAAGAAGACGATCCGTACACCATCGAGCTGCCGCGCGTGATCGAGCTGATCGAGGCCAAACGCGCGGCGCTGGAAGCGGCGACGATCCGCCATTTCGAGGGCACCGGCATCCGCATCGTCAAGGGAAGATTCGGACCGTACATCACCGACGGCAAGCGCCGCGCGCGCATCCCGCGGACCAAGGACCCGGCCAAGCTCTCGGTCTTCGAGTGCGAGGCCTATCTCGCGGAAGCCGAGCAGGCGGCCAAACCTAAACGCACCGGCAAGGCGGCCCCCGAGCCCTCCGCGGCCAAGAAGGCGGCCAGCAAAAAGACGGCCAGGAAAACCCGCCGCGCCTGATGCAGCCGAACATGTCCCGCGCGCTCGACGAACTCCGGGCCATCGCCACCGCGGCGCGCGCGCTGCCGTGGGACCCGTGATGCGCGCGATCGCCCCCGGACGTTTGCACCACGCGCTGCGCGCGCTGCGCGCGGGCGGCGTGATCGCCTATCCCACCGAAGGCGTGTGGGGCTTGGGCTGCGATCCGCGCGACGACGCCGCGATCCTGCGCCTGCTGCGCTTGAAGCGCCGCGACTGGCGCAAGGGCCTGATCCTGATCGCCTGCGACTTCGCCCAGCTCGAACCCTACGTCGAGCGTCCGTCGCGCGCGGCGCTCGAGCGAGCCTTGGCCACCTGGCCGGGTCCATATACATGGGTGTTTCCCTGCGCCGCCGGGGTTTCGCCGCTGCTGGTCGGCGCCCACGACAGCATCGCGGTGCGGGTGACCGCGCATCCGGTCGCCGCCGAACTGTGCGCTGCCTTCGGCGGCGCGCTGGTGTCCACCAGCGCCAACGTCTCCGCCCATCCGCCGGCGCGCAGCGCGAGCGAAGTGCGACTCGCCTTCGGCCGGCGCATCGACGCCCTGGTCCCCGGCGCGCTGGGTGGCCTGGACAAACCCACGCCCATCCGGCACGTGGTCAGCGGGCTGATCCTGCGCAGCTAAACGACGTCGTCGACCAAAGGCACGACCGAGCTTGTCCGCGCGGCGGCCTCCTCGGCGGCGTATTCCTGCGGCGCGATTGACAACGGATGAGCGCGTTCCCAGTCCAGCGTGCGGCGCAGCGCTTCGTCTTCGGCGACCGGATCGCGAAAATCCAGTTCGCTGCGGAATCGACCGCTGTCGGTCCATAGCGAGTGTTCGAAATTTAACGGCAGGCGCAGGTGCGGTGGTAGCCGCGTTTCCGGCAGCACGTGGAGTTCGCCGCGCCAACCGAGCGCTGCGCCGAAGCGGCGCAGGCGTTCGGCTTCGGTCGGGGTTTGCGCCTCGCCCAGGTTGTAAGTGCGTCCCGCGGCGCGCGGATCGGTGACAGCCAGGGCGATGGCGGCGGCGACGTTTTCGACGTAACCCATGGTCCAGCGCCATCGCGCCTGACGTTCTCCGAGCAACAGGAAGGGGCGCCCCTCGAGCATGCGTACGATCCAGGGCGCGAGCCGCCGCTGGCGGTCGCCAAGCCCGTATACCAACGGCAGACGCAAGACGGTGGCTTGCGGGGCCTGTGCCTGGCGCAGACAGCGCTCGACCAGGATCTTTTCGTAGTCGTCGCGCCAAGGCAGCGCCGGTCCCGGCAAGCCGCGATAAGGATACCAGCGTTCGCGCAGAGGAGCGTCTTCGTCCAAGGGCGGCGGATCGGGCGCATGGCGGCTGTATCCACGCAGGCCGTCGTAGTTGCGATACACGTCGGCGCTACTCAGCGCCACCAGACGCGGGCACAGTCCCGCGAAGCTTTCGACTAGCGCTTGCGCGTGCGCTTCGGTGTAGGGAATCACGTCCAGCACCGCATCCGGCGCCAAGGCGGCGAAGATTCGGCGGTGCTGCGGCAGTTCGTCGCGCTCGCCGCGGATTTCACGGGCGCCTTCGGGCGGAGGATAGTGCCCACGCTGAAACACGGTGACGCGATGGCCCGCTTCCAGCAGCTGGGCGACCACGTGCCTGCCGATGAAGCCGCCGGCGCCGATGGCAAGAATGTTCATGGTTCGCTTCCCGGTCGGCAAGGTTCGCGGCGCCCGCTACAATGCCGCACCCCTTTCAACGTCGGGAACGGAGCAGGGCGATCGAAATCAGCATGCCTGATCTGCGCTTGAGCGTGCGCGCGCGGCTGCTCGCGGTTTGTCTGGGCCTGATGGCGGTGTTCGGTGGCACCAGCGCCCTGCTTGGTTATTTGATCTTCCGCAACCAAGCCGACCAGCGCGCGATCGAGGAGCAGTACCGTCGTTTTGAGCGGATCCAGACCGTGCAGCAGAACGTGCTCGCGTATCGCCACGAAGGCAGCCAGCTCAATGTCGCCATCATGCAGCGCGACCGGGATCGGCAGGCGCAGGCGCAGGCCGCGACCGACCGGGCCGCGGCCCAGCTCGAGCGCAGTCTTGGCGAATTGCAAGGATTCGATCCCGACGCGGCGGCAGCGATTCGCGATGAACTTCGGTCCGGACTCGAACAGAAATCGAGCGCGGCGATCGCCGCTTTTGTGCGCGGCGACCAGGCCGAGGCCGCTCGCATTCTCGGTCAGTTGCAACGGTCCTTTGCGCACATCGAGCAGCTCCTGCAGGCGGCGACCCGAACGCAACGCGACTTGAGCAATGACATTCTCGAACGCGGCGCGCGGCGTGCGAAAACCGCTAGCGAGCTTGCCATCGGCGTTCTGCTCGGCGGTCTGGTTTTCGGCCTGCTGCTGGTGCGCTGGGTGGTGCATTCGATCCTTCAGCCGCTGGAGCACGTGACCTCTGCCATCCGCCAGGTCAATGCCGGCGCGCTCGAGATCGCGCTGCCGCCGATCACGGCCGACGAGTTCGGCGAGACGGCTCGCGCCCTGTACCAGTTCCGCGATCGCGCCGACCGCCTGCGGCGCCTGGCCTATGAAGACCCTCTCACCGGCCTCGGCAACCGCGCCCGCCTGGAAGAGGATCTGCAGGCGGCCATCCGGGACCGGCGAGGCGAGAGTGCATTGGCGTTGTTTGCGCTCGACCTCGACAACTTCCGTGCGGTCAACGACCGACTGGGTTATCGCGGTGGCGACCGTTACCTGCTGGAAGCGGTCGCGCGCCTGCGTCGTGCCGCGGCGCACGGGTCGCGGCTGTACCGCACCGGCGGCGACAAGTTCGCGCTGTTGCTCGACGAGCTGCCCGCGCAACCTGCGTTGGAAGGGCGATTGAAGGTCCTGGCCGACGCCCTGCTGAGCGCGTTCGGCGTGCCGTATTCGCTCGACGGGCAACTGCTGAATATGTCTGTTTCCATCGGTATCGCCATCCATCCGGGGGACGGTGGCGATGCAGGCCAGTTGCTGAGCGCTGCGGAGGCGGCGGTGCACGCCGCCAAGCGCAGCGGACGCAACAACGCGCGCTTCGCCGCGGCGCAGCACACCGCCGCTTTGCGTGCGGAGCAGCGGCTTGCCGTGGAGATGCGGCGCGGGCTGGAGGCTGGGGAATTCGAACCGCATTATCAGCCGATCGTCGATGCGGCGGCGCGCCGCGTGATCGGCGCCGAGGCGTTGTTGCGCTGGCGTCATCCCGAACGGGGCCTGCTGTTGCCGGGGTCCTTCATTCCGGCGGCGGAGAACCAGGGTCTGATCAACGCGCTGGGCGAATACTGTCTGCGCGCGGTGCACGCTCAGCTCCGACAGTGGCGCAAGGCCGGCCGGTCGTGGCGCGTCGCGGTCAATCTTTCGGCTCGCCAGTTGCGCGAAGCGCAAGTGCTGAAACCGCTGGCCGCGCTGTACGCCGAAGACGCCGCGGCCAGCGCGCTGCTGGAATTGGAGCTGACCGAAAGCATGCTGTTCGATAATTCCGACGACACGCGGCGCGTGCTGGAGACGGCTAGACGCCAGGGCTACCGGCTGGGGCTCGACGATTTCGGCACAGGGTACTCCTCGCTCGGCGCGCTGCAGCGTCTGCCGCTCGACAAGCTCAAGATCGACCGCAGTTTCGTGGCGGAAATGGAACAGTCCAAGTCGGCGCAAGCCATCGTCTCGGCGACGCTGGCGCTGGCCGCCGCCCTCGAGCTCGAAGTCGTCGCCGAAGGCGTGGAAACCGAAGCGCAGAGTCAAACGCTGTTGCGCCAGGGTTGCCGGGTGCAGCAGGGGTTCCACTTTTCCAAGGCGCTGCCGGCCGCGGAGTACGAACACTGGGCACTCGCATTCGAGGGCATGCGCCCAACCAGCCACTCACGCGGCTAGCGTCACAAGCCGACGGCGCGCGCGTCCGGCGACCAGCGGCGCGGGATCCCGGCAGGCGGTTTCCCACACGGCGGCGGTGCATGACGCGCCCTCGGCCAGCGCTTCGTAGCAAGCCCAACGAGTGCGCTGGCAGGGGTGGCGGCTTGCCAGATCGCTCAGGAGCTGTCGCGTATTCTGGTCGCCGATGCGGCCCGCGAGACGCAGGATGGAGACGCGCTTGGAGATGTCCGCCGAAGCAGGATAGTCCAGCAGCACGCGCCGTTCTAGGTCGAAGAACAATTGATCGCGCAAGCGCGTGTGCGCGTCGGCGACCATCAGGTTGAGACTGATGCTGAGGTCTTCCGGCGGATATTGGATGTGCACGTCCTTGCTGGCGCGATAGAACATCACCATGCCGGTGCGGAAATGCACTCGCTCCAGGAAGCGCAACGCCACGGGCTCGCCCGGTTCCCCGCTGAGCGTTTCCCGGTCGTATTCGTAGATGTCGCTGCAGTAACCTGGACCGGAGTAACCGACGGTCAGGAAGTTGTAGTTGTGGTCGTGAGCGAGGTCATAGGAGAAACGGTCGCGAGTGACCAGCCCGCCGGCGATGTCGGCGGCGGGGGGCCACAAGTTGGCGCGCAGGTAGAAACCTTTGCCCCCGCCGAGGAACAGCGACTGCGCCGAACTCAGCGCCGGGCCTTTGAACAGCCGCCGGACTTCTTCGTTCAGCCGGCGCGTCACCAGCTCGCGGTCCTCGGCCAGGCCGCTCAGCAGCGGCGCGGCCGCGAGGATGTTCTGCGGATCGCGCAGATCGATTTCGTGCGCGACGAAGTCGATCAGCTCCTCGACGCCGACCCGGCGCGGCGCCTCGAGGTTCAGGGTGATCGCCATGCTCAGACCTCCCGGCGGGCGCGGCGCAGCGTTTCCGCCGCAGCACGACGGAGATGCGGATGCGGGTCGACGCTCATGCGTTCGAGCCCGGCGAGTGCGGCTTCGCGGTCGATCTGTGCAAGGTTGCGCACCGCGGCCCAGCGCACCGCATGATGGGCGTGGCGGCTCAGATATTCCAGCGGTTCGCGCGAAGAAGGGTGCGCCAGACGGCCGAGGGTATAAGCCGCTACCCGCAATTGGGTGGAATCGAGCGTGCTGTCGTTGGCCTGAACCGCGTACAGAGTGTCGCGCGCGAATAGCCATTCCATCGGTTGCACAGCCGCGGTGGTGAACTTCAACGTCACACAGGGCCGTGCGCTGCGGAAGTCGTATACCTGTCGGTCAGAGTGCAGCAGCAGGACACCGCCGGGGCCGACCAGGCCGGCGCCCGCCGGGCTCAGGCGCTGGGCGGGGTCGAAGACCTCGTTGCGATGGTCGGCCGGTAGTTCATAAACCTCGTAATGCAGGCAGTCGTCGCCGAGCGGCGCCAGCATGCCGTAGTAGGGCGTGCTGTGCAGATAGCGTCGCGGGCGCTCGTAGAGCCACAGCGCCAGGGCCCAGCCGCGCGCGCGGTGGAGCACGAGCTGATTGGTTTGCCAATCGCCCTGATAAGCGGGATTCTGCGCCAGTTGCGCGAGCTCATTGTTGAGCGCCGCGGCCGGGAAACCGCTGCGCAGCAGGGCGATGAAATCGTCCTGGAGCGTCCAAAAGGATTGCGGATCCTCGCGGTCGAAACTCTGTTCGACGCGCGCCACGAAGTGGCTCAGTTCGGGATGGGATGCGTGCATGGAATGCCCCCGCGACAATTGGAGAGAAAAGCGGGCGGAGACGCGCGACGCGCTCCGCCCGCCGACGCTCACAGCACCTGCTCGGGCAGGCGATAAAAGAACACGAAGAACGCCGCCTGGTTTTCCTCGGCATTCGAGGACTCCGTGGCGCCGACGCTGGCGACCTCGTACTCCAGACCGGCAAACTCGATGGTTTCTGTCGTCATTTCAGTATCTCCAAGCAAAAGCCCGTAAAATTGCGGGCGAAGCAAAACTATCTGCCTGCTGGATGCGGGTAAACGAGAAGTTTTTTACTCATTTGTTAAAGTATTTTATTAACAATATCAAATAAATATATAAATATTTTTTAATTATTATGTGTGAAATTCAACATTTCCAGGAATCGACCGGGGTGATCGGCGGCGCTATTGCGCAGATCAGCGGAGGTCGCGCATGGCGCGCCGGTCTTACGGCGTGGCCCAGATGTGTCGAGGCTAAACTGAGCTCATGAATCCCGAGCCCCCCGAACCCGCGCGGGTCGAGCGTTACCTGCGCGACTTGCAGGCGCGCCTGGGCGTCGCCTTGGAGACGCTCGACGGCGGTCGGCGTTTCCGCGCCGATCCGTGGACGCGTGCGGAAGGCGGCGGGGGCGAGACGCGCGTGCTCGAGGGCGGTGCGGTGTTCGAACGCGCGGGCGTGGCGTATTCGGACGTGTGCGGAGCGCGGCTGCCGCCGACGGCCAGCGCGCGCCGGCCCGAGCTGGCCGGCCGCGGGTTCCGCGCCCTGGGGGTGTCGCTGGTGATCCATCCGCGCAACCCCTACGTGCCGACCGCGCACTTGAACGTGCGCTTCTTCATCGCCGAGAAAGCGGGCGAGCCGGCGGTGTGGTGGTTCGGCGGCGGCTTCGATCTCACGCCGTACTACGGTTTCGAGGAGGATGCGCGTCACTGGCACGCGCAGGCGCGCGCGGCCTGCGCGCCGTTCGGCGCGGACCTGTATCCGCGCCTGAAGAAATGGTGTGACGAATATTTTTTTCTCAAGCATCGCGGCGAGCCGCGCGGGATCGGGGGGCTGTTCTTCGACGACTGGGACGAAGGCGGTTTCGAGCGCGCTTTCGCGTTCACGCGCAGCGTCGGCGATCATTTCCTGCCGGCGTACCTGCCCATCGTGGAGCGGCGCAAGGACCTGCCCTATGGCGCGCGCGAGCGCGACTGGCAGGCGTATCGCCGCGGCCGCTACGTGGAGTTCAACCTGGTGTGGGACCGCGGCACCCTGTTCGGCCTGCAATCCGGCGGACGCACCGAGTCCATCCTGATGTCGCTGCCGCCCTGCGCCGTCTGGCGCTACGATTGGCGCCCCGAGGCGGGTTCGCCCGAGGCCGAGCTGCATGAAAAATTCCTGGTGCCCCGCGACTGGTCGTGAAGCGACGAGGAAACAGCGTTTGATCCCGAGCGTCCTTCCATGACCCTGACCGAACTGCGCTATCTGGTCAATCTCGACAAGGAGCGGCACTTCTCGCGCGCCGCCGAGCGTTCGTTCGTCTCGCAGCCGACGCTGTCGGTGGCGCTCAAGAAGCTCGAGGAGGAGCTGGGCGTGACGCTGTTCGAACGCATCCGCGGCGAGGCGCGACCCACGCCGGTCGGGGAGCGCATCATCGCCCAGGCGCGGCGCGTGCTGGCGGAGGCCAAGCTCATCGAAGACATCGCCGCCGAAGGCAAGGACGAGCTGCTCGGTCCGCTGCGCCTGGGCGCCATCTACACCGTCGCGCCCTATCTGCTGCCCAACCTGGTGCCCGAGCTGACGCAGCGTGCGCCGCGCATGCCGCTGGTGATCGAGGAGAACTTCACCGCGGTGCTGCTCGAGCAGTTGCGCGACAACGAGCTGGACGTGGCGGTGGTGGCCCTGCCGGTGGATCTGCACGGCCTGGCGGCCTGGGCGGTGTACGACGAGGAATTCGTCATCGTCTTGCCGCCCGGCCACCGCTGGGCGCACGAGAAAGCGCTGCCGGCGAAGAAGCTCGCCCAGGAGCGCCTGCTCCTGCTGGGTCCGGGGCACTGTTTCCGCGAGCAGGTGATCGAGGCCTGCCCCCAGTGCGTGGATGCGGAAGGCGAGGGCCCGCGTCCGCACACCGGCAGCTCGCTGGAGACCATACGCTACATGGTCGCCTCCGGCCTGGGCGTGACCGTGCTGCCGCGCGGCTCGATCGACAACCGGCCGGCCGAGCCGCGTCCGCCGCTGCCGGCGGTTCCCTTCGTGCCGCCGGCCCCCAGCCGGCGCATCGCCCTGATCTGGCGGCGCAGTTTCCCGCGCTTCGCCGCCGTGCGCTGCTTGCGCGACGCGATCCTGCATTGCGGTCTGCGCGGCGTGACCTGGCTGCCGAAGGAAGAGCCGACGTTCAAGCCGGAAGCGCCGCGATGAGACCCCCGGCGTCAACGCTTTGTCGAGTGCGCACTGTCTCATGCCTGCGTCGACTCGCGACGCTAGCAGCCCCGCGCGATGCGCGGGGCCCCTGCACGCTGCTCGCGCCGCTATGAACGCCGCGCTCGCCGCCGCGCTGCGCGATTTCTTCACGCCGCGCATGCTGGGCCTGGTGCTGTGGCCGCTGCTCGGCGCGGCCCTGCTGTGGGGCTTGCTGGCTTATTTCTTCTGGGGCGACCTGGTGCGCGGCCTCCAGCATCTGGCCACGGTGCCGGCGCTGGAGCGCTGGCTCGGGCCAGGGCTGCTGCACGGGCTGGCGGAGTTTTCCGTGGCCGTGGCGCTGTTCCTGATCCTGCCGCCCCTGGTGCAGGCGAGCGCGCTGCTGATCACCTCCGCGATCGCCCTGCCGGTCATGGTCGCGTTCGTCGCCGCGCGCGATTACCCGGATCTGGAGCGCCGCCGAGGCGGGACGCTGATCGGCAGCCTCGCCAACGCCGTGGCGGCCACGCTGCTGTATCTGCTCGCCTGGCTGGTTTGCCTGCCGCTATGGCTGTTCGGCCTGCCGGCGCTGGTGCTGCCGCTGGTCCTCAACGCCTGGCTCAACCAGCGCCTGTTCCGCTACGACGCGCTGTCCGAGCACGCCAGCCGGCAGGAGTACCGACGGTTCTGCGCGGCCCAGCGCGGCCGACTGTTCGGCCTGGGCCTGGTCGCTGCGGCGCTCCAGCTGGTGCCGATCCTCAATCTCGTCGTGCCGGTCTATGCCGGCTTGAGCTTCGTCCACTTCGGATTCGCCGAGCTGCGGCGAATGCGCGCGCACGCCGCCTGAACGCCGCTCAAGCGAGCAGCATCTTCGCTCCGACCAGCAGCAGGAAAGCGGCGAAGCCGCGGCGCAGCAGCGCCGGCGGCAGCCGATGGGCGAGCCGCGCACCCAGCGGCGCCGTCAGCAGACTGGTGCAGGCGATGGCGGCGAAGGCCGGCAGGTCCACGTAGCCCAGACTCCACGGCGGCCGGCCGCCGACGCCCGCGCCGTTGAGCGCAAAACCGAGCGCGCCGGCCCAGGCGATCGGCACGCCGCAGGCCGCGGAGGTGCCCACGCTCTTGCGCATCTCCACGCCCCAGGCGCTCAACAGCGGCACGGTCATCGATCCGCCGCCGATGCCGATCAGCGTGGAGATCCCGCCGATGGCGGCGCCGCACGCCGCCACGACGGGCGTGGCGGGCACGGCGTGTCCGCCTTGGGGTTCGAGCTTCAGCGCCATCTGCGCCGCGATCGCCAGCATGCCCAGGCCGACGGCGGTCTGCAGCGCGGCGCTCGGCAGAAAATGCGCGATGCGGGCGCCGAGCAGCGCGCCGCCGACGATGCCGGTACCCAAGCGCCAGAACAACGGCCACACCACGCCGCCGCGGCGATGGTGCGCGCTCATCGAGGACAGCGAGGTGACCGCGATGGTCGCCAGCGAAGTGCCCACGGCGACCTGCATCAGGACCGAATCGGCAGCGCCCAGATGCGGCAACACGGTGGCCAGCACCGGCACCACGACGAGTCCGCCGCCCACACCGAACAATCCCGCGAGCACGCCGGTGGCCGCGCCGACGGCGAGGAACACCGGCACGCTGAGCAGCAGGACGTCCACGGGCGAGGGTCTAGAATGGGCGAAGTCCGCGCATGCTACCCGAACTCATGCTCGCCCTCCGCCGTTCCTTGCCGCTGCTCGCGCCGATCGCCGCGCTGCTGGTGGGCGTGGGCGCGGCCGCTGCGGCGGATTCCGATCCTGACGCGGCGGTGCGCGCGCAGTTCCTGGCGGCCTTGGCGCAAGCGCAAGCGGGTTCCCCGCCGACCACGCCCGACAGCGCCGCCCTGAAGGCCTATGTGCTGTACCCCTATCTGCGCGCGGCGCGGCTTCGCGCCCGGCTCCAGCGCGGCGCCGACGAGGCCGTGGATCGCGACGTGGAAGCCTTCGAACAGCGCCACGCGGACGAGCCGGTCGGCACTGCCCTGCGCAGCGACTGGCTCGAAAGCCTCGCCGAGCGGCGGCAGTGGGCGCGCTTTCTCTCCCAATATCGGGAAACCAGCGCGACCAGCGCCCTGCGCTGCGCTGCGCTTCAGGCGCGCATCGCGCTCGGCCGCACCCAGCAACTCGCGCCGCAAGCGACCGCGCTGTGGCTCACCGGCCGCGAGCTGCCGACCGAATGCGACGCGGTTTTCGACTGGCTGCGCCAACAGCAACTGCTCACCCCGGCGCTGATCGAGGAGCGCGCGCGGGCGGCGCTGGCCGCCGGAGCCAGCGCCCTGGCGCGCCGCCTCGCGCGCGAATTGCCGCCGGAGCTTGCCGGTCCGGTGGTGCAATGGGCGGCGTTGATCGAGCGGCCCCAGGCGCAGATCGACGCGCTGATCGATCATCCCGAACGCGCGGTGGAGCCGCAGGCCCTGCTCGACGGCTGGACGCGACTCGCGCGCCAGGAACCGCAGGCGGCGTTGGAGCGTTATCAGCCGCTGCTCGACGCGCGCCGGCCCGATGCGGCGCTCGCCAGCCGGCTGGCGCGCGCCCTGGCGCTGGGTCTGGCCTGGGACCGGCGGCCGCAGGCGCTGGACTACTTCGCGCGCGTCTCGGACGCGGACTTCGACTCGATCGCCGCGCAATGGGAAGCGCGCGCGGCGCTGTGGGCCGGCGACTGGGCGCGCGCCGCGCAGGCGATCGCGCGGCTGCCGGAAGCGGAACGCGGCGCGCCGCGCTGGCGCTATTGGAGCGCGCGCGTCGCCGAGCGGCTCGGGCAAGCCGAGGCCGCACAGGCGCAATACGCGCAGCTCGCGAGCGACGACAACTACTACGCGCTGCTCGCCGCGCTGCGCCTGAACCAGGCCTATGCGCCGCATCCGCAGCCGCTCGCGCTGGATGCGCAGGCCGCCGCGCAGCTCGCGCGCCTGCCGGCGTTCCAGCGCGCGCACGAGTTGTATCTGTGCGATCTCAAAGCGCAGGCCGCGGCCGAGTGGTGGTACGCGTTCGACGGCCTGCCGCCGGCACAGCAGCGACAGGCCGTGGGCCTGGCGCGCGACTGGGGCTGGTATTCCCAGGTCATCGCCAGCGCCAGCCGCCAACGGGTGTTCGACGACTACGCGCTGCTCTATCCGCGACCCTACGACGCGCCGATCGCGGCCGCCGCCCAGCAAAACGCCGTGCCGGCCGAACTGCTCTACGCCATCCTGCGCCAGGAGAGTCTTTACGATCCCGAGGCGGTCTCGCGCGCCGGCGCCTTGGGCTTGATGCAGCTCATGCCCGGGACCGCGCGGCGCACGGCCCGGCGCGACGCGCGCGCGCTACCCGGCCCCGCCGAGCTGTTCGATCCCGCCGTGAACCTCGCCCTGGGTGCGGCGCACTTGCGCGAGCTGCTGGATTTGTTCGGCGGCCAGTTGCCCCTGGCGATCGCCGCCTACAACGCCGGGCCCAATCCCGCCGCACGCTGGCTGCCGGACGTCCCGCGCGACGTCGACGTGTGGATCGAGAACATCCCTTACAACGAGACGCGCGACTACGTGCAGCGCGTGCTCTGGCACATGACGGTCTTCGCCTGGCTGGCCAGCCGCCAGCCGCAGAAGCCCGCGTTCCTGCTCGCCCAGATCGAGGTGCCGACCGTGCCCGCGTCCGCCGCACCCGACGCTGCGCCGACGGGTGACCGATGAAGCGCTACCTGGTCGGCGGCGCGGTCCGCGACGCGCTGCTGGGGCTGCCGGTGACCGAGCGCGACTGGGTGGTGGTCGGTGCCACGCCGGAGGAGATGATCGCCGCCGGTTATACGCCGGTGGGCCAGGACTTCCCCGTGTTCCTGCATCCGCAGACGCGCGAAGAGCACGCGCTGGCGCGCACCGAGCGCAAGTCCGGCCGCGGTTATCACGGTTTCGTTTTCCACACCGGGGCGGACGTGAGCCTGGAGCAGGATCTCGCGCGGCGCGATCTGACCGTCAACGCCATGGCGCGCGACGAGGCGGGCCGGCTCATCGATCCCTACGGAGGACAGCGCGATCTGGCGGCGCGCGTGCTGCGCCACGTCTCTCCGGCCTTCGCCGAGGATCCCTTGCGCGTGCTGCGCGTGGCGCGCTTCGCCGCCCGCTTCGCGCCGCTCGGGTTCCGCGTGGCGCCGGAGACGCTCGCCGTGATGCGCCAAATGGTCCAGGCCGGCGAGGTGGATCACCTGGTGGCGGAGCGCGTGTGGAAGGAAACCGAGCGCGCGCTCGCCGGCGAACGCGCCCCGGCGGGCTATCGTCCCAGCGTCTATTTCCGCACCCTGCACGAAGTGGGCGCCCTGGCGCGCGTGATGCCGGAGCTGGCGGCGCTCGACGGCGTGCCACAGCGCGCCGACTATCATCCCGAGGTGGATACGCTGGTCCACACGCTGATGAGCGTGGATGCCGCGGCGCGCATGGGCTTTTCGCTGCCGGTGCGCGTCGCCGCGCTGCTCCACGATCTCGGCAAGGCCGACACCCCGCGCGCGGAATGGCCGAGCCACCGCGGCCACGACGCGCGCGGCGTGCCGCGGGTGGAGGCGTTCTGCGAGCGCCTGCGCGTGCCCACGGCGATGCGCGAACTGGCCGTCGCCGTCACCCGCGAGCATCTCCTCGTGCATCGCGCCGCCGAGCTGCGGCCCGGCACCTTGCTGGAACTGCTGGAACGCTTGCGCGCCTTCCGCGCATCGGAGTTTTTCGAACAGGCGCTCGAAGCCTGCCTGTGCGACGCGCGCGGGCGCTTGGGCCTGGAGGATTGCGATTATCCGCCGGTCGCCGAGCTGCGCGCGGCGGCGGCCGCGGCGCGCGAAGTGCAGGCGCGCGATGTGGCCAAGCCGGGCCTGCAAGGCGCGGCGTTCGGCGCGGCCTTGCGCGCCGCGCGCGAACGGCGCCTGGCGCAGTGGCGGGCGAGCCGCGCGGTGCCGGACGGGCGATGAGGACGATCTTCGGCGGACTCGGCGCGCCACTGTTGGGCGCGCTCGGTTGGCGGCTGGGCGCGTTGGCCGGATGGTGGGCGGCGGTGCTCCTGTCGGCGCTCGGCGCCGACGCGGGGCTGTACCACGGCCGGCGCTTGTACGACGACGGGCTGGGCTGAAACCCGTGCACCCGCAAACCTGGGGCTGGTTTTTCGCGTTCGACGCCGCGCTGTGCTTCGCGCCGGGGCCGGCGATGCTCTACGTCCTGGCGGCCGGGCTGCGCGACGGCCGCGGGGCCGCGTTCGCCGCCAATCTCGGCATCGTCGGCGGCAACGCGCTCTATGTCGCCCTGCTCGCCGGCGGCCTTGGGCATTGGCTGCTGGCCACGGCCGGCGCCTCGTTGCTATTACGCCTGCTCGGCGCGGCATATCTGGTGGCGCTGGGCTTGTCGATTTACCGCGGCGCACCGGGCCGCCCGGAGCCGAACCGGGCTCCAGGGCGCACCGCCTGGCGTCGGTTCGTCACCGGCATCGGCGTGCAAATGGCCAATCCCAAGACCTTCGTGCTCTACACGGCCTTGGTGCCGCGGTTCCTCGACGCGGCTCGCGCCTTGATGCCCCAGCTCGCCGTGCTCTGTGCCACCACGCTGGCGGTGCAGTTCGGCGCGCTGCTCGTCTACGGCGAGATCGCCGCGCGATTCGGCGCGCGCAGGCTGCGCCCGGGATGGCGGCGCGGCCTGCAGCGCGCCGCCGGCGGCCTGTTGATGACCGCCGGCCTGGTCACCGCCGCGGCGTGATTCAGGAGAAGAACAGCAGCAGCGCGGCGCCGAGCGCCACGCGGTAGGCGCCGAACACGATGAAGCGGTGGGTGCGGATGAAGCCGAGCAGCCAGCGCACGGCGAGGTAGGCGCTCACGCCGGCGGCCGCGAAGGCGATCGCGGTCGCGCTCCAGTCCTCCCCGCCGGTGCCCTGGCTGCGCAGCACCTCGTACAGCTCCAGGCCGCTGGCCGCGAACATGGTGGGGATGCCGAGCAGGAAGGAGAACTCGGTCGCCGCCGGCCGCGAGGACACGCCGGCGAGCATGGCCGCGAAGATCGTGCACAGCGAGCGGCTGGTGCCGGGAAACACCGCGGCGAGGATCTGCGCCGCACCGACGAACAGCGCCACGCCCCAGGAGATCTCGCTGCGCGCTTGCCGCGCGTGCCCGGCGCGCCACTCGGCGCCGAAGATGAACAGGCCGCCCAGCAGCAGGGCCCAGGCCACCGGCGCAAGCCGTTCCGGCAGCTTGAAGCCGAGGTGCTTGGCCAGCAGGCCGCCCGCGGCGGTGACGCAGAAGGCGGCGGCGAGTTTGGCCAGATAGTCGAAGCAGTCCGGCTCGCGCCAGCCGCGCAGCAGCGTCCAGAGCCGTTGCCGGTAGATCCACAGCACGGCGAGGAAAGCCGCCGACTGGATCACTACGTTGAAGAAATCGGAGCGCGCGCCCAGCCAGTGTTCGGCGATCAGCAGGTGACCGGTGGAGGAGATCGGCAGGAACTCGGTGACGCCTTCGATCACGCCCAGAAGCAGCGCTTGCAGACTATCGTTCACGGCGCTATCCGTATAGGGCAAAGACGCGCAGCATAAAGGAGAACGCATGGAAACGCGCGAACGGCCGCCGGCCGTGGCCCTGATCACCGGCGGCGCGCGGCGCATCGGCGCGGGCCTGGCGCGCGCGCTGCATGCCGCGGGCATGAACGTGATCGTGCACTACCGCGCCTCCGGGGCGGACGCGCGCGCCCTGGTTGCCGAACTCAACCGCGCGCGCGCGGATTCCGCCTGCGCGCTGCGGGCGAATCTCTTGTCGCTGGACCAGCTGCAGCGCCTGGCCGAGCAGGCGCTCGCGCGCTGGGGCCGGCTCGACGCGCTGATCAACAACGCCTCGAGCTATTACGCCACGCCGCTGCACACGCTGAGCGAGAGCGCCTTCGACGAGCTGGTCGGAACCAATCTCAAGGCGCCGCTGTTCCTGGCCCAGGCCTGCGCGGAAGCGCTGCGCAAAACGCGCGGCGCGATCGTCAACCTCAGCGATCTGTACGCGCGCAAGCCGCTCAAGGCGCGCGCCCCCTACTGCGCCGCCAAGGCGGGGCTGGAGGCCATGACCCGCGTGCTGGCGCTGGAGCTGGCGCCGGAGGTGCGCGTGAACGCGGTGGCGCCGAGCGCCATCCTGTGGCCGTCCGACGACAGCCTGTCCGCCGCGGAGCGGCGGCAAACCCTGTCGCGCTTGCCGCTGGGCGCGCTCGGCGGGGAGGACAGCGTGGCCGGCGCGGTGCTCTATCTGCTCAGCCCCGCCGCCGCTTTCGTCACCGGCTCAGTACTGACCGTGGACGGCGGGGAGGGCTTGCTCTAGCCCGCATCCGTCACGAGGTCGCCCGAAAATCCGATGCCGAGCTTGATGAACTCTGCACTGCCTGGCGGGTTCACCCTGGAACAACCTGTTTCCCCGGATTTTCGGGCTGATCGGCTCTGGCCTGTCTGCGGGGCCGCCGGCTTGGGCTTCACTCAACCGATGGAACCACCATCGGTTTCGTTCCAGCCCGGCGCCGGCGACCTCCTCGAAGACGGCCAGCGCTCGATCCCCTCATGACGGATGCGGGCTAGCCCGTTCTCCGACGGCGCCGGAACAGCTCGATGCCGGCGCCCTCGGCCTCGTTGAAGATGTCGGGCTTGGTGAGCCGCACGCGCACCGCGTCCACGCGCGCGTCCTCGAAGCAGAACGCGACCAGCGCCTCGGCCAGCGTTTCCAGCAGCGGTGTGTGCGGGCGGTTCTCCCAGCGGCGCACGTAATCGCGCACGCGGTCGTAGTCGATGATCTCGCGTTCCTGCGCCGGCGACGGATCGTCGGCGTAGAGCGCGACATCGACCCACAGCCGCGTCGGCCGTTCCGGATGCCGCTCCCAGGGATGCAGGCCGACCGCCACCTCCACTTCCAGGCGTTCGAGCCGCGCGCAGAGATAATCGCGATCGGGCGGCGGGCCGTTCATGCGGGAACTCCAGGCGCAAGGGAAGCGGCCGGCGCGGCGCACGGCAGGTGCAGGATCAGGCGCGTGTCTCCCGCGGCCACCCCGTCGGGACCGAAGCGGCGCTCGAAGAACAGCGCGCGGCCGGAGGTTTCGACCAGCACGACGGAGCTGGCGCGCGTGCCGTAGCGCGCGTCGCGGATGAAAGGCGGCGACAGGAAGCGCTCCAGTTCCGCGCCCATGCCGTCGGCGGGCAACTCGCCGTCCGCGGCCGGGCGCTCGTCGGCCAGCGCTGCCAGCAGCGGGTCGATCTCCGCTTCGCGTCGCGCGTCGTAGTGCAGCAGCCAGTCGCGCAAGGCGCCGGTCACGCGCCGCGACTTGGCCTCGTCGCGGTCGAAAGGACCGTTGGCCACGGCGTGCAGGCCCGGCACGAGGCGGGTCCAGGTGGCTACCGGACGGTTGGTGAGGCGCACCAGCTCGCGGCCATCCCACAGCAGCAGGTTGAATGGCCGATAGGCGTCCGCCTGAGCGCTCAGGCGCTCGGCGTAATCCGCCGCGCCGGCATCCGCGAGCAGGAAGTCGCGCACCAGATGCCCGCGCGAGCGCGCGGCCTGCGGCGGATGCGCCGTGCGGAAATTGGTCACGGCGGCGAGCCGGCCGCGCGCGGCATCGAGCGCCAGCCAGCCGCCGCCCTCCCTGAGATCGCGGCCGCCGACGATGTGCGGCGCCTCGGTCCACGGGGCTGCGGGCGCGCTTGGCCGCGCGTGGTACTCGTCGCGGTTGGCGGCGATGGCCAGCGCGAGCTGCGGATGGGCTTTCCAGCCGACGGCGATCAGGCACATGCGGCTATTATGCGTCCTTGAGCAGTCCGAACACCCGCTCCATGGAACAACGGCTCGAAGACTACGAGCGCGCCCGACTCGAGGAAATCCGCCGCTGGCGCGAACGCCCGCCGGGCTTCGCTACGCGCAGCTTCGGCCGACTCGCTCAGCCCGCGGTGACGACCGTGGAGAAGCTGGTCCCGGCGGCGGCTCTGGAGCTCGCGCTGGAGACGACGCTCGCCGCCGGCGCGCGACTGGTCGATCGACGCTCCATCCTGCGCCGCGCCGGCGTGGACGATCTCGCCGCGCTGCGCGCCGGGCCGCTTGAGGCGTGCGACCGGCTGGCGATCCAGGTGGGACGCCGCGCCGCGCTGTTGTGCGCCGGCAGCGGCGCGCTGTTCGGTTTCGCCGGAACCTTGGGCCTGGTCGCCGACGTGCCTACGCTGCTGGCGTTTTCGTTCCGGACCATCCTGCGCACCGGCCTGTGTTACGGCGAGGACCTCGGACCCGATCACCGGCGGCTGGCCGTGGCGGTGTTCGCGCTGGCCTCGGCCAATTCGATGGAGGAAAAACAGGCGGCGCTGGCCGCGATCGATGCGGAAGACGCGCCGTCGGAAACCGCCTGGCGCAGCGGCATCGAGCGCGTGGCGGAGCGCGAACTGGCCAAGGACGCGGCGGCGGTGAGCCTCTCCCGCCTCGGCGCGCAGCTCGCGCGCAAGCTGGGCTGGCGCAAGGCCGGCGAGAATCTGCCCGGCGTCGGCGCCCTGGTCGGCGGTTCGGTCAACGCCTGGTACCTGCACGAACTGGCCCGCGCCGCGCGGCTGAGTTTTCAGTGGCGCTGGCTGCGGGCGAAATATCCCCTGCCAGCCATGCTGCCCGCGGCTTGAAGCCAGGCACAGGAATGAAACCGTTTCCCGCCGCCACGGGTCGGGCGCGCGGGGCGTTTCGCTCCCGGCCTGCGCGGTCGCCAATCAGCCTTTGATGCCGAGTTCCTTGATCTTCCGCGTCAGCGTGTTGCGTCCCCAACCCAGGCGCCTGGCCGCTTCCTGGCGCTGACCCTTGCATTCGGCCAGCGCCGTCTCGATCAGCGCACGCTCGAAGGCGGGCAGCGCCTCGGCCAGCAGATCGCTGCGCCCGGCCTTGAGTTCGCGGTCCACCCAGCGGCGCAACTGCTGGTCCCAGGAGTCCACGGACGTTTGCGGCGTGGACGCCAGCGGGGCTTCCCGCTCCCGGGTGCCGTGCCCCGTCTCGCGCAACTCGGGCGGCAGGTCCGGCAGGTGGATGTCGCGGCCGGGCGCCATCACCGTCAGCCAGCGGCAGGCGTTTTCGAGCTGACGCACGTTGCCCGGCCAGTCGTAGGCGACGAGGCGTTCCATCACCTCCGGCAGCAACTGCTTGGGCTCGGTCTTGAGTTCGGCCGCCGCCGCATCGAGGAAATGGCGCGCCAGCCGCGGGATGTCTTCGCGCCGTTCGCGCAGCGGCGGCACCCGCAGGCGGATGACGTTGAGGCGGTGGAACAGGTCCTCGCGAAAACGGCCCGCGCGCACCGCCGTTTCCAGGTCCTGGTGGGTGGCGGCGATGATGCGCACGTCGACTTTCACCGGCGCCACGCCGCCCACGCGGTAGAACTGGCCGTCCTGCAGCACGCGCAGCAGCCGCGTCTGCAAATCCGCCGGCATGTCGCCGATCTCGTCCAGGAACAGGGTGCCGCCGTCGGCCTGTTCGAAGCGCCCGCGACGTTGCGCCTGGGCGCCGGTGAAGGCGCCGCGCTCGTGGCCGAAGAATTCCGATTCCAGCAGGTCCTTCGGAATCGCGGCGGTGTTGATGGCGATGAAGGGCCGGTCCGCGCGCGGGCTGTTGGTGTGCAGCGCGCGCGCGATCAGCTCCTTGCCGGTGCCGGACTCCCCGGTGATGAGCACCGTGATCGGGCTCTGGCTCAGACGGCCGATGACGCGGAAGACCTCCTGCATCGCCGGCGCCGCGCCGATGATCGTGGGCCGCGACTGCGGCGGTGCGCTTTCTGCACCGGTGGCGCGACGGGCGGCGGCACGGCGCACCAGGCCGGCGACGGCGTCCACGTCGAAGGGTTTGGGCAGATATTCGAAGGCGCCGCCCTTGAATGCGGCGACCGCGGCCTCGAGGTCGGAATGCGCGGTGACGATGATCACCGGCAGCTCGGGATGCCGCGCGCGTACCCGCTGCATCAGCTCCAGGCCATCGACGCCCGGCATGCGGATGTCGCAGATCAGCACCTCGGGCGCCGTTTCCTCGAGCGCGTCGAGCAGCTCGGCGGCACCGGCGAAGCTTGCCACCCGCATGCCCTCGCGCTTGAGCGATTTCTCCAGCACCCAGCGGATGGATTGGTCATCGTCCACCACCCACACCGCGATGGCGCGCTCGGCAGTTTTGCTGGTCGTCATCGGCGGCGGTTCACTCCGGCGGATGGAGGGGCAGAAAGACGGAAAAGACGGTGCGCCCGGGTTGCGAGCTGCACTCGATCTGGCCGCCGTGGGCGTGAATCAGGTGCTGGGCGATCGGCAGGCCAAGGCCGCCGCCCTCGGCGCGCGTGGTCACCATGGGGTAGAAAATCTTCTCCATCAAGGCCGGTGGAATGCCGGGGCCGTTGTCTTCCACGTCGATTTGCACCGCCAGACGGTGGCGGCGGCCGCGCAGGGTGAGCTGACGGCGCATGCGCGTGCGCAGCAGGATGCAGGCGTCCCCGTGGCTGCCGGCGGCGAGCGCCTGCAGCGCGTTGCGCGCGAGGTTGAGCGTGGCCTGGATCAACTGCTCGCGGTCGGCAAGCAGGTCCGGGATGCTGGGGTCGTAATCGCGGCGCACGGCGACGCCGCGGCCGGCGGCTTCGGCTTCCAGCAGGTTGCGCACGTGCTCGACCACTTCGTGGACGTTGACCGGCGCCCGCTGCGGCAGGCGGTTGGGGCCGAGCATGCGGTCCACCAGGTTCTGCAGACGGTCGGCCTCGCGGATGATGACCTGGGTGTATTCGCGATGCGCGGAATCGGGATACTCGCGTTCCAGGAGCTGCGCGGCACCGCGGATGCCGCCCAGCGGATTCTTGACCTCGTGGGCCAGGCCGCGGATCAGCTCGCGGCTGGCTTCGTGTTGCCGCGCCAGCAGCTCGTCGCGCGAGATGCGCAGGTACTGGTCCAGCGGGAGGATTTCCAGCAGCAGGCCGGACGGGGTGCCCAAGGGCGTCACCGTGCAGTCCACGGTCAGCAGCTCCTCGCCGTTGCGGCGCAGTTTGAGTTCGCGCTCGATGAAACCGGTGCCGCTGTCCGCCGCCTGGCGCAGCCGGGCTTCGTGCTCGGCCAGGTGGGGAACGCCTTGGGTCAGCGGCAGGCCGATGGCGTGGTGGCGGCTTAAGCCGAGCAAGATTTCGCAAGCGGAGTTGAGATAGCTCACACGCAAGGCAGGGTCCAGCGCGATCACCGCCGTGGTCAAACTGTCGAGAATCGCCGCGGGTTGGGGCCGTGCACGCACGGAGATCTTCATGCTCAGCGGCTTGCAAGATGCACGCCATTGGCGGCGCGCGTCAGCCACTCAATGGTGGCGCGGGACCATCGGCGGCTTCATGTAGATCGTCACCGGGGCCGAGCGTGCCAGCACGCGGCCGTCGGCGCCGACCAGGGCGGCGGCGACCTGGTGCTCGCCGCGTTCGATGCCGGTGTAAACGAAAGTCGTCGAGGGCGTCGGCTGCGGATTGACCGGTGTGCCGTCGAGGTAATAGACGATTCCTTCGCCGGCTTCCAGCTGCGCGGCCACCGCGACATCGAGCCTGCCTTCGGCGTCGCGGATGGTCGCCTCCGGCGGCGGGGCGGTGATCTTCACCGTCGGTGCCGGCGCGGGCGGGGCGCTGGCCCCGGCAGTTGCGCTGAACTCGGGTGGAGCCCCGGCCTTGTAGGTCTGCAACGGAGGCAACTGTGCCGGCTGGGCGTCGGGCGTCGGCGGCTTGTCGGAATAATGCACCACGCCGTCCTTGTCCACCCAGCGATAAACATCGGCGGCGGCCGCGGCGAAACCGAGTCCGAGCAGGAACAGGCAGGCCAATGGGCGCATGAGGGGAACATAGCGCGTCGCCTCGCCGCGTGTAAATACGGCCGGCGCCGCACGCGCGCAACAAAAAGCCCCCGCAGAGCGGGGGCTTGGGGCAGCGCGCAAGGCCGTGGCGCGCCGCGAGCGGCGTTCACAGCGAATAGTACATGTCGAACTCCACCGGATGCGTGGTCATGCGAAAACGCGTGACTTCCTGCATCTTGAGTTCGATGTAGGCGTCGATCAGATCGTCGGTGAACACGCCGCCTTTCTTGAGGAACTCGCGGTCCTTGTCCAGGTGCTCCAGCGCCATGTCGAGCGAGTGGCACACGCGCGGCACCTTCTTGTCCTCCTCCGGCGGCAAGTGGTAGAGGTCTTTGTCGATCGGCTCGCCGGGATGGATCTTGTTCTGGATTCCGTCCAGACCGGCCATCATCATGGCGGCGAAGGCGAGGTAGGGGTTGGACATGCCGTCCGGGAAGCGCACCTCGATGCGCCGCGCCTTGGGACTGGTCCAGGGCACGCGGATCGAGGCGGAGCGGTTGCGTGCCGAATACGCCAGCATCACCGGGGCCTCGAAGCCCGGCACCAGGCGCTTGTAGGAGTTGGTGGTGGAATTGGTGAAGGCGTTGATCGCCTTGGCGTGCTTGAGAATGCCGCCGATGTAGTACAGCGCCAGCTCGGAGAGACCGCCGTAGCCGTCGCCGGTGAACAGGTTCTTGCCGCCCTTGGCCAGGGACTGATGGCAGTGCATGCCCGTGCCGTTGTCGCCGACCACCGGTTTGGGCATGAAGGTGACGGTCTTGCCGTACTGGTGCGCGACGTTCTGCAGCACGTACTTGTAGATCAGCAACTCGTCGGCCTTGCGCAACAGGGTATTGAACTTGCAGCCGATCTCGCCCTGACCCGGCGCGGCCACTTCATGGTGATGCACTTCGACCGGCACGCCCATCTGCTCGAGGGTCACGCACATGGCGTTGCGGATGTCCTGCTGGCTGTCCACGGGGGGCACCGGGAAATAACCGCCCTTGACCGGAGGGCGATGGCCCAGGTTGGGGTTGCCGTCGAATTCCTTTTTGCCCGTGCTCCAGGGTGCCTCTTCCGATTCGATGTGGACGTAGCTGCCCCACATGCCGGAGTCCCAGCGCACGCCGTCGAAGATGAAGAACTCCAGCTCGGGGCCGAAATAGGCCGCATCGGCGATGCCGGTGGATTTGAGATAGGCTTCCGCGCGGCGCGCCAGCGAGCGCGGGTCGCGGCTGTACCCCTGCATGGTGGTCGGCTCGATGACGTCGCAGCGCAAGATCACGGTGGGCTCCTCGAAGAACGGATCGAGGACCGCCGAATCCGGATCGGGCATCAGGATCATGTCGGACTCGTTGATCCCCTTCCAGCCGGCGATCGAAGAGCCGTCGAACATCTTGCCTTCGGTGAACAAGGTTTCGTCCACCGTGTGCGCGGGAACCGTGACATGCTGTTCCTTGCCGCGCGTGTCGCAGAAGCGGAAGTCGACGAACTTCGCGCTTTTTTCTTTGATCAGATTCAAAACATCCTTACCCGACATGGGTGCTCTCCTGCAGGGGTGGTTGAGACGGGAAGCCGCGTGCACCGGATTGAAGCATTAAGCGTGCCAGAACGGTCCGGGATGGCGCAAAAAAACGCCCGCAGCTTTCACTGCGGGCGCGGCGGCGTCAAGCGGTTTGGTTATTGCGCGGCCCCGGCCTCGCCCTTGAGGCAGGTGCTCATGAACGACTGGCGGTCCTTGCCCTTGAGTCCCTTGGCCTTGGCCTGCGCGCTGCAATCCTTCATCTTCTGTTTCTGATCCGTCTTGCCGCTGGCCGGCGTGGCCGGGGTTGCCGGAGTCGCGGGGGTCGCGGCGCTTTCGCTCGGCCCGCCGTTCTTGCTCAGGCAGGATTTCATGAACGACTTGCGGTCGTCGCCCTTGAGACCCTTGGCCTTCGCTTCCTTGCTGCAATCGGACATCTTCTGCTGCTGCGGGGTGAGCGTTTTGCCGCCGGTGGCGGTGGCAGCGAAACCCGGTGCCGCGGCGAAGCTCGTCAGTAGCGCGGCGATCAAAAATTTCTTCATCGGCGTTCTCCCATGGTCGGCGGCCAGGCGGCCGTTGGATTTTCCTTGCCGGCTCGACGATCTCGCCGGCGGCGGCAGCCTAGCACAGCGTCGCACGCGCCGTGTGAGCGCTGCGCCACAGAGGGCCTCGCGCGGCCGGGAGGGGCACGCAGGGCAGTTATACTGCGCCGCCGTCTTCGGCATCTCGAACCGCGCCGTGATGACTTTCCAGGATCTGATCTTCAAGCTGCAGACCTATTGGGCCAGGCAAGGCTGCTTGATCGTCCAGCCCATGGACATGGAGATGGGCGCCGGCACTTTCCATTGGGCCACCTTCCTGCGCGCCATCGGCCCCGAGCCCTGGAACGCGGCCTACGTGCAGCCCAGCCGCCGCCCCACCGACGGCCGCTACGGCGAGAACCCCAACCGCCTGCAGCACTACTACCAGTTCCAGGTGCTGATGAAGCCATCGCCGCCGAACCTCCAGCAGCTGTATCTCGACTCGCTGCGCATGCTCGGCTTCGATCCGCTGACGCACGACATCCGCTTCGTCGAGGACAACTGGGAATCGCCGACGCTGGGTGCCTGGGGCCTGGGCTGGGAGGTCTGGCTCAACGGCATGGAAGTCACCCAGTTCACCTACTTCCAGCAGGTCGGCGGCCTCGAGTGCAAACCGGTGGCCGGCGAGATCACCTACGGCCTCGAACGCCTGGCGATGTACATCCAGAAGAAGGAAAGCGTGTTCGACCTGATCTGGTCCGATGCCGGCGGCCGCGTCGTCACCTACGGTGACGTCTACCGCCAGAACGAGGTCGAGCAGAGCCGCTACAACTTCGAGCAGGCCGACACGGCGGCGCTGTTCGAGCGCTTCGCGGTCGACGAGCGCGAGTGCCAGCGCCTGCTCGCGCTGGAGCAGCCGCTGCCGCTGCCGGCTTACGAGCGCGTGGTGGACGCTTCCCACGCCTTCAACCTGCTCGACGCGCGCGGCGCGATTTCCGTCACCGAGCGCCAGGCCTACATCCTGCGGGTGCGCGCCCTGGCGCGCGCGGTGGCCGAGGCCTATTTCAAGGCGCGCGAAGCCCTGGGTTTCCCGATGCTGCCGGCGGCGGCAAAGGCCGCCGCATGAACGCACCGTCCACCGCAGATCTGCTGATCGAACTGGGCTGCGAGGACCTGCCGGCGCGCTATGTGCGGCCGCTGGCGGAAGCGCTCGCCGCCGGTCTCGTGGCGGGACTGGACAAGCGCCAGCTCGCTCACGGCTCGGAGCGGCCGCTGTGTCCTGCGACACCGCGGCGTATCGCCTGTCTCGTGAAGGATCTCGTCGCTCGCCAGCCCGATTTTCCGGTGATCGACCTCGGTCCCAGACTCGAACAGGCCTTTCGCGACGGCAAGCCCACGCCGGCCGCGCTCGGCTTCGCCAAGAAATGCGGGGTGGATCCCGCGCGGCTGAAGTCCGAAAACGGCCGCCTGGTTTTTCGCAGACTCCAGAAAGGCCAGCGCACGCTCGCGCTGCTGCCCGAGATCTTCGAGGAAGCGCTCAAGGGCATGGACGAACTGGTCCCCAAGCGCATGCGCTGGGGCGATGGCGAGGACACCTTCGTGCGGCCGGTGCGCTGGATCGTCGCGCTGTATGGCTCGCGGGTGGTGCCGTGGTCCCGCTTCGGTCTGAAAGCCGGACGCAAGACCTACGGCCATCGTTTCCACGCCCCCGGCGCGATCGTGCTCCAGACGCCAGACCAATACGAGGCCAAGCTGCGCGACGCCAGAGTCAGGGTCGACTTCTCGCGTCGCCGCGAGGAAATCCGCAAACAAGTCCAGGCCGAAGCGGAAAAGCTCGGGGGCGTGGCGCGCATGACCGACGCTCTACTCGAGGAAGTGACCGCGTTGGTGGAATGGCCGGTGGTGATCTCCGGTCGTATCGAAGAGCGGTTCCTCGAACTGCCGCCGGAGGTGGTGATCGCCACCATCGAGCACAACCAGCGCTACTTCCCGGTGTTCGCCGACGCCGAGCAGACCCGGCTGCTGCCGCGGTTCATCACCGTGGCCAACATCGAGTCGAAGGAGGTGGCCGAAGTGATCGCCGGCAACGAGCGCGTGGTGCGACCGCGCCTCAGCGACGCGCTGTTTTTCTGGGAGCAGGACCGCCGCCAGCCGCTGTCCGAATACGTTCCGGCGCTGGATCGCATCACCTTCCAGAAAGACCTGGGCTCGATCGGCGACAAGGCGCGGCGCGTGGCCGCCTTGGCGGCGCGCATCGCCGAAGCGGCGCGGGCGGATGGCGCGACCGTGGCGCGGGCGGCGGCGCTGTGCAAGGCCGATCTCGTCACGCGCATGGTGTACGAGTTTCCGGAGCTGCAAGGCGTGATGGGCGGCTACTACGCGCGCGCCAGCGGCGAGCCGCAGGCGGTCGCCAGCGCCATCGCCGAGCACTACCGGCCCACGCAGTCGGGCGGGCCGATCCCGAGCACGCTGGAAGGCCGGGTGCTGGCGCTCGCCGACAAGCTCGATACGCTGGCCGGCATCTTCGCCATCGGCCAGAAGCCGACGGCCACGAAAGACCCCTTCGCCTTGCGTCGCGCGGCGCTGGGAGCCTTGCGCATCTGCATCGAGGGCCAACTCGGGCTCGACCTGCGTGCTTGCCTGGAGCAAGCCTTGGCGATGCAGCCCGCGGGCCGGCGCGATGCGGCGGTGGCCTCCGAGCTGTGGACCTTCGTCGAGGAGCGGCTGGCGGGCCTGGTGCAAGAGCAGTTCGTGGATCGGCTGAACGAGCGCCTGAGGAAAGGCGAATTCGCCGGGCCAGCTCCTGTCTTGAGAGCCTTGCCGGTGCTGGAAATGGTCCAGGCCGTGCGCGCCACGGGCGCGACCCGGCCGCTGGATTTCATGCGCCGCGCCGAGGCGCTGGCAGACTTCCTCGCGCGACCCGAGGCGGCGGCCCTCACGGCGGCCGACAAGCGCGCCCGGAATATCCTCAAGCAGGCCGGCGGCGCGAACGGCGACTACGACGCGCGGCGCCTCGAGCGACCGGCCGAGCGCGCGCTGGCACAGGCGCTGGACCAGATCGAGACCGACCTGAAGCCCTTGCGGGCGCAGGGCGACTACGCCGCCATGCTCAAGCGGCTCGCCGGACTCAAGGCGCCGGTGGACGATTTCTTCGCGGCCGTGATGGTGATGGCCGAAGATCCCGCGGTCCGTGCCAATCGCCTAGCGTTGCTCGCGCGCCTGGACGCGCTGTGCCGCGAAGTGGCCGATCTGTCTTGCCTGCCCGGTTGAACCCATGGAGCGCAAACCCGCCAGGCTCGTGATCCTCGACCGCGACGGAGTGATCAACGAGGATTCCGACGCCTATATCAAGTCGGTGGCCGAATGGAAGCCCATCCCAGGCAGCCTGGAAGCGATCGCGCAGCTTTGCCAGGCGGGCTACCAGGTTTACATCGCCAGCAATCAGTCCGGCATCGGACGCGGGCTGTTCGACTACGATGCGCTGTTTGCCATCCATGATCGCTTGCAACGCGCGGTCGGGGAGCTGGGCGGACGGATCAGCGGGATATTCTTCGCGCCGGCGCATCCGAACGAACCGAACCGCAAACGCAAACCCCACCCCGGTATGCTCGAGGACCTCGCCCAACGGCTGCAGGTCAAGCTCGCCGGCGTTCCTTTCGTAGGGGACAGCCTGTCGGACATCGAGGCCGGACGCGCGATGGGTGTGCGCACCATCATGGTGCTGACCGGCAAGGGTGAACGCACCATCAAAGAACAACCCCTGGAAGGAGTCGAGGTTTATCCCGACCTTTCCGCTTTTGTGCGTGCCTATCTCGCACAAGAAGGGTGCACGTCGGCCTGACAGCCGCTCAGGTCGCCGGCGGACGCAAATCATCCAGCGGCCAGCGCGCGCGCACCTCGATGGCGCTGGTCGGCGGCCGCGCTTCGGCCAGACGCGCCCAACCGGCGCAGGCGATCATCGCGGCGTTGTCGGTGCAGAACTCCGCCCTGGGGAAATACAGCGCGCCGTTGCGGGCCCGCACCCGGCGATCCAGTTCCGCGCGCAGGCGTCGGTTGGCGCCCACCCCGCCGGCGACCACCAGTCGGTTCAAGCCGGTCTCATCGAGCGCGCGCTCGCATTTGATCGCCAGGGTTTCCACTGCGGCTTCCTCGAAGGCGCGGGCGAGATCGGCGCGGTCCTGCTCGCTCTTGACCCTGGGCAGCGCGGTGAGCACCGCGGTCTTGAGTCCGGAGAAGCTGAAATCCAGACCGGGGCGGTCGGTCATGGGGCGAGCGAAGCGGAAGGGACCGACGCGTCCGGACTCGGCCAGGCGCGCCAGGTGCGGCCCGCCGGGGTAAGGAAGGCCCAGCGCCTTGGCCACCTTGTCGAAAGCCTCGCCGACGGCATCGTCCAGGGTTTCCCCGAGAATGCGGTAATGGCCGAGCCCGGCGACTTCCACCAGCAAAGTGTGGCCGCCGGACACCAGCAGGGCGACGAAAGGGAATTCCGGCCGATGCTCTTCCAGCATCGGCGCCAGCAGATGGCCTTCCATGTGGTGGACCGCGACCAGGGGCCGATCCAAGGCGGCGGCGTAGCCGGCCGCGAAAGCGCCGCCCACGAGCAGCGCGCCGGCCAGACCGGGACCGGCGGTATACGCCACACCCGCGAGCTGGTGCGGCTCGAGCGCGGCGCGGCGCAGCGCTTCTTGCGCCAGGGCGTAGATGCGGCCGACGTGGTCGCGCGCCGCCAGCTCCGGCACCACCCCGCCGTAGCGGGCGTGCAGCGCCGCCTGGCTGTGCAGCACGTGGGCCAGCAGTCCGCGCGCGCCGTCGTAAATGGCGACCGCGGTTTCGTCGCAGGAGGTCTCGACCCCGAGTACGGCGGCATTGCGCATAGGGCCGCTATTGTCCGCGAATCCCCCGCGTTTTGCTTTGCCGCGGCGAATTCCCTAAAATGCGCGCCCCGCTTGAGGGGAATGTTGCGAGAGTGCTGCATGCCGAGCGTCCGCGTCCGTGAGAACGAGCCTTTCGAGGTGGCCCTGCGCCGCTTCAAGCGCACCTGCGAGAAAGCCGGCGTGCTGACCGACCTGCGCGCGCACGAATACTTCGAAAAGCCCAGCCAGGAACGCAAGCGCAAGCGTGCCGCCGCGATCAAGCGCCAGGCCAAGCGGCTGGCGCGCGAAACCCTGCGCCAGACGCGCCTGTACTGACCTTGTCTACGCGACGCGCGTCGGCACGACGCGCGTGACCGCACGACCCATGTCCCTCAAAGCCCGCATCGCCGAAGACGTCAAGGCCGCGATGAAAGCGGGCGACAAGGCGCGGCTGTCCACGCTGCGCATGCTCTCGGCCGAACTCAAGCAGCGGGAAGTGGTCGACGCCGTCGAACTCACCGACGCGGTGGTGATCGCGGCGATCGAGAAAATGATCAAGCAGCGCCGCGAGGCGGAATCCCAGTACCGCGCCGCGGGGCGTGCGGAGCTGGCGGACAAAGAGGCGCAGGAAATCGCCTGTCTTTCGGCCTATCTGCCGCAGCGCCTGTCGCCGGCGGAGCTGGAAGCGCTGATCGCCGAAGGCATCGCCGCCACCGGCGCCGCCGGCGTCAAGGACATGGGCAAGCTCATGGGCTGGCTCAAACCCCGGGTCGCCGGTCGCGCCGACCTGGGAGAGCTGTCCGGGCGGGTCAAGGCCAGGCTCGGCTGAAACGCCCGCTTTTGCGACCGGTTGCGCCATGGACGGCGCGGCGGGCCAGGACGACACTATCCGCATGGCCGGCGGAAGAATCCCCGATTCCTTCATCCAGGAACTGCTGGCGCGGACCGACATCGTCGAGGTGATCGGCTCGCGCATCGAGCTCAAGCGCGCCGGCAAAGAGTACAAGGGCCTGTCGCCGTTCACCCACGAGAAGACGCCTTCGTTCTTCGTTTCGCCGGCCAAGCAGATGTTTTTCGACTTTTCCTCCGGCAAGAACGGCACCGCGATCAGCTTTCTGATGGAGTACGACCGCCTGGGTTTCGTCGAGGCGGTGGAGGAACTGGCGCGGCAGGCGGGGTTGGAAGTGCCGCGCGAAGGCGGAGGTCCCTCGCGCCTCGTGCTGGAGGGGCCGCTGGACGCGCTGGCCGCCGCGGAACGCTTTTTCCGCGCGCGCTTGCGCGAGCATCCGCCGGCGATCGAATATCTCAAGCGCCGCGGCGTCTCCGGCGAGACCGCCAAACTCTACGGCATCGGTTACGCGCCGGATCGCTGGGACGCGCTCGCGCAGCACTTCAAGGACGATCCCCGCCACGCGCTGGCCGCCGGCCTGCTCAAGAAGCATGCGGAAAGCGGCCGGCTCTACGACGTTTTCCGCAACCGCATCATGTTTCCGATCCGCGACACGCGCGGGCGCGTGATCGCTTTCGGCGGCAGGACCTTGGGCGACGATCCGGCCAAGTACCTCAACACGCCGGAGACGGCGCTGTTTCACAAAGGGCGGAATCTGTTCGGTCTGTACGAGGCCAGGCAGTCGAGCAAGGCGGAACTGCCCGAGCTGCTGGTGGTCGAGGGCTATATGGACACGGTGATGCTGGCGCAGTACGGCGTGCGCCATGTCGTGGCCACGCTCGGCACCGCCACCACGCGCGAGCACCTCAACCTCCTGTTCAAGACCACCTCGCGCATCGTGTTCTGTTTCGACGGCGACCGCGCCGGCCGCGCCGCGGCCTGGCGCGCGCTGGAACAGGCGCTGCCCGAGCTGTACGAGACGCGCGAAGCGCGCTTCATGTTCCTGCCCGAGGGCCACGATCCCGACACCCTGGTGCAGGAGGAAGGGCGCGAGAAATTCCTGGCGCGGGTCGAGCGTGCGGCGACCGTCTCGGAGTTCCTGCTCGGCGAGCTGGCGCAGCGGGTGCGCCTGGACACCCTGGATGGCCGGGCGCGGCTGGCGGCGCTGGCGCGGCCCTACCTGCAGCGCCTGCGCGAAGGTCCGTTGCGCGCTCTGATCCTGGATGAATTGTCGCGCCTGACGCGCCTGTCGCGCGCCGATCTCGAACACTCGCTCTTCGGCGCCGAACCGAGGCCTGCCCTCGGCGCGTCGCGGAGACGGGCACTGGAGAACGAGCGTGGCGACGCGCCGGGGGTGCGGCCGGTCAAGCGTGCCTTGCAACTGCTGCTGGAGCGCCCCGAGCTGGCCCAGCGTCGGGAGGACTGGCGCACGCTCGCCCAGGCGGATGTGCCGGGCGCGGATTTACTGGTCGAGGCGCTTGAATTCTTCCGCGCCCACCCCCAGTGTCGTGCGCACCAGCTCATGGAACAGTGGCGCGACACGCCCAAGGCGGCCGCCCTGCAGCGGATTCTCGGCCCCGGCATCGAGCTCGATGCCGCGGCGGCCGAGCAGGAATTCCTGGAGACCGTAGAAACGCTCCGCCGCTCGGGTTTGCGCCGGCGCATCGCGCAGTTCGCCGCCCAATCCCGGACCCGCGAGCTGAGCGCGGAGGAGTTGGCCGAATGGCGCGAGCTGACGCGTCAACTTTCCGAACCGCCACTGGTCTAATGAGCGAGATTTACGCTACAATGCCCGATTCTGAGCCGATGCCCACGTGCCGGCCGCGCCCCGAGAGATCCGCCCGATGAGCGCCAGCGACCAGCAATCCCAGATCAAGACCTTGATCGCCCTCGGCAAGGAGAAGGGCTACCTGACCTTCGCCGAAGTGTCGGATCACCTGCCCGAGATCGTCGATTCCGAGCAGATCGACGACGTCATCAGCATGATCCAGGGCATGGGGATTCCGGTCCACGACGAGGCGCCGGACGAAGAGACCCAGCTCTTCACCGAGCCCACGGTCGCCGCCGCCGCGGACGACGAAGAGGCCGCCGAGGAAGCCGCCGCGGCACTGGCCGCCAACGATTCCGAGTTCGGTCGCACCACCGATCCGGTACGCATGTACATGCGCGAGATGGGCAGCGTCGAGCTGCTCGACCGCGAGGGCGAGATCCGCATCGCCAAGCGCATCGAGGAGGGGCTGAACGAGGCCCTGTACGCGATGGCGAGCTACCCCGAGACCGTGGCTATCCTGCTGGAAGCCTACGAGGCGGTGAAGGAAGGCAAGAAGCGCCTGTCCGAGGTCGTGGTCGGCTTCTTCGATCCCAATGCCGAACCGCCCATCCCGCAGGACGCGCTGCCGGCGGCGGAGGAAGACGAAGAGGACGCTGACGAGGAGGAGGCGGAAGGCGCCGAAGACGAGGAGTCCACCGAGACCGGCCCCGATCCCGAGGAAGCGGCGCGCAACTTCGCCACGCTGACGAAGCTTTACCACCAGGCCATGGTCTCGCTGCAGCGGCTGGGCAGCGAAAGCAAGAAAACGCAGCAACGCCGCGAGGCGCTGGCCAATCACATCATGACGTTCCGCCTGGCGCCGAAACTGGTGGAGGAGATCACCGTCAATCTGCGCAACAAGATCGAGCAGATTCGCTCCTTGGAGCGCGCGATCATGCGCGTGGCCGTGCAAGACGCCGGCATGCCCCGCGAGGATTTCCTCGCGCGCTTCCGCGAGCATCCGGCGACCAGCACCGCCTGGCTGGACAAATCGGTGCGCGCCAAGAAGAAGTATTCCGCCAAGCTGGCCGACAAGCGCCCGCAGATCAAGGCGCTGGTCGCCCAGCTCAAGCAGATCGAGGCCGACAATCTGCTGTCGATCGACGAGATCAAGGACATCTACCGCCGCATGACCGTGGGCGAGGCCAAGGCCCGCCGCGCCAAGAAAGAGATGGTCGAGGCGAATTTGCGCCTGGTGATCTCCATCGCCAAGAAGTACACCAACCGCGGATTGCAGTTCCTGGACCTGATCCAGGAAGGCAACATCGGCCTGATGAAGGCGGTCGACAAGTTCGAATACCGCCGCGGCTACAAGTTCTCGACCTATGCCACCTGGTGGATCCGCCAGGCCATCACGCGCTCGATCGCCGACCAGGCGCGCACCATCCGCATCCCGGTGCACATGATCGAGACCATCAACAAGCTGAACCGCATCAGCCGCCAGATGCTGCAGGAGATGGGGCGCGAGCCCACGCCGGAAGAGCTGGCGGTCAAGATGGAAATGCCCGAGGACAAGGTGCGCAAGGTGCTCAAGATCGCCAAGGAGCCGATCTCCATGGAGACGCCCATCGGCGACGACGAGGAT
Organism: Nevskia sp.; assembly: GCA_019689635.1. Taxonomy (GTDB): domain Bacteria; phylum Pseudomonadota; class Gammaproteobacteria; order Nevskiales; family Nevskiaceae; genus Nevskia. The sequence goes on along the minus strand of JADGHB010000010.1, from coordinate 1,976 downwards.
TCGCATCTGGGCGATTTCATCGAGGACGTGTCCGCGGTGTCGCCGCTGGAGTCGGCCACTGCGCAATCGCTGGCCGAGGCCACTCACCAAATCCTGGCCAGTCTCACGCCGCGCGAGGCCAAGGTCCTGCGCATGCGTTTCGGCATCGACATGAACACCGACCACACGCTGGAGGAAGTCGGCAAGCAGTTCGACGTCACCCGCGAACGCATCCGCCAGATCGAGGCCAAGGCGCTACGCAAGCTGCGCCATCCCAGCCGCGCCAACTACCTGCGCAGTTTCCTCGAAGAATAGTTCGGCGCAAAGAAAAGCCCCGCGTTGCGGGGCTTTTCGCCAGGACCGGGATCATTTCTGCGCGGTCAGCGGCGCGTTCACGTCCGGTACGTACACCGCTGGTTTTTGCGCGGCAAACCACGCCGCGAGTTCCTTGATGTCCTGATCGCTCAAACCGGCGGCTTGGGCCGCCATGATGGGGTTCTTGCGCTCGCCGTTTTTGTAGGCGTGCAGCGCGTGCTCGATATAACTTTCCTGCTGGCCGGCCAGATTGGGATAGATCGGCAAGGTGCTGACGCCGTTCTGGCCATGGCAGGCCGCGCACACGACCGCGCGCGCCGGCTTGGGCGGCAGGGTTTCGGCGGCGGCGGCGCCGGCCAGACCCAGACCGAGAGCGGCGCACAGACAAGTCTTCAGGTTCATCTCACTCCTCGTTCTTCGGCGCCTGCGCCAGAAATGCGGCGATGTCGGCCATGTCCTGGTCCGACAGCGTGGAAGCCTGCGCGTGCATGGTGGGATGCGTACGGGCGCCGTTCTTGTATTCCTGCAGCGCCGAGACGATGTACTCGGGGTGTTGCCCGCCGAGCTTGGGCACGCGGTATTCGGGATAGACGTTGTTGTAGTTGGGAATGCCGTGGCAGCCCGCACAGGTATAGAACTTGCGCTTGCCGGCGGCGGGGTCGCCCGCGGCGTGTGCTGCCGCAGCGCAGGCCAGACTCGCTGCGGTGAGGGCGGTCAGGCCCCATCGCGCTGGATGCATGGGAATCTCCAAAGGATACCGCGGCGCCGCCGCGTGGCGCATATGCTCGTAGAAAAAGTCGCCAGCGTCAATGTGCGCCGCCAGCGGTGTAGAGAGCAAATAAACTGTCCGGACTTGTAGCACGAGGTTTGTCCGGTTTCATAGGCACGCAGGAGGTGCCTGATGAGACGGACGGAGTTGCTACAGGAGATTCGGAAGATGCGATTTGAGGAAGCGTATGGGGGCTGGCAGTCTGGCCGGCTGACGCAGGAGGAAGCGGCGCGGTTGTTGGGGGTTTGTGACCGGACGTTTCGCCGGTATGTGGCCCGGTACGAAGAGGAGGGCCTGGAGGGTCTGATCGACCGGCGGCTGGGCCAGCTTTCGCACCGGCGGGCGCCGGTGGATGAAGTCATGGCGCTCATCGAGCGTTACCGGAGTCGTTTCGAGGGCTGGAACGTCAAGCACTTTCATGCCTGGTACCGGCGGGCGGGGGGCAGGCGCAGCTACACGTGGGTGAAGAACCGCCTGCAGGAGGCCGCGGTGGTGGCCAAAGCCCCTGGGCGGGGCAAGCACCGCAAGCGGCGGGAACGGGCGGCCTGGCCGGGGATGATGCTGCATCAAGACGGCAGCCGCCACCCGTGGGTGCCGGGCCAGCTCTGGGACCTGATCGTCACGATGGACGATGCGACCAACGAACATGACTCGATGTTCTTCGTCGAGGAAGAGGGCACGGCCTCCTCTTTTCGGGGCGTGAAAGAGGTGATCGAGCGCCGGGGCTTGTTTGCCTCGCTTTACACCGACCGGGCCAGCCACTACTGGCACACGCCGGAAGCGGGCGGCAAGGTGGACAAGGCCAACCCGACCTTGTCAGTAGGAATCCGAAAATCCCCACTTGTGGGAATTGAAAAATCCCCACCCCCTAACCAGGAGGTGGACGATGGACCAGCCGTTCGAGGTAGAGGAA